>NZ_CP060414.2:2196306-2928409 GCF_014297595.2 Neisseria musculi | reverse complement strand
AGGTGCCTGATTAGCGTTTTTTATACAAAACAAATAATGTGAAAGTGCCCCGCCGATGCTGCACCGCACAGAGCCGCAAACAGAACACTTTCCAATCAACAGATTAAAAACAGTAGGCCGTTGTTTTTCAGACGGCCTGTTGCATCATTGCAAAGATTCGGAAGATTATACCGAAAATTATCCACAACCGCCATCGGCAGCAGCAGTCAAAGAACACTCTCAAACATGGTTCGCAACAGCACGACCGGCCGTCTGAAACAGCCGCAGCCAAACGGCAGCCGGCGCACAACGCAAAGCGGGCAACCGTTTGCACAAGCTGTTTTATTAATTGACAAAACCCTAAATTTAAGGTGTAATCCGCAGTTTGATTTTCTGCCACTTAGGAAACAGACATGAAACGCACTTACCAACCCTCAGTAACCAAACGCAAACGCACCCACGGTTTTCTGGTCCGCTCCAAAACCCGCGGCGGCCGTGCCGTTTTGGCTGCACGCCGCGCCAAAGGCCGCAAGCGTTTGAGCGTATAATTTTGAGCCGGGGCTTCGCCAAACGTTACCGCCTGCTGAAAACGGATGACTTTTCATCCGTTTTTGCGTTTAAAAAACAGCAGGGTTCGGCACTCATACAGATTTTCTACCTGACCGGCAACGGTTTGAACCACGCCCGTTTGGGCTTGGTGGTCAGCAAAAAAACCGCCAAACGCGCGCATGCGCGCAACTATATGAAACGGGTGGTGCGCGAATGGTTCCGCTGCCATAAAGAAACATTGCCGCCCAACGACTTTGTCGTGCGCATACGCCGCCCTTTCAACCGTGAAACCGCCGCCGAAGCCCGCCTGCAGCTGGCACAACTGATGCGCAGAATATCCTGATGGCCGCCAAACTGCTGCTGTGGCTGATACGGTTTTACCGATACGCCGTCAGCCCGCTGATTCCGCCCCGCTGCCGTTTCACGCCCACCTGCTCGCAATATGCCTTGGAGGCAGTGAAAAAACACGGTGCGCTCAAAGGCGGCTGTCTGGCACTCAAACGTATCGCCCGCTGTCATCCGTGGGGCGGCAGCGGCTGCGATCCCGTGCCTTAGCACCTGTTTTATACGCCCCGCAAACACCAACGCATTTCAGACGGCCTGCCGAAGCCGGCATATTTTTCCACCACCCGCATACTGTTCTATATAATGCCGTCTGAAAACAAAGCCGTCTGAAACTGCCGCCGGGCATTACGGCCCGACAGACCGTCTGCTTTCCCGGGCCGCTGCGGCAAACGGGCTGATGTACGGGCTGCGGCGGCAGTTTTTTTGCCCCACCCTACAAGTATCACCAGGAAGATTCTATGGACTTCAAACGATTAATGGTTTTTTTCGCCGTGGCTGCGGCGATTCTGTTTGGCTGGGAGCAGATTTTCCCCACGCCCAAACCCGACCCGGCCCGACAACAGGCTGCACAAACCGCACAGCAAAGCGCCGCGCAGCAGACAGGCCCTGCTGCCGCACTCACGCCCACCGTGCCGGTTACCGTAACCACCGACACGGTTAAAGCCGTTATCGATGAAAAAACCGGCAACCTGCGCGGCCTGACCCTGTTGAAATACAACGCCAGCAGCGATGAAAGCAAAGATTTCGTGCTGTTTAACGACAGCAAAGCCCACACCTATATCGCCCAATCCGAATTATTGAATTCAGACGGCCAAAACGTGTTGAAAGGCCTCACCTTCACCGCCGCGCAGAAACAATACACCCTCAACGGAGATAAAGCCGAAGTGCGCCTGAGCGCGCCGGAAACTGCCGGTTTGAAAATCGACAAAGTCTATACCTTCACCCAAGGCAGCTACGTCATCAATATGCGTTACGATGTAACCAACTCGGGCGGCGCGCCGGTGAAGCTTGATGCCGTTTACCGCCTGCTGCGCGACAGCAGCAAGCCCGAAGGCGAAGGTTATTTCAACCAAACCTATGCCGGCCCGGTGGTTTACACCCCTGCCGGCGAGTTTGAAAAAGTGCCGTTCGGCGATTTGGACGATGACTACCATTCCGGCAAAGACCAAGCCGAATATGTGCGCAAAACCGACAGCGGCTGGCTGGGCATGATTCAGCACTACTTCATGGCCACCTGGATTCTGCAGCCCAAAGACGGCCAAACCGTCTGCGCCGCCGGTGCCTGCCAAATCGATTTGAAACGCCGCAGCGACACCCTCTATTCCGCCGCCGTACGCGTGCCCTTGGCCGCCGTGCCTGCGGGCGGCAAGCTCGGTGCAGGCATCGATTTATATGCCGGCCCGCAAACCACCAGCATGATCAGCAAAGTGGCCGACAATCTGCAACTTGCAAAAGACTACGGCAAAGTACACATCTTCGCCTCACCGCTGTTTTGGCTGCTCAACAAACTGCACGACTTTGTCGGCAACTGGGGCTGGGCCATCGTGCTGCTCACCATTATCGTGAAAGCCGTTCTCTACCCGCTCACCAACGCCTCTTACCGCTCGATGGCAAAAATGCGCGCCGTTGCCCCGCGCCTGCAGGCGTTGAAAGAGAAATACGGCGATGACCGCATGGCCATGCAGCAGGCTATGATGCAGATGTATAAAGACGAAAAAATCAACCCGCTCGGCGGCTGCCTGCCGATGCTGCTGCAAATTCCGGTGTTTATCGGTTTGTATTGGGCGATTTTCTCTTCGGTGGAACTGCGCCAGGCACCGTGGCTGGGCTGGATTACCGACCTGAGCCGCCCCGACCCGTGGTTTATCCTGCCGGTTATCATGGCTGCCACCATGTTTGCCCAAACCTATTTAAACCCGCCGCCCACCGACCCGATGCAGGCCAAAATGATGAAAATCATGCCCATGATTTTCTCGGTGATGTTTTTCTTCTTTCCCGCCGGCCTGGTGCTTTACTGGGTGGTAAACAATATTCTCACCATCGCGCAGCAGTGGTATATCAACCGCAAAATCGAGCAGCAGCGCAAAGCGGGTGAAATATTGGATGCCGGTAAATAAAACACCGCCAAATGCATAAACCGAGGCCGTCTGAAACAGATTTCAGACGGCCTTTTCCTTTTTCCTCCCGGCCTGCGAAACCGCTGAAAACGCTTACGCAATCAGGTATAATGCGCCCATTGTTTTGCCGTTTGGACACCCGCTTTTCAAACGGCCTGCCCCATTCCAATCAGCAGGAAACACCCTATGAGCAATCAAGAAGAATACGGTGCCGAGAGCATACAGGTGCTCGAAGGCCTGGATGCCGTGCGCAAACGCCCCGGCATGTATATCGGCGACACGCAGGACGGCTCCGGCCTGCACCACATGGTTTTCGAAGTGCTCGACAATGCCATCGATGAAGCACTGGCCGGCCACTGCAACCAAATCACCGTTGCCATTAACGCCGACAACTCCATCACCATCGAAGACAACGGCCGCGGCATTCCCACCGGCATCCACCCCAAAGAAGGCCGCTCTGCCGCCGAAGTGATTATGACCATTCTCCATGCCGGCGGCAAATTCGACAACAACAGCTACAAAATCTCCGGCGGCCTGCACGGCGTGGGCGTATCGGTGGTAAACGCCCTCTCCGACTGGCTGCGCCTGACCATCTGGCGCGATGGCAAAGAGCATTTTGTCGAATTCAGGCGCGGTGCGGCCGTTGAACCGCTGAAAGTGGTGGGCGGTGCGCCCGAAGGCAAAACCGGCACCAGGGTTCAATTTATGGCCGGCGAAGAAACCTTCGGCAATATCGAATACCATTTCGACATTCTCGCCAAACGCATCCGCGAACTCTCGTTTCTCAACAACGGCGTGGGCATCAAACTCACCGATATGCGTGACGGCAAAGAGGAAGACTTCGCCTTTGCCGGCGGCGTGGCCGGTTTCGTGCAATACATGAACCGCAAGAAAACCCCGCTGCACGAAAAAGTGTTTTATGCCGGCGGCGAAAAAGACGGCATGGGCGTGGAAGTGGCGATGCAGTGGAACGACAGCTACCAAGAATCGGTGCAGTGCTTCACCAACAACATTCCCCAGCGCGATGGCGGCACCCATCTCACCGCCCTGCGCCAAGTGATGACGCGCACCATCAACCACTACATCGAAGCCAACGAAATCGCCAAAAAAGCCAAAGTGGACACCGGCGGCGATGATATGCGCGAAGGCTTGACCTGCGTGCTTTCCGTCAAACTGCCCGACCCCAAATTCTCTTCGCAGACCAAAGACAAACTGGTTTCCGGCGAAATCGGCCCCGTGGTAAACGAAGTGATCGGCCGGGCGCTGACCGACTTTCTCGAAGAAAACCCCGCCGAAGCCAAAACCATCTGCGGCAAAATCGTTGATGCCGCCCGCGCCCGCGAAGCCGCCCGCAAAGCCCGCGAAATCACCCGCCGCAAAGGCGTGATGGACGGCTTGGGCCTGCCGGGCAAACTGGCCGACTGCCAAGAGAAAGACCCTGCTCTATCCGAGCTTTACCTCGTTGAGGGCGATTCGGCCGGCGGCTCGGCCAAACAGGGGCGCGACCGCAAATTCCAAGCGATTCTGCCCCTGAAAGGCAAAATCCTCAACGTGGAAAAAGCCCGCTTCGAAAAAATGCTCGCCAGCCAGGAAGTCGCCACCCTGATTACCGCGCTGGGCGCAGGCATCGGCAAAGAAGAGTTCAACCCTGAAAAGCTGCGCTACCACCGCATCATCATCATGACCGATGCCGATGTGGACGGTGCCCATATCCGTACCCTGCTGCTCACCTTTTTCTACCGCCAGATGCCCGAGCTGATTGAACGCGGCTATGTCTATATCGCCCAGCCGCCGCTCTACAAAGCCAAACACGGCAAGCAGGAGCGCTATCTGAAAGACGAGTTTGAAAAAGACCAATGGCTCTTGGGTTTGGCCTTAGACAAAGCCAAAATCGTTTCAGACGGCCGCACCATCGAAGGCACCGAGCTCGAGCAGGCCGCCAGGCAGTTTATGCTGGCCAAAACCGCCATCGCGCAGGAAAGCCGTATGATTGACGATTCGGTGCTGCACGCCATGCTGTATGCCGGGCCCGTGAGTTTGTCCGATGCCGCCGCTGCCGATGCCGCCATCGCCGCGCTGATGCCGCTGCTTGACGGAAAAGAAGTGGCGCTGGAGCGCATCGAAGGCAGCGAAGGCAGCCACTTCATCAAAATCACCCGCAAACTGCACGGCAACGTCGCGGTGAGCTATATCGAGCCGAAGTTTTTAAACGGCAAGTCCTACCAAACCCTCAGCCAGGCCGCCGCGCAGCTCAACGGCTTAGTGGGCAAAAACGCCAAACTGTATAAAGGCGACAACGAATACGGTATCAACAGCTTTGAAGACGCTCTTGAGATTCTGCTGCAAAATGCACAAAAAGGCATGAGCATCCAACGCTATAAAGGATTGGGCGAGATGAACCCCGAGCAGCTGTGGGAAACCACTATGGATCCCGCCGTGCGCCGCCTGCTGAAAGTGCGCATCGAAGACGCTATCGCCGCCGATGAAGTGTTTGTTACCCTGATGGGAGACGAAGTCGAACCGCGCCGGGCGTTTATCGAAAACAACGCCCTGATTGCGCAGAATATCGATGCTTAACCGCCTTCGGCAAAGTAAGCGGCCTCAGCCTTTGCAAAAACAGCTTCATGCCGTCTGAAAAACAGCAATTCCATCGTTTGCGCACCGGCCGGAATCCGAATGAACCTATTGAAGCATTGCCTTAACCCATAGCAGTGCCAAGCGTTTGGATTCCTGCCCGCATAAAAATAACGGCAGATATTTCTTGCCGTGTTTTTTGAAGGTTCTGCAAAGGCTCAGGCCGTCTGAAAACGCAAACCGGCCCTGCCCGCGCTTTCAGACGGCCTGAGCCTTTACAGAACCTGTATAGCTCAATCCGCCGCATCACCATGAAACCGCTTCATTTTGGATACAAAACAGCAAGGCGAGGCAATATGGTGCAGCACCCTGTGGCGGAAATGAAGCGGATTCAAGGCGGCGGGCGGCAGTAATACACGCAACACCACAAAACGGGCCGGCACCGCATGATTGGGAAACAGATTAGTGATACAGTGTATTCACCTTATTCCCAGCACAAGGCAGCCAACCGCCGGCAGTACCCATCAAACAGACAATCCGAAACCGGCTCTGTTGGCTCGGGCGGCCTGCACATCGTTTTCTTCGAGCCGAAGTGCAGCAACGCCGCCACACAAAAATAAAAGAAATCCACTATCATGGCAAGGCGCAACACCCCGCGCAGACGAAGCAGATTCCCTACAGTATCCTGCCGTACAAACCGCTCTTTTATCCTGCTTCCTTTTGACCCTTATGACACACAGCAAACCCATCTCTCAGGCCGTCTGAAACACCATGATTCCCGTTTACTCCACCGAAACCGCCGCCGAAGCCGCACTCAGCCTGATCGGCCGCTTCGGCTTAACCGTATGCAGCCGCCAACCCCGGCAGGGCGAATATCTGCTGGCCGATTCAGACGGCCTTTCGTTGTGCCGCGCAGGCGAAAAAGGGCGTGTGCGGGCAGACTTCGCCGGCGGGGCGGCGCAATACCGCCGTACCAAAGGCGGCAGCGAACTGATCGCCAAAGCGGTAAACCACACCGCCGCCCCCACCGTTTGGGACGGCACCGGCGGCTTGGGGCGTGATGCTTTCGTATTGGCTTCGCTGGGGCTGCGCGTGTATGTGTTCGAGCAAAACTCCGCCGTTGCCGCCCTGCTTTCAGACGGCCTGCGCCGTGCGCTCGAATGCCCCGATACTGCCGCCGTTGCCAAACGCATCACCCTGCATTTCGGCGATACCTGCACGCTGCTGCCCCAACTGGCCGCCGCCGAAGGCCGCCCCGATGTGGTTTATCTCGACCCGATGTATCCCGAAAGCCGCAAAACCGCCGCCGTCAAAAAAGAAATGGCTTATTTTCACAGCCTGGTGGGCGCGGCGCAAAACGAAGGGGCGCTGCTTGCTGCCGCCCGCGCCACCGCAAAAAAGCGCATTGTCGTCAAACGTCCGCGCCTGGGGGAATTTCTCAACCACCAGCCGCCCGCCTATCAATACACGGGCAAAAGCACGCGGTTTGATGTTTATCTGCCGCTGCCGCCCGTTTAGGGCATATCCGCCGGCAAGCGTTGCGGCAGTATTTTTGGTAAGGTCTGCATCTGCTTAAAAAATGCGCGCAAGATGTCCAATCTTGCCGCGCTTTTGTTATCTGCGGATTTTTTCCAAAAATCCGCTTTACAAACCTTCTGACGGCACGCCTAAGCAATCATCCCGCTTTGATTGAGCAAAAACAACACCGTAAAGCCGCTTAAATACAATAAACCGATCCAGGCCAGCCACATCAGCCACGGTTGCAGCCTGTGTTTGCCCTTGCGCACCAGTGCCAGGTTTAAATAAGCAAAAACCGGCGTGCTCACAAACGAAGCAATCATTGCAAACTTCAGCATCGCCAATACCGCGCCTTTGAAAAACAGCATCACACACAGGCCGGAAGCGGCGGCAAAAATAATCCACACGGCCAAGATGCGGTTGCTGCGCTCTCTTTGCGGATGGCGCAAAATCAGCCGCAGCGATTCCATATTGGTGCGCGAATAGCCGTCAATCACCGTAATCGTGGTGCCGTACATACAGGCAAACGCAATAAACGCCACCAGCCAGCGCGACCATTCGCCGATGGTTTGCGCATACATATCAATCAATTGGCCGATATAGGCTCCGCCTGCCATTTTCACTTCGGTTCCCGTGCCGTATTGCACCAGCGCGCCCAAAGCGAGAAACACCACCGCCAAAACGGCGGTGCTGATGTAGCCCACGTTGAAATCGAACAGGCCGTCTTCATAGCTCACTTTTTCCAGCTTGCGCTTGGCGGATACCCACATCGAGTTGATGGCCGAAATCTCGATCGGTGCCGGCATCCAACCCATCAGTGCCACGATAAACGCCAGCGCGCCGAGATTCCACGGGCTGGGCTCGATAAAGCCCGGCTGCATCTGCGCACCTTTGCCGGCGGCCACCGCCACCGCCGCCACCGTAGTGAGGGTGAGGCTGATCATAATGATTTTCGACATACCGTCCACCGTGCGGTAAGGCCCCACCAGCAACAGCAGCACGGCAGAGGCCAACACCGCAGCCGAAAGTGCGTTCATCGACCATTCGCCCGGCAGCACAAAGCTCAGAATCGCGGCACACAACATACTCACCGCTGCCGTGTTAATCACCGTGGCACACAGGTTCAGCACAAAAAACACCCATAAATACACGCGGCTTTTTTCGGCATAACCTTCGAGCAGGCTCTTGCCCGTTTCGAGCGTGTATTGCGGGCCGAAACGGAAAAACGGGTATTTAAACAGATTGGCCAGCACAATAATCAACGCCAGCTGCCAACCGTAGAGTGCGCCGGCCTGGGTGGAGGCGATAATGTGCGAACCACCCACCGCCGCCGAAGCCATCATGATGCCCGGGCCCATCGCCCGCAACCGCCCGCGCCAATGCGGACGGCCGTTTACCGCTTGCTCTTTCATAGGTCAAACCTTTCACTGTTTTGATGTAAATATCTGTAAATATACGCGATTATACGCAATTGAATGCTTTTTGGCAGACAATATCGCGTTTAAGATGCCGATTCGGCCGTCTGAATAAAACCGGTCAAACTTTCAGACGGCCTGCCGTATAATAAACCTGCTTTTCCGACACCGAAACCCGTGCATCCGCCACAGCGGGCGTGCTTCATTTTCGGTATCGGGCAGCAGCAAGCAGTAGGCAAAGCGCGCCGCCGCAACGGAAATGAAGCGGGTTTACCCTATCCGCAAAACAGCGGCCGCAAGGCCGTGATAACCACCAACCACTCTAAGGACACAACCATGAAAAAAACCGTGCTTATCCTCGGCACCCTTGCCGCCCTTTCCCTGCTGGCCGCCTGCGGCGGACAAAACAGCAGCGCCGCTTCTGCCGCACCGGCACCCGAAACAGCCCAGGCAGCCGCTTCGGCTTTAAGCCCCGAAGAAGCGGTAAAAGAGCGCGAAAAGCTGATGAAATCATTTAAAGAAGATGTCGGCACCATGGGCAAAATGGTAAAAGGCGAAACCCCGTATGATGCCGCCGCCTTCCAGGCCGCAGCCGACAGCCTCGCCGCCAATGCCGACAAACCGTGGGAGCACTACACCCCCGAAAGTGCCAACGAAGAATCGGAAGCCAAACCCGAAGTGTGGAGCAAACCCGATGAATTCAAACAGGCCGTTGAAACATTCACCACTGCCGCTGCTGCGTTGAAAACCGCCGCCGCTTCCGGCAAACTGGATGATGTCAAAAAACCGTTCGGCGAGGTAGGCCGAAGCTGCAAAGCCTGCCACGACACTTTCCGCGCAGACTGACCCTGCCGCGCTGCCATGCTGAAACCTGTTTGATATGCCCAGATTTTTGTTTTCAGACGGCCTGAAATGCAGCAAATCGCAGCGTTGTTTATACTGCCCGTTTTCCGCCCGAATACCTGTTTTGATTTTTTTAAAGTTGCCGGAAATGCCGGAAAGCACCGCCAAGCCATGCGGTTTCGGAGCATACGCAGCAACCGCCAAACCACCGTTTCAGCAGAAACCAAAACCGCCGGGCATCAAAAATGCCGGCAGCCCGACCTTTCCCGGCACCTCAGGCCGTCTGAAACGGCTTTCAGACGGCCTGAAAGATTGTAAAGGCCAGGGTTTCTCCACCTGAAATCTTTGTAAAATGCAAAACACCGCAAGAAGTTTATTTGCCGCCATTTCCGCATAAACGGAAATCCAAATGTTCGGCATGTGGGCACTTTTTAACCGACACTTCAAGTTTCTATCCCCTCACCTGCGCGGGAATCACAGTATTGTGGAAATACTCATTGCAGGCCTTTCAGACGGCCTGAGAGTATTTTTGCAATGCCCCGCCTGCATCATTTTGAAAAAGGCCGTTATCGCCCAAAACCAATGTTTGCAAGTTTGGCGCGGTTTTGGTTACAAGGGTTCGGACAATGACACAGGCCGTCTGAAACGGCTTTCAGACGGCCTGAAAATATTTTTGCCGCCCCCCTGCCCGGGCGGTCTCTGCCGGCATCTCACCCTGCCAACTGTTTCTGCACCGCCTGCCACACGGCATCAACCGGAATCGCGCCCAGCAGGCGGGCGGTATCGTTGCTGTTAATGCTGTCGGGGTGGGGCAGGCTGCCGAAATCGCCCGCCCACACCACTTCGGCACGCGCCGAATAAGGCCGCCAACGGCTCACCCAGCTCGGGCCGAACAGCGCCACCTGGGGCTTGTCCAACGCGGCCGCCATGTGCATGGGCACCGAATCCACACCGATAAACAGCCCGGCACCATCGATTGCCGCCGCCAGCTCGCGCAGATTCAGGCAGCCCGACAAAATCCATATATGCATGCCCTTTGGTGCTTTCAGACGGCCGGCGATGTCTGCCAGCATAGCCTGCTCGCCGCTGTCGGGCGCAGCAGTCAGCACCAAATGGCGGCCGCTCTCGAGCAAACGTTGCAGCAATTGGGCGGTTTTATCGTTTTCCCAGCACTTAAACGCCCAGCGCGACCCCGGGTGCGCCAACACATAAGGTTCGCCCTGCCAGCCCCGGTTCTGCAGCTTACCCTGCAAACTGCGGCGCGTGTCGGGAGCAATTTCCATACGCACACGCGGGCAATAGCCGCCGGCCAGCTGCAACGGACGGAGCACGGCAAGATGGTGTTCGACAATATGGTGTTCGTGTTTTAAATCTTCGCTCAACACGCTGTGGCAAAACCGCCATAACACATTGTCGCGCTTGCTGTAGCGCAAACTGCCGCTGCGTTTGCCGCACAACTTGGCCACTGCTGCCGCACGCCATTGGTCGGAAAGATTGAACACCCAATCATAACGCTGTGCTTTCAAGCTGCCCCACAACGCCCGCTCACATGCCAGCCGTTGGCGCAAACCCAGCTTCTTCCATTGCCGGTCGATGGTGAGAATACGGTTGATTTGGCGGTTGTCGCGCAAAATATCGGCGGTTTCCCGATACACCAGCATATCGATGGCGCAATCGGGATAAGCCTGTTTGATGCGGTCGGCCACCGGCGTGGTTAATAACACATCGCCGTGGTGGCGCAATTTGATAATCAGGATACGTTCCGGCTTGGTCGGCATCATCGCAAGAAAGCTTTCAGACGGCCTCTCCGATCGGATGCGGCCTATTCTAAATAGAAATTCCGAATCATATTGGACGTGCGTTTTAAAAATAAAAATTTAACTAAAAATAACATTCAGACCGACAACCGCAACAACTTTACCAACCATGAGGCATATTTTGATATGCCGTTAAGCTATTGCTTAAAATTTTTAGAAAAACAAAAAAATCTTCTCTATTTTTGCAGGTTAATTTTGTTAAAAATATCAAAATAAATATTACAAAAGCCGGTGTTGCCGGCAACCATGCCGAACGCCCCCTTTTTCAGCGTGTGAAAACCCCATATACTTTCCCGCTTTAATATACCTTTGGCATCAATCACCTATTTAATCAGGAGATAACCATTTATGGCAAATTATGTTGTGCGAACACACGCGAAGCATGGAAAATACATTGATATCCGCCACTTCAAAACCGCAACCAACACCTATAACGATGCGGTTAAAGCCGCATTGGCCGCCGCCCACAAAGAAAAAGCGGCACTATATTTAACCGGCACCATCACCATCAGCGGAGCCATCGAAATCAACGCTGCCACAAGAAACGTAACCGGCATTTTCGGCGACGGCATGGGTAAAACCAAAATCCTGTTCACACACAAACAAACCGGCGTGCATAATCCCAACAGCAATGCTACCGAACCGGAAAAAGCCGGCATTTGGATTAACGGGCAAAACGGTAAATTTGTTTCCGACCTTTCCGTGCAATACAAACACACTGCCGCCACCGATTTTTACCGCACCGGACAAAGCTACTTCGGCAAAATCAGCGGCATTGTCGTCAACGATGCCGACCATACCCTGATCAGCAGAGTAGAAGTATCCGGTGCCAACCGTGCCGGCGTATTGTTTACCTCGACCAGCGCCATATCCAGCGGTGCAAAAGACAACCTGACAAACGGCAAAATCACTGCTGCGCAACTGCCCACCGGCGACAATAATAAAATTATCGACAGCAACCTGCACCACAACCGCGTTTCCGGCGTGATGGTAGCATTTCAAAAAAATTTCACCGCTGAAAACAACACCTTTGCATGGAACGGCCATGAAAAAGACGGCGGCACAGGCTACGGTATTTCACTGATGGCCGGCAGCTACAACAACGGGGCCACCATCACCGGCAACACCACCAACCACAACTACCGCAAAGGCATAGATTCACACGACGGCAATAATATCGTTATCAAAAACAACACATTAAACGGCGACCGTATGTATGGCATCTCCGTAGAAAACCGTCAGTTCAGCATGGATAAAGTTACCATCCAAAACAACACCATCACACAAGACCCTTCTTTCCGCCTCACCAGAGACGACAACACCGGTATTCCCAATGCCGGCAGCGACTATATCGGCTACCGGGGCATCAAATTAGAAAACAAAGGCCAAGACTGGCAAAAATTCATCAACCCCAAAGCCGGTGTGTTCAACATCAGCAACAATACCATTAACAACCTCACAGACGGCTTGGGCATCACCCGCGCCATCGAGGCCCGCAACAATGAAAAAGATGTCAGCTACACATTAAATATTTCCAATAACAAACTAGCCGGCTCTTCGGCCGACAACCTCATCAGCATATTCGGCAAATCAGACAACTCCCATACCGCAGCCGTGGAAGCCGGTCCCGGAAGCGGAAATATCCGCATTATCGGCAATAACATGTCGGTAAAAAAAACAACTGCCGCACCGATTTATATCGAAGAAAAACAAAATGCCGACCGCCTCAACGGCAGCGTTGCCGTTAATAACAACACCCTGAAAATAAGCCAGGCCGAAGGCGCCACCAAAGCCGTAACCGTTGAAAGCAATGCCGCCACCGTGTCGGTAACCGGCAACACATTCAACGTAAGCGGCGGACCGCCCTCGCAGCCGGTTGTCCGTGCAACCGGCACCAGCAAAAGCCATAAAGGCAAGCTCACCGTTGCCGACAACACTTTCGATACCGACTCATCCAAAGCCTTTGAAAACGGCGACTGGCTGAAAACAGAGCAAATCAACACCTTGCGCGTTATTTCCAATATTCACAGCGAAGCAGCCGGTATAGCGGGCAACAACGGCGCCACCCCCGCATCAATCGCAGCCCTCAAAAAAGTAACCCTGTCAGCCAGGGCATTTCCCATTGAAGCCGAGTCCGATGAAAGTGCCTTTGCAGATATAGGCACCACCACCGTCAGCCGGGCCGCCACCGAAAACATCGTTTTCCATAGCAATGCAGCCATACGCAGCGCAAACACACCGCAAACCGGCGGCACCGAATTGTTAGACACTGCCCGACCGGTGAATTTGGGCAAACTGGGTATCGACACATCCGAAACCGCACCGGTCAATACCGCCGACCAAAGTTATGCCGTATCGACACAAACAGGCGGCGCGATGCTTCAGGAAGATCAGGCAGCCGCCGTGCTATAGCGGAACCCGCTTTATTTTTGCTGCAGCCCCGCACCCCGAGCGTGAGAGAGCGCTTTTATTAAACCACCCAAGCGGCCGGCAAGGCCGGTCTTGTCTGTAGCGCCTGCTGCCCGGTATCGGGAAACTACAGGCCGTCTGAAAAAACCTTTCAGACGGCCCGATAAAGCCAATCCGCCCAAATAAATATAAAACAGCAAACCGCAGCGGGTGCCAAGCAAACTAACGCTGTTATGATTCGCAAGTGGGTTCGCCATGTCGATACCGGAAACCGCCCGATTTCAAACAATCAAAAACAACTTGAAAAACAGCTTGAAACTTACTGCTGCGGTTTCAGACGGCCTATAAGAGCGGGAGCTTCTGCCCAAACCGTGGCAGCCATAGAAAATGTTCCGCCCCTTATAACCAAACTTGTTTTAGCTGTCTTTTTGTTTCAAAAGCAATTTAGCTGCAAAACAACCGGCCGGCGGCACTTGACGGAACCCCAATCAGGCCGTCTGAAGCACATATTCTACGCCATAGCAGATTCGCTTTATTCTCGATACCCGGCATCAAACCGCAGGCACTACAGACAGCCGGCCGCTTGGGTGGTTTAACAAAAGCGCTCTCTCACGCTCGGGGTGCTGCAAGGCTGCAACAAAAATAAAGTGGATTTACCGTATCCCGCAGTACAACTGGCGTCTCCTGCCCGCAACAATCAATACAAAGCCGCACATTACAAGCATAGGCTAGAATGTGCGGCTTTTTGAATGTGGTGTGGAAAGATGAACCGTTTATTCGTCAGCACCGGTATAGGGGCGTACGCTTACGGTTTTACGGTTCAGCGCGCCTTTGGTTTTAAATTCCACATAGCCGTCCACTTTGGCAAACAGAGTGTGGTCTTTGCCCATACCCACATTTTCACCGGCATGGAACTTAGTGCCGCGCTGGCGGATGATGATGGAACCGGCAGGAATCAGTTCGTTGCCGTAGGCTTTCACCCCCAGACGTTTGGCTTCTGAATCGCGACCGTTTTTAGAGCTGCCGCCGGCTTTTTTAGTTGCCATATTACTTACTCCTGATTAATTAAGCGATTGCCACGATTTCGATTTGGGTGAAATTCTGGCGGTGTCCTTGGCGTTTTTGGTAGTGTTTGCGGCGGCGCATTTTGAAAATGCGTATTTTCTCGCCACGTCCGTGGGCTACCACTTTGGCGGTTACTTTCGCGCCTTCGATAAAGGGCGCACCCACTTTTACAGATTCGCCGTCAGCAATCATCAAAACTTCATTCAGTTCGATTTGGCTGTCGAGTTCGGCAGGTATCTGTTCTACTTTCAATTTTTGGCCAACGGTAACTTTATATTGTTTACCGCCGGTTTTTATGACCGCGTACATACTCAACTCCATTTAAGGGTTTTGGTTAATATCCGCGCACCATGCGCGAAGCCGAGAATTTTATGTTTATTCGACTGTTTTGTCAAAGTTTATTTGCATCCCCCGGCCCGGGCATCTGAAAACAGTCTGAAATATACGGCGGAATATACGGCAGCGGTGCGTGCGGGTATGATTGCTGCTATAATAGCAGGCTGCATAATTTCTTTCGCCTGCCTTTTTGTTTTCACCAACCGAACCCGTAAACGCCATGCTCGAAAACCTGCCCTATTTCCAACGCCACCTTAACGATGACCTTGCCAAAGTCAACGCGGTCATCAATCAGGCCATACAGTCTGAAGTGGCGCTGATTTCGCAAATCGGCACCTACATCATCAGCGCCGGCGGCAAACGGCTCCGCCCGATTATCACGATTCTGGCAGGAAAATCCTTGGGTTACGATAGAGAAAAACTATATTCGCTGGCCGCCATGGTGGAATTCATCCACACATCCACACTACTGCATGATGATGTGGTAGATGAGAGCGGGCTGCGCCGCGGCCGTAAAACCGCCAACAACCTGTTTGGCAATGCCGCAGCCGTATTGGTCGGCGACTTTCTCTACACCCGAGCCTTCCAACTGATGGTCGGTTCCGGCAGCATGAAGATTCTCGAAGTGATGGCCGATGCCACCAATATCATTGCCGAAGGCGAAGTGATGCAGCTGATGAACATCGGCAACACCCATATCACCGAGGCCGAATATGTGCAGGTTATCCAGTATAAAACCGCCAAGCTGTTCGAAGCCGCCGCACAAGTCGGCGCAATTTTGGCCGGCGCAACGCCCGAGCAGGAACAGGCATTGAAAGATTACGGCAGATATGTCGGCACCGCCTTTCAAATTATTGATGATGTGTTGGATTATTCGGGACGGCCCGATGAAATCGGCAAAAATGTCGGTGATGACTTGGCCGAAGGCAAACCCACGCTGCCGCTGATTTATCTGATGCAGCAAGGCAGCGAAACAGTAGCCGCCGATGTGCGCACCGCGCTGCAAAATGCAGACCGCAGTGATTTCGAAAAAATCTACGGCTATGTGAAAAACTCCGATGCGCTGGGCTATGCTGCCGCCGAAGCCGCAAAAGCGGTCGGACAAGCCGTGGCCTGTTTAAACGCCCTTCCCGACAACGAAGCCACCCTGGCCATGCGTGCGCTGGCCCAAGAGTCGCTGGCAAGGGTTTCTTAACCTTAACCCTTCCCGTTTCTGCTTGAAAGCCCGCCGTAGTTCAACGGATAGAACATATGCCTCCTAAGCGTAAGATACAGGTTCGATTCCTGTCGGCGGGGCCACCACCTGAAACCACCAATCTTTGCATTCAAAACATCAAAGGCCGTCTGAAAATTTCAGACGGCCTTTCGCCATACTGTATCCGCATAAAAAATGAAATCCAACCGACCGCAGCCAATCCGTAAAAAAACCAATCTGATTCCAAATCAGCACGAACCGGCGGGCCGTAAACAACACAGGCACACAGCAAGGAAATCGGCAGGTTATTTTTTAAACAGACCGGTCATACCATCAAGGCTCTTGGGCCGCCATCTCCGCCAGATTGTCTTGCAGCTTGAGCGCAGTTAACTTTTTTTCCAGCATATTCAACAAAATACCGTAAGCCGGCAAGAAAAACAGCGTGCAGATAACAAGTTTGAACAAATAATCAATAAAAGCGATTTCCTGCCAGTTAGCCGCCATAAACACATCACTGCCGGCATAGAATGCCACACCGAAGAAAACCAACGTATCCAGCGCATTACCCAAAAATGTCGAGGCTGTGGGTGCAATCCACCAGGATTTCAAGCGGCGCAATTTATTGAATACGAAAATATCCAGCAGCTGCCCGAGCGCATACGCGGCAAAACTGGCCGATGCGATGCGGCCGACAAATCCGTTGAACGAAGCCAATGCAGCCCAACCGGTCCAGCCGCCTTCGTGAAACAGCACCGATACTGCATACGACAACACCAACGCCGGCAGCATCACCCAAAAAATAATCCGGCGGGCAAGATGTCGGCCGAAAATGCGCACGGTTAAATCGGTAGCCAGGAAAATAAACGGAAACGTAAATGCCCCCCAGGTGGTGTGGAATCCGAACACTTCAAACGGAAACTGCACCAGATAATTGCTGGCTGCAATAATCAAAATATGAAAAAAAGCAAGCCAAACCAAGGCCTTTCGCAATTGCGCAGCATTAAATCGATAAACCATCACTCTCTCGTTTCCCAAACAGGGGCTTCGGCGGCACGCTGCTTTTTTCAGGCGGCCTTCCTACCGAATCCTCAAGCAGGCAGTTGTTGATTTTTAATCGGTATGAATCAGTATTCAGACATTGCCGGTTAGATGCAGAAACGCCGCTGCACGCATTCACGCGTGTGCATCACGGGCAAACAGGCGGGTTTTGGCCAACTGCTCAAACTCGGTGCCGGAACGGCCGTAGTTGGCAAACGGATGGATAGCAATTCCGCCGCGCGGCGTAAATTCACCGCAAACCTCGATATACTTCGGCTGTATCAACGCAATCAAATCTTTCATAATGATATTGACACAATCTTCGTGAAAATCACCGTGGTTGCGGAAGCTGAACAAATAAAGCTTGAGCGATTTGCTTTCCACCATTTTTTCAGCGGGAATATAACGTATATAGATGGTGGCAAAATCCGGCTGACCGGTCATCGGGCACAAACTGGTAAACTCAGGGCAGATAAATTTGACAAAATAATCATTGCCTTGGTGTTTGTTGTCGAATGCCTCCAAAACTTCGGGCGCATATTCGGTAAGATACGAAACACTTCCGCTGCCCAGCAAAGTAAGGCCGTGCAGTTCGTTGCTACTGCGGGTCATAAATGAAAGTTCCTTAGTTTTTTAATGTGGGAGATCGCGAACCACAACGTAAACCCCGCATTTTAATACAAAAGAGCAGAATGTGTATTGCCGGCAAGCAGAAACGCCCGGCAGAACTGTTAAAAATAGTTTATAAAACAGAAATTTCGAAATCCGTTTTTTCATTATCTGCCCCATAATCCCAGTCAATTTATTGAATTTAAAAATTTTTAAAATTCCGTCTGCTTTTTATAAATGCATAATGCGTAAAGATATGTTTTCCACCGAACTATGCATAACCAACCCACTCTAAAAAAGCAAAACAAACTGCCTCTCGGCAGCCCCACTAAAAAATTTCAAATATCACTTAGGTTTGCAGACAAACGGTTGGTTTCCCGCCCCATTTAGGTTATGCAGAGCACTTTTATGACAACAGCAATCCGCTTGTAAGAAAGACAAACCGATTATCTGTTTTTTAAGAAACTATAAACAATAATATATAAAATATTTCCAACCGAATTAAAAATTGCCGGTTTTATGTAGAAAACGGCAATTTTATAGAAATTTAAAAGCAGATAACTGCATTTATCAAAATTATTTAACTGCCAACATCATTTGAGAAGAGAAATATAATGAGTTTTTCACAAGCAGAACTGGTTAATGCGCTCAGATTATTATCCGGGCGCCTGCCTGAGTTTTCCGAACAGCAAACCCAATCCGGCCGCCTGCTGCGCGTTGTTACAGAACGCCTGAGCAGCCATCTGAACGACAGCTTGAAAGAATTCGGCATCAACGAGAACCTGTGGTTTGCCATGATGGCGGTTTATGTGAGCCCCAACAGCGAAATCCTGCCTTCGCGCCTGAGCGATCTGATGGATCTAACCCGCACCAGCGCCACCCGCCTTTCCGATGAAATGGTGGAGCGCGGCTGGGTAGAACGCCACATCAACCAGCAAGACCGCCGCCAAATCGTGTTAAAATTAACTGCTGAAGGTGAAGCCTTTATCCAAAAAATCTGGCCGCAGATTTCCAGCAGGAGCAGTGAGGCTTGGGAAGACTTTACCAATGAAGATTACGCCCAACTGCAACATCTGTTAGGCAAACTGCTGACCAAACTCGGTTGATTGCCCTTTTCTTACCATTACGATGCTGCTCCAAGCGAAAGCAAAACGGATAGCTTAATGAAATTTACCCTGATTGCGCGCAGCGCGGCGTTGCTCGGATTATTGCTTGCCGCTGCCTGTGCGCCGTTTGGCAAACAAGTGCCGTTGGACACCCCAACGGCTTATTCATTACCGCAAGGAGAATCCGCCCGCGAAATACGCGATGACTGGTGGATGCAGTTGCGCGACCCCAAACTCAACCGTTTGATCGAAGAGGCCGTCCGCACCGCCCCGCAAATGCGGATCGCCCAGGCGCGTTTCGAGCAGGCACAGGCCGAACTCGGCGTGAACCGTGCGGCAAGCAGAGTCCAAATCGGCCTGTCATCCCAAGGCATAGGGGGGTATGTAAACCCCAAACCCGCATCCGGTATAGCCAACACCGACCATACCCTATTGATGGCCGCAACAGCCCTGCAAGGCAGTTGGGCATTCGACTTTTGGGGGCAAAACAAAGCGCGCATCCGATCTGCTTTGGGTCGGAGCCAAGCTGCCGCCTATGAAACGGTACACACCCGTTTGGAAACGGCCCATGCCGTAGCCGCCCAATATTTTGCCTGGCAGGCACTGGAAGCCCAACGGCAAGCCCTGCAAAAACGCCTTCAGGTGGCTGAAAGCATAGAAAAACTATTAAAACAGCGCATACAGGCAGATATTCTTCCCCCGTCCGCACTTTACCAAGCCCAACAGATGCAGCAGCAACTGCAAATGCAGCAGCTGCAAGTGATGCACAATATCTCGCGCATACGCAACAGCCTGGCGGTAACGGCAGGGCGCTCTCCAGGGGCTCTGCAGAACTGGCAGCCTTCGCCGCAGGCGGCCGCGCCCGTGCTGGCAGTAAACCGTATCCGGGCCGATTTGCTGGGCAGACGGCCCGACATCGCCGCCCAACGCGCCCTGCTGGAATCACGGGCGCAAGATATCGGCGCAGCGAAAGCGGCTTTTTATCCGAACATCGAACTGAGGCTGCTGGCCGGGTTGGCGCACATAGACGCTTTTGATGTTATCAACGGAAAAAGCTCCGGCATGCTGGGCATCATGCCCGCACTCAGCCTGCCCATTTTCACCTCGGGCGCACTGCAATCGCAATTGGCGGCACGCAACGCCCGCTTTAACGAACAGGCAGCCGTGTACGACCAAACCGTACTCCATGCCATACGCTCAGCAGCCGATGCAGTCGGCAGCTACCAAAACCTGCGCAACCAAACCACGCTGCAGCAACGCATGGTAGAAACTGCCGAGAAATCGGCATCGGCAGCTTCCCGCCGTATGCGCGCCGGGTTGGAAAACGGCCTGGTTCCCCTACAAAAACAAGACGAAGTGTTGCAGCAGCAAATGCAGTTGGCACAACACCGTGCAGATCTACTGACTGCCTGGAGCAATGTTCACGCCCGCCTCGGCGGCGGATTCCGGATACCGCAGTAGCCAACCCGCATTTTCGGCATCGGTTTGATTTTGTGTCTGCCGCCGCAGAGCAACGACACTCCAACCCCGAATAAGGCCGTCTGAACAATATTTTCAGACGGCCTGCAATCTTGGGCAAGGCCGGCTATTTGGTGCTTTTTTATACCCGGCAACTTTATGTTTGTTGTTGAAATAGCGGTTTTAACGATTTTACGCTTTCCAAACATGACACCGCCGCATCATATCTTTCGGCACTCCCAACAACCCTCGCCCCCCAACAGGTTTTCAAGCAAAAAACAAAAATATAACCACGCCGTGCTTTCCGCCATCAGATTCCAAACAAGGCCGTCTGAAAATATTTTCAGACAGCCTCGAATATCCTGTAAAACATCTATGGCAAGCCTGCTTTAGTTTGGGTACAAAGCAGCAAGCCGCAGACAGTACAGGCAGTGCGCACCGATTCCGCTGCCGGCGGCGGCCTACCCAAACCGTTCTCTAAAGCCGGATACGCAATCCGTAACTGAAACAACGTGGCTGCACCATACGGCCGATCCGCTTCACAAGCTTCAAAATCATCGCAGCCTTGGCTCTTTCTGCGCAGCTTGCCGATACCATCTGCAACCCGCCGCCTTATGCTTATTTGTTTCATGGATAAGCGATACCCACCCCGATCTATTTCCATGTCAGTGCCAAATCGTAGAGGGCTTTTTTGTTTTCGCCGGTGATTTCGGCCGCCAATTCGGCCGCCTGTTTGGTGGGCAACTCCGCCGCTAACACTTTCATCACGTTTTGCGCCGCTTCAGGCAAACTGCTGTTTTTCTCTTTGGGCGCGGGGTGGAGCACCAAAACCATTTCACCGCGGCTTTGGTCGGCATCATGAATCAAGGCCGTCTGAATATCGGCTACGCTGCCGCTTAAAAACGTTTCAAACGTTTTGGTGATTTCGCGCGCCAGCGTCAGCCTGCGGCCGGGAAACAACGCTGCCATATCGGCCAAAGCGGCGGCGATGCGGTGCGGCGTTTCAAACGCCACCACAGGGTGTTCGGCTCGCGCCCAAGCTGCCAGCAGTTTCCGGCGTTCGCCCGTCTTGGCCGGCAGAAAACCGTGAAAATAAAAGCCCGGCTCGCTGATGCCCGCCCCGCTCAACGCCCCCATCACAGCACTGGCACCCACCACCGGCACCACCTTGAAACCGGCTTCGCGCACGCGGGCGGCCAGTTTCGCGCCGGGGTCGCACACGGCGGGCGTGCCCGCATCCGACACCTGCGCCACCGTCAGGCCGTCTGCAAGCGCTTGGATGACTTTGCCCGCCATTTGCTGTTCGTTGTGCTCGCGCACGCTCAACAGCTTGGCCTGTATGCCGTAGGCGGCCAAAAGTTGCGCGGTAACGCGGGTGTCTTCGGCACACACCAAATCGGCGCGCTCCAACACTGCCAGCGCACGCAGGGTGATGTCGGCCAAATTGCCGATGGGCGTGGCAACCACGTATAATGTTTGCGCCTCAAGGCTGCCGCAGGCTTTTTGGTAATGTTTCTGCATCATCATAACAAACCGCTTTTCAAAAGGCCGTCTGAAAAATCGGATTATAACGGGAGCAAACAAAATGCGCTTAAATCACACTCAAGGCACGGCAGGTGAAAACGCCGCGCTCGCATTTCTGCAAAAACAGGGCTGTAAACTGCTGGCGCGAAACTGGCACTGCCCGTTCGGCGAAATCGATTTAATCGTCAAAAACGGCAACACGATTCTGTTTGTTGAAGTAAAATACCGCAAAAATAACGGCTTCGGCGGCGCTGCCCACAGCATTACGCCGGCCAAACTGTTAAAACTGCAAAAAAGTGCCGAGCACTATCTGCAGCAACACCGCCTGAACCATGCAGCGTGCCGTTTGGACGCGGTTTTGATTCAGGGCAACGATACCCCGCAATGGGTGCAGAACATCACAGGCTGATTTTCAGATGACCACTTTACCAGAGCGCATAGCCGCCCATTTTACCGAAAGCATCGAAGCCAAAAAACAAGCGGCGGACATTCTCACCGAACCCACCGCCGAGGCCGCCGTGCTGATGCTGCAATGTTTGATGAACGATGGCAAAATCCTCGCCTGCGGCAACGGCGGCTCGGCGGCCGATGCCCAACATTTCGCCGCCGAAATGACCGGCCGTTTTGAAAAAGAACGCATGGAGCTGGCCGCCGTGGCGCTCACCACCGACACCTCCGCCCTCACCGCCATCGGCAACGACTACGGCTTCGACCAGGTTTTCAGCAAGCAGGTGCGCGCACTGGGCCGTGCCGGCGATGTGCTTATCGGCATTTCCACCTCGGGCAATTCCGCCAACGTTATCGAAGCTATCAAAGCCGCCCACGAACGCGACATGCACGTTATCGCCCTCACCGGCCGCGATGGCGGCAAAATCGCCGCCATGCTCAACGACAGCGATATTTTATTGAACGTGCCCCACCCGCGCACCGCCCGCATACAGGAAATCCATATCCTGCTGATTCACGCCCTGTGCGACAGCATCGACACCATGCTGTTGGAAGGCATATAACCGTTTTCCGCTTTCAGACGGCCTGTGCACAAGGCCGTCTGAAAACCATTCAGAAAGGACGTATCGAGATGAACACCCAACAACCCGCCCGCACCCTGCTTGCCGCCGTTATTGCCGCCGCGCTGTTAAACGGCTGCGTTGGAGCCGTATTGGGCGGAGCCGCAGTAGGCGGCGCATCCGCACTCGACCGCCGCAGCACCGGCACCCAGGCCGACGACAACGTGATGGAAGTCCGCATCAAAAACACCGCCCTGCCACGCCTGCGCCAAAACAACCAAACCGAAGGCTTCGAGCCGAAACTCTCAGTGGTGGGCTACAACCGCCATATCCTGCTGCTGGGCCATGTTGCCAACGAAAGCGACCGCACATTCGTAGAACAAGTGGCGCGCTCGGAGCAAACCGTTCAAGAAGTGTATAACTACATCAGCGTATCGCCGCAAAAACGCACCTTCGGCAATGTGGGCAGCGACACTTGGAGCACATCGAAAGTACGCACCGCCCTGCTGGGCATCCAAGGCGTGGTTCCCAGCCGCGTGAAAATCGTTACCTATGACGGCATAACCTATGTGATGGGCATTCTCACCCCTGCCGAACAGGCAGCCGTTACCGAACGCGTGCGCACCACCCCGGGCGTGAAAAAAGTGGTAACGCTTTATCAAACATACAATAAATGATAAGCTAAGCCGCTTTAAAAGCATCTGCCGCGCAGACAAAAGGCCGTCTGAAACCGATTTTTCAGACGGCCTCTATCAGCCAAACGGAAAACCCAATGAACAACCGCAAACCGGGCTTCATGCCCAAGCCCAAACACCTGCTCGCCGCCCTCTTCGCCATCGCCTTCATCGCCGTGGCCGGCGTGGTAATCGGCATCATGCAGACATTCGACCCCGCACAGCAGCAAACCCAAGCTCCGCAAACCGCCGCCGCATCATCGGTTGAAATGCTCTCGCCCCGCGGTGCACCCGCTTCGGCAGTAGCGGCAGCGGCGGTTCAAGCACAAGCGGCTGCCCCCCGACAGCAGGCATCCGAAACCGAAGCAGCCGCTTCAGACGCAAATGCCGATCCCGAAACCCCAACCGCCGCATCCGCACCCGAACAAACCGCCGCACCGGCCCCAAAACCCACGCGCCAAGCCCGCAAACCGCAGCGGAAAACCGCAACGGCCGAAGAAACCGGGCAGCAGGCCATACAGCAGGCCCAGCCGGAAACCCCTGCCGCTCCCGCAGAGCAGCCTAAAGAACAACCCACGGCAGCCCCAAAGCCTGCACAACAGATCGAAGCAGCCGAAAAGCCCGCCGCCCCCAAACCCGCAGCCGAACCATCCGAACCCAAACCCGCAGCCGAAAAACCGGCACCCGCAGAAACCGCCCCTGCGCAATCTGCCCAACCCGGCAAAGTAACCGACAACCTGTTTTAACCCGCCGTCCCACTTGAAACAGCGGCTTTCACCCTTATTCAAACCCTGCAGCAATTTATGCCGCCTTCTTTCAGACGGCCTTTCACACATTACCGAAAGGCCGTCTGAACACCAATCCCAACACCTGAAAAGAAAAGAGGATTCACATGGCCGTTGTTATCAAAACCGCCGAAGAAATCGAAAAAATGCGCGAACTGGGCCGGCTGGCGGCCGAAGCATTGGACTATATCGGCCAATTCGTCAAACCCGGCATCACCACCAACGAGCTGGACAGGCTGATCTACACCTACCACACCGAAGTTCAGGGCGGCAGCCCCGCACCGCTGAATTACGGCAACCCGCCCTACCCCAAATCATGCTGCACCTCGGTCAACCACGTTATCTGCCACGGCATTCCCGATGACAAACCCCTGAAAAACGGCGACATTCTCAATATCGACATCACCATTAAAAAAGACGGTTTTCACGGCGATTCCAGCCGTATGTTTGCGGTAGGCAAAATCAGCCCCCAGGCCCAACGCCTGATCGACATCACCCACCAAGCCATGATGGCGGGCATCGCGGCGGTCAAGCCCGGCGCCACTTTGGGCGACATCGGTTACGCCTGCCAGCAGGTTGCCGAAAACGCAGGTTATTCGGTGGTGCAGGAATTCTGCGGCCACGGCATCGGCCGGGGCTTCCACGAAGAGCCGCAAGTCCTGCACTACGGGCGCAAAGGGCAAGGTTTGGTGTTGCAGCCGGGCATGATTTTCACGATAGAGCCGATGATCAACCAAGGCAAACGCCATCTGCGCATTTTGGCAGACGGCTGGACGGTAGTTACCAAAGACCGCTCGCTTTCGGCGCAATGGGAACACGAAGTTTTGGTTACCGAAACCGGCCGCGAAATCCTCACCGTCAGCCCGAAAACAGGTAAACCTTGATTTTGTTACGTTTTTTTATGTAAAATATTTTTAGCTAGAATCTTTACTTAAAAAAATAACCTATTGTTTTAAAAGAATAGTTGAAACACCCTATTGCGTTTGTCGCGTTTTTTGACCGCTTGATAGAAAATCCGATTAAACTTATCCTGATTTCCCTGTCTAAGCATTCATACTTATCTGAATATAATATTCTCACTCAAGATATTATCGCTGCATAAGTAATTTCCAGATTGATCTTTACAACAAATGAAGGGAATTTCATGAAGTCGTTCGAGAAAATCGAAAATATCCGCGATATCCGCAAAAAACTCGGTTTAAACCAAATGGACTTTTGGAGCCGCATCGGCGTTACCCAGTCCGGCGGTTCGCGTTACGAATCAGGCCGCAACATGCCCAAGCCCGTACGCGAATTACTGCGTTTGGTCCACATTGAGAAAATCGACTTGGCTAAAGTAAACCGCGATGATCTTGCGATTGCCTCGCTGCTGAAAAGCCGCCAGCCCGACTTATATGCCTCTTTGAAAAAAGAAGCCAAGGCCGAAGCGAAAAATAAATGAACCGAGAAAATAAAACTGCCCGCAGGCACTAACCTGACGGGCAGTTTGTTATGGCCGTCTGAAACGCCTTTTATAGGTTTCAGACGGCCTTTGCGTTATAATCCCATGCTTTGATTTACAGATTAATACAGCATTGAAAAACATCATGTTAAACAAATACAACCCCGCCGAAATCGAAGCCGGGCATTATCAAAACTGGGAAGCAAAAGGCTATTTCCAGCCCGATATGCAGTCTGAACAGTCTTTCTCCATCCAGCTTCCGCCACCCAATGTAACCGGCACGCTGCATATGGGGCACGCCTTCAACCAAACCATTATGGACGGCCTCACCCGCTACTACCGCATGAAAGGCCGCAACACCTGCTGGGTGCCCGGCACCGACCATGCCGGCATCGCCACGCAGATTGTGGTGGAGCGGCAGCTGGCTGAGCAAGGCATTTCGCGCCATGACCTCGGCCGTGAAAAATTTCTCGAAAAAGTATGGGCATGGAAAGAGCACTCCGGAGGCACCATCACCGGGCAAATGCGCCGCATGGGCTGTTCGGCCGACTGGAGCCGCGAATACTTCACGATGGACGACACCCGCGCCGGTGTCGTAACCGAAGTGTTCGTGCGCCTGTTTGAACAAGGCCTGATTTACCGGGGCAAGCGTTTGGTCAACTGGGATCCCGTGTTAGGCACGGCAGTATCGGATCTGGAAGTGGAAAGCATAGAAGAACAGGGCTCGATGTGGCACATCCGCTACCCGGTTGCCGACAGGCCGTCTGAAAGCCTGATTGTGGCCACCACCCGCCCTGAAACTTTGTTGGGCGATGTGGCCGTGGCCGTACACCCCGCAGACAGCCGCTATGCCCACTTAATCGGCAAAGAGCTGGTGCTGCCGCTTACCGGCCGCACCATTCCGGTGATTGCCGATGAATATGTAGAAAAAGATTTCGGCACCGGCTGCGTGAAAATCACCCCCGCACACGACTTTAACGATTATGAAGTCGGCAAACGACACCACACCCAATTAATCAATATATTTGATTTGGAAGCCAAAGTTTTGGCCGATGCCGAAGTGTTCGACTACAAAGGCGAAGCACAGCAAGGATTTGCCCTGCCCGCCGCCTACGCCGGCCTCGACCGCTCCGCCGCACGCAAACAAATCGTGGCCGATTTGGAAGCGCAAAATCTTTTGGTCGAAGTGAAGCCGCACACACTGATGACCCCCAAAGGCGACCGCACCGGTTCGGTGATCGAGCCGATGCTCACCAGCCAATGGTTTGTGGCGATGTCTGCCACTCCCGACAGCAGCAAAGCAGCCGAGCCGGAAAGTGAGTTTGCCGGCATGAGCCTGGCGCAGAAAGCCAAACACGCAGTCGACAGCGGGCAAGTGAAATTTATTCCCGGCAACTGGGTAAACACCTACAACCAATGGATGAACCATATCCAAGACTGGTGCATCTCGCGCCAACTGTGGTGGGGACACCAAATCCCCGCCTGGTATGATTCAGACGGCCGCTGCTATGTTGCCCGCTCGCAGGAAGAAGCGGAAAAACTGGCCGGCAAAAGCGGTTTGGTACGCGATGAAGATGTGCTCGACACTTGGTTTTCTTCTGCGCTGGTGCCGTTTTCCACCTTGGGTTGGCCGTCTGAAACGCCCGAGCTGCAAGC
The DNA here is from genome assembly GCF_014297595.2 of Neisseria musculi. NCBI lineage: Bacteria > Pseudomonadati > Pseudomonadota > Betaproteobacteria > Neisseriales > Neisseriaceae > Neisseria > Neisseria musculi. The sequence continues at coordinate 2,900,949 of NZ_CP060414.2, read as the reverse complement.
CTTTCTCCCCGGCAATGTATTGGTTACCGGCTACGAAATCATCTTCTTCTGGGTGGCGCGCATGATCATGATGACCACCCACTTCACCGGCAAAGTGCCGTTTAAAGACGTGTATATCCACGGCATGGTGCGCGACCACGAAGGCAAAAAAATGTCGAAATCCGAGGGCAATGTGATCGACCCTGTGGACTTAATCGACGGCATCAGTTTGGAAAACCTGCTGGTGAAACGCACCACCGGCCTGCGCCGCCCCGAAAAAGCGCCGCAGGTGAAAAAAGCCACCGAGAAACTCTTCCCCGAAGGCATTCCCGTGTTCGGCACCGATGCGCTGCGCTTTACCATGGCCAGCTACGCCAGCCTCGGCCGCAGCATCAATTTCGACTTCAAACGCGCCGAAGGCTACCGCAATTTCTGCAACAAATTGTGGAACGCCACCAATTTTGTGCTGATGAACACAGAAAACCAAGATTGCGGCCTCGATGAAGCCGCACCCGGCGTTACCCACCCTGTAACAGGCAGCCGAAAGCCCCTGGCCTATACCTTTGCCGACCAATGGATTATCGGCCGTCTGCAACAGGTGAAAGCCGAAACCGCCGCCGCCTTCGACAGCTACCGCTTTGATTTGGCGGCACAAACGCTGTATGAATTTGTGTGGAACGAATATTGCGACTGGTATATCGAGCTGGCGAAAGTGCAAATCCAAACCGGCTGCCCGACCACGCAGCGTACCACCCGCGCCACCCTGCTGGGCGTATTGGAAGAAACCTTGCGCCTGCTGCACCCGATTATTCCGTTCATTACCGAAGAGCTGTGGCAGACCGTTGCACCGATGTGCGGCCGCAAAACCGCCGACAGCATCATGCTGGGCGCCTTCCCTCAGGCCGACCCTGAATACATCGCACCTGCCGCATTCAAGCAGATGGACATACTCAAAGGCTTGGTGGAATCCGTGCGCAACCTGCGCGGCGAAATGGGCTTGGGGCCGGGAGTGAAGGCGCCCCTGTTTATCGAAGGCAGCGAAGAGTTGGCCGATATGTTGAAATACCTGCCCGCGCTGACCCGTCTCACCGAAGTCAAATTGGTCAACAGCCTGCCCGAAGGCGAAGATGCTCCGATTGCCGTGTGCCAAGCCGCCCGCAATGCCCGCCTGATGCTGAAAGTGGAAATCGACAAAGCCGCCGAAGCCGCCCGCCTGAACAAAGAAGCAGAAAAACTGCAAAAGGCTTTAGACAAACTCAACGCCAAACTGAGTAAGCCCGGCTACACAGAAAAAGCCCCCACCCATCTGGTGGCGAAAGACCAAGCCGAGCTGGCCGAGCTGCAGGAAAAAATGGCCAAAGTGAAAGCGCAGTCGGCTAAGCTGGAAAGCTAGCGGCCGCTTCACGCGCAAAAGCCGCCCCGGCATGGATTTTTCAACCAAACCCTGCCGGGATGCCGGAAACGCTTTGCAAAAATACCTTAAGGCCGTCTGAAAAGATCAAGCATCATTGTTCCCGCGCAGGCGGGGATAGTGGTGGGAAATACCGGCGTACCGCTTAAACCCCCGGATGCGGGGCGGCCAAACTCCGCCTGCGGCAGATAAACTTTCTTTTGGTGTTTTTTGAATTTTGCAAAGACTCCGGCCTTATGGCGCAGCAACACTGAAGCGGAAACAAAGCAGATGCATCATGCCCGCCCGCCATATTTCACATGATGACGCGGCATATTCCGGTATGGCTGCCTCAAAATTACCCACACAGATAAATCTGCTTCCCATCCCTCAAAACAAACCGCCCCAAAAGTCGGATTCAAGATCCGGCAGTTGGGGCGCAATTTGAAAGGGGGATTTTTTATTGCATGTTACGGCAAACGTTTATCAGGCTGTCGGCGCAGGTTTGGGGGTGGCGCGCACATCATTGCTTTTTTCTTTGTGTTTCAGCACGGCGCGGTCAAGCTTGTCCATCAACACATCGATGGCGGCATACATATCCGATTCAACGGTTTCCACATGCAGATCCTTACCCGCCAGATGCACATCGGCCTCGGCCTTGTGGTTGAGCTTTTCCACCGAAAGAGTGATGGCTACCGAAATAACATTGGCGGCGTGGCGGTTGATGCGTTCGAGCTTGGCGGCCACATGGTTTTTGACGGCTTCGGTTACATCGAAATTCAGGCCGGTAATTTTCAGATTCATGGCTTACTCCTTCGGTTGGGTTGTACCGCCCGCTCAGGCGGCGGAAATCGGCGTATTGCCGGCTGTGCGGCCGCAGATAAATCGGTTTTTCGCGTCCACTTGCAATATAGGCCGTCTGAAAAGTTTTGCTGATGCAGATTCATTGTTTCAGACGGCCGGTTCGGTTTTGGCCGGCACATTACGGCCGGCGTTGGTGCGCATTGGGAATATTCAACGATTCGCGGTATTTGGCTACCGTGCGGCGGGCAATATCAATGCCCTGCTGCTTCAACAACCTGCTTAACGCATCATCGGAATAGGGTTTTTGTTTGTTTTCACTTTCCACCAGCTGCGCGATAACGGCCTTCACCGCACTTTGGCTGACGCTTTCACCGTCTTCCGCAACAACGGCCTGTGTGAAGAAATAGCGTAACGCAAACACCCCGCGCGGGCAAGCCAAATATTTGTGATTAACCGCGCGCGACACGGTGCTTTCGGCCACGCCCAGCGCGGCAGCAGCATCTTTCAGCAGCATGGGGCTGAGTCCGATTTCGCCGAACACGAAAAAATCTTCCTGTTTTTCAACAATATATTCGGCCAGCCGCATCACGGTACTTTTGCGCAGCTCGAGGCTGTCGATTTTCTGGCGCGCCTCACTGAGCTTTTCTTTCCACTCCGGGCCGATGTCGCCCGCCTGTTTGAGCAGCTCGCAATATTCGCTGTTGAGCCGCACTTTCGGCCACACGCGCTCGTTAGTGATCACCGACCAGCCGCTTTTGGTTTCTTTCACCCAAATATCGGGCTGCACATAGGCGGTGGGTTCGGCAGCAGCAAAACCGTAAGCGGGATAAGGATTGAGCTTGGCAATCAGATCCAAGGCCGTCTGAAGAGTAGCGGCTTCGGCATCGGGAAAATGTTTGCGGAATTTAGCAGTGTTTTGCTGGCGGCTGCGGCCTAAATCGTCAAGGTGGAGCTGCACGATTTTGACGGCAAGACTGAGCGCGGGCGATGCGGGCAGACGCATCAGTTGCAGCAGCAGCGACTCGGCAAGATTGGCGGCGCCCACACCGGGCGGATCAAAACTTTTCAGCAAATCAAGTGCTTTGTGCATATCCTGCTCTTCCAGCATCCACTCTATCGGCGTATGCTCGAGCACTTCTTCCAAACTGTCGGTGAAATAGCCCTGCTCATCGAGAAAATCGATCAAGATATGCACCCTCGCCGCTTCGGCCTCACTCAAAGGATGTTCGCACACTTGTTTGTGCAGATAAGTGTTGAAGCCTTCTTCCTCGGCAATGGTGGCCCAAACGTTTTCCGCATCATCACCGCCGATTTGGCCGGTTTTGGGCTGTGCGGCAGAGATGCGGTCAAATCCGGCTTCGGCCGCTTCATCGTATTCGGCACACTCCAGCAGCGGGTTTTCCTGCAGCCAGTCGCCGACTTCGCGCTCAAGCTCCAATCCCGACATTTGCAGTATGCGCAGCGACTGTTGCAGCCGCTGGTTGATCTGCTGGGTCTGCCTGAGCTTTAATCCTATGTTTTGACTCATATTTTTATTTTCTTCTTGAGTATGGGGATTAAATTCGAATCAAAACAAGGCCATACCCGCAAACCATACAAATAAGTGCATAAAAGTGGGGATGCCGTATCAGTTTCCATTTAATCCGCCATAAAAGCGTAATGTGTGCTTTGCACCGAGCCGGATTAATTCTCAAACTGCCGGCCTGCGGCTTTAATAGTTGAAGTTTTCGCCCAAATACACCGCACGCACCTGCTCGTTGCCGACCAGTTCTTCAGGATGGCCGGAAGCCAATACGGCACCATCGCTGATAATGTAGGCCCGGTCGCAGATGCGCAGGGTTTCGCGCACGTTGTGGTCGGTTATCAACACGCCGATGCCGCGGTTTTTCAAAAAGCCGATGATTTTCTGAATGTCGATAACGGCAATCGGATCAACGCCGGCAAACGGCTCGTCAAGCAGGATGAAGCGCGGCTGCATAGCCAGCACGCGGGCGATTTCCACGCGGCGGCGTTCACCGCCCGAAAGCGAAGGCGCAGGGTTGTTGCGCAGGCGCCCGATATTCAGGTCGGCCAGCAGTTTTTCCAGCCCGGCATCGATTTCGCTTTTGTTTTTCAGGCGTATCTCCAAAATAGCGCGGATATTCTGCTCTACCGTCATCTTACGGAAAATCGATGCTTCCTGCGGCAGATAGCCCAAACCCAAACGGGCGCGTTCGTGTATCGGCAGGTGGCGGATTTCCCGTCCGTCCAACTCAACGCTGCCGGCATCGGCGGCAATCAGCCCCACAATCATGTAAAAGCTGGTGGTTTTACCCGCACCGTTGGGGCCGAGCAGGCCGACCACTTCGCCGCTTTCGATTTCCAGCGAAAAGTTTTTCACCACTTGGCGCTTTTTGAAGGTTTTTTGCAGATTTTGTACGTTTAAGCGGCTTTGGCTCATATGTGTGTTCTTTGTGATGGTTACTATTGTAATCGGTTTTTAGGCCGTCTGAAAGTTTATTTTAATCTTTGTGAAGATTTGTATTACTTGTTCATGCGTATCCGCTTATCCGCAACCGTCCTCACGGTATCTGCCGGCAACCTCAAGGGCGGTATCTTCGCGCAACCCAAAAATACCATCTGAAGTTTCCGAGCCTTTATGCCCGGGGCTGTGCCGCTCGCCTGCCTAGCGGATAGCGCTCGAATGAAGCGCAAAACAAGCTGCACAGACAGACGGCACCAAGCGGCAATTTCCAAACAATATATTCATACCAAACCGGTTCTGCTGCCGTTTGCGCGGCCGAACACCCACCCGCTTCGGGGTGAAGCACGGCAACGCCCCGGCCGGACAAGCGGTTTGCTGTATGTTATTTCTGCGGAACCAATGAAGATGCCCTAACCCAGCACAAGCATCATGCGGATGTTTTCAAATGCCGGCGCGGGTTTTATACAATCCCCGGCCGTCTGAAAAACAGGGCGGCACGCCTGCCGGGAGTTTCAGACGGCCGAAGATTATTTTTTCCTGCCCTGGGATTGTGCACCGGACGGCTGGATAACCACGGTTACACGCTTGCCGCTTTTGCCGCCGGCAGCCTTGCTGCCCTGCACGGTGTAGATTTCGGTGCGGGTGTTATAGGTGATAACGGCACCCTCGGCCACATCGCCGCCCCGCTCCACCCGCGCATTGCCTGTGAGCTTCACGATATTGGTGGCAGACGAGTAATCGATATTGTCGGCCCGTCCTTTCACGATGCCTTTGCCGTCATCTAGCGTTTGGCTGAAACGCACGGGGCTGCCGGCAGCATTCATCTGCTGCTCGCCTTTGCTGTTGCGCGATACGCGCACGCTGCCTGCGCTGATGTTGAGCGTGCCCTGCTTGATAATCACATTGCCGCTGAATGTGGTCACTTGGTTGGCCTGGTCGAGCGAACCCTGGTCGGCCTCGATTTGAATCGGCTGCCGGCGGTCGCTTTCCAGCGCAAACGCACAAGGGGCGGCGGCCATAAGGGCTAAAACGGCAAGCGCGGCGGTTTTACAGGTTTTTTGGGTCATAAATAATGGCTTTCACACGTGAAGGCAGGTTTAAGAAACCTTGTTTATGGTCATATACCAAGCCGTTTGCCGTGCCGTGGGAGTCGCCGTACTGATATTCGACAGCCTCTTGGGTTTCGGCGGTTTCGGTTTGCGTATCAACGGTCAGGCTGTTGGTTTTCAAAATGCCGGCGGGGCGTTGGGCATCGGCGTTTTTAGTGAGCACCACTTCGTTTTGAAACTGCACTTTGCGGCTTTCGGTGTGGTAGCCTGCTTCGTTGCTTTTTACCGTATAGAGCAGCCGCCCGCCGTCATACAGGGCAAGCTCGGGTTTTTCAAAGGTGATGTTGCTGCTTTTGGGCAATTGCCAAGCCGTTTCGGCGCTCAGGCTTTCTTTCAGACGGCCTTGCCCGTCAAAACGTTTGCCGTTGATGCCCGTCATCGAATATTGCGGCTCGTTGGGATTGAGGGCGGCTTCTTCCACATCAATTTGGCTGATACGCCCCAGCCAGGCAGAAAGGCCGCCCAGGCAAACCGCCAACACCAGTGGAAACAGCCAGCCGTGTCGCAGCCTGATCATTGCACATACTCCTGCAAAGCGGCTTCAAGTTTGCCCTGCGCCCGCATAATCAGGTCGCACAGCTCGCGCACCGCGCCCTGCCCTGCGCTTTTGCGGGTAACATAGGCTGCGTATTGCAGAGTAAACCAATGCGCTTCCGGCACGGCAACGGGCAGGCCGCAGCGCACCATCACGGGCAGATCGACCACATCATCGCCGATAAAGGCGCATTCGTGTTCGGCCACGCCCGCTTCGGCAAGCAGCTGCGCATAGGCGGCGCGTTTGTCGTGTATGCCTTTATAGTAGTGGCCGATGCCGAGCTGCTTCACGCGCACGCCCACCGAAGGGGCATCGCGTCCGGTGATAATGGCCGTCTGCACACCGGAAGCCTGCAACATTTTCAGGCCGTGGCCGTCAAGCGTGTGGAAAGATTTGATTTCTTCGCCGTTGTCGCGGATGAAAATGCGGCCGTCTGTAAGCACACCGTCCACGTCCATAATCAGCAGTTTGACGGCGGCAGCGCGCGCCTGAATTTCAGGGGATAGGGTTTGCATGAGGTATTCTTGATAATAAACAGATAAAATACATCGGGTTAGTTAAAACGGTGGAGCGGGCAAGCCGTACCGTTGCCGGCCTCATCTGACAGGCCGCCGCGAATCCGCACATTGCCGTCTCAGGGCCGCCGGCAATAAAAAGCACAAGGCCGCAACAGGGCAAATCGATTCACGATATAAAGCTTTCAAACGTCCCCAACAAATATCAGGGCTTTATTTTAGCACCATAAATTTTAAATGCCGTCTGAAAGTGTAAACCGGCGGAGCCTGCAGGCTCAGCCTTTGGCTTGACGGCGCGGCCTGCCTTCGCCCTCCTGCGGCTCGGCGGCAGATTGCGGCATACAGCCCGGCGGTAAAATATCCACAGGCGGCATGGCTTTGCCGTGCCGGTCGCGCAAGGTGAACCTTGCAGTCTGCAAGCCCGGCAGCAGCCCGCCTTCGGGGCGGCACACGATGGCAGTTACCCTTCTTTTCATCACGTTCACCGCAAACGGCAGCATGGTGGCAATATCGTTGAAATCGCGGTCGGTTAAGGTGTAGGCCACGGTCATCACGCCGTTTTTGACGCTGCTCTCATCGATGCGCACGTTTTTGCGGGTCGGGCAGCTTTGGTTCACGCCGTTTTCACGGGCTTGGCGGGCTTCTTCGCTGCCGCATATTTCGAGTGTGTTGTGGTCCAACACGCCACCAGCCTGCCGGCGGCATTCTGAACCCAATGGCTGTTGCTGATGATTTGCAGCGGCGGCCGGCTGCCGCACACCTCCAAATAATAGGCCTGCCGCGAACTTTGCCGCACCGTATCCGCCGCATACCGCACCTCTGCGCCCGATTCCGGCCCGGCCCCCGTGATTTCATACAAAACGTGTTGCTGCCGTTGTGGAACGATACGGCTTTAACGGTTAAAAACCGGTCGTTCTTTATCGGCAGCGGCGGCTGCCGGCATACAGCCGATGAACAGCCAATAGGGTTTCTTCATACCGACTCCGGCAAATGAATACAGCCGATCCATCCAATCAAACACAAGGCTCCGTGCCGCAAAGAATACAGCCCGTGCAACCAGGCAAACCGGTGCCGCCGTTGTGCCAAAGCGGCTGCGCGGCAAACCGCACAGCACACCGCATGATTCAAGGCCGTCTGAACAACACACTGCCGCATCACACGATTCCCGCCTTCAACAAATCGTGCATGTTCAGCGCGCCCACCAGCAGGCCGCCTTCTTCCACAACCAGCAGGCCGTTGATGTGGTTTTGCTGCATCTGCTTCAAGGCTTCGGCGGCGAGTTTGTCGACGCCGATGGTTTTGGGGGCGGTGTGCATGATTTCGTCCACCACCAGCCCGGCAAAATTATCGCGCTGCTGAAACAGCCGCCGCAGATCGCCATCGGTAAACACGCCTTTCAGACGGCCGCAGCCATCGGTTACGGCCAGCATACCCAAGCCTTTTTCGCTCATTGTAACGATCGCATCTTTCAATAAAGTGCCGCCCGCCACAGCCGGCAGGCCGCCGCCGCCGTGCATGATGTCGGCCACGCGCAGCAGCAGGCGTTTGCCGAGGCTGCCGGCGGGGTGGCTGAGGGCGAAATCATCGGGCGTGAACCCGCGTGCCTTGAGCAGCACCACCGCCAGCGCATCGCCCAACGCCATCACGGCGGTGGTGCTGGAAGTGGGCGCCAACCCCAGCGGGCAGGCTTCGTTTGACACGGCGGCGGTGATGTGGATGTCGGCATGGCGCGCCATAGCGGACTGCGGCCGCGCGGTAATCGCAATCAGGGTAATGTTTTTGCGTTTGAGCGCAGGAATAACCGCAATGATTTCATCGCTCTCGCCCGAATTGGAAATGGCCATCACCGCATCGCCGTCAACGATCATGCCCAAATCGCCGTGGGCGGCTTCGGCGGGGTGGACGAAAAACGCGGGCGTGCCGGTAGAAGCCAGGGTGGCGGCCACTTTGCGGCCGATGTGCCCCGATTTGCCCATACCCATCACCACTACGCGGCCGCTGCATTGCAGCAGCGCGGCAGCAGCGCGGGTAAAACCGCCGTCAAGCCCGGCGGCGATTTCATGCAGGCTTTCGGCTTCGATGCGCAAAACCTCGCGCGCCCAGTCCAGATATTGTTTGCAATTTTCCATGCTTGTGTTCCGCAGGGCTACCCAAATACGGCGAATCGGGTTAGCATCATTACTTTCTCAATAAATAACAAGGATTTCAGAGATGACTATTTTATCGGACGTTCAAGCATTAGGCCAACAAATCTGGCTCGACAATTTATCGCGTTCACTGGTGCAGGGCGGAGGGCTGGCCGAAATGATGCGGCAGGGCGTGTGCGGCGTTACCTCCAACCCCGCCATTTTCCAAAAAGCATTTGCGGGCGATGCCTTATACACCGGCGAAATCGCCGCGCTGAAACAGCAAAACCGCAGCCCGAAAGCCATCTACGAAACGCTGGCCGTTGCCGATGTACAGGCTGCCTGTGATGTGTTTCTTCCCGAATATGAAAAAAGCGGCGGCAAGGCCGGCTTTGTAAGCCTGGAAGTCGCCCCCGATTTATCGCACAACACCGCCGGCACCACAGCCGAAGCCAAACGCCTGCACACAGCCATCAACCGCCCCAACGTGATGATTAAAGTGCCCGCCACCGATGAAGGGCTCTGCGCATTGGAGCAGTTGGTTTCAGACGGCCTCAGCATCAACCTCACCCTGCTGTTTTCGCGCAAACAAACCCTCAAAGCCTATGCCGCCTATGTGAAAGGCATCGAAGCCCGCCTGGCCGCCGGCCTGCCCGTACACAACATCAGCGTGGTGGCCAGCTTTTTCATTTCCCGCATAGACGGCGCGCTCGACCCCACCCTGCCGAAATCCCTGCAAGGCAAAGTGGCAGTTGCGCTGGCCAAGGCCGCTTATCAGGATTGGCAGCAGTTTTTCGGCAGTGAAGCCTTTGCCGCGCTCAAAGCGCAGGGCGCCCGCCCCGTGCAGCTCCTGTGGGCCTCCACCGGTGTGAAAAACCCCGCCTATCCCGACACGCTCTATGTGGACAGCCTCATCGGCCCCGACACCGTCAACACCGTGCCCGATGCCACGCTGAAAGCCTTTACCGACCACGGCACCGCCACCGCCGCGCTCACCGCCGGCCTGCCCGAAGCCCTTGCCGTTTTAGACGAAACCGAACAACTCGGCATCGATCTCGAAGCCCTCGCCCTGCGCCTGCAGGAAGACGGCCTCAAGCAGTTTGAAGAAGCATTTGCCAAACTGCTCGAGCCGCTGGCTTAACAGATTCAGCAAACCGCGAACCCGCCTGATTTCCACCGTTACGGCTCTGCCGCGCCCCAGCCCCAAGAGAGCGGTTTTGCCGGCCGCCCCAAACGGCAGCAGAGCCGCCCCCCCCCCCGCTCCGTATCGTCTGCGGCCTGCTGCCCTGTATCAAAAACCAAGCGGATTCACGGTTATTTTGAGAAACCGTGTACAACCATATTGAAACCTGAAAATACCGGCCTGCGCCAAATCCGGTTTTTCCGCCGGCGGTAACGCAGACGTTAAACGGCCGCTGCGGGTTTTGCCCAAAGGCCGTCTGAAAATATTTTCAGACGGCCTTAATATCTTGCCGGCAAGGCAACGCCCTGCCCAACAAGTTTTGCGCCGTATTCCGAAAGCTGCCGAATCGGCTTACAATACCGCCCTTTTGACACCCCACCGCAGAACAACGCCTATGAAAATCTGGTTCGGCCGGCACATGCCGCCCCACTTCCCCCACGGCAGCGCCGTTACCATCGGCAATTTTGACGGCGTCCACCTCGGCCACCGCCATATCCTGCAGCGGCTGGAGCAAGAAGCCCGAAGCCGAGGCCTGCCTGTTGCGGTGGTGGTGTTCGAGCCGCAACCGCAGGAATTTTTCGCCCGCCAAAGCGGCCGGGAGCAGCCTTACCGCATTTCCCCCCTGCGCAGCAAACTGCAACTGCTGCGCGAAACCGGCTGTGTCGATGCTGTGTGGGTGCTGCGTTTCGACCAAGCCTTTGCCGGCATGGGCGCGCAAGCCTTTATCGACAGCATTCTGCGCGGGAGCCTAAACACCCGATATCTGTTAATCGGCGATGATTTCCGCTTCGGTGCAGGGCGCAAAGGCAGCTTCGAGATGCTGCAAAACCAACCCGGCATGATTACCGAGCGCACGCCTTCGGTGTTGGTGGAAAATATCCGCGCCAGCAGCACCGCCATACGTCAAGCCCTTTCAGACGGCCGCTTGGAACACGCCCGCAAACTGCTCGGCCGCGACTACACACTCGGCGGCCGCATCAAACACGGCAGCAAGCTCGGGCGCACCCTGGGCAGCCCCACCGCCAACGTGCAGCTTGCGCACCACCGCTATCCTTTAAACGGTGTGTTTGTGGTGGAGGCCGAGGGCAGTTTCGGCAAACGCTGCGGCGTGGCCAGCTTCGGCTTCAACCCCAGCGTGTCGGCATCGCGCCGCCAAAAGCTGGAAGTGCATCTTTTTGATTTTCAGGGAAACCTTTACGGACAGCGTTTGAGTGTGCGCTTTCTGCACAAACTGCGCGATGAAAAAAAATTCGACAGTATCGAAGATTTGAAGCTGCAGATTTGGGCGGATATGGATGCCGCGAAAAACTGGCTGAAGGCTTAACACCCGCCGGGACATCCCACGTCTCGGGTTTTCAAGCATCCTGCCCGCAATATCGCGCCCGCCCATGCAGCGCCTGGCATTCACACCCGATGCCCTGCGGCACGGTGCTGCCGCCATGCGGCGGCCAAATACAGCGCCACGCCCAGCCATACCCAGCCGTAGCCGATTAAGCGGCCGGTATCAAAAGTCTCGCCGAACAGCAATAGGCCGGCCGCCAATTGCAGCACAGGCGAAAAATACTGCAGCATACCGAGCATTGAGAGTGGAATCCGCCGCGCACCGGCGGCAAACATCAATAACGGCACGGTGGTGGCCACGCCCGAACCGAGCAGCACTGCCAGCGGCAACGCGCCCAAACCGGCAAACTGCAGGCTGCCTGCCGCATAATGGTGTGCCAAATAACCCAGCGCAAAGGGCAGCAGAATCAGGGTTTCCCAAGTCAGCCCCACCAAAGCGCCCACCGGCGCAAGTTTGCGGATAAAACCGTAGCATCCGAAAGTCAGCGTCAGCAGCAGCGCCACCCACGGCACCTGCCCTGCCGGCAACGCCAGCCACACCATCCCCGCAAACGCCAGTGCTACCGCAGCCGCCTGCTGTTTATCCAGCCTTTCTTTCAACACCGCGCGGCCGAGAAACACGCTGAAAAGCGGCGACATAAAATAGCCCAAGCTGGCATCGAGCACATGATGATTGGCAATCGCCCACAAATACACCAGCCAGTTTGCGCCGATGCAGAACCCGCTCAAAAACAGTGCGGCCAGAATGTGCGGCCGTCTGAACACGCCGGCAAACTCACCCTGCCGGCTGGTAAACAGCAGCACCGCCACGGCAAACAGTGCCGACCACACAATCCGCTGTGCCAACACCTGCTCTGCCGCCATGCCCGCCCGGCTGACGGGATACCAATAAATCGGAAACAGCCCCCAAACAGCATAACAGCCAACGGCATACCAAATGCCTTTGCGGGTTTCTCGGGCGGAATGCGCGGGATTCATAACAAAGCCATAAAAAACCGCCATTATAGTGAATCTGCTTGATTTTCGGTAAAAAGCAGCCGGCGGCAGGCAGTTCAGAGAATGCAAACCGGTTCCGCCGCCGCCCGGGCGGCCTGCCAAACCGTTTTCTTTGAGCTGCGGCGCAGCAACGCCGTAACGCCAATCAAGCAGATTCACCCTGTCTGCCCGAAGCCGTGCCGCCGCGCCGCATTCAGCAAAGCCGCCATATCGCTTATAATGCCCGCATGATTTTGCACCACATCGCGCTCAACGTGCCGGTTTCAGACGGCCTCTTCACCTACCGCCACCCGACCGCACTGCCCGCCGGCTGCCGGGTGGCGGTGCCGTTTCGCGGCAAAACGGTAGCGGGCGTGGTGTGGGCAAGCGGCGTGGAAAGCAGCATAGCAGTTGAGAAAATCCTGCCCGTGCAAACGGCTTTTACCGAAGAAGCCCGGCTGCCGGAACGTTGGCTCGAATTGGTTGGATTTGTTGCGCGCTATTACCATTACCCCACCGGCCAAACCGTATTTGCCGCGCTGCCGGCGGGGCTGAAAGAGCCCAAACCCGTTGAAATGCCGCAACCGCCGCTGTTTTACGCCTTAAACCAAAGCGGCAGGGTGCAAACACCGCCGCCGCAGCGGTTCCATAAAAAACACGCATTGTGGCAGGCGCTGTTTTCAGACGGCCTCGAAATGGCGGCCTTAAAACGCATCCACCCCCAAGCGCCCAAGCTTGTGCAGGAATGGGCCGCCCGAGGCTGGATACAGGCCTTAAACGCCGCCGCACCGAAGCTGAACCCGTCCGAACATATGCCCAACGCCGCCCAGCAGGCCGCATCGCAGGCCGTGCAGGCCGCCTGCAGCACTTTTCAGCCGTTTCTGCTTTACGGCATCACCGGCAGCGGCAAAACCGAAGTGTATTTCGATGTGATGGCCGAAGTGTTGGCAGCGGGCAGGCAGGTGCTGTTTCTGCTGCCCGAAATCAACCTCACGCCACAGCTGCTCAAGCGGGTGCGGGCACGGTTTGCCGGTGTGCCCGCTGCCGTGCTGCACAGCCAAACCGCAGCAGGCCGGCGCACGCAGGATTATCTGCGCGCCCTGCTCGGCCAAGCCCGGCTGGTTATCGGCACGCGGCTGGCGGTGTTCACGCCGCTGCCCGAGCTTGGCCTGATTGTGGTGGACGAAGAACACGACGGCTCGTTCAAACAAGATAACGAGCTGCGCTACCAAGCCCGCGATTTGGCCGTGTGGCGCGCCAAGCAGAGCGGCTGCCCGATAGTGCTCGGCTCCGCCACCCCCAGCCTTGAGAGCTGGCACAAAGCGCAAAGCGGCGCTTACCGGCTGTTGGAATTACCCCAACGCGCCCATACCGCCGCCCGGCCGCCGCAGGTGGAAATTTTAAACACCGGCCGTCTGAAACTCGACAACGGCTTCTCGCCGCAAGCCCTCAAACTGTTGCAGCAAAACTACCGGCAAGGCGGCATGTCGCTGGTTTACCTCAACCGCCGGGGCTTCGCCCCCGCCCTGTTTTGCGGCGACTGCGGCCATGTTTCCGGCTGCCCGCGCTGTTCGGCCAAAATGGTGCTGCACCAGCGCGCCCGCCAACTGCGCTGCCACCATTGCGACTACCGCAGCCCCATCCCCTACAAATGCCCCGAATGCGGCAACCAGGATCTGACCGCTGTCGGCCAAGGCACACAGCGCGTTGAAGAAACCCTGCGCGCGCTGATGCCCGAAGCCGCCATCGCCCGCGTTGACCGCGACAGCACCGCCCACCAACACAATTGGGCCGATTTATACCGCCGCATTGCCGACAACGGAATCGATGTGCTGGTCGGCACCCAGATGCTCGCCAAAGGCCACGACTTCGCCCGCCTGAATCTGGTGGTGGTGCTCAATGCAGACGGCAGCCTCTACAGCGCCGACTTCCGCGCCCCCGAACGCCTGTTTGCCGAGCTGATGCAGGTGTCCGGCCGTGCGGGGCGTGCGCAGACTGCCGGCAAGGTGCTGATACAGACCCGGCTGCCCGAACACCCCGTATTCGCCGCCGTGAAAGCGCAAAACTATCCCGCCTTCGCCGAAGCCGAACTGGCCGGCCGCGAGCTGTTGCAGATGCCGCCGTTTGCCTTTCAGACGGCCATCCGCGCCGATGCAGCCGAAGTGGCCGATGCAATGGATTTTCTCAACGATATCAAATCCGTAACCGAGCCGTTCATCGGCGCAGACGTGTCCGTGTTCGGCCCCGCGCCGATGTTTATGGTGCGCCTGGCCGAACGCGAGCGCGCCCAAGTGTTTTTAGAATCTGCCGACCGCCGCAGCCTGCACCGCGCCGTAAGCCTGTGGGTGCAGGTGTTGCAGCAATACCGCGACAGTAAAATCAGATGGTCGGTGGATGTGGACCCTGCAGAGATGTGATCACCGCAGCCGGATGTGCGGCAACGGCACACCACGCCCGATGCGCTGCCCACCCGAATCAGAAGATGCCGCCCGGCCGGCAGGGCTTCTCCGAAAACACCCGGTGCTATATATCAAGGCCGTCTGAAAACCCGTTTCAGACGGCCTTGATACGGCCTGATATCGCAACCTTTCGGCAACGGCATATTCGGGGGCGCAAACGGCGGCAATTTGGCGGTAAGAATGGCTACGGGCACTATTTCGCTCAATGGTGCGGCCGCCCCGCCTTAGTGCGGTCGGATTCTTTTAATCATGCTGTTTTATCCATAACGATTGCGGGCAGCTTAATGGAATATCCTGCCTGATGGCGCCGGCCACTCCGGCAAAACAGTATAAAAACAATCAAAATATTTTTTTATTAAAATTTTATTGTTGTCATTCGGGCAGTTTCACCCGTTTGTGCGGCACGATATTGCTGCGGGAAAGCAGCAGCAGGCAGCCCAATACCATCATGCCCAGTGCCGCCAAAGGCGCGATACCCAGCAGATAGCGGCTTTTCAAATAAACCGCCGCGCCGATATAAATTAAGGGGCTGTACTAGATAACTAGGGAAATTTAACTTCAGGTTAGAATAATCCCTATGAGAAAAAGTCGTTTAAGTCAGTACAAGCAAAACAAACTGATTGAACTATTTGTTGCAGGTGTTACCGCTCGCACAGCGGCGCAATTAGTTAGCGTCAATAAAAATACCGCTGCCTATTACTTCCACCGTTTGCGCTTACTTATCTATCACAACAGCCCGCATCTGGAAATGCTTGATGGTGAAGTAGAAGTTGATGAAAGCTATTTTGGCGGACAACGCAAAGGCAAACGTGGTCGCGGTGCGGCTGGCAAAGTGGCTGTATTCGGGCTTTTGAAGCGTAATGGTAAGGTTTACACCGTTGCCGTACCCAATACACAAACTGCGACTTTATTGCCAATTATCCGCGAGCAAGTGAAGCCTGATAGCATTGTTTATACCGATTGTTACAAAAGTTATGACGTTCTTGATGTGAGCGAATTTTCACATTTTCGGATCAATCACAGCACACATTTTGCTGAGCGACAAAATCACATTAACGGAATTGAGAACTTTTGGAACCAAGCAAAACGCCATTTACGCAAGTTTAACGGCATTCCCAAAGAGCATTTTGAACTGTATTTGAAAGAGTGTGAATGGCGTTTTAACAACAGTGAGATAAAATTTCAAATTTCTATTTTAAAACAATTAGTAAAGCAGGATTTGTTCTAGTTATCTAGGACAGCCCCTAAATTAAAAGCGGGCCGGACACGACCGACTGCTTGTTGATGCCGTCCATCACCAATACGGCGGCACCGGCAACAACCAGGCCGATGGCAACCAGCGTAGCGGTGGCAGGCAGAATGCCGGTGGTTTTGAGAAACCACACGGCACCGGCAACAATCAGAAACAGCGGCAAAGCGAGCGAGGCTTGGGGCATGGTGCAGACTCCGGTGCGGATAAGTATTCAGACGGCCTGCATGATTGGTTGTGCGGGCCGTCTGAAGGGTAAGGTGTAAATTATTGCGTGTTTTTACCCAGCAGGCGTGCAATGATGCCGTTGGTTTGCTTCTGCAAATCGGGCATGCTGCGCCAAGCAGGATCATCGCTGACATTATAGCCTATGGTGGCAACACCATAATCAGGCGTACGCAGAATAATGGTAATTTTTTCAATCATCTGCGGGCTGCCTGCCGAAACATAGCGCAGGTTGTAACGGCATTCGGGCGTGTAGAGGCGTTTACGGTCTGAAACATTGACGATTTCGCTGTCGATACCGTGTTTTTTCAGCGAACGGGCAATCACGTTTTCCAAACCTTTCGGGGTGCGTTTGGCGTTGGGAATGATGCAGATGCGGCTGATGCTTTCCAGCTCGCCGGCCTTCCCTTCTGCCACGCTGACTTTGGTGCTGCCGCACGCGCTTAAAACGACCGCCGTTAAGGCTAAAGACAATATTTTGATTGGGTGTTTCATCGTGTTTCCTTAGTCATATCGATTGAACGTTTCAGACGGCCTGGAAAGAGGCAGAAGCCGCTAACCCGCGTTTTTCATCAAACGCTGTTTCTCGCGCTTCCAGTCGGCTTCTTTCAGGCTTTGGCGTTTGTCGTGCTGCTTTTTGCCTTTGGCCAGGCCGATGTCCATTTTGATACAGCCCCGGCTGTAATGCAGGTTCAGCGGCACAATGGTGTAGCCCGCACGCTCGGTTTTGCCGATTAGTTTGTTGATTTCCGGCTGTTTCAGCAGCAGTTTGCGCGGGCGCACCGGATCGGGCTTCACATGGGTGGAGGCGGCCGGCAGCGCGGTGATGTGGCAGCCCACCAGATAAAACGCGTCTTTCTTCCAATGGATATAGCTCTCTTTGAGCTGCACGCGGCCTGCGCGGACGGCTTTCACTTCCCAGCCCTCGAGCACCAAACCGGCTTCGATTTGGTCTTCGATAAAATAATCGTGAAAGGCTTTGCGGTTGTTGGCGATGCTCATGGTGTGTGATATTCCGACAAGGTTGCTTTTTTCAGACGGCCTATTGTAGCAAAAGGCCGTCTGAAAGCGTTTTAAAATCCGCGTATGCAGCTAAAGCGCAAAACGCCGCCGACACTTTCGGCAAACATGGCAGCGGGGCGCACCCATAAGCCGTAATCACCGTAGAGGGCGCGGTAAACCACCAACAGCTCTTCGGTTTCGCTGTGGCGGGCGGTGCCGAGCACTTCGTATAAATTGCCTTTATAGTGGCGGTAGATTCCCGGCTTGACTGTATTCATCATCGGCCGTCTGAAAAACAAGCAAAAATAAATGGCAGGTTTTGCAACCCGCCATACCTTCTTGAATTGAAGCCGGAACACTCCGGCCCAACTGAATCAAGCAGCCTGAATATTGGCGGCTTGTTTGCCTTTGGGGCCGGTGGTTACATCGAAAGAAACACGTTGGCCTTCTTTCAGGGTTTTGAAACCTTCCATATTGATGGCAGAGAAATGGGCAAACAAATCTTCGCCGCCTTCATCGGGGGTGATAAAACCAAAACCTTTAGCGTCGTTAAACCATTTAACAATACCGGTTGCCATTGAACTTCCTATACTAAAAAATTAACAAAAACAGCAAAATTCAGGCAACATAATAAAAACCAAAAGTTTCGAGCTTCTCCAAACCCATATGCTTTTTTAGATGCCAAGCTCTGCTTAGAGCGCTTTTTACCTATGTTGTATGGCACAGTCAAGGGGAGATTGGGAAAAATATCGAAATTTATTAAAATAAAGCAAAAAACAACAGCGACACCGTCCCAAAACTGTATGTTAAAAAATTAATATGAGCCAAAACCACACCCGCCGCGATGCCGAAACCGCACTGTTGGACCGTATGAAAACCACTCCGCCCAAACGGTATGGCGTTTATCTGCTCAATGATGACTACACCACCATGAATTTCGTGGTGGAAGTGCTCACCGGTATCTTTATGCTGCCCAAAGAGCGCGCGGTTGCCGTGATGCTGCTGGTGCATCACGAAGGCAGGGGGCTTTGCGGCATTTACACCCGCGATATCGCCGATACCAAACAACAGCAGGTTTTACAGCGGGCACGGCTCGAAGGCTACCCGCTGCAATGTATTGTTGAGGAAATTTGAATGATTTCAGCCGAACTCGAGCAGATTCTGCAACAGATTTACACCGATGCACGCAAACAGAAATACGAGCTGATCAGCTTGGAACACTTGCTGTTGACGCTCATCGAACAAAGCGAAGACGTGGCCGGCATCTTAACGCGCTGCGGCGCGGATTGCGGCGTGCTTACCGAACAGCTGATCAGCAGCATGCTAGACAATACTCCCACTTTGCCGCCGCACCTGTTCGACAACACCGAAACCGAGCCCACCCTCGGCTTTCAGCGCGTGTTGCAGCGGGCGGTGATACACGCGCAGTCGGCCGGCAAAAAAGAAGTGAAACCGGTGGACGTGCTGGTGGCACTGATGGACGAAACCGACAGCCATGCAGTGTATTTTCTGCAACTGCAATCGGTTACGCGCTACGATTTGCTGCGCTGTCTCGCCCACGGCATCACACCCGAAGGCGGCAGCAACGGCAGCGGCCGTGAAGAAGAATACGGCAACAGCCAAACCGCAGACAGCGGCAACGCACTGGCCGACTACACCGTCAATCTCAATGCCGAGGTGCAGGCAGGCCGCATCGACCCTTTAATCGGCCGCAAACACGAGATGGAGCGTTTGGTGCAAACCCTTTGCCGCCGCCGCAAAAACAACCCCCTGCTGGTGGGCGAGGCCGGAGTAGGCAAAACTGCACTGGCCGAAGGCTTGGCGCATTTGATTGCGAAAGGCCAAGTGCCCGACACCCTTCGCAATGCCGCCGTGTTTTCGCTCGATATGGGCGCGCTGCTGGCCGGCACCAAATACCGCGGCGATTTCGAAGCGCGCATCAAGGCCGTCTTAAAAGCACTGGCGGAAATCCCCAATGCCGTGTTGTTTGTAGATGAAATCCACACCATTATCGGCGCGGGCAGTACCTCGGGCGGCACAATGGACGCTTCCAACCTGCTCAAGCCTGCACTGGCCAAAGGCCGGCTACGCTGCATCGGCGCCACCACCTACCACGAATACCGCACCATTTTCGATAAAGACCATGCCTTAAGCCGCCGTTTTCAGAAAATCGACATCATCGAGCCGAGCATCGCCGAAACCGTACAGATTCTGCACGGCCTGAAAAGTGCCTTCGAAGATTTCCACCAAATACGCTACACCGCAGGCGCGCTGGAGGCCGCTGCCGAATTGTCGGCCCGCCACATCAACGAGCGTTTTCTGCCCGACAAAGCCATAGATGTGATGGACGAAGCCGGAGCCGCCCAGCAGATTCTGCCCAAATCCAAGCAGAAAAAAGTGATCGGCAAAGCCCAAATCGAAACGGTAGTGGCCAAAATAGCGCGCATTCCCGAAAAAACCGTATCGCACAGCGACAAACAAATGTTGCAATATTTGAGCCGCGATTTGAAAAACAAGGTATTCGGGCAGGATGCCGCCATCGAAGCCTTAGCGGCTGCTGTGAAAATGGCACGCTCCGGTTTGGGGCAGCCCGACAAACCCATCGGCAGTTTTTTGTTTTCCGGCCCCACCGGCGTGGGCAAAACCGAAGCAGCGCGCCAACTCGCCCTCTCGCTCGGCGTGCCGCTGCAACGCTTCGATATGTCGGAATACATGGAGCGCCATGCCGTTTCACGCCTGATCGGCGCACCGCCGGGTTATGTGGGCTTCGAGCAGGGCGGGCTGATCACCGAAGCAGTCAATAAGCAGCCGTTTTGCGTGCTGCTGCTCGATGAAATCGAAAAAGCCCACCCCGATATTTTCAACATACTGCTGCAAGTGATGGATTACGGAACACTCACCGACAACAACGGCAAGCGTGCCGATTTCCGCAACGTAATCATCATCATGACCACCAACGCAGGAGCAGAAAGCCTGAGCAGGCCCACCATCGGTTTTGCCGGACAACGCGGGCGGGGCGATGAAATGCAGGCCGTCAACAAACTGTTTACGCCCGAATTCCGCAACCGTTTGGATGCCGTTATTCCGTTTGCACCGTTAAACGAAGCCGTGATTGCCAAAGTTGTGGATAAATTCCTGCTGCAACTGGAGCAGCAGCTTCTCCACAAAAAAGTGGCAGCCGAATTTACCCCCGCACTACGCAAATATCTGGCCGAAAAAGGCTTCGACCCTCAGATGGGCGCCCGCCCGATGAACCGCCTGATCCAGGAAAAAATCCGCAAAGTGTTGGCCGACGAGCTGCTGTTCGGCCGCCTTAGCGACGGCGGCTCCGTGCGCATAGACTGGGATGCGACTAAAGAACAAACCGTGTTGAAGTTTAAGAAAACCGCGCCGCGCAAAGCGGCAGCTGCGGCGGTGTAACACCCGTCTGGAGAGCCGCTGCGAAAACAGAGTCCGTCTGAAACAAAACACCAACTTGTTTTCAGACGGACTCAAGTGTCGGGGGGCTAGGATGCCCGCGCTTTCTGCTCAAGCAGTTTGCAACCTGGGCAGAACCCGCAAAATAGTGCGGAAAAGTTTATCTGTCTTTATCAACCCGCCGCAAGCCCGTCACCACCCGTACAAGCAGGGTTCCAAATATATTTGTTACCCATCGCTTTCATATTCTCACCACATCAATTTAATTTCCTTCTTATAATTAATGTAATTAATGGGGAAAAATGAAACTAAATTTTATGGGGCTGTCCTAGATAACTAGAACAAATCCTGCTTTACTAATTGTTTTAAAATAGAAATTTGAAATTTTATCTCACTGTTGTTAAAACGCCATTCACACTCTTTCAAATACAGTTCAAAATGCTCTTTGGGAATGCCGTTAAACTTGCGTAAATGGCGTTTTGCTTGGTTCCAAAAGTTCTCAATTCCGTTAATGTGATTTTGTCGCTCAGCAAAATGTGTGCTGTGATTGATCCGAAAATGTGAAAATTCGCTCACATCAAGAACGTCATAACTTTTGTAACAATCGGTATAAACAATGCTATCAGGCTTCACTTGCTCGCGGATAATTGGCAATAAAGTCGCAGTTTGTGTATTGGGTACGGCAACGGTGTAAACCTTACCATTACGCTTCAAAAGCCCGAATACAGCCACTTTGCCAGCCGCACCGCGACCACGTTTGCCTTTGCGTTGTCCGCCAAAATAGCTTTCATCAACTTCTACTTCACCATCAAGCATTTCCAGATGCGGGCTGTTGTGATAGATAAGTAAGCGCAAACGGTGGAAGTAATAGGCAGCGGTATTTTTATTGACGCTAACTAATTGCGCCGCTGTGCGGGCGGTAACACCTGCAACAAATAGTTCAATCAGTTTGTTTTGCTTGTACTGACTTAAACGACTTTTTCTCATAGGGATTATTCTAACCTGAAGTTAAATTTCCCTAGTTATCTAGTACAGCCCCAATTTTATTTTTCCTTTATTATTAATAAGCTCCATTACAGGTTGTTTTTATTCTGATAGTTGTTTTTATGCTGATAGTTGTTTCTACACTCCACAAATGGTGTTTTGCCAAGATAAAGGAGAGGAATAACCTTATGTCGCCCTTTTCCAAAAAAAGGGGCGGTTTGGATATACCGACTCAGAACAATATTGGAAAGATATACAAAGTTGTGGAGGAATGAATATTGATAAACAGCTGAATAAATTTAGCATTAAAGGAGAAAAAGATACAGAAGGGCATATTATTTTAGATGTTGTATATACTTTTGAAAGTTGTATGAAAAACAAGGAATATGAATTATTAAATTATGGGATATGCGGTACCCAAGCGCCCAAATGGAACAAAGGTAAATGTAATTTATAAACAAAGTAAAATGCTCTGTACTCTAAAAGTTAGACTAAACAACCAACTAATTTAAAGTGCAGATCAAAATAGACCACACTTTAATTATTATGCACTTTAATTATTGTATTTCTGCGCTATTCTATCCGGATTCCCGCCTACGCGGAAATGGCGGTATTTAAGCCTTTCAGACGGCCTGAAGATGTTTTTTCAGACGGCCTAAGGTGTTTTCCGGCGCAAACGGGTTTGCTGTGGCAGCCTTATTCCCCGCTGCTGTTTTTGGCGAATAGTTTTTTCTCGGCCAAGTACACCAGCAGCAATACCGGCACACCCAACAGCGCGGTTAGTGTAAAAAAACCCGGGTAGCCGATTTTATCGACCATCGCGCCTGAATAGCCTCCTAAAGTTTTGGGCAACAGCGTCATCAGCGAGCTGAAAACCGCATATTGCACGGCGGTGAAGCGGATATTGGTGAGTGCCGACAAAAAGGCGATAAACACTGCGCCCGCCAAGCCTGCGGCGAGATTGTCGAACCCCACCGCCAAATACATAAACGCCACATCGTGCCCACGGTAGGCCAGTACCACAAACAGCAGGTTGGTCAGTGCCGCCAGCACTGCGCCTGCCATCATCATTTTCATCAGGGCGAATTTCTGCGACAACAACCCGCCGAGAAAACCGCCGGCCACTGCCATCACCACGCCGAAGGTTTTCACCGCTGCGGCGATTTCTTCTTTGCTGAAGCCCATGTCCTGATAAAACACATTGGAAATCACACCTGCCACGATGTCGGAAATGCGGTAAACGCCGATTAAGGCCAACAGCAGCAGCGCCGATTTGCCGTAGCGTTCGAAAAAATCGGTAATCGGCTGTATCCAGGTGTCTGCGGCCAGCTTTTTAGGCACCACACCGCTTTTCACCACCGTTGCGCCCACTGAGGCGGCGGCAGCGGCGGAAAGCAGCAGGCGTACGGCTTCCCAACCGAAGGCCGCCAACGGCCCCCCGCCCTGCGGCAGCACCTTGCCCGATTGCGAGAATGCCGCCACAAACGCCCCCACAGATACAGCAAACAGCAGCAGCAGGCGCAGATTGTCGGCGGTGGAGCGCGAAGCGGTATGCTGCGCCGATGCGGCAGGTTCGCGCACCAGCAGCGTTGCCGCCACCCCCACGCCCATTACGGCGGCCATAATGAAATAAGTTTGCCGCCAGGCTGCATATACATAAGCGTTTTCGTGCGAACCGAGTCTCGCCGCTAAAAACAGCGCGCCCGCGCCCGCCACAATCATTCCTACGCGGTAGCCCGCGTTATAAGTGGCGGCCGTTACCGACTGCATTGCGATATCGTCTGCTGCCGTTTCGATACGGTAGGCGTCAATCACCACATCTTGCGTGGCCGATGAAAAACCCAGCAACACCGCGCCTGCGGCCATATAAACCAATGCCGTATTGCCGACAGGGTTAATCATGGCTATGCTGCAAACCGCCGCAACCACCATCACCTGCGAAAACAACAGCCAACCGCGCCGCTTGCCCAGCGCACGGGTGAAAAACGGCAGCGGCAATGAATCGATCAGCGGCGCCCACACAAATTTGAACGAATAGGCCAAAGCCGCCCAACTGAACATCGTTACCGTGCTGCGTTCCACCCCCGCTTCGCGCAGCCACAGCGACAAACTGGAAAAAATCAGCAAAATCGGCACACCTGCCGAAAAGCCGAGAAAAAACAGTGCAACTGCGCGGCGGTCTGTGTAGACGGCCGCCGCAGCCAGCCAATTTTTAGAAGAATTCTGCTGCATATCAAACACTTAATCCGAAAACACACGGCCACATAAAAATAAAACGGTTATTGTATCAACGAAGCATACAGGCCGTCTGAAAAGATTTGTTTCAGACGGCCTGCGGCCGTTTGACCCGAAAAACGGCCAAACCCTGTGCAAGCTTCCCATGCCGTCTGAAAAATCTTAAAATAGCTGCTTCTATAAATAAACGTCTTCAATCACTCTTATGCCCATCTGCGTCTGCCCCCACTGCAAAGCACGGCTTGCCGTTAAAGACACCCAACTGAACCTGGCGCAAGGTTTCGTGGTCTGCACCAAATGCGAAGGCCTCTTCCAAGCCAAGCACCACATCAGCAACACCCCGCACAAGGCCGCCCCCGAACAACTGCCGGGCGCCGCTACCGACACCAAACTGGTGCGGTCCATAGGCTCTGCCGTCCGCCAACACAAAGCCTTGTCGAAAAACGAAATCGCCGACCTGCTCGACAGCATGATACCCGCCGAAACCAAACCCGCTGCCAACGCCCGGGCCGTCCACAGCAAGGTTCCGGATCCGTCAAAAGAAGGCTTTAACTGGACTTTGGCCGTACTCACCGCGCTCACCGTGTTGATTATGCAGCTTTTTTATTTGATATTGATGCTTTGAGACGGCCGCTCCCGTTGATTTTATCCGCAGCTTTCGGGAAGCCGCGCCCTATATCCACTACCTGCGCGGTAAAACGCTGGTAACCGGCATCGCGGGCAGCCTGCTCTCCGCCCACCCTTCCAATACTCGCCGCCGACTTAAACCTGCTTGCCGGCCTAGGTGTGCGCCTGGTTGTGGTGCACGGTTCGCGCACACAAATCGATACCCTGTTGCAGGCAAACAGCCTTATCCCGCAATACCATAACGGGCGGCGCATCACCGATGAAACCACACTCACCCACGTCAAGCAGGCCTGCGGCATGGTGCGCAGCAACATGGAAGCCGCCCTCTCCTTCGGTTGGGTCCCAACCCTGCTGCGCGGCAAGCCCGTGTGCATTGCCGGAGGCAACTTTGTTTCCGCTCGGCTATTCGCTCAGCGGCAAAACCTTCAATCTCAGCATGGGCGATACCGCTGAAGCCGCCGCCATCGCCCCGCAGGCCGAAAAACTGATTTATCTGGTTGAACAATAAGGAATTTTAAACAAAAAAGGCAGGTTTTACCCAACCTTTCCGCTCAGGAAGCCCGCGCCCTGCTCAGCAGCGGGCGCGCGCAAAACAACCAGCGCAGGCTGCTTCAGTCGGCCATCAACGCTGTGGAAAACGGCGTGAAGCACAGCCATATTTTCAGCGGCCGCCAAAACGGCGGCCTGATTGCCGAACTATTTACGCGCCACGGTGTAGGCACTTCCGTGGCAGGCAGCGCCTTGATGAGTATCCCGCAGGCGCAAACCGGCGATATTCCCGACATCACCGCCCTTATCCGTCCGCTCGAAGAGCAAGGCATTTTACGGCACCGCAGCCGCGAATATCTTGAAAACCACATCGGCGGATTTTCTGTGTTGGAACACGACCGGTGCATTTACGGCTGTCGCCCTCAAAACCTTTGCCACCACCGGCATCGGCGAATCGGCCTGCCCGGCGGTTTCTCCCGAAGCCCGAGACAGCGGCTACGACGGGCTGCTGCTCGAACACCTGATCGGGCAAGCCCGCAGCCGCAACACCCATACCCTCTACGCCCTCTCCACCCACACCGGCGAGTGGTTTCTCGAACGCGGCTTTCAGACGGCCTCATGCGAATCGCCGCCGCCCGAACGCCTGAGCGAATACCGCGAAAGCGGCTGCCAATCGAAAGTGTTTGTCTATCACACAGACACCGGCGTTTGAGGCCGTCTGAAACGCTGCCGTTTACGCCCCTGCGGCCGACCGGCCCACCTTGCGGCAATGGCGCACCTTACTGACAGCCCTTCACTCAAAGCAACACGCAGCTGCGCTACAGATGCCGCCAATGGCAACCGGGCAGGCCGGCATTGCTATTCCTGCAAAACAGATCTGCACCACGTTGCACGATGCGCCTGTCGCCTTGTGGAAAATCTGTTCCCATCAGGTTGGCCGGCTGAATTGCCGGGGCGTACCGTTTGACCGGATTGTAAAATTTGTAAACCTTTCCGCCCGCAGGTAAAATCCTACTGGTTGAAAATTCGTCATGAGGCGGCTGTTCTGCCGCCATTTTTGTGGAGAAACCGATATGAATGCCGTAGTGATTGCGGTTTTTGTGATGCTCGCGCTGTCGCTTGCGCGCGTACATGTGGTGTTGAGCCTGCTGCTGGGTGCACTCTGCGGCGGCTTGGCAGCCGGACTGGGCTTGGCGGAAACCATGAAAGTGTTTCAAACCGGCCTCTCCAACGGCGCGCAGATTGCGCTTTCTTATGCCATGCTCGGTGCGTTCGCCGTGGCCATCGCCCATTCGGGGTTGCCGCAAACGCTGGCCAATGCGGTGATCCGCCGTTTGGATGCCAACCATGTGCGCGATAATGTGCCGGGCCGCATCAGCGGTGTGAAATGGGGGCTGCTGCTGGCTCTCTTGGCCATGAGTATCATGAGTCAAAACCTGATTCCTATCCATATCGCCTTTATCCCACTGATTATTCCGCCGCTGCTGTTGGTGTTCAACCGTATGCAGATCGACCGCCGCCTGCTCGCCTGCCTGATGACTTTCGGCCTGGTAACCACCTATATGTGGCTGCCCTACGGCTTCGGTGAAATTTTCCTGAAACAGATTCTGGTGGGCAACATCAACAAGTCGGGGCTGAATGTGGATAATGTGAACGTGATTCACGCCATGACCATTCCCGCTTTGGGCATGGTGGCCGGCCTACTGATTGCAGTGTTTTTCAGCTACCGCCGCCCGCGCGCCTATCAAAACACTTCTGCCGATGTGGCGGCCAACCATCAGGTAATGGTGCAGCCGAAAATGTCGGCCTACCGCAGCTGGGTGGCGTTGGCGGCGATTGTGGTTTCGTTTGTGGTGCAATTGTGGGCCGATTCGCTGCTGCTGGGCGCAATGGTGGGCTTTGCCGTGTTTATGGCCGCCGGCGTGGTGCGCTGGGGCGAAGCCGATGCCGTATTTAACAACGGCGTGAAAATGATGGCGATGATCGGCTTTATTATGATTGCCGCACAGGGTTTCGCCGAAGTGATGAAGGCTACCGGCCAGATTGAGCCGCTGGTGAAAGCCTCGGCCGATATGTTTGCCGGCAGCAAAGGCATGGCCGCTTTTGTGATGCTGCTGGTGGGGCTGCTGGTAACCATGGGCATCGGCAGCTCGTTTTCCACCCTGCCGATTATCACTGCGATTTATGTGCCGCTGTGCGTGGGCATGGGTTTCTCGCCGATGGCAACGCTGGCGATTATCGGCACGGCAGGCGCGCTGGGCGATGCCGGTTCGCCCGCATCCGATTCCACCCTCGGCCCCACCGCCGGTTTGAATACAGACGGCCAACACGACCATATGCGCGACACGGTTATCCCCACGTTTCTACACTACAACCTGCCGCTGATGGTGTCGGGCTGGATTGCCGCCATGGTGTTGTGATGCAGAATCTTGAAAACCGCATCATCGAGTTGGAAATCCAAACCGCGCTGCAGGCCGATTTAATCGACAGCCTCAGCAACACCATGGCCAAAATGCAGCAAACGCTGGATTTGCAGCAGGGGCAGCTCAGGCTGCTCTACCGCCGCCTGCAAGAAAAGGGAGGCGAAGGCAGCAATGCCGCCTACAATCCGGCAGACGAAATCCCGCCGCATTATTAAATGTACCGCCAGGCCGTCTGAAAACATCACCCATCAAGCCGACCGCAACCAAACAAGATTTTGCCGGGCAGAAAGGCTATCCTTTATGAACATCACCGTTTTGGCTGTCGGCACCAAAATGCCGCGCTGGGTCGATGAAGCCGTCAGCGAATACGCCAAACGCTTCGGCCGCGACATCTGCTACACCTTAAAAGAAATCAAACCCGAAAAACGCGGCGCCGGCGTAAATGCCGCCCAAGGCATGGCTGCAGAAGAAAAACGCATACTCGAAGCCATACCCGCCGGCGCGTTTTTAGTGGTGCTCGATGAGCGCGGTCAAGCCCCCACATCGGTAGGGCTGGCGGAGCATTTGGAAAACTGGCAGCGCAACGGTGAACACGTCTGCTTCGTTATCGGCGGCGCAGACGGCATAACCGACCGGCTCAAACAACAGGCGCGCCTGATGCTGCGCCTCTCCAGCCTCACCCTGCCGCACGGCATGGTGCGCGTGCTGCTCACCGAGCAGCTCTACCGCGCCGTATCGATTCTGCACAACCACCCCTATCACCGCGGATAGCCGCTGTTTCCGCCACCTTGCAGCATATTCTGCCGGTTCGGCCGTCTGAAACACTGCAAAACGGTTTCCTGCCGAACCCCGGCTCTTTCAGACGGCCTAAAAACCCCCGCTGTCAGCGTTTTTTGCAAAAACACCGCCATGCCGTCTGAAAGGCTCAATACCATCGTTCCCACGCAGGATGAAATCCGAATGAAAAATTAAAGTTTATTTCAAACAAACACTTGAAAGCCTAGCATCCAACCAACGCCTGCGCGGGGCAGCGCGGGGCAGCGCGGGGCTGCGCAGCGAACCTGCGCGGCCAATAACGGCAGGCAAACTCATTGCGATGCTTTTTGAATTTTGCAAAGGCCTGCCCGCCTTATAGCTTTTCGCCCCCCTTTGCTATATTATTTCCCCCGTCTGTTTGCAGGAACACCCGCCATGTATGAAGTAAACCGCAGCGTATTTTTGCTGATTCCCCTCGAGCCGTTTTGGCACTGGCTGCAATCACTGCCCGAAAGCCCCGAAAACATCCGTCTCGAAGATTTGCAGGCCGATGCCAATTCCTATCTCGTGCGCCCCTGCGAAACCGCCGATGAAGTGTGGGACGAAATCGAAAACCGCCACGAGCAGCTTTTCGCTGCCGAACTGGCCGACTGGTGTGAAGACGAAAGCCTGTGGCCCGATTTGGATTCCGGCATTTTCAATGAATGGTTCGACATCCAACTCTCCACCGTACTCACCGATTTGGAGCAGGAGCCGCTGGGGCGAGAAATTTTCCAGCCCATCACCCTCAATTGAATTTCAGACGGCCTCTACCATGACCCGAATACCCATACGCAACTATCATCTCGATGGCTACGGCCATGTGAACAATGCGCGCTATCTCGAATTTTTTGAGGAAGCGCGTTGGAATTTTTTCGGGCAGCACCGCCTGCTGCCCCTGCCTGAGGGCATCATACTGGTGGTTGCCCGTATCGATATACGCTATCTGAGCGCTGCCCGCGAAGGGCAAACGCTGGCCGTGGACACCCGCGTACGCGCCGCATCCGAACGCAGGGTGATGCTCGAGCAAACCGCCCGCTGCGCCGAAAACGGCCGGGCGGCCGCCCAAGCCGCCGTTACGCTGGCATCGGTTTGCGCCGAAAGCGGCGCTGCGGCCGACTTGCCGTTTGAGTTTGCTGCCCTGCTGTCCCGGCAGCTTTACCGACAACCTGCCGCCCAAGCCTGTGCAGATAACAAAACCATTTAATTTCCGCAGCGGCATCGCTGCACCGCCATACTGTTTTACCTTTACCGCCTCCGGCCTGCCGCCCGGCATCGGAAATATACCTGCCCGCTACCCTTACCGGCACAGCTCCGATGGAAAATGCACCGCATACACTTTAGGATTCACTTCATTCCCGACATACGGCACAATACAGGCAGCACAGATGGTATGGAGCCGGCTCTGCCGCCGACCGGGCTGCGGAACCGCTCTCTGTGGGTAAAGGCACTACACCGCAACAGAAATCCGGCGCAGCCGTTCCGACTGTACTGCCGCCTGCCCCAAACCCACCCTTTAAGGAAGCTCTGATGAAAAAAACCCTCACCGCCGCAGCCGCCCTAATCGTGGCGGCACTGCTTGCTTTCATTCTTTGGCCGCAAAACCGCCCCGTTCCCGCCTTTTCCCTGCCTGATTTAAGCGGCAAAACCATCAGCAATGCCGATCTGCCGGGCAAAGTAACCTTGGTTAACTTTTGGTACCCTTCATGCCCCGGCTGCGTCAGCGAAATGCCCAAGCTGGTTCAGACGGCCAACGATTATAAAAACAAAGATTTCCAGATTATCGCCGTTTCCCTGCCCTACGACCCTTTGGAAAGCGTCAGAAACTATGCTGCCGAGCGCCGGCTGCCGTTTACCGTGATGTATGATGCAGAAGGCAAAACCGGCCAAGCCTTCGGCGTAAAAGTTGCACCCACTTCGTTTTTTATCAATAAACAAGGCGAGCTGCTGAAAACCTTTGTCGGCGAGCCCGACTTCGCCGCCCTGCGCCGGGAAATCGACAACGAATTGGCGAAATAAAGCGGAAACGGATATTTTCAAGTTTCGTCAAACAACAAAAGAGAAGGTCAAAAGAGAATACCAAAACGCCCCATTTTCAAAGCAATGGAATTTAAAAATTTTAAAGATTGGAAAATAGAGTGCAATATATCAAGAGGCCGTCTGAAAATATTCAGACGGCCTCTCTACCAACAACCATATACCGCTCCGGGGATACCCCGGTTTAACAGCCTCCGCTTTAAAATCATTACGGCTTCGGCTTTCCTTGTTATACCGCACATGCCGCCTGCAATCCGCCGCTTGGTGCCGGTTTTAATGGCCTATGCCGATACAGAGGATACGGAGCAGTTCGGCATCCAAACCTGATTTCAGCTTTTCCGCAGAATTTTGCGGATAGCGGCCAACTGGCGGCGGCTGACCGCCAAAGGTTTCTCCACATCTAAAATGCGCGCTCCCCAAGTGGCGTTGCTGTCATCCTCTTCTCCGCCGTCCAAGCGGATCAAACAATCCAAGGTGTGGCGGAACACCAATGCATTACGGTGGATACGGATAATCTTTTCGCCCAACAACTCTTCCCAATAAACCAACGTTTTCGGCAACTCGTAGCTTTGGCCGTCGCCGGTAAATAAAAATACCGTTTTATGCTCGGCCAACAGATAGCGCACCTGCTGCCACGGAATTTCCACCATACGGTTGCGGTTGAACACTTTGAAATGGGTGAAATCATCGGCTTTTTCACGGTGTTTCTCATTCAAACGCTCCAATGCCGTTTGCAGGCGCGAAACCTTAATCGGCTTGAGCAGGTAATCGGCAGCAGCCAGCTCAAAAGCACGCAAGGCATGTTCTTCGTATGCTGTAGTAAAAATAATTTCGGGCTGTTTTTTCGCCACCCGCTTGATTCGCTCGACAAAATCCAACCCGGTAATTTCGGGCAGCCCGATATCGGCAAATACAATGTCCACTTCATGAACCCCCAACCAATCCAAGGCAGGCTGGGCATGATGGAAAATCTTCAGCAAAACAACATTGCACTCTTCCAGCAGAACCCGCAAACGCTCTGCCGCTAATACTTCATCTTCAACAATAATGGCACTCAGCATATTCTGTTATTCTGTTGGTTAATCAAAATATTCAATTTCAAATAATAGCAGGCATTCTGCCGTTCAATCAGTTATCAACCTACTTTGCAAACATTCCCAAACTAAGCAGTTGGAGTATATCGTATCCTGAACAATAGCTTATATCAATATTAATCATTAAAAAGCAGGTAGCGGCTTTCCACCGCCCACCAAGCGCCATCTCAAATTAAACCAATAAATGAAATTTTCACCCACAAAAATCCAAATAACAAAAAAAACACAAAAGCAATTTTAAAAAAACAAAAGAAAACGCCATAAAAAAAGAAATTTAAATTATATGACAAACGTAACAAACTTTATAATTTTGTAAACTTAATACAACGGGCGGTATCATAAAACACAAACAGGCTGCCCGGTCAGTAACGGTTTCAAATCTGAAAAAACCCATTTCCCGTTTCAATCCGTTCGCAATTTCCGTATGGCATTGCGGAGCCGTGCTTAAAGAGAAAAGTTTTTCGTAAGCCGCCAACGCGTATTCCGCACTGCCTTGCTTCCTATATCAAAAATGAAGCGGGTTCCCTGTAAAAGCGGGAGAAAAGGGGGAAATTAGGTTGGGTTGTACCATATACCACACTCAGAAATTTATTTGCAGACCATTTTGCTGCCGTATTGATTCAGATGTTTTAACGGCACAGCAGGTATTTTTATGCTTATATAACAAGAAATCGCTGAAAACCCTGTATGTGGCTTTCAGCGATTTTGCCAACTTAAGTGTATTTTGGGCAAAGATTATTTATTAAAGAAAATCAGTGTCCACGGCAATACATATGCCTGTAAAACGGTTAGGATGCCGACAAAGGCGCAGAAAACGATACTGTGTTTCACAGTAAAGCGGAACAGGTCGGACTCTTTGCCCTGCAAGCCCACGGCTGCACAAGCAACGGCAATGGATTGGGGGGAAATCATTTTACCGGTAACGCCGCCTGTGGTATTGGCAGCCACCGCCAGTTCGGGAGTAATGCCGATTTGGTTGGCGGTGCTGGCTTGCAGCGAACCGAACAAAGCGTTGGCGGAAGTGTCCGAACCGGTTAAAAACACGCCCAACCAGCCCAGGAACGGCGAAAAGAACGGGAATGCCGCGCCGGTGCCGGCCAACACCAATGCCAGCGTAGAAGACAGGCCGGAATAGTTGGCCACGAAGGCAAAACCCAATACCAAACCGATGGAAAGAATAGAGAAACGCAATTCATATAAGGTTTCGCCGAATGTTTTTACTGCTTCGGCAGGTTTCATTTTCAGCAGGATAATGGTTACGATGGCGGCTAACAGAATAGAGGTACCCACCGCACTCAACAGGTTCAGTTTGTAAACGGCCTCATAAGGGCTGGGTTCGGCAACAATCGGAGCGGCTTTCATCACCAGATTGTGCAGGCCCGGCCATTCGATTTTAATCAGGCTGAAGCTGTCTAAGAAAGTTTTCAATGACTTCATCGTCCACAGGCTCACAAACACAGTCAAAATACCGAAAGGAGACCATGCCTTGATGATTTGGCCGGTAGTGTATTCCGATCCTTTGCGGGCTTCCGGTTTTTTCATGCCTTGGAAAGTGAAAATTTCAGACGGCTGCCATTTTTTCAGAAACAACGACAGGCAAATCAAGCTCACCAACGCAGAAGTTACATCGGGAAGCTCGGGGCCGATGAAGTTGGCCGTAATAAATTGGGTAACGGCAAACGATACGCCTGCCACCAAAATAGCCGGGTAGGTTTGTTTGATACCGCGTACACCGTCCATCATCGCCACCAGCCAAAACGGCACGATAATCGATAAAATCGGCAGTTGGCGGCCGGCCACTTGGCCGATGTGGAAAGCATCCAAACCGGATACTTGGCCTGCCACGATAATCGGGATACCCATCGCGCCGAAAGCAACCGGCGCGGTGTTGGCGATCAGGCACAAACCGGCGGCATACAGGGGGTTAAAACCCAAGCCGACCAGCAGAGCGGCAGTAATCGCCACCGGCGCACCAAAACCGGCCGCGCCTTCCAAGAAGGCACCAAACGAGAAGCCCACCAACAGCATCTGCAAACGCTGGTCTTCAGTGATAGAAATAACAGACGAACGGATAATGTCGAACTGGCCGGTTTTTACAGTGATTTTGTATAAAAATACGGCAGTAATGATAATCCACGCAATCGGCCACAAGCCATAGGCAAAACCGAACAGGGCAGACGAAACCGCCATGCCTGCCGGCATACCGTAGGCAAATATGGCGACCAAAATAGAAATCAGCAGCGTGAAAAAGCCGGCCAAATAACCTTTCATTTTCAAAATGGTTAAGGCAACGAAAAAGAAAATAATCGGCAACAGCGCTGCTGCGGCAGTCAGCGCCAGGCTGTCGCCTACTGCCGTATAGTTTTGAACCCAAGTATCCATTGATCAATCTCCGAA
This sequence comes from Neisseria musculi, assembly GCF_014297595.2. Taxonomy (NCBI): domain Bacteria; kingdom Pseudomonadati; phylum Pseudomonadota; class Betaproteobacteria; order Neisseriales; family Neisseriaceae; genus Neisseria; species Neisseria musculi. The sequence goes on along the minus strand of NZ_CP060414.2, from coordinate 2,867,095 downwards.
ATCACAGATGTTGTTATCCCTCATGCCGCCCGAATGGATGGAAGGCGGTTGTATGGTGTGCTGCCCGAAAAACCGTTGGTTTTCCGGAACGTTTTTTTCAGACGGCCGGCCATAGGGTTGGCAGGCCGTCTGAAAATTTATTTGCCGAATTTTTCGGCCACTAACTGATGCAGGGTTTTGGCGGCCGGTTTCAACGGCACACGGTGCTGTGTCCAGCCCAACTGTTTGGACGGGGTAAGCGAGCGTAGCCTGGCCGCAGCCCAGCCGAATGTGCGGTATGCTTTGCGCCGGCCGAAAATGCCGTTAAACGTGCGCCAGGCGAGCTGTTCGCCCAAATTGTGCGATGCGCCCTGCCCGCGCACGGGGTGGGCGACTTTTTCACCGGGTGCGCGTTGCGCTTCTTCGCGCAGGCGTATCAGCAAATCGGGAATCGGAATCTGCACGGGGCAGACTTCGGCACACGCGCCGCACAATGAAGAAGCAGTGGGCAAATCTTTGGTGGATTCCAAACCCATCAAGTGCGGCGAGATGATTTCGCCGATGGGGCCGGGATAAGTGGTGCCGTAGGCCGCGCCGCCGATGCGGGTATAAACCGGGCAGTGGTTCATGCACGCGCCGCAACGGATACACTGCAGGGTTTGGCGCATTTGTTTGTCGGCATAGGCTTGGCTGCGGCCGTTATCGAGCAGCACCAGGTGCATTTCCTGCGGGCCGTCAAGTTCGGCACTCCGGCGCGGGCCGGTAATCATATTGAAATAGGTGGTAATCGGCTGGCCGATGGCACTGCGCGGCAGCAGGCTGTAAAGCGGCGGAATATCCGAGAGCTTCGCCACCACTTTTTCGATGCCGGTGATGGCGATGTGCACGGGCGGCACAGTGGTGGTCAAACGGCCGTTGCCTTCGTTTTCCACCAAACACAGTGTTCCGGTTTCGGCCACGGCAAAATTCACGCCTGAGAGGCCGACATCGGCCGTACGGTAAATATCGCGCAGGGCGCGGCGGGCGATGCCGGTGAGCTCGTCCACATCATCGGTGGGCGCGGTGTGAAGGTGGTTGTGGAAGAGTTCGCTCACCTGCTGCTTGGTTTTGTGGATGGCGGGCATCACGATGTGGGTGGGCTTTTCACCGGCCATCTGTACGATGTATTCACCCAAGTCGCTTTCGATTGCACTGATGCCTTTTTCTTCGAGATAGTGGTTCAGTTCGATTTCTTCGCTCACCATCGACTTGCCTTTCACCATCAGGCGGCCGTTTTTTTGCGCCACAATGCCGTGAATGATGCGGCAGGCTTCATCAGGGGTTTCCGCCCAATGCACTTTCACGCCCAAGCGGGTCAGGTTGGCTTCCAATTCTTCCAACAGTTCGGGCAGGCGGGCGAGCGAGCGTTGGCGGATGTGTTCGCACAGGGTGCGCAGAGCCTGCAATTCGTGTTCGTCGGACAACACGCCTTTGCGGCGGGTCATCAGCATATCCATCGCGGTGCGCAGGCTTTTGCGCAGCGGGGCGTCGGCCAGTGCGCCGACAGCGTTTTGCTTGAAGGTTTCCGGCTTGGGGTGGAAATGAATCGTTTGCGTGTTCATAGTGCTGTTCTTTAAATATTTGTTTCAGACGGCCTGCCGTTTGTGGTCGGAGCCGTCTGAAAAATACTGTGTGGTTTGGGTTGCAAAAGCCTCGTCAGTCGGCTAAATCGGCTTCATCGATATGGTCGGGCAGCACCGCCAGCACCACCATATCGCGCGGGCCGTGCGCGCCGTAGGCCAGCGTGAGCTGGATATCGGCGGTTTTCGACGGGCCGGACACCAGCACCACGTTGGTGGGCATGCCGGCGGCCATGTTTTCACCCTGCATGGCGCTGTAGAAATCGTTATACATTTTAGCCGCATCAAACAGACAGATATGCACGGGCGGCACCAGGCTTTGGCTGCGCGGCTGGCTTTCAGACGGCCGCAACACCAGCGTGCCGGTATGGGCGATACCGCAGTGTGCATCGGTAAAGCCGGCATCGATGTCGGCAAAAAATTCGTCTTTCCAATCTTCGATCGGCCGCTCGAAGGCTTTCACTTCGATGCCGGCGGCTTCTGCGGCAGCGGCGGCCAGGCGGCCGTGTTCGGTTTGCAGCGGCAGCAGAATGTTGCGCAGGCCTTTTTCCTGCACCACCTTTACCAGCATCTGCGGCCAATTGCCGGCGCGCACCCAATGGATTTCGGTTTTTACCGCCCGCATGGCGGCCGCCCAATGTTTCAGACGGCCTGCTTCGCTTTCCCAATGCGGGGTCATTTCCTGATAGTAAGCCGCCGTTTCAGGCTCTTTCATCGGCACGGCGGCCGCAAGGCGCAGTTTGGCCAAAATATTTTCGCGTGCGCTCATGCTTTGCCTCCCGTGCGTTCGAGCAGAAACGTGGCAATGTGTTTGGGCTTGGGCATGCCGGGTTCGTCTTTGGCGATTTTGCCGCCGATATTGAGCATGCAGCCCGCATCGGCACTCACAATTTCCACCGCCTGCGTGTCTTTGAGCGCGGCCACTTTGTCGCTGACCATCGCGCCGGAAATATCGGGATGCTTCACCGAAAATGTGCCGCCGAAACCGCAGCATTCGCTTTCGTGGTCGTGCACCACCCGCTCCACATTGGCAAGTTTGTCTACCAGCGCCCAGCCCGAAAGATGCACGCCCATTTCGCGCCGCGCCGCGCAGGAAGTGTGCACCGCCACTTTGACGGCACCGCCCTTGTCTTGCGGCTCGTAGCCGATGGCCAGCAGAAAATGGGTAAATTCCACCACGCGCTCGGACACATCGTTGGCCAGCCGCTCGTAAACGCTGTCTTTAAACATCAGCGGCCATTGGTGTTTCATCATGCCGCTGCACGAGCCGGAGGGCACCACCACCGGCCACGGGTTGGGAAACAAATCCAACTGCGCTTTGGCCACTTCAAACGAATCTTTGGGGTGGCCGGAAGAAAACGCCGGCTGACCGCAACAGCTTTGTTCCATCGGAAAATGCACGCGCACGCCCTGCTGCTCGAGCAGCGTAATCGCATCCATGCCGGCTTCGGGCATGAAAATATCCAAAAGGCAGGTGCCGAAAAAATACACATCGGCAGGTTTGCTGCCGTAAACAGGGGTAGGGTTGGTTTGGTTCATCATTGGTTTATTGGTCAGACCAATTTTGTTAAACTAACCTTACTTTACGTAATGACGTGTAACCGGTCAAGTGCTGCCGAAAAAATAAATCGGGCAACGGGTTGCTAATTTTCAGGCGGGCAGCGAAAAGATTACGGTACAATCATTTCGCGCTTTATCCAGCCTTTCCCTGCGCGCGGATATTCAATAATAAATAAATGGTCAAGCAAGCCCCGAGCGTCTTGGATTGGCTGCCGTTAAAAAACGGAATGAAGAAAATTGATTAAGGTATGAATTATGCCCGACAAAACCGCCGCCAATATCAAACAACCCGCCATCGGCATGCAGATTGCCTCTGTTTTGGAGGAGCGGATTTTACAAAACGTGTACCCTATCGGCTGCAAACTTCCGCCCGAACGCCGTTTGGCCGAAGAGTTCGGCGTATCGCGCCAATCATTGCGCACCGCGCTGCACATACTGGCAACCCGCGGCCTGCTGAATACGCGGCAGGGCGATGGAAACTATGTTTCGGGCAATGTTGAAGAAACCTTCCATTACGGCTGGGAAGATTTGATTGACGCACACGAAAACATGGAAAGCGAAGTGCTCGATTTCCGCCGCGGCATCGAAGGGATGCTGGCCGCCCTTGCTGCCCAACGCCGCACCGAAGCCGACTTGGCGCGCATGGAAAGCTGGCTGGCCAAGCTGCGCGAAGCCTACGCCCAAAACAATCTAGACCGGCAATCTGCTGCCGATGCGGCATTTCACCAGGCCGTAGCCGAAGCCGCACACAATATTTTATTCACCCGCCTTTCAGACGGCCTGCTGCGCCTGCTCACCGGTCAAACCAAACGCAATCTGGGCAATATGTTCGGCATGCCCGATATGTATGCGCAACTGATGGCGCAGCATGAAGCCATTTTTACCGCCATCGCGCAGCAGAATGCCGCCGCAGCCTCCCAGGCCGCCTGCCGCCATTTGGATTATGTACAAAACTGCCTGGAGCGGCAGCGGGAGCAGCAAAACCGGGAGGCCGTATCAAGCGCACTGGCCGCCAGCGACAAACCCAAACCCGGGTTCGAATAACCGGCAGCCCGACTTCAGAGGCATCGCCGGTAACGGTTTTGCGCGGCAAAATACCGGAATACACCTTGCGCCCCGTTTTCAGACGGCCTGCACACAATACCGGCCGTCTGAAAACCTTTACCGGCAAGCGGACCGTATGGCAGAAGCCGCATGAAATGTAAATACTGCCTCCGGATTTCAAACCCGCACCCAAATCATTTAAAATCAGCCCTCCCCGAAAGCATACCAACGAAAGGCCGAATCATGACCTTGCAACGCACGCTCACATTCACTTTAACCGCGCTGGCCACCGCCATACTGGCCGCCTGCTCCTCACACGAGCAACCTGTCGAGCCGGTGAAACGCAGCAATATGCCGCGCCCTTCCGCACGCGCCGCCGAAGCCCCGGCCAAAGTGCTGGCCGATTACAGCCTCTATCAAAGCGCACTGGCCGCCGCCAAACAAGACGACAACACCCTGCCTGCCCAATTTCTCAGCCAAGCCGGCGAAAGCGCAATGGCGGAAGACGTGCGCAACGAATGGCTCAAGAGCCTGGGCAGACGCGGCCAATGGGCACAGTTCAACCAACAATACGCCAAACTCGACCCGGCCGGCCGCGCGCAGGAAGTGCAATGCTACGCCGAATTGGGCAGCGGCAACCACACCGCATCTGCCGCCGAGCTGGTTAAAGAAATCAACCGCCTGCCGCAAGGCTGCACCCGCCTGGTGGAGGCCGCCGCCGCTTCAGGCCGTCTGAATCAGAAAGACGCTTGGCGGCGCGTGCGCGGCCTGATCAGCAACAACCAGCTCACCGATGCCCGCAATCTGGCCGCCGCCCTCGGCAGCCCGTTTGAAAGCGGGGGGCAGGGCGCACAGGAATACAGCCTGACCAGCGTAATCGGCAACACTGCCAAAAAAAGCACCGCATCGGCCCACACGCTCGAAAATATGCAGGCCAGCCTGAGCCGCGAGCAGGCCGGCTTTGCTTGGGGCGTGCTCGGCCATATGCAGGCGCAAAGCCAAAACATGGCTGCGGCGTTAAATTATTTCAGCCGCGCCGACCGCAGCCAACTGAGCAACGAACAGTTTGAATGGTATGCCCGCGCCGCCCTGCGCCTGCAACGCTGGAACGAGTTGGCCGGCATCATCACCGCCATGCCGGCCAAACTGCAAAATGATCCGGCCTGGCAATACTGGCTCGCCCGCAGCTACGCCGCACAAGGCAACCGCAGCCAAGCGGTGCCTTTGTATGAAAAAGCTGCCGCCAGCGGCCGCAATTTTTATGCCTTGATGGCTGGCGAAGAGTTGGGACGGCGTGTCAGCACCCGCAACAATGTGGGCGAAGTTTCGAAAAGCGATGTCAAACATTTGGCCGAAGACGGCGCCATCGACCGCGCCCTTACCCTGTTTAAAGCCAGCCAAAGCAGCGGCGACTGGAAAATGCGCCGCCAATCGCAGGCAGAATGGCGTTATGCCACCCGGGGTGCCGGTGAAGATTTGCTGCTCGCCGCCGCACAACTGGCATACGACAACCAGTTTTACGAAATGGCCGTCAACAGCGCCGAGCGCACCAACACCAAGCTCAACTACAACCTGCGCTATATTTCGCCGTTTAAAGACACTACCGTGCGCTACGCCGATCAGGCGGGCATCGATCCCGCATGGGTGTATGGGCTTATCCGCCAAGAAAGCCGCTTTATGCTGGGCGCACAATCCAGCGTGGGCGCACAAGGGCTGATGCAGGTGATGCCCGCCACCGCCCGCGAAATCGCCGCCAAAATCGGCATGGACAGCAGCGAGCTTTACACCATGGACGGCAATATCCGCATGGGCACTTGGTATATGGCCGATGCCAAACGCCGCCTGCAAAACAACGAAGTGATGGCAACGGCGGGCTACAACGCCGGCCCCGGCCGTGCCCGCAGATGGCAGGATTCCGCCCCGCTGGAAGGCGCAATTTACGCAGAAACCATTCCCTTCACCGAAACCCGCGACTATGTAAAAAAAGTAATGGCCAACGCCACCTACTATGCCTCACTGTTTAACGGGCCGCAAACTTCGCTGAAACAACGCATGGGCGTAGTGCCCGGGCGTTATTGATTGCTGAAGCAGGCCCAAACCGCCCTGTTTGGCCGTCTGAAACACAGGCACGACAGGGGCTGCTGTTTCAGACGGCCTTTATATGCAGTGTGCCGCCATATCGGATACGCCCTACCGTAATGATAATGGCGGCCGGCACCGCATTTCGCACCAACCCTCCATTCAAACATAAACCCCGAAACATCATGAACCTATTTCCCGATTTGGCGCAACGTTACAGCCAAGAGCAACTGAGTGCAGGCGCCGCGCAACGGCTGGCGCAGGAAATCGCCTTCGGCCCCGTTGCTTTCCAAGTGTCGCGGCTGATGGTGAAAACCGGCATACTCGAACATCTCCACCACTCCCCCGGCGGCGCCGAATTGGGCGAAATTGCCGAAACCGCCGGCCTGAGCCGCTATGCCGCCCAAGTTTTGCTCGAATCCTCGCTTTCTATCGGCACCGTGCTGTTTCAAAACGGCCGCTACACCATCAGCAAGGCCGGCTGGTTTCTGCTGAAAGACAAAACGGCGCGCATCAATATGGATTTTGTGCAGGAAGTCTGCTATCAGGGTTTGTTTGATTTGGAGGCCGCGCTGTTAAACGGAAAACCAGAAGGATTGAAAGTGTTCGGCGGCTGGACAACGATTTACGAAGGCCTTTCGCAACTGCCCGAAAACGCCCGCAGAAAATGGCTGGCTTTCGACCATTATTATTCTGACAGCTCCTTTGCCCAAGCCTTAGACATTGTTTTTTCCCGCCCCGTGAAAAAACTGCTCGATGTAGGCGGCAACACCGGCCGCTGGGCCTTGCAGTGCGTTGCCCGCAACTGCAGTGTCGAAGTAACCGTTATGGATCTGCCCCAGCAACTGAACCTGATGCGCGAGGCTGTGAAAGGACACCCGGGCGCAGAACGCATCCACGGCCACCACGCCGACCTGCTTGACGATAACGTGCTGTTTCCGCAAGGCTTCGATGCGGTTTGGATGAGCCAGTTTCTCGACTGTTTCTCTGAAACCCAAGTAACCGGCATTCTCAAACGCGCCGCCGCTGCCATGGGCACCGGCACCGACCTCTACATCATGGAACCGTTTTGGGACAGACAGCAATATGAAACCGCCGCCTATTGTCTGACCCAAACCAGCCTGTATTTCACCGCCATGGCCAACGGCAACAGCAAAATCTACCATTCGGAAGACATGATCCGCTGCGTGACCGATGCCGGACTTGCCGTTGTCGAAATCTTTGACGGCTTGGGGCTGGGGCACAGCATTCTCAGGTGCCGCCGGGCATAGCTTGGATGGGCGGATACCTTTACGCCGCTTGCCCATACCGGTTTTGTACAATTTTTATACAATCCACCGGCATGGCAGAGCCTTCCAGGCATACCCCGGTTCTGCCCGGGTATCTTTTTGTTTGAAAAGAAATGATGCAGCAGAAACAGCAGATCGAAATATGGCGACAATGAAGTATTAAAAGTTTTTCAGACGGCCTAAGATGCCGGAAAGGGTTGGGTTGTTTACACTTTTTATGCCGGCCATCTTTTATTTTTGTTTTATTTTTGCTGAAACGATGGTTTCGTAATGTTTGACTGCTCTCTCGATAACAGCCCCCTGCCCTTCGGCATTCTTGACACCCTCCCCCAAAACCTCCAAACGGGTCTTCAGGCAAACCACGAAAAGGGTAACCACGCCAGATTTTTCTATACCGGCCGTCTGAAACCGCCGGCCGGTTTTATTTTTTCCAGTAAGGCGGGGTAAACAGAATCAAAACGGTAAAAATTTCCAAACGGCCCAACAACATCACGGCGGTGCACAGCCATTTCTGCACATCGGTTAAGGCCGCATAATTATATGCAGGGCCGACCATGCCCAGCCCCGGACCTGAGTTGGTGATGCAGGCAGTAACGGCGCCGAAGGCCGAAATAAAATCCATGCCTGCAACCATCATGAGAAAGGTAAACAGCACCACAGTCATAAAATACACAAAAATAAAAGCCATCACGGTGAGTGCGGTGCGTTCGGGAATAGTGCGCCCGTTTACCTTAACGTTGCGCACAGCGTTGGGATGGAGCAGCAACAGCATTTCGCGCAGGCTGAACTTGGCCAAAATGATGGCACGCACGTTTTTAATGCCGCCGCCCATCGAACCCGAGCTGGGCAGGGTGTTGGCAAGAAAAAACATCCACAGCGTGGTAATCAGCGGCCAGGAGCCGAAATCGGTGTTGGAGAAACCGCTGGAGAGGCTCACCGAAATAAAATTGAAAGCCGTGTAGCGCAAGGCCTCTCCCCAAGAAGGGTAGTATTGCTTTTGCCACAAATAAAGGCTTACTGCGGCAATGCTGGCAAAGAGTGCGCCAACGATAATGCGGAATTCTTCGTCTTGCCAATAACGGCGGGGAGAGCGGGCACCGAAAGCTGAAAAATGGGTAACAAAATTAACAGCACCGAACAATGTGCCCGCTATCACAATCCATTCAATGATTTGCGAATCGAAATAAGCGATGCTGGCATCGTGGGTGGAAAAGCCGCCCAACGAAATAGTGGACATGGCATGGCAGAAAGCATCAAACCAGTCCATGCCCGCCCAATGCAGTGCCAAAAACACCACACAGGTGCCGCAGGCATAAGTGAGCCAAAGTGTTTTCGCCACTTGGGAGATGCGCGGCGCCATTTTGCTGTCTTTATCGATACCCGGAATTTCAGCCTTGAAAAGCTGGGTTCCGCCCACGCCGAGCATGGGCAAAACAGCCACGGCCAATACGATAATCCCCATGCCGCCCAACCAGTTGAGCATATGCCGCCAAAAGTTGACGGAGGGCGCCAGCGTGTCCAAACTGGTGATCACGGTTGCTCCGGTGGTGGTCAGCCCCGACATCGCCTCAAACAGAGCATCGGTGTAGCTCATATGGGGGAAATACAGATAAAACGGCACGGCCGCCACCAGCGCAAAGCCCACCCACAGCATACAAACCAGCGTAAAACCATCGCGCACGCGCAATTCGCGGTGGTATTGCCGCGTCAGCAGCCATATGGAACACGAAGCAATGATGGTTACCAGCGCAGTCGAACCAAACGCACGCAGGGCATCATCGAGAAACAGATACGATACAGAGGTCGGCACCAAAAGCAATATGGAAAACAACACGCCGAGCTTCGATAAAACATGAACAGTGGGGATGATTTTATACATGGTCAAACGGTTTCAGACGGCTGCCTCCAAGTGGTGCGCAAGGCCGTCTGAAACGGCTGCAGGGTTTTAAAATACGGCCGCAAGCGGTGCCGCCGCCCGCATTCTAACAAAAACAGATAAAACACAAAAAGCCTATGGCAGGCATATCGGCTGAAGTTTCAACACAGATACGGCACTGCCCCTGCTGCATTGCTTGGTTGCAGGGCATGCCGATTGGCACCGTTTTCCGTATTTCCGACACCACCCCTCTGCACGGCCATAGGTAAGCCCTTTTAAGCCGGATCTTCTGCGGCAACCGGCACCATCCAAAAGCCCTGTTCGAAAACCATCCCTACCGAATGGCCGTCTGAAACGGTTCAGACGGATCAAGAAAATTAAAAAGCATCAAAACAACCCGTTTTCAACCCGTTGCCGCTGCTCTTCAACCCGCCTCCCGTAAACGGGCTGTCTGTGAATCCCCTTCGTTTCCGTTATGGCACTGCTGCGGCTTGCCGTTGTCCGCGCTGTCCGCAGCTTGCTGCCTTATCCCGCAATGAAGGAGATGGGCTATATACCGCCTTTCGACCCGCCGCCCGAATCCGGCTGACATTTTCTTCCCTATGATAAACAGAGCCGTCTGAAACAAAATTTCAGACGGCCTTCCGAATAGGAACCGCAGGGCGTGTCGAAGTTAAAACAAGGTATCTGTCGGCTCCTGATATTTTCGATACTGCTGGGAAGCCGGGCGCACAGGTCGGTAGGCTGCTTCGGGTTCCCGGGGCTGTTGCGCTATGATGGCCGGCGCAGAAGCAGGCGCAGCGGGAGCGGGTCGGAAAACGGGTTTGTCGGTTCCCGCATCCACTTCGATTTCCGTACCGGCCGGCAACACTTCGTCTTGAACCGGCACAGGCAGCGGCACCGCTTTCGGCTTGGTGTGGGCGGCCGAGCCGCTGTTCCATGCCAGCGATTGCAGCGACCCCTTTAATTTCACGCCTTTGGCGCAGGTTAAACAGTTGATTTGGCCGGTACGGTTTTTCAAAACCGCGTCCACCCGCTTGGGGTTAATCGTTTTACCGTGCGCTTTCGCCCAAGCGCCGATGCTTTTGCGCAACGCCTCGGTGTTCAGGTTTTTTTGGTTATAGGGATCGCGGTAGGTCGCCAGCCAAAGATTGTTGTTGGCATCGGTGTTCAACGCGGCCATCTGATAGATAACCGAAGCGGGCGAACCGCTGGTAATGGTTTTGGCAAATTCCAAAGCATCGGGCGATTTCATGCGCACACAGCCGTGGCTGCGCACACCGGGCACGCTGGCCGGAGCATTGGTGCCGTGAATGCCCAAGCCGAGCTTGGGGTCGCCCATGCGCACAAACACCGGCCCCAGCGGATTGCTCGGGCCGGGCGGAACGGTTTTCACACCGTCGTTGCGCTCTTTCTGGATACTTTTGGGAATATGCCAGGTGGGGTTGAAGGCTTTGGCACCGATTTTGTGGTCGCCCAAATTGGTCTGTGTAGCCGCTTTGCCTACTGCAACAGGATAAACTTTGGTTAATTTGCCATCGGTATAAAGAAACAAACGCTGTTGGGGAATATTGATCACAACGTGTTGTCCTGCAGACACGGGCTGATGGTCGGGAACCGGTGTGTTGGCGGTGTTGGCCGCTGCGGCAGTGCAAAAAGACGCGGCAATAAGGCCTAAACTGATTTTTTTCATCGTTAAAGTAGCTGTGTTGTTATGATTCATGGGGTAAAACCTGCGCGAATCATACCGTAATCCGCAGATTTTTGTGAGAAAATACACCGTTTTTGGTTAATGGTGCGCCGAGAACGGTGTTGCACCCCGTATTTTACGGCTTAAAAAATGAAGCAGGTGATTGAATTCAATAATACGGCCGATGTGTTTTCGATAGATTATGAAGGCAGGGGCGTTGCCCGCATTAACGGCAAAACGGTTTTTATTAAAGGCGCGCTGCCTAACGAGCGGGTGGCGTTCCGCCTTATCCGCAGCAAAAAACAGTTTGACGAAGCAGAGGCGGTCAGCATTATCAGGCCGTCTGAAGAGCGTGTTGCACCCAAGTGTTGTTATTTTAATACATGCGGCGGCTGCGTGCTCCAACATGCCTCACCCCGCGCGCAAGTTGCCTTTAAACAAAGAATATTAGAAGAACAATTATCACGAATCGGCAAAGTCTTCCCCGAGCAGATTCTGCCTCCGGTTTACGGCAGCGCCTGGGGATACCGGCACAGAGTGCGCTTTAGTGTGTCGGCCGATAAGCAGGGGCGTGTCCGCGTGGGCTTTCGAGAAAAGCAAAGTCATCATATCGTGGCAATTGAAAGCTGCCCCGTTTTGCCTATGCACGTTTCTGCCATATTGCCGGGTCTGAACAGGCTGATGCAGGATTTTGTTAAGATAAACGGACGGGTTAATTATATAGAGTGTGCCGTTGGGGAACAGCTGACGATTTTGAATGTCTGTATGCAGGAAACGCTCGAAAAAGCCGCCTGCAAGCTGCTCGAAAGGTTTTCAGACGGCCTCAACCAAAGCGGTGGAAAATGGCAGATATGGATACAGCACGGCAAAAAAGCAGCTTATCCGCTATGCCCCGAAAACGCACCGGAGCCGGCTTACCGCCTGCCCGAATTTGATGTGGAAATGCCTTTTCTCCCCGGTGACTTCACCCAAATCAACACAGAGATGAACGCACTGATGGTGGGGCGCGCCTTGCGGCTGCTGGATGCCCGGCCCAACGAGCGCGTGGCCGATTTGTTTTGCGGACTGGGCAATTTCACCTTGCCCATAGCCAAAAGCGCCGCAGAGGTTGTCGGCCTAGAGGAAGCAGATTATCTGGTGCGCCGCGCCCGCAGCAATGCGGCGTTAAACGGCTGCACGAATGCAAAATTCCGACAGACGGATCTGTTTGCAACCACGCCTGCCACAGTAACACAATGGGGATATTTCGATAAAATGCTGCTCGACCCGCCCCGCGCCGGTGCTTATGCCGTTACACAGGCTTTACACGCGCCCTATTTACCGAAGAGGATAGTTTATGTATCTTGCAATCCGTCCACACTGGCCAGAGATGCTGCCGTATTGGCCGGCAAAGGCTACTGCTTCAAAGCAGCGGGAGTAATAAATATGTTTGCCCAAACAGCGCATGTGGAATCGATAGCTTGGTTTGAGTTGCATTAATACCCACATTAATGACGTGCTGATACGTTTTGATGTAATAATCGGTTAAATCATGTTATTATAATGCACTTAGGGGGACAGTATTACTTTATGTATGCCCGCCGTTAACCGAAATCCGTTTTGAATTAATTTGTTCGGGCTGCAACACGTATCGGGAGATATCCTTTGGATTATTCACTTTTAATTATAGTAATGCTTTCGGCTCTGCTCGTTTTATTGATTGTCCGTTACAAGCAGGGCGCGGGCAATGCAAAAAAGCAAAAAACAGGCAGGCCGTCTGAATCCGGCCGCCGCTTGGAGAGTCGGGATCACGCTGCCGATGGCACGGATTGGATGAGCCAGGTTTCCCAATCGGTATCGGAAACCGAAAACAGCGACTGGGGCTGGGATAGTGCAGGGCAAGTCGAAACGTCAACCGCAGCAGTATCTGCTCAAGAAGTCGATCCGCTAACCGAGTATCAGGTTTACAAACAGTTCGGCTACGAAAGCAAAGCCGCCGCTTCTCTGGCCGGCTATCTGAACGGACTGGCTGACGGCGCGCCTGAAAAACTCGTACACGAATTAATCGGATTAAACCTGCGCACAGGCGATATTGATTTGTTGGCCGACACTTTGGAACGGCACGGCAATGTTTTGCCTGAAGAAAGCCTGGCCGAATATGTGAAAGCAGGGTTGCTTGCCAATTCCACCCATCTGCAGCTGCGTGTTATTGCAGAAAGCCGCCTTGGCTGGAATATGCAGGAGGTTTCGCGCCAGATCGGTGAAAAAACCAGCTTGGAAGAAATCCAATCGGCAGTATCTGCTCCCGTACTGACCATCACCACCGAAAATACATCCCATATTAATAGCGCGGGTGCAGATAAACGCACGCCTATCGTTATCGGTCGCAATACCGATTTGGACAGCGTAACCGAAGAGGAAATGGGCGCTGTTATCGGTTTTGTAAAGCCTGAAAAGAGCGCCAAGATTTTAAGGGGCAAAGTAGATTATGAAACCGCTTTGCGCCAATATAATAAAGCTATTCAAAAATCCACCAAACCTGCAAGTCTGATTATCGATGCCTTGAAACTGGATTATCAAAACGAGGAAGTCAATCAATTTGCAAAACACTTGTGGAAACTGTATTACACATTGGGGCAATATGGTCGTCAGGTAAAAGAACGGATGCTGGGCTGGGGTTACAGCTTGGGGTATCACGAAGTATTCGATGACTTGGAAAGGGGGCCTTCTGAACAGAAAGTTCGTGAAATCGGACTGGCAAGAGGTTATTTACAACCAACTTCCATGCAACTGAAATCCAAATACCGTGACCTGGTACAAAAAGACGATTCCCTCATCAGTGCAAATTCTTCACCTGCCGAAGAAGCCATTAAAGAAGTAGAATCCTTGTTGATGTACGGTCAATTGGATCAGGCCATCGGCACTTTGGAGCAGGCAGTATTGCAATACCCACAAGAATCCCAGCTGTATATCATGTTGTTCGACCTTTACGAGCGTGCGGAAGATTGGTCCCGTTTAGAACAATTCTTACGCCTGCTCCGCGAGCGCGTGGCAAGCCTGCCTGAGGAAGTTGTTTTGGCGATGAGCCGGTTGTTACGCCGAGTGAATCAACATTCTAAACAGTAAATACTTTTTAAAGAGTGCCGATGATGGACAATTCGTTACCGAAAGTAAAAACCGTACGGATTATGCTGCAAGAAATGGGCGAGCAACAAAAGGCCGTTTTCCGTATGGCATTTAAAATGCACAACACAACCAACTATGAAATCGTTACTGCCGAATCGGCAGAACAACCGGATTTGATTTTGGTAGATACGGATACCGAACAGGGTGTCGCCAGTTGGAAAAAAGCAAAAGAGGCCTACCCCGGTATTCCGGTAGCTATGTTTTCAGCCAAATATCCTAATGTTACCACCCCTTACTTGGCCAAGCCGATTAAATTCGACACCTTGTTTCCTATCTTAAGAAGCCTGTCACAGGGTGGTGAAATCTTTGAATTTTCCGAACAAAAACAAAAGGAAGCTTCAGGCATAGGTGCAGATGGTACGCGCAAGGCAACCATCCACCGCTTCAATCCGCAGAAAGGTTTGCTGGGCGCTTTAAGATTTGCCGGCCAAGGCAGCCAGGATATCGCCGTATTACATGAAGGCAAACCGGTATTGATTGTGTTCCCCTCTATTCAGCGCGTGCTATTGACTGTGAGTGCCGCCGAACTTGAGAAGCTGAGTAAAGACGACAATCTCGCGGTAGTCTGCAAAGCAGTGCCCGATAATCCCCAGTGGAAAGAAAAAGCCAAAGTAACGATTATGTCGTGTTTGTGGCAAATGACCATTTGGACGGCACAAGGCCGTCTGGTTTATCCGATGACGCCGCAAACTGTATTCACACTCAAGCGGTGGCCCAATCTAACCCGCTTGGCTCCGGTATCGGAATCTATGCGTTTATCGGCATTTCTAACCAAAACATCAGTCAATCTGAATATTCTTTATAAAGTCATGCCTTTGGAAATGCCGGATATTCTCAACTATTTGGCCGCAACTTACGTTACTGGATTTTTGGCTACCGATGCTGAATTTACCAATCAAGACAAACCGGCCAATATATCTGCAGAAGGTATCAAAGTAGGAGGAGAAGTTCCCGATAACCAGATGAGTAAAGATGCCCAAAAAGCAGTCAGTCCGTCTGCCGAGCAGCCCCGCAGCTTGTTGCAACGTCTGATGCGCAAACTTATCGGCAAGAAATAATTCAAGGGGTTACATAATGAAAGAGAATAAAATTATTTTTACCGGCCCCGTAGGTGTGGGTAAAACAACGGCTATTTCTGCTTTATCTGACGAACCGCCGGTGCAAACCGATGCTGACGCTTCCGATATGACCTTGGTGCGTAAAGGTTATACGACAGTTGCTATGGATTATGGCGTTATACGTTTGGATGAGGAAACCAAAGTCCATTTATACGGCACCCCAGGCCAAGAGCGTTTTAACTTCATGTGGGAAATTTTGAGCCAAGGGAGCATGGGCTTGATTTTGCTATTAGATAACACTCGAACCAATCCTTTGAAGGACTTGCAGTTTTTCTTGGACGCCTTTCGTGAGTTATTGAAAACTGCCCCATTAGTTGTCGGCGTTACTAAAATGGATATCCGTTCCTTGCCCGGGGTGGATGTATATCAAAAATATTTGGCTCAGAATAATTTTAATGTACCGGTATTTGAAATAGATGCACGACGAGAAGACGATGTCAAACAATTAGTTAGTGCAATGCTCTTTTCAATTGATCCGGGATTAGAGGTATAAGATGGAATCTACACTTTCTTTACAATCAAATTTGTACCCCAAAATCACGCCGGCCGGTGCATATTATGCGGTTTCGGGAGATACGCCCAGTGCCAGCCGAACACTTTTATACGGTCTGTTGCGGGCAAATCCTGCCGAAACCATCAGTAGCGAAAAACTCTTGGCTTGGGCAGATACCAATGACATTGATAGTGCGTTAAATCTGCTTTACCGCCTTCAGCGCTTGGAGTTCTTATATGGTGACGAAAATGTCGGCAACAACGACACCAATCTGACTGACGAAGAACTACCGGAGCTGCTGGCTAAACTGTCAAATTCAGGCAAAGCGCTGCTGGCAGATGAAAATGGCCTGTATTTTGCAAATGCCGGCTTCCATCACGAAGCAGCAGAGGAAGTAGGAGTTTTAGCCGGAGAAATTGCAGCCGTTGTCGATAAGCACCAGTTATTGATTAAAAACAACCTACATATCCACCATAGCGCGTGGGGCATCTGTGATCCTTCAGGCCAAAGCGAATTAACTTTTTTCCCTCTTTATGTCGGTATGAGCAAACTGATTTTGGTTATCGGAGGGATACCTGATTTAAATAAAGAAGAGTTCGTTACTTTGGTGAAAGTATTGCATAATCGTTACGGGCGTCATTAAGCAGACACTGTACCACTCTCTCGGCAGGCTTTCCAACCGGCTTGGCTACTTCGCAAGATAGGATAAAAAATGCGTGAACAATTATTGATTTCTGTATTAAGTGACTTAAACAATACATCTACTGATATTACCGCATCTGCAGTGATTTCAACCGATGGTTTACCGATTGCAACATTACTACCCAGCAATCTCAATGCAGACCGTGTAGGCGCTATGTCTGCAACTTTGCTGGCATTGGGTAACCGTGCCGTTCACGAGCTGGCTTGCGGTGAACTCGATCAAGTGATGGTGAAAGGATCGCATGGCTACGTTTTACTGAGCCAGGCAGGAAGCAATGCTGTTTTGGCATTGATGGCACGGGAAAGCGGTAAATTGGGCTTGATTTTGCTGGATGCCAAACGTGCAGCCAAACACATTGCCGATATTTTATAAAAACGGCTAGGAAGCAAATACCCAAAACTTGGCAATATTCCATAGTCGGAATTTAAAAACAATCTGCTGTTTCACTTTAGATCCAACCACTTCCGATGCTGTTGAAATAACCGCAATCAATGCCCGGACATTAATGAATGTCCGGGCATTAATCCTTACCTATCTGGAAATCAGGATCGCTTTATTGTGCTGGAGAACCACTTTCTTTATCCGGCATGATCGGATTGGGCAAACTTTACTTCGGCACACTGCACTGCGTATCAGAGCTAAGCATGGACGCAGTGCATCAGACAAAATCCCAGTTTTCAGAATATTTGAATTGCCTATACCGAAAAATTGCGACTGCCCCGCTCCTGTTAATCAATAGTTATACACGACCATATTGGTTGTAATATATGACGGCCTTGCAGCTATAGGTGACAAAAAGCATTGCCTGCATCCATTATGGCCTTAGTGAGTTTGCCCGTAACAATCGGCATATTAACAATATCGATTATTTCGGGCCTTATAACAAAGGAGAGTTTGCCAATTTTACAACACTCAAAAGGATGTGGTTTACCTGCATTTGAAAGAGGCTTAATTTATAGGTTTAACCATTGCCATAGAGATTTGGTAGATATTAATGAAAATGCCCCGCAATTACTCTGGTTCGTCCTTTTACTTCCCGAGTCTCTATCTTTAAGCTTTAAGGCCGTCTGAAAATATTGGACTGCCTCTGTTGAAAACCAATTTAAACAGGTTTTTTTGTTTTTCTGAAATATCATATAGCTCCAAATAGTTCCAAACCAACTTCAAAACAGCTTGGTAATAAAAACAAGATTAATCTGTTTATTCAATAATCTCCCCAATTTAGCAATAACAGACGGCTAGCAAGAATATAGCCGACTCTAAGTGCCGGCCACCGTCATATTTTCCACCAACACCGAGCCGATTTTGTTTGATGAGCGCGGTAGGGCATCATCAGCCACACCGACAATGTTGAGATACATATCCTGCAAGCGGCCGGCGATGGTGATTTTCTCCACCGGGTAGGCAATCACACCGTTTTCCACCCAAAAACCCGCCGCACCGCGCGAATAATCTCCAGTAAGCATATTAACGCCCTGCCCCATCAACTCGGTTACCAGCAAACCTGTACCCATCGTTTTGAGCAGGCCGGCCTGCCCGGCGTGGGTGTGGTTCAGATAAAGATTGTGCGCACCGCCGGCGTTGGCGGTGGTTTGCATACCGAGTTTGCGCGCACTGTAGCTGCTTAAAAAATAACCCTGCACCACGCCGTTTTCCAGCACGAAACGCGGCTTGGTCGCCACACCTTCGGCATCGAAATAAGTGCTGCCGAATGCCCGCCGAGTATGCGGCTCTTCGCGCAGATTGAGAAAATCGGGCAAAACCTGCCTGCCGATGCTGTCGGTGAGGAAGCTGCTTTGGCGGTATAACGCGCCGCCGCTCAGGCCGCCGATTAGATGACCGATTAATCCGCCTGCCACACCGGTATCAAACAGCACGGGATAGCTGCCGGTGGGAATACTGCGTGCGCCCAAACGGCTTACGGTACGCTGCGCAGCGGTACGGCCTATGTTTGCGGGAGTATCCAAATCGGCATCACGGCAGGAGACATCGTACCAGTAATCACGCTGCATGCCGTTTTCGCCTGAGGCCACCACGCTGCAGGAAATGCTGTGGCGCGTGCCTTGCTGGTGGGCGCAAAAGCCGTGCGAGTTGCCGTAAACATATTGGTAATGGCCGGTTTGCACACCCGCGCCTTCCGAATTGCTGATACGCCGGTCATAATCAAGTGCGGCCTGTTCGCATTGTTTGGCAAGGTTCACAGCCTCTTCAGTGGACAGATCCCACTGATAGTATTTGTCTAAATCACCGATATACCCGGCCATCAAATCCGCATCAGCCAAACCCGCGCACTCGTCTTCGGCGGTATAGCGGGCAATATCCACGGCAGCACGCACCGTATCGCGCAATGCCTGCGGCGAGAAATCTGCAGTGCTGGCGCGGCCTTTGCGCCGGCCTGCATACACCGTGATGTCGAGCGATTTATCCTGTTGGTATTCGATTTGCTCGATTTCACCCAAACGCACACTCACGTTTTGCCCCAGCGATTCGTTCACATCGGCTTCTGCAGCAGTGGCCCCCAGCTGCGCCGCCAATTGCAACGCCTGCCCGCAAAGCGACAGCAGCCCGTCTTGACTATGGTTGAACATATATTTTCCTGTTAGAAAAGCTGCGGTATTTTAACTGTTTTCAGACGGCCCCAGTTAAATTCCACCTATCACAAAGATAGTGCGGCGGCTTATGCTAAAATGCCGAAATTGCTTCAACGGACACCAAAACAATGAGCAGCAGCGATCAAGAACGGGTAAGCAAAACCCAAATGAAAAAACAGATGGACGGCCTGCAAGACCTCGGCATGCAGCTGACCGGGCTTTCTACCGACACCCTGAAAAAAATCGGCCTGCCCGAAGATTTATACGAAGCCGTTCTAGCCTATAAAACAATCACTTCCAACAGCGCCATCAAGCGCCAGGCGCAATATATCGGCCGCCTGATGCGCGATACCGACCCCGAGCCCATCGCGCGCTACTTAGCCAAACTGCGCGGCGGCAACGCCGCCCACAACGCCTTTCTGCAACGGGTGGAGCAGGCTCGTGACCGCCTGATTACCACCGATGAAGCCCTCACCGCCTTTATCGCCGATTATCCGCACGCCGATGCAGGCAAACTTCGCACTCTAATCCGCAACACCCGTAAGGAGCAGGAACTCAACAAACCGCCGAAAAACTTCCGCGCCCTGTTTCAGGAAATCAAAGCCGTGATGGACGGCGGCACAGCCCGGCAAGATACCGGCACCAACGAGTGATGCGGGGAATCCGGTTTATCGGTCACAGCAGCTTTCAGACGGCCTGAAAGCCCTGCAGATTCGGCATAGCAAACCCTGCGTTTGCAATGTTCAAAAACAATGCTTATCCAGTCTGGCCCAAACACCCGGCAAGTACGCGTAGGACGAATCCGCTTTATTTTCCGTACACAGCAGCAAAGCTTCGGGCAATTCAAACAATACGGAACCGGCCCTGTTACCGCTTCAGCGGCTTACGAAACCACTCTCTTCAAGTTCAGACACAGCAATGCAACGGAATGAAGCAGGCTTACCATATGCCGCCCCTTGCCCGACAGCTACCTCTTCGGGAGCCGCTCAAACGCACCAACTGCCTTCTGTTGCAGTTGGATTACCCTAACAGGCCACCGTTACAGCATTTTGCCACGCCCTGCCGTACATGACCATATCGCAGCGTATCCACCCCGACAAACCGGCCGTCTGAAATAAATCATCTCAACAAATATATTTTCTTGTAAAATAGCCCACTTCACATTGTGGCCGTGCGCCTTTTCCTTTACTTCGTTTTCTGAAAAGCCAAGCATGAATTTCCGTTTCGACATTATCTACGAATATCGCGAGATGTTCCTCTACGGCGCACTGACCACGCTGGGGCTGACGGTGGCTGCCACTTTGGGCGGCACGGTTTTGGGCCTGTTTGGCGCGCTGGCACGTTTGACCCGCTTTGAAAAAGGCAACCCCCTGATGTGCGCGCTGGCGTGGCTGTTGCGCACCGTTTCATGGGTATATATCACGCTGTTTCGGGGCACGCCTTTATATGTACAGATTTTCATTTGGTATTTCGTGTGGGCGGTAGCCTTGATCCACCCCACAGACGGCTGGCTGATCAGTGGTGATTTAGCCGTGGAGCTGCGCCGCAACTACGGCGCTCTGATTGCCGGCACACTGGCATTAACCGTGAACGCAGGTGCCTATATTACCGAGATTTTCCGCGCAGGTATCCAGTCTGTCGACCGCGGCCAAATTGAAGCCGCCCGCTCGCTGGGGCTGACTTATCCGCAGGCTATGCGTTATGTTATTCTGCCGCAGGCGTTGCGCCGCATGCTGCCGCCGCTGGCCAACGAATTTATCACGCTGCTGAAAGACAGCTCGCTGCTCTCGGCGATTGCCGTTACCGAGTTGGCCTATGTGCAGGCCACCATCTCAGGGCGGTTTTCAATTTACGACACGCCGCTCTATACTGTGGCGCTGATTTATCTGGTTATGACCATGTGTTTGGGCTGGCTGTTTTCATGGCTGGAAAAACGCTATAACACGGCAGGGAACCGTTAGTATAAACGCCTGCAGATTCAATTTTGAATGCGGCTTTCCAAACAGCAGAAGGCCGTCTGAAATAAACTGCATCCCAATAGTCGGACACTCCGCCCGATTATGGGATGCGGTTTTATATGGGGCATACACGCGGGTTGCGGGGATTTACCGGTTTGCGGTGCCGCTTCAGCGGCTTGCAGAACACTTATCTTTGGGCTGAGATACGCCGGCACACTGTGGCGGTTTCAGCGTAGGCCGGCCATCACAACCACGATAAGACCAAGGCGGCGTGAAAAAACCGAGCCCTATTGGATGCGGGGTTCGGTGCTTTAAAACCGTTTGATTAAGCGGTTGCAATCGGAAGGCAGTTTATTTTTCAGACGGCCTCAATATAAAATGCACCCCATGAAAGGGTGCATTTGTATATTCTTTTTAATCACTTGAATTTATACCGGCACACAGCCCCTGCTTAAACGGCTTCCGCTTCTTCGGCAAGAAAACCGCGCAGTTTCTGCATGGCTTTGGCTTCGATTTGGCGGATACGCTCGGCAGATACGCCGTATTCTGCCGCCAAGTCGTGCAGGGTCAACCCGCCATCATCTTGCAGCCAGCGGCTTTCAACGATGCGGCGGCTGCGGTCGTCCAATTGCGCCAGCGCATTTTGCAAGCCTTCGGTTTGCAGCGCATAGTGGGCTTTTCGGGCGATTTGCCGGGTCGGCTCGGTATCGTTGTCGGCCAGCCAGTCGATGGGGGCAAAGCTGTCTTCATCATCGCTGTTGTCGGCCATGATGCCGATGTCGCGGCCGGTCATGCGCTGCTCCATTTCGAGCACTTCCGAGAGTTTCACACCCAAATCGTCTGCGATTTCCTGCGCTTCTTTAGGGCTTAAAGCGTTGAGGTTTTTACGCATACTGCGCAGGTTGAAAAACAGTTTGCGCTGCGGCTTGGTGGTGGCAACGCGCACCAAACGCCAGTTGCGCAGGATAAATTCGTGGATTTCGGCTTTAATCCAATGCACGGCAAACGAAAACAGGCGCGCGCCGCGGGCAGGCTCGAAACGTTTCACGGCCTTCATCAGGCCGATATTGCCTTCTTGAATCAGGTCGGCCTGGTTGAGACCGTAACCATCGTAACCGCGCGCAATCGATACGACTACACGCAGGTGCGAAAGAATGAGTTGCTTGGCGGCTTCGAGATCGCCCTGCAGCCGGCGCTCTGCCAGCCGGGTTTCTTCTTCGGCAGTGAGCATGGGAATATTGTTTACAGTATGAATATACTGCTCCAAGCTGCCGTGTCCACTGGGTACGGGTAATGCAAAAGCTTTATTCATAGTCATTGATTGGCTTTCCTTATAGTGTGTCAGGCCGGGTTGCGTTTGCTGCAACAACCTTATCATTAAATCGGATTCTCTGTCTGTATGGTTTCAATGTTCAATAGGTAAACTTTTGTATTTTTGCATTCTCAATTGATTTAAAATATTTGAGTGGTTTTGTCGGAAATAGTTCCCTATTAAAACACAGTTTCTAGCTATTGCGGGGTTTTATTTCCAAGCATTTGCCAACGTTGGAAAATATCATTTTCGGCCGTCTGAAATCCGATTGGCGGATCAACTTAAACTTCCGCTTCGGCGTTTCGATGTTCCGCATCAAACAATTGCTTGCACTTCTTGCACTATAGTGTATCTGCTTTATTTCCGCTACAGCATTGCTGCGCCCTGCCGTGTTGTCTGTATCGGCTGCGGCTTACTGCCTGATATCGGAAACAGGCGGGCTCGCCACATAACGGTGGTAATTCCCCCACACAAACAGGCCGGCAGCCGACACGCCCAACAAAATAACGAGCGGCCATGAGCCGCCAAGCTTCATATATGGGGTTTCGCCGACATAACCTTTGATGCGCCCTTCCAAAACGGTGGCGGTATCAGGCACGGCCTGAGCAACAATGCGGCCTTTCGGATCAACAATGGCGGTAGCACCGGTATTGGTGGCACGCACCATATAGCGGCCCAACTCCAGCGCACGCGCCTGCGACTGCTGCAAATGTTGGAACATGGCATTGGATTTTCCATACCACGCCATATTGCTGGCATTGGCCAACAGCGTAGATTGCCCGGCGGAAGCGATTAACTCATCGCCGAAACCGTCTTCATAGCAGATATTGAAAGCCACTTTCTGATTGGCCATCTGAAACGGCGCCTGGGCGTTACCGCCGCGTTTGAAATCGGCCAGCGGCATATTCATCATTTGATAGAGCGGCTCAGTGAGCCACGGCAGCGGTTTGTATTCGCCAAACGGCACCAAGTGGTTTTTGGCGTAATACGGAATATGGCCGGGCGCTTCTTCGCGGTAATGCGACAGATTGATAACGGCATTTTCATAACCGAGGCCGTCTGAAGTGTATTGGCCGATACCCACAGCCAGCGCGCTGCCGTTGGCTTCTGCCCGGCGGGCAAACTGCGCCAGCAGCCCCTGCGGCAAATCCTGGCGCATCAGCGGAATCGCGGTTTCGGGCAGAATCACAATATCGGCGCGGCTGCCCGCCACTTGGGCATAATAACGCTCGACCGTGGGAAGAAACTGCTCCGGCACCCACTTCAACGTTTGCGCAATATTGCCCTGTGCCAGCGCCACGGTGGCGGTGCTGCCGTCGGGGCGGGTGAAATCGATGTTTTTGGCGGCAAAACCGACTGCGGCCAGCAGCACGATGCCGCCCAAAGCTGCCGCGCGCTGTTTCAGACGGCCTGAAGCGTCCACCGCCAATACCAGCCACGCGCCGGCACAGGCGGCGGCCAGCGTAACCAGATGGATGCCGCCCAAAGGGGCAAAACCGGCCAGCGGGCTGTGGTCGGCGATTTGCGAATAGCCCAGCGCGCCCCAGCCGAAACCCGTCAGCAGGCGTTCGCGGGCAAACTCGGCCAGCGTCCACAACAGCGGCAGTGCCACACCAATGCGCCAAGCGCGCGGCAGGTTGAATTTTTTCAGCAGCCAAAATGCCGCGGCAGGATAAAGGGCGAGAAACGCGGGCAGCAGAAAGGTAAGCGGCACCGCATAAAGATTGGGCAGGCCGGACACGGTGTGCAGCGCGGTGTGTATCCAGTAAAACTGCGCGGCATAAGTGATCAGGCCGAACAGATAAGCGCTTTTCACGGCGTGCTGCGGGCGCAGCTCGGTAAGGCGGATTAACGCGCCGAACAAAAGCGGCATCAGCCAGAAATGGTAATACGGTGCAAACGCCAACGGCGTTGCGGCAGCAACAACCGCCAGCAACGGCCAGTAATACAGCGGCTTCTGCCAGATTGATTCGAGTTTTCGGATAAGGTTCATAAACATTTGCATAAAAGGCCGTCTGAAAAGCATCTGTTTGTTTTCAGACGGCCTCAACGGTAGATTAAGGCAAGGCACCGGCTGCAAACAATTAATTGAAAGACAATACAAAACCGATTCTGTTGCCGCTTTGGGAGAGCTTGCAAATCGTTCTCCGAAATGCGGCGGGCAAGGCCGCATCTTTTTATTTTTATTCACGATACTGTGTCAGTGCGCTTTTTTCCTGCCGAAGCATTTCATCACCGGCAGCACCGCCGCACACACCAGCACACCGGTCAAAACGCCGACCGCGAGCGTGGCAAGCTGGCCGGCAAAGCCGCTGTCCCAATGCAGGGCGTGCAGAAAATCGTGAACGAAGCCGATATTGTGCACAATGATGCCGCCGCCCACCAAAAACACCGCCAGCATACCTGCCACACTCAGGGCGCGCATAAACCACGGCATAAACAGAATAATGCCCCTGCCCGCCGCGCGCGCTGCGGCAGAAGGTTTACTCATCAGCCACATACCGAAATCATCAGCCTTCACAATGCCGGCCACCAAACCATACACCAACACGGTCATGCCGATGCCGATGGCCGACATCACCAGCGACTGGGTCAGCAGGCTGTAGCCGCCCACCACGCCCAACGCAATGATGATGATTTCGGCCGACAAGATGAAATCGGTGCGCACAGCGCCTTTGATTTTGGTTTTTTCATCAACGATTTCATCACTGGCGGCATGATGCCCGCCGCTGTGTTGGTTTAAAAATTTGTGCAGCAGTTTTTCCACACCTTCAAAACACAGAAACACACCGCCGACAACCAACAGCGGCGTAATCAGCCACGGCAGGAACACCGACAGCAGCAGCGAAAGCGGCACCAATACCGCCTTATTCACCAGCGAGCCTTTCGCCACCGCCCACACAATCGGCAGCTCGCGGTCGGTGCTCACGCCGGTTACCTGGTTGGCATTGAGTGCCAAGTCATCGCCCACCACGCCGGCAGTTTTTTTGGCCGCCACCTTGGTCATCACCGCCACATCGTCAAGCACCGCGGCAATATCGTCCAGCAAAGTAAAAAGAGAGGCAAACGCCACAATATATCCATCAACGCTAAAACAGAGCGCGCATTATAGCCGATTTCGCCGCATTCTTTCAGACGGCCCGCCCAAAAGCGGAAAGGCCGTCTGAAAACCCGCTGCAAAACCATCGTGTTCATTAAGAAACAAGCATTTTCATGCTAAAATGCGCACGTTTCTTTCAACTATAAAACACACACATTCACGATAATGGACGGACTCAACAGTTTATTCTTACTCTGCGGGCTGCTGCTGTTTCTCAGCGTGATTTCCACCACCCTCTCCGCCCGGCTGGGCATGCCGCTGCTGCTGATGTTTTTGGTGGTGGGCATATTGGCAGGCGAAGAAGGCATAGGCGGCATTCATTTCGATAATTTTTTCACCGCCACCGCCATCGGCCAGCTGGCATTGGCAGTGATTCTGCTTGACGGCGGCCTGCGCACCAGACTCGACAGCTTCCGTATCGCGCTCAAGCCCGCCGCCTTGCTGGCAAGCTGGGGCGTGATTGCCACCGTGGCACTGCTAGGTCTGTTTGCCACCTGGTATATGGACTGGGATTGGCGTTTCGGCATTCTCATGGCCGCTATTGTCGGCTCCACAGATGCCGGCGCAGTGTTCAGCCTGCTGCGCAATAGCGGTGTCCGTCTCAACGAACGGGTGCAGGCCACCCTCGAAATCGAATCGGGCGCCAACGACCCGATGGCGATATTTTTAGTTACCGCGCTGATTTCGCTCACCCTGACCCCTGAAGAATCGGGCATTTTGTCATTTTTATGGATGCTGCTGCTCCAACTCGGTTTCGGTTTGGCTGCAGGCTTTGTGGGCGGCAAAATCCTCTCGCGGCTCACGCGCCGTCTGAACCTGGCCGAGGGCCTCTATGCCCTGATGATTGTGTCGGGCGGCCTGCTGATTTTCGGCTTCACCAACCTGGCCGGCGGCAGCGGCTTCTTAGCCGTGTATCTGGCCGGCATCATTGTCGGCAACCGCCACAGCCACGCCACCGAACATGTTTTGCGCGTGATGGACGGGCTGGCCTGGCTCGCGCAAGCCAGCATGTTTGTGGTGTTGGGCCTGCTGGTTACCCCCCACCGCCTGCTGGAATCAGGCCCGGACGCGCTGGCCATTGCCGCCTTTCTAATGCTGGTGGCGCGCCCGCTGGCAGTGGTGAGCAGCATTTGGAAATTCCACTACAGCCGCCGCGAAACCGCCTATATCAGCTGGGTGGGATTGCGCGGCGCAGTGCCGATTACCCTGGCAATGATGCCGCTGGTAATGGGTGTACCCAACGCCCGCCTGCTGTTTGACGTGGCTTTTGCGGTGGTGATTTTGTCGCTGCTGATTCAAGGCACCACCATTCCCGTGGTGGCGCGCTGGCTGAAAGTAACCGTGCCGCCCAAGCCCGAGCCTGCCGACAGCCGCGAAATCTGGCTTTCCGAAAGCGAATCGGTGCCGCTGCTGGCCTATGAAGTGTTGGCCGACTCCGATGCCGAAGGTATGCATCCCGATGAAGTGGCGCAAGACTTAGACTTGCTCTCCACCCGCTGTTTCGCCTTAATCCGCAACGGCAAGCGTGAGGAACTGGGGCTGGACACCCGCCTGCAGGCGGGCGATATTGCCTGGTATATCGTGCCGCCCGAGCAGGTGGAAACCATCGCCAAACGCTTTACCGAAACCGGCAGCTCCGTGCGCATGAATTTCAATTTCTTC
This sequence comes from Neisseria musculi, assembly GCF_014297595.2. Taxonomy (NCBI): domain Bacteria; kingdom Pseudomonadati; phylum Pseudomonadota; class Betaproteobacteria; order Neisseriales; family Neisseriaceae; genus Neisseria; species Neisseria musculi. Next base: position 2,839,857 of record NZ_CP060414.2, on the reverse strand, counting down.
GGCGAATTTGTGGTCAATCCTTCCAGCATGGCGGGCGACTTGGCCGATGCCTACGGCCTAGAGCTTAACGAAGAAGAACGCAACCTGACCCTGCGCGGCCTGTTTCACAAACGCCTCGAAGGCAATCTGCCGGTAGAAGGCGACCGCATCCACATCGGCGGCTTCATCCTCACCGTAAAGGAAACCGAATCCGACGGCTCAATGAAATGGCTGGGGCTGAAATGCCCGAGTTAGATGCAGATCCCGCCGCATACCGGAGTGGCCGTCTGAAAAACACACCCCAGCGCAAGCGTTTGCTTTCACGCATAACATTCTGAACATGCAAACGCTTAAACGGCCGGCAATCCGTCAAACCGATAACGACACAGGAGAAAACATATGGCCGGACACGCAGCCCAAATCAAAATCCCCGCCGTTTACTACCGCGGCGGCACCTCTAAAGGCATTTTTTCAAACGCAGCGATCTGCCTGCGGCCGCACAACACCCCGGCGCAGCACGCGATAAAATCCTGCTCCGCGTTCTCGGCAGCCCCGATCCCTACTGCAAACAGATAGACGGCCTCGGCAACGCCTCCTCTTCCACCAGCAAAGCGGCGATTATCGAAAAAAACAGCCGCGAGGGCCACGATGTCGATTATTTGTTCGGCCAGGTTTCCATCGACAAACCGTTTGTCGATTGGAGCGGCAACTGCGGCGACCTCACTGCCGCCGTTGGCGCATTTTCTATCAGCCAAGGCCTGATTGATCCCGAAAAAGTGCCGCAAAACGGCATCTGCACCGCACGCATCTGGCATAAAAACATCGGCAAAACCATTGTCGCCCACATTCCCATCACCAACGGCAGGGTGCAGGAAACCAGCAGTTTCGAGCTGGACGGCGTAACCTTTCCCGCCGCCGAGGTGCAAATCGAATTTCTCGATCCCACCGATGGCAAAAGCGATATGTTCCCCACCGGCAATCCGGTGGACGAATTGGACATTCCCGGCATAGGCCGTCTGAAAGCCACCCTCATCAATTCAGGCATTCCCACCATTTTCGTGAATGCCGCCGACATCGGCTACACTGGCACCGAGCTGCAAAACGATGTGGACAACGATGCCTCCGCACTGGAAAAGCTGGAAACCCTGCGCGCCTACGGCGCCTTGAAAATGGGTTTGATTGAAGATATTTCCGAGGCCGCCGCCCGCCAGCACGCCCCGAAAATCGCTTGGGTAGCCGCGCCGAAAGATTATGTTTCATCCGGCGGAAAAACAGTTAAGGCCGCCGATATCGATGTTTTAGTGCGCGCCATGAGCATGGGCAAGCTCCACCACGCCATGATGGGCACTGCCTCTGTAGCCATCGCCACCGCCGCAGCCGTTCCCGGCACCCTGGTGAGCATAGCCGCAGGAGGCGGGCGCAACCAAGTGGTGTTCGGCCACCCTTCCGGCACCCTGCGGGTAGGCGCGGCAGCCGAAATACAAAACGGCAAGTGGACGGCAACCAAAGCCCTGATGAGCCGCAGCGCGCGCATCATCATGGAAGGTTTTGTGCGTATACCGGGCGATTGTTTTTAAATCCGATTTACGTCAAAATCCAACTGTTTAACACGCTTTCACCCTACCCCGATTATCCGTATCCGGTATTTTTTTTGAGCAAAGACGGTTTTTCCAGTTGATTTCGTCTCACAAAGATTCCAGGCCGTCTGAAAAACTCTTTCAGACGGCCTGGAATCTTATATCACCACTGTTAGCGGATTAACTTACAGAAAAGTACACGCACCATACTCGGGCGGGCGTGTTCGCGACCGATTTCCGGCAGCAGCTCAACAGACAAGGCAGACAACACCACACCGGCAGCAAAGTGTTGAATCAGGCTGCGCGCCTGTGCCAACGGGTTCCACAACAGCGCCAATACGCCGCCGGCAACGGCCACGGCAGCGGGAACCAACATAATCAAATATTCGTTTTGCACGGCTTTCCCTCATCAGAATTAAGAATGGGCAATGATAAATGCACCGGCTTAAGCCAAGCTGAACAATGCCCAAACCGAGAGCCTTGCGTTGTGTTCGGGTTTAGCCAGATCGCTTTATAACCTGTTGAAATTCAAGATATTCGGGGCAGCACGAGTACGCCTGAACTGTTGAGTAAGTGGTTTAACTATTAAAAGGCCGTCTGAAAAATATTGGGGCTGTCCTAGATAACTAGAACAAATCCTGCTTTACTAATTGTTTTAAAATAGAAATTTGAAATTTTATCTCACTGTTGTTAAAACGCCATTCACACTCTTTCAAATACAGTTCAAAATGCTCTTTGGGAATGCCGTTAAACTTGCGTAAATGGCGTTTTGCTTGGTTCCAAAAGTTCTCAATTCCGTTAATGTGATTTTGTCGCTCAGCAAAATGTGTGCTGTGATTGATCCGAAAATGTGAAAATTCGCTCACATCAAGAACGTCATAACTTTTGTAACAATCGGTATAAACAATGCTATCAGGCTTCACTTGCTCGCGGATAATTGGCAATAAAGTCGCAGTTTGTGTATTGGGTACGGCAACGGTGTAAACCTTACCATTACGCTTCAAAAGCCCGAATACAGCCACTTTGCCAGCCGCACCGCGACCACGTTTGCCTTTGCGTTGTCCGCCAAAATAGCTTTCATCAACTTCTACTTCACCATCAAGCATTTCCAGATGCGGGCTGTTGTGATAGATAAGTAAGCGCAAACGGTGGAAGTAATAGGCAGCGGTATTTTTATTGACGCTAACTAATTGCGCCGCTGTGCGGGCGGTAACACCTGCAACAAATAGTTCAATCAGTTTGTTTTGCTTGTACTGACTTAAACGACTTTTTCTCATAGGGATTATTCTAACCTGAAGTTAAATTTCCCTAGTTATCTAGTACAGCCCCAAAATATTTATCAGACGGCCTGGGTTGTTTGAACGGGCCAAACCCGTTAAGCCTCTTTGCTTTCTGCCGCTTTCTGGCGCAGACGCAGGCTGAGTTCGCGCAGCTGTTTGTCGTCCACAGCGTTGGGGGCGTTGGTCAGCAGGCATTGTGCGCGCTGGGTTTTCGGGAAGGCAATCACATCGCGGATGGATTCGGCACCGGCCATCAGCGTAACCAAACGATCGAGGCCGAACGCCAGGCCGCCGTGCGGGGGCGCGCCGTATTTCAGGTTGTCCAGCAGAAAACCGAATTTGTTTTGCTGTTCTTCAGGCGTGATTTTCAGCGCGGCAAACACTTTTTCCTGAATGTCGGCGCGGTGGATACGGATGGAGCCGCCGCCGATTTCCCAGCCGTTGAGTACCATATCGTAGGCGCGGGCGAGACAGTTTTCCGGGTCGCTTTCCATCAGGTTTTCATGGCCGGGCTTGGGCGAGGTGAAGGGATGGTGCATGGCGGCGTAGCGGCCGCTTTCTTCATCGTATTCGAACATCGGGAAATCCACCACCCACAGCGGGCGCCATTCATCGGTGAAATAGCCGTTTTCGGCACCGTGTTCGTGGCCGATTTTAATGCGCAGCGCGCCGATGGCTTCATTGACAACCTTGGCTTTGTCGGCACCGAAGAAAATGATGTCGCCGTTTTGCGCGCCGGTTTGGGCAATGATTTCTTTCAGGGCGTTTTCAGACAGGAATTTCACAATCGGCGACTGCAGGCCGCTGTCTTCACCGTTGGAAAGGTTGGTAACATCGTTCACTTTGATGTAGGCCAAGCCTTTGGCTCCGTAGATGCCGACAAATCTGGTGTATTCATCGATGTCTTTGCGGGAAAGTTTGGCACCGCCGGGCACGCGCAGAGCAACCACGCGTCCGCCCTTCATGTCGGCGGCGGCGCGGAACACTTTAAACTCTTCCGATTTCATCAGGGCGGTCAGTTCGGTAAATTTCAGGCTCACGCGCATATCGGGTTTGTCGGAGCCATAATAGAACAAGGCCTCCGAATACGGCATACGCGGGAAGTTGCCGAGTTCTGCCCCCAACACCTCTTTGAACACCTGCCTGGCCATGCCTTCGGTGATGTCCATGATTTCGTTTTCATCGAGAAACGAGGTTTCGATATCGATCTGGGTGAATTCGGGTTGGCGGTCGGCGCGCAAATCTTCATCGCGGAAACATTTGGTGATTTGGTAGTAGCGGTCGAAACCGGCCACCATCAGCAATTGTTTGAAAAGCTGCGGCGATTGCGGCAGCGCGAAAAACTCCCCCGGGTGTATGCGGCTGGGCACCAGATAATCGCGTGCGCCTTCGGGGGTGGAGCGGGTGAGCATCGGTGTTTCGATGTCGATAAAGCCTTGCGCATCAAGATAGCGGCGCACACCCATCGCCACTTGGTAGCGCAGGCGCAGGTTGCGCTGCATGGCGGGGCGGCGCAAATCGATAACGCGGTTGGTTAAACGCACGTTTTCGCTCAGGTTTTCATCATCGATTTGGAACGGCGGCGTGGCGGCAGCGTTTAACACTTCGATTTCTTTGGCGAGAATCTCAATGTTGCCGGAAACCATTTTATCGTTGGCGGTACCCTCGGGGCGGTTGCGCACGCGGCCGGTGATGCTCAAAACGTATTCGTTACGCGCGGAATCGGCCGTCTGAAACGCTTCGGGGGTGTCGGGGTCGATGACCACCTGCACAATGCCTTCACGGTCGCGCAGGTCGATGAAAATCACGCCGCCGTGATCGCGCCGGCGGTGCACCCAACCTTTGACGGTAACGGTTTGGTCTAGATACTGCTCGTTAATCAAGCCACAATAATTGGTACGCATAAATAAAACCTTCGGTTTGTTTTCGTTTGATTTTCTTAAGAATGTGTCGGGCGGTATCGGCAGGCCGTCTGAAAAGGCTTTACTGCGCAGCGGCTGCACGGTGGTTTTTTCAGACGGCCTGCAATCCAAACCACTGCGTTACGCTTATTCTTGCCCTGCGGGGTGTTCAGACGGCTTCTGCGCATCGGGCAGGGCTTTCGCCGACCGGTCTTCCGGCATTACCATACCTAGCGAAATCACATATTTCAAGGCATCGTCCACGCTCATATCCAGCTCGCGCACATCGCTTTTTTTTACCATCACATAATAACCGCCGGTGGGGTTGGGCGTGGTCGGCACATAAACGGAAAGGTATTCTTCGCCATTATCGAGGCTGCGACCCACTGCATCGGCAAGGCTGCCCGACACAAAAGCGATCGTCCAGATGCCCGGCTGGGGAAACGGCACTAAAACAGGGGTTTTGAATGAGCGGCTGTTGTCGGAAAACAGTGATTCCGAAACTTTTTTTACGCTGGAATAAATCGATTTCACCACAGGAATGCGGCCGAGCATGTTGTCCCATACCGCAATAATCTGCCTGCCCAGCATATTGGCGGCAAACAGGCCGGTGGCAAACAACACGGCCACCGCCACAATCACGCCCAAGCCGGGAATGTTGAAGCCTATCAGGTTGGCCGGCTGCCATTTGAGCGGCAGCAGCTGGAACAGCCGGTCGGATGCGGAAACGATATAGGTGATCACCCACACGGTTACGGCTATCGGCAGCCACACCAAAACACCTGTAATCAGGTATTTTTTCAATGCGCTGGAGATGCCGCCGCTTTCAGCCGCATTTTTTGCCATATCAATATCCCATACGTGGTAAACGGTAAGTGCTGCCCGAACGCGCCATTATACGCATTCGGGCAGCAAGAAACGAGTGCCTGCTGCAAATTTGGCGGTTAAAAACCATCCCAATCGTTGAGCATCACGCCAAACCCTATGCTGTTGTGTTTGTGGTTGTAGTCCAACAGATTTTCGCCGTAACCATGATAACCTTGTACATAAGCTTTGAGCTTGCCTTTTATCGGAAAGGTGTAGTCGGCCTGCACGCCGCCTTTGCCGGTTTTGGGATTGTAGCGCATGGTGGCGGCAACGGTTTGTTTGTCGTTGAAACGATATTGCAGCTTCACATCGCCGTAGCCCATGTAGTCGGTGATATCGGGGTTGTCGTCATTGTCGCCGCCTGGGTCGAATGCGCGCACCCACAGACGCGGAATCACGGTAAGTTTGCCCCACTCCATACCTGCCATGCCGTATAAACGGTTCCATGAGCGCGACATCGGGCGGCTTTGCCCGTTGGATTGGTGCATAAAACCCAAACCCAGCATACGCAGCCTGCCGCCGCCCGGCAAACCGGCTTTCACGGGCTGGGTGATGAAAATTTCAGGGCTGTAATCGTTATTGCGGAACGGGGCCGATTCCTCACCTTGGTTCCACAGCTGCCAATGGGCGGTTTGAGTATAGCCAAACCACACATCGGAGCGGGTACGGAACACATCCTCCAGCAGTTTGGTTTTAAACGACACCTGCATTTTGGTTTCCGCCCTTTTTTGGTCTTCGCTGCGGGTGTCGCTGGTTGCGCCGCGCGTGGGCGACACAGGCCGGCGGTTGGGGCTGCTGTTATACCATGCGGGCAGCAGATACATGGGATGGTGTTCGCGCACCGACAAAATGCCGCGCACATCGTTTTGATCCAAATCATACATCAAACTCAGCGGCGTATAAGCATCAGCGGCATCGCTCAGGGCTTGAGCAAAACCTTTGCCGCCACTATCTTGGCCAAACACAATCTCCGGCTCTTTTTTTGCGATGCTCTTATCCACCGACTTTACCAAATCCACCGCTTTGGGCGGCTGCTTTTCCACTACCGGAGGCGTTTGCGGCGGGAATCGGGCAGCATAGATTTTGTCGAAACAGGCCAAACGCAAAGCGTTGTCCCGTATCAGCGTACATTGCAGCGCAGCATCGCCGCTTTCAGCAAATACTGCGCAAGAGAATGCCGCCAAGCCGCATCCTGCGGCAACAAAAAGTTTCCATGTCATATCGGCTGCCTTTGATGTGCCGGGTATATTCAGGCCATCTGAAACCGTTGCTTGTCAAATAGTTGAGAAACAAGTAACGCCACGGTTTCAATGCTGCCGCTGATGCAATCCGCTTCTGCGGCAGGCGAAAAGCAAATGCCCTGAAAGGCTCGATATCCGCTTTTCAGGGGCATTATATATTTTAAGCAAGACTCCAATCCGTTGCGGCGGAAAATAAACGCCGCACCAAAACCGGCTTAGGCCAATGCTTTAATTTTGGCAGACAGACGGCTCTTGTGGCGGGCTGCCTTGTTTTTGTGGTAAATGCCTTTATCGGCAATGCGGTCGATTATTTTTACCGAATCTCGGTAAACCGCTTGTGCCGCAGCTTTATCACCGGCTTCAACCGCTTTCAATACCTTCTTAACCGCAGTGCGGAAAGCGGTACGCAAACTGGCGTTGTGGGCACGTTGTTTAACCGACTGGCGGGCACGCTTGCGGGCTTGTGCGCTGTTGGCCATATTGAATGTCTCCTGATAAAAATCAAAATTTAATTTCGTAAACGCGCAATTTTAAATACTTAACCTTATCCGCGCAAGTGTTTTCAATCCCCGACCCTGCCTGCGGCAATCTACTCGAATTCTGCCCAAATAAACGGCGCCCCTGCTGCCCGCCGTTTTTCAGACGGCCTGTGTGCCCCCCGAATTCGGCAGCGCAAAGAAAATATATATATATCACTTTGATTTTTATTAAGCATTCCTTTACAATAGCTTTTACCGCAACCGGGGTTTTGATGGAGCCGCGGTTTTTTTCGTTCATCCAACCCTTTCACATCAGAAAGCCAACCCGTATGAAAAAATCTGTATTAGCCGTTATCGCAGCTTTGTCTTTGGCAGCATGCGGCGGCCAAAGCGAGCAAAAACCCGCCCAGCCTCAAGCAGATGCAGGATCTGCCGCTGCTGCCGGCGGACTGCCCGCCACTGATACGCTCAATATCTACAATTGGTCGAACTATGTTGATGAGAGTACTGTTGAAGACTTCAAAAAAACCAACAATTTGAAGCTTACTTACGACCTGTATGAAAACAACGAAACGCTGGAAGCCAAAGTGCTGACCGGCAGATCAGGTTACGACCTGGTGGTGCCCGGCATAGCATTCCTTCCACGCCAAATCAAGGCAGGGGCTTATCAGAAAATACATAAAGATTTAATTCCCAACTATCAAAACATTGATCCCGAGCTGTTGAAAATGCTCGAAACCGCCGACCCGGGCAATGAATATGCCGTACCCTATTTTTCAGGTGTGAACACTTTGGCCATCACCGCCAAGGGCAAAGAGGTTTTGGGCGGCAAACTGCCTGAAAACGGCTGGGATCTGCTCTTCAAGCCTGAATACACCGGCAAACTGAAATCCTGCGGCATCGCGCTGTGGGACACGCCGTCTGAAATGTTTCCGATTGTGTTGAACTATCTGGGCAAAGACCCGAAAGGCAGCAATGCCGAAGATATCAAAGCTGCCGCCGATGTGCTGCAGGCCGTCCGCCCCGATGTGAAGCGTTTCAGCCCTTCGGTAATCGATGAGCTGGCGCGCGGCGATGTATGCCTAGCGGCCGGCAACGGCGGCGATCTCAACATGGCCAAAGCGCGTTCCGAAGAAGTGAAAAATAATGTCGGCATCGAAGTGCTCACGCCCAAAGGTATGGGCTTCTGGATTGAATCTTGGCTGATTCCCGCCGATGCGAAAAACACGTTGAATGCACACAAATACATCAACTACACGCTGGATCCCGAAGTGGCCGCAAAAAACGCCAATGCGGTAACCTTTGCCCCTGCCAGCCTGCCGGCACGCGAAAAAATGGATCCCAAACTGGTGGGCACACGTTCGATTTTTCCTACTGCCGATGATATGAAAAACGGTTTCGTGATGCCGCAAATGGAAGGCGATGCGAAGAAACTCACGGTAAACCTGTGGCAGAAAATCAAAGTAGGATCAAACTGAAAGCGGGCGTGATACCGCACGCAACAACGGCTGCGTTTGGCGCAGCCGTTGTTTTATTTCCACACCACCGGCAGCCTGCCGGAAAGCCAACGGGTTTGAATCGTACACATCTACCTGGATTGTTTTCGCGGCGCTTGAGTTTCATACAGATGTTTCTATTATTTTTAGAAAAGCAACCTACCCAGTACCACCCTGAACCGGCCAACCTACCCAAATACAAAACAAAGCGTTGCAGACAGTAAAAATACAAATTGGGCAACCCGTCATTATTGATATAACGGCTATTTCAAACCCACCGCTTAGGTGTGGTGTACATTTTCAGACGGCCTGAGTGAATTTTGCAGCGATACAGGTCTATTAAAAGTGTGTACCCGCGCTATTTCACCAACTTCAAACCTTTTTTAGGCTTGGCGGCATTATTCCCGCCGCCGTCTTCGGGCGCAGAACCGGCCTCGGCCTCTGTTTCCGGCTGTTCCTTTTCCACCAAATGCAGGGCACTGCTGCCTTTTTTCTCACTGTCTGTTTGGTAAGGTTCGACTTCAAACCCCATGCCTTCACCGCTTTCGCGGGCAAAAATGCTGATAACGTGGCCGATGGGAATCCAGATTTCGTGCGCCACACCGCCGAAGCGGGCAGAAAAATGTATCCATTCGTTATCCATCGTCAGCGCATGGCTGGCGATGGTGCCGATATTCAATACGATTTCATTATCACGCACATATTGCATAGGCACACGGGTATGCTCATTCACCCAGGCGACAATGTGCGGCGTTTGGTTATTGTCCAAACACCATTCGTAAAACGCGCGCAACAGATAAGGCTTGGTGCTGGTAGTTGTCATGACGGCATTCCTTTCGATAAGGCGGTTTCAGACGGCCAATCTCGACAGCACTCAGCGACGCATGGCTTTTTCGGCGGGGGTGAGGGCTTCAATGAAAGCCTCGCGCTGGAAAATACGCTCGGCGTATTTCAAAATCGGCGCGGCAGATTTGCTCAACTTGACATCATAGTGATCCAAACGCCACAACAGCGGCGACAAGGCAACATCAATCATTGAAAACTCATCGCCCATGATGTATTTGGTTTTAGCGAAAGAAGGCGCCAGCATGGTGAGGCCTTGGGCGATGGCTTCCCGGGCTTTGGCCTGCTCTTTGCCGCCGACTTCCGGCGATTCAAGCACTTTCACATAGCTGAAAAGCTCTTTTTCCATGCGGAACAGCACCAAGCGGCCTCTGCCGCGCATCACAGGGTCGCCGGGCATCAGCTGCGGGTGGGGGAAGCGTTCGTCAATGTATTCATTGATGATGTTGGATTCGTGCAGAATCAGATCGCGTTCAACCAAAACAGGCACTTGGTTATAAGGGTTCATAACCGCTAAATCTTCAGGCTTGTTGAAGATATCAACATCTTTAATTTCAAAATCCATGCCTTTTTCAAACAATACGAAACGGCAGCGCTGGCTGAACGGACAGGTAATGCCTGAATAAAGTATCATCATAATGGTATTGGCTCCAGCTTAAACACCGCCCGAATATTTTCAGACGGCCTGATGTTTTGCAGAATAAAAATTAGACAGAATTATAGCCGACTTATTGCTTTTAAGCCAAGAAAATCATATTAACCAATTGTTTTTAAAATATTTATAAACTTACTAGTATAGATTGGCAACCATAACGGGCTGCCAAAATAAAGACAATCCATTGCAAACTAAAAAATCCACACAGAAAAAACTGCTTGATTTTTGTATGAGAAGCCGCCGCCGGTCCGATGGGGATATTCCCGATATCCAAACCAATTCTGCCATGTTGTTCCACCGCACAATCCACCAAGCCACCACCTGCCATTTGGAATTTCATGCAGGCAAAATTTTTTGGGGCACAGCCGAATGGGGCGAAACTGCTTCTACAGACGCAGCAAAGGTAAACTGTAGCTGTGGCCGTTGCGCAGCGAGATAAATATAGATGTCGTCAGTGTTCTGAAACATCGTGGTAAGGTGTTTACTTTCACGGAAGACAACACCAAACAGGATACCTTACTTTTAGTTGTTGTCAAAAGAGAAACCATATAGGATGGTATAGTTTATACCAACTATCACAAGAGTTATGATGTACCGACCATAACTAGATTTATTCACCACCGCATCAATCAGTCCAAGTGGTTTCCAAACCACCACACGTAAACAGTATTGAAAACTTCCGAAATCATACCAAATACACTCCAAGGAGATGCAACGGAACCAGTCGGAAATTGTTCCCGCTGTTCTTGAAAGAATATGGATTAACTTCAGCACACCGAAAGAACTATTCAAAACGTTACAAGATTGAATGTGTGGCTTAGGCATAAGCAGCGGCAGCTTTTACACTATAAAACGATGGTTTTTGCATTACAAGTGGGCGAGAGTAAATACAAACTTTTGCACAAAACACCACGCTTTTAAAGCCCTTAAAACTTAAATACCATATTATCCTCATCCCCCCAACCCCTTGGGCACGCTGGTTATCAAACCCACTGAAGTCATGCCGTCAAACGCCGCCCATTCGTTGGGGCGGTATTGTTTTATAAAACCCAGATAATCCATGAGCCCACTGCGTGTGCTGCTGAAGAATATGAAAGGCAGGCGTACCAAGCACATAAGCTGAAGAAACTGCACTATGCCGAAGTAATGCAGGTTGGCATACCCTGCAATGTCGAAACATACGGCGGATCGAGTACAAATAAGGTATTCGGCTGCTCAGTGAATTGTGGCAGCAGCGTTTGAAATGGTTGGGAAACAATTTCTAATCCTTTCAGATAGCCATCGACATCGGGATAATCGGTTTGCCGGATACAGTTATACATATGTTTATCGAGAAATTCGGCCATTGTTCCCGCTTAATTACTGTTAAACAGCAGCCATGAGCACAGGCAATGCAGGTCTTTGTAGCTGTTGAAATCCTGAATGGCGGGCTTTGGTCGGTTTGTGTAGTAAAAGCTAGCGTTGTTTACAGTATTTGAAAGACAATACTGCATGAATATCCATAAAAATACCCGGCTAACCCCGCATAACCGCCAGGCCATTTGACGCGCTTATACACAAGACAAAATTCAGTGTAACTTCGTTGGCACAACACTACCGTGTCAGCAGAGTAACGATTTACCGTATACTCAAAGCAGCCCGGTTGCGGCTGCCCACCCCGCAAAAAAGCACCAACAACCGCTTTAAATAAACCAAATACGGCATGAAACGCCTGGTCAAAGTCGAGCGGGAAATCGAAGAGAAACTCAAAAAACAGGCAAAGCGTTATAACAAATCCTATCCCAGCGAAACGGTTCGTTTCGATACCAAACGGCTGCCTTTGCTACAAAACCAAAAAGCAACCGACCATCTGGATTATCTGTTTGTTGCCATTGATGATTTTTCCCGCGAGCGGTATGCTGCGATATTGCCGGACCGTACAGCAGCCGGCGCAGCCAAATTTCTTTTGCGCGATGTGATAGATTGTTGTCCCTATACCATCGAATGCGCCTATTGCGACAACGGTGCGGAATATCGTGACAATGCGGGGCACCCGTTTGGCATTGCCTGTGTGCCAAACAACATAAGCCAAAAATTCACCCGTGTTGCCCGGCCGCAAACCAATGGTAAAGCCGGGCGGGTTGTCCGTACCTTAATGGAAATGTGGCATGACAAGCATCCGTTTAAGGATTCGGCGCACCGGCAAAAAGAGTTATGTCGTTTTGTTAACTTTTATAATAACGTCAAGCCCCACAAGAGCCTGAAAGGTGACACCCCTTTTGAGGTCTTACAGGCTTCATTCCCAACCTGTTGTGTAAACAACCCGACCATTTCCTACACCCTATAACTCATCGGCAACGGCCACTTGTTCGGGTTGCACCACGCCCGCAGCCAGTACTCCACGATTTCGTGTAGCACCCGTTTTTTCTTGGTTTTGACCTGTGCCTGCGCAACCAGCCGCTCCAGCGGCATCACCGCAAAGCCCGCTAGCGGCTCCGACAGCAGGCCCTGTTCTGCCTGTCGAGCCACATATTCCACCGCCGCCGAGATTTTCAGCCCGGCCACATTGTGCATTTTTAGCACCTCGGCCACCACCGCATCCGCGCATGCGCCCCATCGCGCTCTTTGTCCGTCAGGCCGTCGGCATACTCGTTAATCGGCAGCCCCAGCTGCTCCAGTTTGCGCCTCGCCGGCGTCCGCGTCTGTTTAACCACGCTTGGCAGCTGTTCCGGCTGTGCCGCCGCCAACAATTCCGCGGCTTGCTTTTGCTTAATCGCCGCCTGAATTTCGGCGGGCAGGCTGTGGTCAGATAGAGCTTGACCTTGCCGCCACGGGCTATTCCGGACACTCCTTTAAACCGCCAGCCTTGATTTCCCTATGATTTTTGCTATTTGACGAGACAACATATCATCTAAATGCATAGCAACCACCTTTTAAACATTAGCATTTGCATATTGTTTTGACCTTTTTGCTTGGCTTATTTGCTAATATGTAATTAAGCAGAGAAACTCTTGTTCTGATAACGGCTTGGCTAAATTTGCTCGGGCTGCATCTCCAAAAACTCAGCAATGATTTTTCCCCTTTAGAATATGAAAATTACAGTGCGTTTTTCAGGGTGTTTTGGCTCAAGCCTGCCTCCATAGATAGCTGTTTGATGGTTTTTCCACGTTTTTGGACGGCTGCCAAAATTTCGAAACGATGGCAATCCTGATTATCGTCAGTGCCAATATGGTTAATTATATAACTATCCTTTAATAAGAGTTATTGATTATAATTATTTCTAAGTTGAGCGAATAATACTAAGCAACCGCTTAAAAGGATAAAAAATGGACACTTTTAAAGAAAGGTTAACTTATTTATGGCGTGATAATTTAAAGCCCGCCGCTATTGCAAAAGCCATAGGGATGAGCCAGCCCGGATTTAGCCGCATTTGGTCCGAGGGCGGCCTACCAAATACGGAAACGCTGATAAAGATTAAAGAATCAACCGGCTGCAATCTGAACTGGTTATTAACAGGCGAGGGCGAGCCGTATGCAGATGCTGTCTCAGGCCTCAATGACGCAAAGGGCGGCAATGCAACGGCCGCTGCCGACCCGCGCGGCAATCCCGTAAACATAGAAGAATTTGTTTTATCCCGCGCTATGACGTATTTGCGGCGGCGGGGCACGGCTACCCGGTAGAAAGCAAGCATCCTTTGTTTTATATGGCATTCCGCAGGGATTGGATAGAGCATTATGTCTGCAGGGAGCTGGATAAGCTGTCGGTTATTGCCGTAAAAGGCGATTCGATGGAAGGTGTGCTGAACGAAGGGGATACAATACTGGTAAACCATGCCGCCACTCCCCCCGCGAAGGCCTGTTTGTTCTCAGAATCAACAACGACCTGATGGTAAAGCGTGTGCAATCAATACCGGGCAAGCTGCTGATAACCTCGGCCAACCCCGCATACGCACCGTTTGAAATAGACTTGTCCGACATGGGCGACAACATAGCCATCATAGGCCGCGTAGAATGGTTCAGATGTACCATCAGTTAAAAGGTAGTTTAAAACCATTATCCGAGCCGGGGCGTAACAATACTATAGCATTCTATTTTTTGTTTCATACAGACATTATCCCTTAGATACCCAACCGCAACCAAAGAAAGCCATATCATGCACAACCGGCCAGTTCCCCTATCCCCCCGCCATCTGGTCGTTATCGGCGCCAGCGAACGCCCGCACAGCCTGGGAGAACGCGTGCTGACTGCGCTGTTGCGCACCCCTTTTCACGGGCAGATAACGCCGGTTAATCTGCACCGCAAAACCGTGGGCGGCATCAAAGCCTACGCCAACCTAAGCCGCATACCCGATGCAGCCGATATGGTACTGGTGCTGACTCCGCCCGCAAGCTACGAAGCCGTTTTAAAAGCCTGCCGCAAACAAAACATCCCCCATACCGTTTTGGTGCAGGATTGGGACAACCTCTCCGCCGACACGCTGGCACAAGCGCAAGAAGCGGTGCAGAAAGCACGCAAATACGGCATAAACATCAGCGTGTGCCACCCCGCCGCCATACAGGTGCCCGCACTGGGTTTGAACAGCGGCATTCTCCCCGACCTGCCCGCAGGCGGTGTGGGCATCATCAGCGGCAACGCTTCGGAAAGCGCGCGCCTGCCGGCTCAAATAACGCAGGCCGGGCCGGGTGTTTCATACCATATCGGACTGCATTATCCGCTCAGCCCCACCGTTTCCGCCGACTTTATCGACATGCTCGCCGCCGACCCTGCTACCCGGCTGATTGCCGTAACACACAACCCACATGAAAACCAGCGCCGGCTCTTTAGCGCCATACGCCGCGCCGCCCGCCGCAAGCCCGTGCTGCTGTCGGTTTCCCATTATGCCGATCCAGAAGAACAAGCGGTTTTGCAGGCAATTTCGCGCCGCTGCGGCTGCGTATTGGCGTTCACACCCGATGAAACCGCCGCCGCCATCCAAGCCCTGGCCGCCGGCAGCAAACCTGCCCGCAAACTGCACATCATCGCCAACGAACCCTGCGGCAGCCTGCAAACCCATGCCGACACACTCGGCATCACACTGCACCCGCTTCCCGGCAACGAGAGGCCGTCTGAAAACCTTTACGGAAACATCGGCAGCAACCCCGCTCCCGCACGCTACCGTGCGCTGGCAGAAAACTGCCTGCAACACCACCAAACCGAAGCCCTGCTGGCCATCGTTGCCCCCACCGCCGACAACACCGCCGAAAATATCACGCGGCTGATGGCCGGCCTGCAACGCCAAACCGGCAAACCCCTATTCATCAGCAGCCCCTTTTCAGACGGCCTGCTGCAATTCCCCCGCCCTGCCCAAGCCTTGCAGGCATTCCGCTGCCAAAACATTTATACCGACCTGAAACAGCAGCAAAACCAAACCGCCAAACCCCTTCCCGGCCATCTGAAAACACCTTCGGCGCGCGGCATAGAAAAAATGCAAAACAACCTGCCGCAACTGGCCGAATCACTCTGCCTGCCCGAACACAAAACCCCCGAAGCCAACCCGCAGTTTGTACTCACATTCAAATGCCACCCCCGTTACGGTGCCGCACTCTACGCCCGCACCCCCGTACGCACACTGGCCGTATTGCCGCCCTTTACCACGCTCGATGCCGAATACCTGATCCGCCAAACCGGTTTGAAACGCCACCAAAAAACCATACACCAGCTGCTGCACAGCCTGAACACCGCCGCTTCTCTGCCTTTCATCAGCGAAATCAGTGTTTCCGCCGGCAGCACGGGCATAAGCTCAAA
Source organism: Neisseria musculi (assembly GCF_014297595.2). Taxonomy (NCBI): domain Bacteria; kingdom Pseudomonadati; phylum Pseudomonadota; class Betaproteobacteria; order Neisseriales; family Neisseriaceae; genus Neisseria; species Neisseria musculi. Next base: position 2,823,777 of record NZ_CP060414.2, on the reverse strand, counting down.
CATCAAAACCGACCCGCAGGCCGAAACCGCCGAAAACGTGTTCGCCCCCTACCCCGCCAAACCCGCGCACACCTTCACCCTCAAAAACGGCCAAACCGTCCGCATCAGGCCGCTGCTGCCCGAAGATGCCGAAGCCAAACAGAATTTCGTGCGCAGCCTGCCCGAAGAACAACGCTACACCCGCTACATGATGCACCTTGCCGAACTCAGCCCCGCCATGCTCGCCCGCGCCTGCAATCTCGATTACACCTGCGAAAGCGCAGTTGTTGCCGAAACCGAAAGCGGCATCTGGCTGGGTGTAGCCCGTTTCAGCTCCACCGACACCGCAGGACGCTGCGAATTCGGCATCACCACCACTCCTGCCGTCCAAGGGCAGGGGCTGGCCGCACACCTGATGGCGCAAATCATTCAGACGGCCAAACAGCAGGGCTACCGCGAAATGAGTGCCGAAATTCTGCAAAACAACACCGCCATGCTGAAACTGGCCGGCAAACTCGGCTTCACCTTCACCCCATCTCCGCACGACAATGCCCTCACCGAGGCCGTACTAACCCTGGACAAACCGAAAAACACCCCCGTAAACAACATCAAGCACAATTTAAAACAACAAATACTTGCACTAAAATCCTAATTTATCTTAGAATCATCAGTTTTCCATACATCCGATTTTTTATACAAGGAATTTTCTCATGGTAGTTATCCGTTTGGCACGCGGCGGCTCGAAACACCGTCCGTTTTTCAATGTTGTCGTTACCGATTCGCGCAACCGCCGCGATGGCCGCTTTATCGAGCGTGTAGGCTTCTACAACCCCGTAGCCAACGAAAAACAAGAGCGTGTACGCCTGAACGCCGAGCGCCTCAACCACTGGGTCGCACAAGGCGCACAAGTCAGCGAAGCCGTGGCCAAGCTGGTTAAAGAGCAAAAAGCCGCAGCCTGAATCCCCGCCGACTGCCATGACCGATTCTCAGCAATGGGTAGCCATGGGCTACATCAAAGGCGTATTCGGGGTTAAAGGCTGGCTCAAAATCGCCGCCGACACCGAATACGCCGACAGCCTGCTGGACTACTCGGAGTGGAGGCTCAGCAAAAACGGCCTGCACCGCAACGTTATTCTCGAAGCAGGAAAAACCGCCAACGGCGAACTGCAAGTAAAACTCGAAGGCATAGATAACCGCGATGAAGCATTTGCCCTGCGCGGCCATACCATAGAGATCCCCCGCGAAGCCTTCGCCCCTGCTGATGAAGATGAATATTACTGGGCAGACTTGGTGGGCATGACCGTAACCAACACCGAAGGTATTACCTTGGGCATGGTTACAAATCTGATGGAAACCGGTGCACACGATGTATTGGTGGTAGAAGGCGGATACGGCCGGAAACTTATTCCTTTCGTTTCCCAATACATCCTAACTGTAACCGCCGACAGCAAAACTATCACAGCCGACTGGGGTTTGGATTACTGATGCTGATTCAGGCCGTTACCTTGTTTCCCGAAATGTTTCAAAGCATTACCGGATACGGTGTAACCGGGCGGGCACTCAAACAAAACTTGTGGCGCTTCAACGCCATCAACCCGCGCCGCTTTGCCGATAACAAACTCGGCTATATCGACAGCCGCCCTTTCGGCGGCGGTCCCGGAATGATTATGATGGCGCCGCCGCTCAAAGCTGCCATCGAAGAAGCCGAAGCACAATGCAGCGGCAGCAGAAAAGTGATTTATCTCAGCCCGCAAGGCACACCGCTCACCCACTCCAAAGCGGCGGAGCTTGCCCGGTCCGACAACCTGATTTTGCTCTGCGGCCGCTATGAAGGCATAGACGAGCGCCTGCTGCAAAGCAGCGTTGATGAAGAAATCGGCATCGGCGATTTTGTCGTTTCCGGCGGCGAATTGCCCGCCATGATGCTGATGGATGCCGTTTTACGGCTGATACCCGGCGTATTGGGCGATATGCAGTCTGCCGAACAGGATTCGTTTTCAGACGGCCTGCTGGACTGCCCCCACTACACCAAACCCTTAGAATTTCAAGGCATGACGGTTCCCGAAGTATTACGCTGCGGCAACCACGGCCTGATAGCCGAGTGGCGGTTGAAAGAATCGCTGCGACGCACCTTGACGCGCCGACCCGATTTACTCGAAAAGCGCAGTTTTATCCCACAGGAATCCCGCCTCTTGAACGAAATCCTGCAAGAGCAACGGGACAACCAATCATAACTTAGGAAAAAACATGAATCTGATCCAACAATTAGAGCAGGAAGAAATTGCCCGCTTAAACAAACAAATCCCCGAATTCGCACCCGGCGACACCGTAGTGGTTTCCGTGCGCGTAGTGGAAGGCAGCCGCAGCCGCCTGCAGGCCTATGAAGGTGTGGTTATCTCCCGCCGCAACCGCGGTTTGAACAGCAACTTCATTGTGCGCAAAATTTCCAGCGGCGAAGGCGTTGAGCGTACTTTCCAACTGTATTCGCCCAACGTAGAAAAAATCGAAGTGAAACGCCGCGGCGATGTGCGCCGTGCCAAACTTTATTACCTGCGCGGCCTCACCGGCAAAGCTGCACGCATCAAAGAAAAACTGCCTGCCCGCAAAGGCTGAGCCGGCCTGCGCAGTGAAAATACCCGCCACACAGGCGGGTATTTTGTCTAGACAAGGCTGTGCCGAGGTTTTTCAGACGGCCAACCCGTTAAGTGAGTCCAAGCAATTCATTTTTCAGCATATCCGGCATATTAAAGCATCAGGCAATACAAAGCCGACCCTGTTGCCGTTTTGACAGCTTACCGAATCGTTTTTTTAAGCTGCGGCGCAGCAGTTCGGTAGCGGAAATTAAGTGGATACACTATCGTTGCATTTTTCCAACCCCGCCACAAGCCTTACAGGCATCCCTCCCCCCTCCCTCGGGGCGGCTCCCGCTATTTGCCTTATCATACTTGCCCGGAGCAGGGTTATTCAACATAATGGTTTATCGGCACACCAAAGATAGTGTGTGAAAGTGTCAATGCCGTTGATGTATTCTTTCGGCAACAATCAAGCCGTGCCCTGCTTTTGCGGGGCATTTGCCTGTTTGGCATTGTTAATTTATGTTGTTAATCCGCAACGGGTTTTGTCGTATTCTGTTTGGTTTTTCAAAATGTAGAAAGCGATGGTTACCAGCTTTCGCATAATTGCAACAATAGATGAGTTTCGGCGGTTTTTTCCCGGCTTTCAGACGGCCGATAAAGGCGGGAAAGGCGTTCATGCGGTAGGCGGCCAATGCGGGCATGTATAGGGCTGCCCTTAAGTCGGACTTGCCTACCTTTGAAATCCGTTCTTTGCCGTTTACGCTTGTTCCCGGCTGATGCCGTTTTGGACCCAAACCGAAATAGGCGGCCAGTTGGGCAGCGGTATCAAAGCGTGATGTTATGGTCGAGAGCAAAACGGCGGCGGTGTTTTCGCCTATGCCTGTGATGGTTTTCAGGCGTTGGCGGTTTTTGTCGTAATCGGGATTGGCTTTGTAAAAGCTCTGCAAGTCTTTTTTAAGCGTCTGCAAATAGCGGCTCAAGTAGTCTATCGTTGCCTTTATGTGCCGTTTCAAGTAATCGGGGGCTGTTTGATACTTGGTCAGTTCTGCCGCCCGTTGTTTTTTGATGCGAGCTATATAGCGGGTCAGTTCCTGAAGCTGTTTTTGTTCGGACGGCTGCGGCTGCCATGTTTCGGGGTTCATGGCCTTGCAGTAGCGGGCGATGAGTTTTGCGTCTTGTTTGTCGGTTTTGCTTCTTTGCAATACGGCGTTTGCGAAGCCTTTTATTTTTCTTGGGTTGTCCACGCTCATTTTGTAATGGCTGTTGAGATATTCGGCCGGCGGTCTATAGCAGGTTCCCGTTGCTTCGCAGCAGCAGTGCAGGCTTGGGTTGGCGTTATGGCCGTTTAGCATGCTTTCAGCTCGGCTTAACCTGTGGGGCTGTTTCCGAATCGGTGTTCGTAAAAAAAGCCGTCTGAAATCAGACGGCAGTCTATGGTTACTTTGCTCACGTCTATTCCCAAGTACATGGTGTTTTACCTTATCAATGCGGGCTTTGCGCCTTAGATAGTGTTCAAGCTTGATGATTGGGGTAAGCCCCCGCTTCAATCTTTGGGACATGTTTTGAACATCGGCCGTACTTGCGAAGTCGGGGCTTTGCGGTGCGGGCAGCTAATCCGGGCCGCAGGGAAATTTTAATCGGGTTTGTTTCATCTGCCAAACGTTAGCGGAACTAACCCGTTGCGCTGGTTTTTTTTATCTTATCTTGCGCCGCATCGGCCGTGGGTTTGATGCGATTTGAAAAGGGTATAAAAAATCCTGCAAGGGGTATTCATACAGCTTCACTAGACATTTTTCCCCGCCCGAACCGAAACCACCTAGAGGCGCGGGGGCAGAGCAGAGAAACAAGCAGAGAGGAAGATATTAATAATGTTTGTGATCAAGCAAACGGCCACGCGATTTAAACAACTGAAACGGAAAGGAAACGTTATGATTTGATTTTGAATGATTGACAATTTGAACCAAGCAGGGCGGGGAATAGCAAAAATCCCCGTTGGCGCGGGGATTTTGGCATTGCCCGTCATCGTTTAACAACTTTGAAAGGCTTAAAATGCAGTTTAAAATACTCTTCGCTAAGGGAAAACTGCTTTTAACGGTCAATATTGACACGCGGTTTATTTTAGCGGTGTTGATGCTGATTAGTCAATAGCGAGACCCGCCAAACAAAGGCCGTCTGAATCGTTTTCAGACGGCCTTTTTGCGGTTTCACGGCCTGAACTGTTCTCCTGCTTCGACATAGCCGTCATACATCAGGTTTGGCAGGCTTTTTCCGCCCATTACCGGCACTTCTCCGCCTGATGCAGGGCTACCCCCTTGCGCGGTTTCAGACGGCGTGTATGGGGCGTTTGCGGTGTCTTTGTAGGGATTGAACGGCAGGCCGTTTTTAACGTAGTCTTTGCACATTTCGGTGCTTACTTCTTTCAGCGGCGTAGCCTGATCCGAATAACAGGTACAGCCGCTATCACCACCCGAAATACAGGCGGCCACGCGCTCAAAGGTTTTTACCTGCCGCACACTATCATAAAGGGGCTTGCTTTCGGGCTTTTCGGCCAGCGTAGGCACATATAAATCAGGTGTGAGGCTTCGGCCTTGCGCCGATGTGGAATATTCGGCAGACGGGGGCGGTGATGCGAGGGATTCAGCAGAAACGGCGGCAGCCTGAATATCTTCGCTTTGTCCTGAATAGCGTTTGCCCATCTTGATTACAGTATAGGCGGTGAAACCGATCAGCAGCGGCAGAAAGATTATAAGAAACACTAGGCTTTTGGGAATGCGCCGTTTAGGCTTGGTGTGTACTTCCGCCGATTTGTACCGGCCGAATGCTTTTTTTGGCAGCACAAAACTTCTTTCGATGGCGCGGGCAATATTGGTTGCATTATCGGGCTGATCAACGCATTCGTTCCATTCATAAAGTTTTCGGCCAACGGGTTTGATGCTGATATGCATATGTCGCTGAACCAGTTTACGCACGAACGAATCAAGAAAGCTGGGATGTTACGTTATCAGCACGATATCAAGGCCGTGATGACGGTGAAGCGCCAGCTTTTCGATGAACTCAGGAACTTTTGAAGCAGCCGAGCGGGTTCCCATTAATCTTTGCGCTTCGTCTATGATAACGAGCGGGCCGTAGGGCAGAAAGTCTTGTAATCCTTGCTCTTTGATTTGGCCGTCTGAAAGCTCCTGATGTTCTATGGCCAATTCGGGAATACCGTTGATAAAAAGCGGGCGTTTTTTTCTTTTGACCGTCTTTGTCGGTAAAGTGGGTATAGGATTCATCGGACAGCAACATATTCACGATTGATGCGGTTTTGCCCGAACCGGGAACGCCTGTTTGCAGAATAATCATTTACCATTCCCGCCACTAGGCATGAAGGAAAGTTTGTTTATGCCTGCCATTGTGATATTGAACACATAAGCCCAAAAAATGATACCGAGTGCATGACCGAAACCTGCCATGATGACAAGCCGGAATACGGCGGAGGGCATGTTTTCAAAATGGGTAACGATGTATTCTTTCAGCCAGTTCAATCCGACCATATAGCCGCCGTAGGTTACGAAAGTTAAGCCGAGCGCGGGAATAAGGAATGCAGGCATTGTTTAATCCTTTTTGAGACCTGAAAACATGATATAAGCCGCCGATATTGAAGCGAGACCTATTACAAGAAAACATATCATTTCGGCAAAACGGCACAGCCCGGCATCAGGGCAAAAATCACAGCGATGATGCCCAAAACGATACCGCCAACCTGCAAGGCATCTGAACGGGCAGTAGAGAGAGCCGTAGTAATGGCTTCGGGAACTTCGGCCATTGCCAAAGCGGGCAAAACACCCATTGGCACGGCAACGGCAGTTTTTGCGCCATATTTACGGGCAATATTCATTGCTTTCATGATATTTCCTTTAAGTGAGTTAAAAAAGTGTGCGCGGGCTTTTAAAGGCAGTCAGACCGCCCGCCGAGCCTGAATCTTTTACATTTCAGTCATAAAACCAAAGACGATAAAGTTGTCGCCTATCTCTTCTAATGCGGTTTCCACGGCTTCGTTTCTGTCGAAGAAAAAGCCCGCTTGGTTGATAAACGGCGTATGACCCACATCACCCGTATCAGACGGGTATAGGAAATCCCCTGTTTCCCGAGACTGCACTACATAAACGCGGGTTATCGTCATGGTTTAACCTTTGCTTTGTGTTCTTGGCCGAAAACCGATGATTTTCAGTTTTTGGCTTTTGCCGTTGGTTACCAGCTCAACGTTTAAATCGGCTTCAAAGGGAAATGATGCGCCTTTGAACTGTTCAAAGTTAATAGAGCCGCCGTAGTCGTATTCCGATGCCGAGCTGCCTAAAGCGTTGCCCTGACTCGCATCAAGCGGGGTGGAGACGATAACGCGGCAGTAATCAAAGGTTTTGCCGTCTATTTGGCCGTTGAAGCGCTTTACACCCATAATTTGACCTTGAATCTGCATCTGCATGATGGTTTTCCTTTCATAAATACACTGCACTTTCAGGCGGCAGCGTTCTGCCTTTTAAAACTTGCCGGAATATTGGTGATACGCCCAAGCCAAATAATCTTCTTCGTGCTTGTCTGAAATCAGCTTGGTCATTTTGCGTTTCTGTTCCAATGCCATTTCAACCAGCATTTGGGCGGATTCACCCGGTTTCAGACGGCCTTCATCTTCATGAACGGCGGGTGCGTGATTGAATTTGGCCGCGTAGTTTTCCATACTCAAACGCTTGGGCAATAAATCGTGTTCGGGTTCGAACATAGCCAGTATTTCGGCAGGCTGTTTGTTCGGAAACATGGATTTGGCGGCATTGATAGCGCGCCCGACTTGGTTTCGGGCGACTTCAATACAGCGTTCGAAAGTCAGATCGAGTACCTTTTTAACGGTTTCAATCCGTTGGGCTTTCTCTTGAAACTGTGAACAAATGGGATAGGCCCCGCCGAAGTATTCGCCCGGCACGGTCAGCACTTCAAAGGGAATAACAATATCTTTGGCTTTGAATTCGATTTCAAAACGCACCCACGGGCTTTGTTTGTCGCCCAACTGTTTGCCTTTTTCATACACGCGAACGTATTTGGACGATTCGCGCGAGCCGACATAGTAGGTTTTGCCCTTGCCGTTGTTGGATTCCCAATCGGTACCGACCGATTCGCCATCGGGCATCATGCGGTGATTGGTGAACTTGCCCGCCAGCCGGTCGGCTTTGGCCTGTTCGGGCGTGTATTCGCCGTTGAAAAAGTCTTTGGCAATATCGATGCGGGTAATCTTCGGGCGAACGGCTTGGGTGATGAACCGGTAAAGGCGGGATTCCCAGCCGTCTGAAGCGGCATTGCAGCCGGTGGCGGTAAGCTCTATCAGCATGGTGTTGTTTTGGCCGCCGAAGTGGACGCGCCCGTATTGGGCGTTATCGGTTCCCATCAGCCAGCAGGAATCATAGAAACGCCCACCCGTATGTTTGGCTTTTTCGGTAATGCCGAAGCCGAAAATATCGTTTAACGCCATTGATGCACGGACAATATATTCATCATCGGAAACGAGCGGATAACCGGCCAGCAGCGACAAAGTATCTTCGTGGATTGAAAAACTGATTTGGTCGATAAAGGCAGAATCTGCCTTACCGCGTCTTAACGGAATTTCCAGCAGACGGCCTTTGGAATCGGTCAGAAAGTGGGTGTATTTTTCAAACGCTTCCTGCTCCGCGCTTACGGCCGCTGCCGTTTCTGCTCCCCCCCCTGTTAGATAAGGGGGGCGCCATACCGGCGCATGAAGCCGCCTTTGGCGCGTCGCAAAGCCGCCGCCACCAAATACGGCTTCACGCGCTTTTTTTGCTTTGTCTTGGCTAATCATTCGGCAGACTCCCTATCCATGATTTCACGCACGGCCAAACGCCCGTATTCGCAAGCCTGATTGACGGTTTTGACACGGTTCAGAGGATTGCAGACGGGAAAACAGACAGTACGGCTCGGATTGTCGTCTTTGAAAATACGGACGATGTAGGATTTGGGGAAAAGTTCGGGTTCGGGGGTTACGGTATAGTAGACTGATGACATTTCAGACCCCCTTTCAAAAGTCGGTTGTTCCGATTTGTCAAGGGGTATAATGTAAAAATACACCCCTTTTCTTGGGTGTGCAATATATAAGGCCGTCTGAAAGAAATTTATGCTGCAAATCAAAAACATCAACAAACACTACGGCAATAAAACTGTGGCCGGCAATATCTCCCTTGAAGTAAACAACGGCACGCTGCTGGCCGTGCTCGGCCGTTCAGGATGCGGCAAATCCACCCTGTTGAAAATCATCGCCGGATTGGTGGAACCCGACAGCGGCGAAGTGTGGATAAACGGCGAAAACCGCACCCGCCTCCCGCCCGAACACCGCCATATCTCATTGGTATTTCAAGATTATGCCCTGCTGCCGCATTTAACGGTGCTGCAAAACACCGCCTTCGGCCTGAAAATGCGCGGGGCAAACAAAGCCCGGGCGCAACAGCGTGCCGAAGCCATGCTGGCCGGAGTCGGCTTAACCCATGAGGCCGGCCGCCGCCCCGAAAGCCTCTCCGGCGGAGAGCAGCAACGCGTGGCACTCGCCCGCGCGCTGATTACCGAACCGCAACTGATACTGCTCGATGAACCTTTCTCCAGCCTGGACACCGGCCTGCGCCGCCGGCTGCGGCAACTGGCTATCGAGAATATCCGCCGCCTCCATATCCCTGCCGTTATAGTTACACACGATCCCGAAGAAGCGTTTGCACTGGCCGACCATATCGCACTGATGCACAACGGCCGTATTCTCCAACTGGCCGAACCGGATACGCTGATCAGTGCCCCGATTGATGCCTGCGCTGCCCGTTTGATCGGTGCAGAAAACGTCAGCAACGAGCGCTACATTCCGCAGCAGGCACTCTGCTTCAACCATTGCCAAGGCGCGGCCAGCCGAATTGTGTCGTGCGTGCGCCTGCCCGACCGCAACCTGATTACACTGCACCACCCTCAGTACGGCGAAATACGGCTTTATCTCAACCCGGCGCAGTCTGCCGGCCTCAACCTGCAACCGGGCAGCGAATGGCCGCTGCGGGTAGATGAAAGCCAAGTGGTCAGGTTCGGTTGAACCAAAAAACCACTGTCTATCACAGCCTGTTCCCGTTTTCACACAAATGAATCCACGCCATACCGGCCAAACCCCGGTATGGCGCACCTTCTGAAGCAGCAGCGGCTTACTGTTATGGAACCGTGGTTTCTGCAAAACCACACCGGCCGTCTGAACATACTTACCGCTATGCTCCTTATCATCATCAGGCCGGGCTATGGCTCTTTAAAAACAATCAGATGATTAGAACAACCTAGAGATGGTGCATAAATTTGAAATGCCGGCATGAATTTTTCCCAAACACCGAGTATTGGAACATGCCGGCTCGTTTGCATTTTTTATCCCCCAACGCTTTTATTTTTACTCAAACGATTGTTTGGTGGTTTGTTGAATCCCCTCAAAAGCCACGCAGCCTTTGCAGAGTCTTTCAGCATTCCTGCCCGGCGCGGCTTGCAAAGCAACAAGCAAAAAAATGAACAATACAAAATAAACGAGCCGGAATGCTCTATAAATGAATCCGCTTCATTTTCGGCACCGGGCAAGCTGCAGACAATGCGGCAAAACACAGCAATGTCTGCAACAGAAACGAAGCGGTTCATTATGATGGTATTTTCCACACCGGCTCAGACCAGAATACACCGCCCTGCCCGATAAGGTTTTCCCGAACACATCAGGCCGTCTGAAAACACACCCTGCAACTGTTAAAACCCCAACCCCGCCTGCTCGGGCAGCTCTGCCGATGCCTGCTGTTTTTCCCACGCCTGTTTCTGCAGTTTCCGGCGGCGCGCAGCAATCAGCCGTATCACTTGGTGTTTTTGGGCATCACTCATTTTCAGCCAATACAAACGCTCGTTGCGGCTGCGCAGGCAACCTTTGCACAAGCCGTTACCATCGGCTTCGCACGCGCCGACACAGGGGCTGGGAATGGCAAAAAATTCGAGTTGTTCCATAAGCGGGCTGAAAACAAGGGGTAGGAAACAGGGGCAGGCATTTGAAATCTTGCAAAACTGTCATTCTGCTTGAAAACCCGGGCAGCTTCAATTGCAGGCCGCCTTCATACCATTGCGCCGCAAATAACGGTACAATTCGGCCAACCGCAAAATCTCACAGGTTTCACACATGGGCACACAGATTATCGCCGTAGCCAACCAAAAAGGCGGTGTCGGCAAAACCACCACCGTGGTCAATCTTGCCGCTTCGCTGGCAGCACAAAAAAAACGGGTTTTGGTTATCGACCTCGACCCGCAAGGCAACGCCACCACCGGCAGCGGCATCGACAAAAGCAATATCCGCGGCGTCTACCCAGTGCTGCTGAGCGAATCCCCAATCCAAGATGCCCTGCTGCGCAGCGAATCGGGCGCATACGATATATTGGCCGCCAACCGTGCGCTGGCAGGCGCCGAGGTGGAGCTGGTACAGGAAATCGCCCGTGAAATGCGCCTGAAAAACGCGCTGGCCGATGTGGCCGGTGATTATGATTTCGTGTTAATCGACTGCCCGCCCACGCTCACACTACTCACGCTCAACGGCCTGGTAGCAGCCAATGGCGTGATTGTGCCGATGGTGTGCGAATATTATGCGCTCGAAGGCATCTCCGACTTAGTGGCCACCGTGCGCAAAATCCGCCAAGCCATCAACCCGCAGTTGGACATCATCGGCATTGTGCGTACACTCTATGACAGCCGCAGCCGTCTCTCGCAGGAAGTTTCCGAACAATTGCAGGTACATTTCGGCAAACAGCTTTTTTCTACCACCATTCCCCGCAACATACGCCTGGCCGAAGCCCCCAGCCACGGCATGCCCGCTTTGGCTTACGATGCCAAAGCCAAAGGCACGCTGGCCTATTTGGATTTGGCAAAAGAGCTGTTGGAGAAACTGAAATAAAAAACAATCAATTGGCGGCAAAACAACATCCGTTAGTTTGATAAAACTGCGGCATGCCCAGGCTGCCCCGAGTATTTTTCTTTCCCAAAAAACACGCTTGGGGCAGATACAAATATAACGGGAACACTATAAAAACAAATCGAGCAAAGGCCCGGCTGCATATTTTCAGACGGGCCTGATACTATTATACAATTTGCTTGAGCCGTCTGAAACATTCAATTATTGTCATTAGCTGCGCAAGTCTGGAAGTCTGCTGCGCAGGGGAGTGCAGCAGACTTGCGAAGCCCATGGCGAGATACAAACGTTTTCAGGTTTGAATTGGTTTTTTGCAAAGGTATCAGGCCCGTCTGAAAATATGCAGCCGGGCCTTTGCCATATCTACCATACGCTATCCGCCCTTAATCCGCCAACAATTTGTCCACCACAACTCCGATATCCGCCCCTTTAACCAGCTCTGCCGTGAAGCAGGCAGCAAAAGTGCATCCGGTTACGTGCAAGTATTGGGACTACCCTGGATAACCAAGATAAATCTCTCTTTACCAATTGTTTAAAAATAGAAATTTGAGACTTTATTTCACTGTTGCCAAAACGCCGTCCGCACGCCTTCAAATACAGCTCAAAATGTTCTTTGTGAATACCGTTAAACTTGAGCAAATGCCGTTTTGCCTGATTCCGAAAGCTCCCGATTCCGTTAATGTGATTCTGCCGTTCTGCAAACCGTATACTGTGGTTGATGCGAAAGCAGCTGAATCCGCCCGCATCAAGTACATCATAACTTTTCATCAAGTACATCATAACTTTTGCAGCAATCAGCCAATCAGTATAGACAATGCTGTCCGGCTTTACTTGTCCGCGGATAACCGGCAGTAAAGCATCGGTTTGTGTATTGGGCACGGTAACCGTATAAACTTTGCCGTTGCGCTTCAAAAAACCGAATACGGCGGCTTTGCCGGCAGCTCCGCGTCTGCCTTTGCATTGTCCGCCAAAATAACTTTCATCAATTTCTCGCCCTCAAACATTTCCAAATGCGGGCTGTTGTGGAAGCTAAGTAATCGCAGAGATGAAAATAATAGGCGGCAGTGTTTTGTTTACACCAACCGGCTCGGCAGCTGTCCGTGCTGTAACGCCTGCGGCAAACAGTTCGATGAGTTTGTTTGGTCTGTAGTGGCTTAAACGGCTTTTTCTCATGGGGATTATTCTAAACTGGATTCGAATTTCCTTGGTTATTTAGGATAGCCTCTAAGTATTTAAGCGCAAGGCGGTGGGACGAAAATAGTACAAGGCAAGCCAACGCTGTTATGATTTTAAAGTAAAGCAGTCATAGGGTGCGAGGGAGCCAATGGATCATTCAGACAGTCTGCAGCGCAGCAGGGCATCTTCGCCGCTGAAGATACCCGATGGCGGATTCTGCCGCGCTAACACAATTATTAAAAAAATTAGCGCAATTTATGCGTTGGCCGCGTTATAACAGGCAACCGCCGAAAATCTGATTGGATGCCGATGTTTTTACCTCTCTCTTCTCTTTTGCCCAAGCTGTTTGCCACCCTGTTCCTGGGGGTGTTGATGCTGCCCGCTGCTGCTTCAAACCAGGGTGTGCTGCCGCAACGGGTTGCACAGCAGCCTAAGGCTGCCAAGCAAAACGGCTTGATGCTCGATACTGCCCGCCGCTTTTATTCTGCCGGGGAAATCAGGCAGTTTATCGATATGCTGGCCGCTGCGGGCGGGCAGTTTCTGCATCTGCATTTTTCCGATGATGAAAATTATGCCCTGGAAAGCCCGCTTTTGGGGCAGACAACCGCATCGGCCCGCCGCGATGGCAACGGTGTGTACACCAACCCCGCCACCGGCCGGCCGTTTTTAAGTTTCAAACAGATGCGCGGGCTTGTCCGTTATGCTGAATCCAAAAAAATCGAGCTGGTGCCGGAAATCGGCAGCCCCGCCCACGTGGGCGGCATTCTCACACTGCTTAAACACAAACACGGCCAAGATTATGTGCGGCAGCTGCAACCGGAAACGGCCGCCGGAGAAATAGACATCGCCAACCCCGAAAGCGTCCGCCTGGTGAAAGCTTTGCTTGACGAAGCTGCTGAAGTGTTTAACCGCAGCCGCCATTTCCACATCGGCGGCGATGAATTCGGCTACAGCCCCGAGAGCAACCACAAATTTATCGGCTATGCCAACACTTTGGCTGCGCACCTGGCCGGCAAAGGGCTGAAAACCCGCCTGTGGAACGATGGCCTGATTAACAGCACGCTCGGCCAACTCAACCGCAGCATCGAAATCACCTATTGGAGCTACGATGGCGACCCGGCCGACCCCGAAGCCGCCCGCTACCGCCGCAGCATACGCGCCGGTCTGCCCGAGCTGGCCGCCAAAGGTTTTTCGGTGTTGAACTACAATTCGTATTACCTTTATTTAGTGCCCAACGGCAAACGCAACTTTCCCCACGATGCCGCCTTTTCGGCGCAAGATATTCAAAAACGCTGGCACTTGGGCGTGTGGGACGGCGAAAACACCGCCAATGCTGCCGACACCGCCAAGATAACCGGAGCCGCGCTGGCCGTGTGGGGCGAAAACAGCCGCGGCCTGAGCAACGAAACCCTACGCCGCCACATTGCCGCTCCGCTGCGGGCCATGATAAACAAAACCAAAACAGCCAAGCCCTGATTTTCAGACGGCCAACCCCACGCCGCCCCGTGCTTGGCGCAGGGAAAGCCAATACACCCCGCCGTCAGGCAAACCGCCCCCGCTCGGCACAGGCGGGCAACCCAGGTTCAGACGGCATCGGGCAGATAGGATAGTTTCAGACGGCTGTGATCACTACTTTCAAACGGTTCGACCTATCCCACCCGTTCCCGCTCTTGGCCGGTTGCAGAACTGCAGAAACAATAATTTTGTCCCGACCGGGAGTGTTTTCTGATTTTCAGACGGCCTCGGGCGTGGTGTTTCAGAAGGCCACCCCACGCCGCCCGCGTGTTTGGCGCAGAAGAAAGCCATCCCCCCGCCATCAGGCAAACCGCCGCGCCTGGCGCGGGCAGCCCTGCTTCAAACGGTTTTGGCTAACGCGCCCAAGCGGTTCGGCCGATGTATCCGCATTCTGATGTTCAACAGCCTTGATTCATGCTTTCAGACGGCCCAGCCAATGCAGCCCTGCTCCCGTACTTGGCGGTTGCGGGCTGCCGAATTTTAAAAGAAATGGTTTTGCACGACCGGGAGCTGCCGCCGATTGCCAACGTCGGCAGATTGCAATTTCAGACGGCCAACCGCACGCCGCCCCGTGCGTGGGGATTGGCCAGTTGCAGACTCCGCCGGCAAAAACCGTTTTGTACCCCGCTGCCGGCAACCCCTGGTTTCAGACGGCCGCAGGCGCGCTGTTTCAAATGCCCGGCTCGTTTGCCGTGCCGGCGGCAGCAGTCGGCTTGCGCTGCGGGGTGCGGAGATAAAAACGGCGCAGTCGGTTTCGCTATATAATGCCGTTTTTTTGCCCGCCCTTTTGCGAAAGAAGCCATAATGAGCAAAACCGTACATTATCTGAAAGACTACCAACCTCCTGCCTATCTGGTCAGCACCACCGAACTGCATTTCGATATCGGCAACAGCCACACCGCTGTAACGGCGCATTTGGCGGTGGTGCCGCAGCAGCCCGGTGCGCCGCTGGTGTTAAACGGTTCTGCCGAGCTGGTAACGGTAGCCGTCAACGGCGAAACCATCACAAACTACGCGCTCTCTGAAGAAAAGCTGGTGCTGGAAAACGTGCCTGCCGTGCCGTTTGACGTAACCATCAAAACCCTGGTTAAGCCGTCTGAAAACAAATCGCTGATGGGGCTTTATGAAAGCGGCGGCAATCTGTTTACCCAATGCGAACCCGAGGGTTTCCGCAAAATCACTTTCTACCCCGACCGCCCCGATGTGATGTCGGTGTTCACCACCACCATCACCGCCGATGCCGCGCGCTATCCCGTGCTGCTTTCCAACGGCAACAAAACCGGCAGCGGCACGCTTTCAGACGGCCGCCATTGGGCAAAATGGCATGATCCGTTTGCCAAACCGAGCTATCTTTTTGCGCTGGTGGCGGGTAACCTCGTGCCCACCTGCAGCAGCTACACCGCCGGCAGCGGCCGCGAAATTGCCATCGAGTTTTATACCACGGCCGCCGATCAGGATAAAACCGCCTTCGCCATAGAATCGCTCAAGCACGCCATGCGCTGGGACGAGCAGCGCTTCAAGCTCGAATACGACCTCGATACCTACATGGTTGTGGCCGTGGGCGACTTCAACATGGGTGCGATGGAAAACAAAGGCCTCAATATTTTCAACACCAAATATGTGCTGGCCGACAGCCGCACCGCCACCGATGCCGATTTCGCCGCCATCGAGAGCGTGATTGCCCACGAATATTTCCACAACTGGACGGGCAACCGCGTAACCTGCCGCGACTGGTTCCAGCTTTCGCTCAAGGAAGGCCTCACCGTGTTCCGCGATCAGGAGTTTTCGGCCGACCGCATCAGCCACGCCACCTGCCGCATTGAAAACGTTGCCCTGCTGCGCGCCCACCAGTTCCCTGAAGACGCAGGGCCCACCGCCCACCCCGTGCGCCCCGAATCCTATGAAGAAATGAACAATTTCTACACCATGACGGTGTATGAAAAAGGTGCCGAAGTGGTGCGCATGTACCACACCCTGCTGGGCGAAGCAGGTTTTCAGAAAGGTATGCGGCTTTATTTTCAACGCCACGACGGCCGGGCCGTAACCTGCGATGATTTCCGCGCCGCCATGGCAGAGGCCAACGGCATCAACCTTGACCGCTTCGCCCTGTGGTACAGCCAGGCCGGCACGCCCGTGCTCGACACCGCCGGCCGTCTGAATGTCGGCGCCGGCCGCTTCGAGCTCACGGTGAAACAGCATATTCCGCCCACTCCCGATATGGCCGAGAAACAGCCCATGACCATGCCGCTGAAAGCCGCACTCTTCGATGCTGAAAGCGGCACACCGGTGGCTTTCAGACGGCCGGGCAGCAGCGCGGAGCTTACCGAAACCGTGCTGCTTATCACCGAAGCGGAACAAACCTTTTATTTCGACAACGTGCATCAAAACGTGATTCCCTCGCTGCTGCGCGGCTTTTCCGCCCCCGTGCATCTCCACTACCCCTACACCGATGAAGAGCTGGCGGTGCTGCTGGCCGCCGACACCGACCCTTTCGCCCGCTGGGAAGCCGGCCAAACACTCTACCGCCGCGCCGCCGCCGCCAACGAAGCCGCGCTCGCACAAGGCCTGCCGCTGCCCGAACACCCCAAACTGCTCGAAGCCGTGGCCTATGTGCTGGCTGCCGACTTAAACCCCGCCTTTCAGGCCATGCTGCTCGAAGTGCCGTCTGAAAGCGAATTGTGGGCAGACCGCGCAAACATCCAACCTTTGCTGGTGCACCAAGCCCGCGAAGCCCTGCTTGACACCATCGCCGCGCACTTTATGCCGCAGTTTCTGAGCCTGAACCAAAAAGCCGCCTGCGCCGAAGCACAGGCCGACCCCGCCGTCCGCTACGAATACAGCCCCGAGCGCGCCGGCTGGCGCACCCTGCGCAACACCTGCCGCGCCTTCGTGTTGCGCGCCGACCCCGCCCACATCGACACCGTTGCCGCCAAATATGAAGAAATGGCGCAAAACATGACCCACGAATGGGGCATTTTGTCGGCAATCAACCACAACGAAAGCCCCGTGCGCAACCAATTGCTGAACGCATTTGCCGAAAAATTCCGCAACGATGCGCTGGTGATGGACAAATATTTCACCCTGATTGCCGCCAGCCGCCGTGCCGACACGCCGGCACAGGTTCAAGCAGCACTCAGCCACCCCGCATTCAGCCTCGAAAACCCCAACAAAGCCCGCTCGCTGCTGGGGGCGTTCAGCCGCAACGTGCCGCACTTTCACGCCGAAAGCGGCGCAGGCTATGCCTTTATCGCCGAAAAAGTGATGGAAATCGACCGCTTCAACCCGCAATCGGCCGCCCGTTTGGTGCAGGCATTCAACCTCTGCAATCAACTCGAACCCCGCCGCAGAAGCTTGATGCAGAGCCAACTACAGCGGATTCAAAACCAAAGCGGCCTATCGAAAGACGTTGCCGAAATCGTGGGCAAGATTTTGGCGTGATGCGCATAGGCATGGTTTAAAAGCTTGAGGCCGTCTGAAAAGTTTTCAGACGGCCTCAAGCTTTTTCAAGTTGTTTCAGCATCTTAGCAGTCTGCATCATTGCCGGCCTGCCCCCGGTCGTCCCGCATCGGATGTTTCTGAAATACCTGCCTTTTGCCTGAATGACCGATACCGGATTATCGGGTTCCGATATTTCAGACGGCTCCAATGAGTTTTACAAAGGTCTCGGCCCTGTACCTTCACCTTACGGCATAATTCATCATCAGGCGTAGTGGCGCTCTTCGCCTTTGCCTTCGAGGTTTTCCGAGCAGCGTTTGCAGATGCCGGGGTGGACGGCGCCGATGTCGCCGGTGTAGTGCCAGCAACGCCCGCATTTTTCGCCGCCGCTCACTTTGGCGGTTACGGCCAGCGCGCTGCCTTCGACAACGGAGGCCTTCGACACCAGCAGGGCAAAGCGCAATTCACCGCCGAGCATTTTCAGATAAGCCGCCAGGTTTTCGGGCGCGGTAATCTCCACTTCAACCTGCAAAGACGAACCTACCGTTTTGTCGGCACGCAAAGGCTCGATGGCGGCGGTAACGGCTTCGCGCACCTGGCGCACGGCCTGCCATTTTTCCATCAGGGCGGCTTCGCTTTTTTCGTGGATGGGCGGAAATTCGTGCCAAGTGTGGAACAGCACGCTGTCTTCTTCGCCGCCGCCGATGATGTCCCACGCTTCTTCGGCGGTGAAACACAGTATCGGCGAAATCAGCAGCACCAGGCTGCGGGTGATGTGGTAGAGCGCGGTTTGCGCGCTGCGGCGGGCGTGGTTGTCTGTTTGGGTGGTGTAGAGACGGTCTTTCAGGATATCGAGATAAAACGCGCCCAAGTCTTCCGAGCAGAAGGCAACGATGTCTTTCACGGCGAAGTGGAAGGCGTAGCGCGGGTAGTAACCGCCCGCCAAACGTTCTTGCAGGCGGCGCGCCAGCACGAGGGCGTAGCGGTCGATTTCGACCATCTGGTCTTGCGGCACGGCGTGTTCGATGGGGCGGAAGTCGCTCAGGTTGGCGAATAAAAAGCTCAGGGTGTTGCGGATGCGGCGGTAGCTTTCGGTAACGCGCTTGAGGATTTCTTTGGATATGGCCAATTCGCCGCTGTAATCGGTGGAGGCCGTCCACAGGCGAAGGATGTCGGCACCGAATTCGTTATACACTTCTTGTGGGGCGACAACGTTGCCCAGCGATTTCGACATTTTTCTGCCGTTTTGATCGACCACGAAGCCGTGGGTGAGCAGCTGCTTGTAGGGTGCGCGCTCCATTGAGGCGCAGCCGGTGAGCATGGACGATTGGAACCAGCCGCGGTGCTGGTCGCTGCCTTCGAGGTAGAGGTCGGCGGGCCAGGCCAATTCTTCGCGTTGTTTGAGCACGGAAAAGTGGGTGCTGCCCGAATCGAACCACACATCCATGGTGTCTTTCAGTTTTTCGTATTGTGCGGCTTCTGCGCCCAGCATCTCGGCGGCATCAAGCGCAAACCAGGCTTCGATGCCTTTTTGCTCGATGCGCTGCGCCACTTCTTCCAACAGTTCGGCGGTGCGCGGGTGCAGCTCGCCGGTTTGTTTGTGCACGAAAAACGTCATCGGCGTGCCCCAATAACGCTGGCGCGACACCACCCAGTCGGGGCGGCCTTCTATCATGGCCTGTAGGCGGGCGCGCCCCCAAGAGGGAAAAAACTCGGTGTCGCCCACCGCTTTGAGGGCGGTGTTGCGCAGGGTTTTGCCGTTGGTGCCGGCTTGGTCCATGCCGATAAACCATTGGCCGGTGGCACGGTAAATCAGCGGGGTTTTGTGCCGCCAGCAGTGGGCATAGCTGTGTTCGATTGTGTTGTGCGCCAAGAGCCGGCCTGCTTCTTGCAGCCATTCGATGATAACGGGGTTGGCTTCCCACACGGTTAAGCCGGCCACGCGCGGCACTTCTGCGCTGTAGCGGCCTTCGCCGTTAACGGGGTTGTAGAGTTTGATGCCGTATTTGAGGCAGACGAAATAGTCTTCCAGGCCGTGTGCGGGCGCGCTGTGTACGAGGCCGGTGCCGGCATCGGTGGTAACGTGGCCGCCGTTGAGCATCAGAATGTCGCGCTCGATAAAGGGGTGGGCGAGATGCAGGTTTTCGAGCCTGCTGCCGGCGGCTTCGGCCAGCACGGTGGTTTGGCCGTCTGAAAAGCCGTAGCGTTTCCATGCCTCTGCGGCCAATTCTTTGGCCAGCACCAGCCTGCCTTTGGGGGTGTCGGTTAATTGGTACACCACATCTGCGCCGGCGGCAACGGCCTGGCTGGCGGGCAGCGTCCACGGTGTGGTCGTCCAAATCACCGCAAATACCGGGCCTTCGATTTGCGGCAGGCCGAAGGCGGCGGCCAGTGCGGCGTTGTCTTTAAACAAATAGGCCACATCGATGGCATCGGAAATTTTGTCTTTATACTCCACCTCGGCTTCGGCCAGCGAAGAGCCGCAGTCCAAACAAAACTGCACGGGTTTTTCGCCGCGGTAGAGGTAGCCTGCTTTGTAGATTTCGCCCAGCGTGCGCACGGTGTCGGCTTCGGTTTTGAAGTCCATGGTGAGATAGGGGTTTCCCCAGTCGCCCAGCACGCCCAGGCGGATAAAGTCTTTTTTCTGGCGCGCGATCTGCTCGGCGGCATATTCGCGGCAGAGTTCGCGAAACTTGGCATCAGGCATATTTTTGCCGTGCAGTTTTTCCACCATCACTTCAATCGGCAGGCCGTGGCAGTCCCAGCCGGGCACATAGGGGGCATCGAAGCCGGCCAGTGTTTTGCTGCGGATAATGATGTCTTTGAGAATTTTATTGACCGCATGGCCGATGTGGATGTCGCCGTTGGCATAGGGCGGGCCGTCGTGCAGCACAAATTGGGGGCGGCCTTTGGCTTTGGCGCGCAGTTTCTGGTAACGCTGCTGCTCCTGCCAGCTTTTCACCCAGGCAGGCTCGCGCTTGGCCAGATTGCCGCGCATGGGAAAGGGCGATTCATAGAGATTGACGGTTTTGCTGTAATCGGTCATGGGTTTCTCGCGGTTGCCGCTTTCAGACGGCCTTGAAAGCATTGCGGCTGCGGCCGTCTGAAACAGATGTGTTTCAGATAATCAAGGCCGCATTGTAGCCTAATTGCGCCGCTTTTATAAGGGAATATGCCCGCGGGGAACACGGCCTGCGCGCTGCACGGCACATGTTTGCCGAGCCGTTGCGCCCAAGCAGGGCGGCTTCGGCGGGCGGAGTGTTTCCCGGCCACGGCGCAATGTTTCAATTCAATATGGCTTGTCGGAAACCTTATTCAAAATCTGCACGCTTGCGGGCAGGCCGTCTGAAAACCCTGCGGCGTTAGGGCGGGGTTTGCGCGGCGAGAAAGGTTGCCAGCGCGGCGGCATCGGGCATACCGCTTTGTGCGCCCGCTTTGGTTACCGACAAGGCAGCGGCGGCATTGGCCTTGCGCACGGCTGTTTCCATGCCCTCGGCGCGGAACACGGCAAAGGCGCCGTTAAAGGTGTCGCCCGCGCCGGTGGTGTCAACGGGCATAACGTTGAAGCCGCCCTGCCGGCGCAGTTTTCCCTGCCCATCGTGATACAGCGCACCTTCGCTGCCGCGCGTCATCAACACCGGGCAGGGCGCGCGGGCGATGAGCTCTTCTGCCGGCATGTTTTCGGGCAAACCCAGGCAGATAGCCAGCTCGTGGGCGTTGGGCGTGAGCAGCGTAACCCAATCCAGCAGTTCGGCAGGCAGTTTTTGCGCGGGCGCGGGGTTGAGTATAAACGGCTTGCCGTGTTTGCGCGCCAGCGCAGCAGCGGTTATCACGCACGCCATCGGGATTTCCAACTGTGCCAGCACCGCATCGGCAGCGGCAATTTGCTTTTCGCAGGCTTCGATATGCGCGGGCGTGATGCCGGAATTGGCACCGGCAACCACGATGATGTGGTTGTCGCCTTCGGCCACGGTGATATTGGCCATGCCGGTAGGCGCATCTTCCAGCACCTGCACGCCCTCGATGTTGATGCCCTCGCGTTTCAGGTTTTCCAATGCTTCGCGGCCGAACGCATCGCTGCCCACCGCCCCCACCATGCTGACGCTCGCGCCCAAGCGCGCCGCCGCCACCGCCTGATTGGCGCCTTTCCCGCCCATAAAACGCTCAAACGATGTTCCCATCAGAGTTTCGCCCGGCTGCGGAAAGCGGGGAGACGATGTGACCAAGTCTATATTGATGCTGCCGGTTACGGTGATTTTCGGTGCCTGCATAGCGGGTTCCTTTAATGGGTGGTTCCGTCAAAATCGGGTTGTGTTTTTTTCAGGCCGTCTGAAAGGCTTGAATTCCATCATCGGCTCCGCAGGCCCGCTGAGCCGCCCAGGGCAGGCGGGATTCGGGGAGACGATGT
This sequence comes from Neisseria musculi, assembly GCF_014297595.2. Lineage (NCBI taxonomy): Bacteria > Pseudomonadati > Pseudomonadota > Betaproteobacteria > Neisseriales > Neisseriaceae > Neisseria > Neisseria musculi. The sequence continues at coordinate 2,801,705 of NZ_CP060414.2, read as the reverse complement.
ACCAAGTTTATAATTGATGCTGCCGGTTATGGTGGTTTTCGGTGCCTGCATGGCGGGTTCCTTTAATAAGTGGTGCCGTCAAAATCGGATTGTGTTTTTTCAGACGGCCTGAGACTTTGCCAACCTGTTTGCAGGCCGTCTGAAAGGCTTGAACCCCATCATCGGCTGCGCCTGCCCGCTGCGCTGCGCCAAGTGAGGGCGGGGTTCGGGCAAATGTTTGTAAATTCTGCCGCCATCCCGGCCGTCTGCTTGGATGCAAAGGCCGTCTGAAAATATTCAGATGATGGCGGGTAAAATCAAAAAGCAGGTGTCGCAGCCGCACGCTGTGCAGGTATCGTAAAATAAATTGAAGCGGACACGGCATCGGCCGGTTTGCGGCCTATGCCGCCTGCCCTGCTGTTTCATTTAATACTGCCAAAGCCGGCACCGAACCGCAGGCGGAGCGGCCGGAGCGGCTCTGTTAAAGCAGGCCCGGCAAGCCATTGTGTTTGCAACGGGGCAAAGTGCCGTTTCTTTTTATCGGGTTTCTCCGCTGCGCTCGGCCAGCACGGCCGCTGCATAGCTGCAACCGGCGGTTAAGGCTATGTTTTGCCCGGCTGCTTCGGCAGCGGCGGCTTCAACCAACAGCCGTGCCAAACCTTTGCCGCGATAGGCAGGGTAGATAACGGTATGGTCGATGTTCCACGCGCCGTTTTCGATGCGGTAGGTGAGATAGCCTGCTTCGTCAAAATCTTGCAGCAGGGAAAATTTCTGTTTTTCGGGAAAATATTTAACGGTGTTCATGATGGGGCCTGATTTTTTAGTGACAAAAGTGCGGCGCGGGCAACTGCCCGAATCCTGCGGCTTTATTGTACCAGCAAGAGAGCGGCCGGCGTGCTCTTCGACATCACGCCGCCTGCACGGTTTCGGCCGCCTGCAACATATGTGCCGAACAATGGTAAAACAGCGTGTGCGGCACGGGTTGTGTGTTGTAAAGTGTTGCCGTGGTGCCGAGGCCGTCTGAACGCCGCCTTTAAGCAGCCGCAGGCTTTTTGCTGCTGCCGCTGCGCCGCAGAGGCCGGAACTTTTCAGACGGCCGGGAAAGTCTTAACCGAAATTTCCAACTTTCATCCAACCTTGTTTCCAACGGAAAACCATGAAAAAAACCGCCCTTGCCCTGATTGCCGCTTCGTTTGCCTTCAGCTTGGCCGCCTGCTCCGCGCCAAAAGCCGGCACGGCGCAAAACGGCGATTTGGATTTTGCCAAACAAACATCCACAAAACAAAGCTCGGAAATAAACGGCCGAACCGTGCATTATCGGGCATTTGAAGGCATCGTGTATGTGAACAACCCGGCCGATGCCGAATACGAAACCCTCAATATTTATGTGCCCGAGGCCTATTATTCGGGCGGCAGCATCGAGGGCTACACCGCTGAAAACGCGCCGATTTTCTTCCCCAACCCAATCGGCGGCTATATGCCTGCCAAAGCGGGCAAACCCGGACACGACCCGCGCAATAATAACCGTCCCAACGCCATATTGACGGCCTTGTCCAAAGGCTATGTGGTGGCTTCGGCCGGCGCGCGCGGCCGCACCGCTGCCAACGGCAAAGCCCCCGCCGCCAGTGTCGATTTGAAAGCCGCTGTACGCTATTTGAAAGCCAACGACCATGCCATGCCGGGCGATGCCGCCAAAATCATTGCCAACGGCACCAGCTCCGGCGGTGCCTTATCCGCCCTGCTCGGTGCTGCCGGCAACAGCAAAGATTACGAAGGCCGTCTGAAAGACTTGGGCGCAGCCGAAGCGCCCGATGATGTTTTCGCCGTTTCCGCCTATTGCCCGATTACCGACCCCGGCCATGCCGACATGGCCTACGAATGGCAGTTTAACGGCATCAACACCTACAAAAAAATAAACATCACCATGCTCGACTACAACGTGAAACGCGAGCTGGTGCCGGGCACGCTCACCGCCGCCGAAATCAAACTGTCCGACCAACTCAAACCACTCTACCCCGCCTATCTCAACAGCCTCAAACTCAAAGATCCGCAAGGCCGCGCACTCACACTCGATAAAAACGGCAACGGCAGTTTCAAAAACCACATTGCCGGCCTCTTGGGCGCGTCTGCCCAACAACAGCTCGATGCCGGCAAAAACCTCGGCAAACGCAACTGGCTCACCGTGAAAAACGGCAAAGTAACCGCCGTGGATTTCGACCAATACGCCCGCGCCGCAGGCCGCCAAAAAACACCGCCTGCCTTTGATGTCGTGGATTTAAGCAGCGGTGAAAACCAGCTTTTCGGCAGTGCCGCCGCCGACAAACGGCACTTCACCGATTTCGCCATGCAGCACAGTGCCGCCGAAAATGCCGCTTTGGCCGATGCACAAACCGTGAATATGATGAATCCGCTCCACTATATCGGCAGCAGCGGTGTGCAAACCTCCCGACACTGGCGCATCCGCACCGGCACCAACGACCGCGACACCTCATTGGCCGTATCCGCCGTATTGGCCGCCAAACTGCAAAACCACGGCCACAACGTTGATTACTTCCTACCATGGGAGGTGGGGCATGGCGGCGATTATGATTTGGAAGAGCTTTTTGCCTGGATAAAACAAATATCCACAGCCGGATAACGCCAAACAAATCCAACAGAGCAACGCAAACCGCGCCAATACTTAAACCCGCAAGCCCCTGCCAATAGCCATCTAAAAGTACACCACTTTCAAACCGGTATCGGCAGCGGTTTTTAAATCTGAAAGACTCATTACCCGTTTCAATCGCCCCGAAACGGTGCAGCAACCGTTCCAAAATATCCGCCGTACTGCGTTTGCGGCGGATACCCCGGGCAGGTTGGATTTCGGTATCGCCGGTTCGTTTAAACGGTTGATGATGTTCTGTACCGCCGCCGTGGGCATACCGTACGCCAATGCCGATTCGGCTGCCGTCACGCCGGCTTCCCGTATTCGGCAATCAGTGCCGATAGTTCCGCCATGGCCCCGTCTGCGGATTTCTGTTTCATCAGGCGTTTTTGCAGCTCTTTGACGGCAGGAGGCAATATCCGTTGTTCGAACGGTTCCCCGTTTCTCAATGCGCCGGGTTTGCGTTTGAGCCGCGGCAAGTCATGCTGGGGCTGATAAGCAGTCTGTCCTTTACCGTGTAAGCTGAAGTGCAGGCACTTCCTGTCCGCCCGCTATCTGTATCCTGTCCAAGTAAACATGAAGGCGGCCTGCCGTCTGACTAAATGACAAGGGGTGCGCTAACGGCTGCCTTCAAAGTTCACCGGGCACTGACTGTTCACGGCAAGGCTTGAAACGCGCGGGAAAATGAAGCTGTGCACCGGGGCATCCCCAATGCGGAGCGGCGGTTGCACAACTTGCGGTGCGGGCATCAAGGCGGAAATATCGGCAGCCGGGAAAGGGCGGGCCTTCAAACACAGCGGAACCGTTCGGGCCGTCTGAAAGCCGGGCACAAGGCCGGCGGCAATCTTTCAGACGGCCTTATTCTTGCGGGAAAACTTCTGCAACCGTCTGCTGTTTGAAATGGGGATGTTTGCGTTTGGCCGAGTCACTGTTGCACCTTTCGGGCAGATAGCGGTTAAACCCTTCCATAGCAAAGAAAGCCAACATCTGCGGGATAGTGTTGTTTACTACGTTGGTATTTGGCCGGGGCAGGGTTTCGGTGCAGATGTATTGATTAACGGTTCAGCGGTTGATGTCGGACTGTTTGGCGATTTGTCGGACGGATACGCCCTGATGAAACAGACGGCGTGCTTTGGTAATGGTTTCCATGTTAATCATTGCCGGGAAACTCCATAAAAGTGGAGAGTTTATCAATCATCGGGGTGGTGCGCTTTTAGATGCCCATTCCCCGATTCTTTGGGGCAGTTTTATATGCATGTTGACACAGCCCGCGAACAATCCCTGCAAGAACGTTTGCAGTTGGCGTTATACGGAGCAGACCCTGCCCTCGCCACAACAGGAACACCGCCGTCTGTTGGAATCCCAAATGGAAACCCTGATTAAAGGGCTGCCCGAGCAGACGAAGATGCAGGCGCGCATCAATTTTTATAGCAGCCGGGTTGAAGAAAAATTACGGCAGGTTCAGAAGCCCGAACCGCCCGGACAAAGCGAAATTTCTTTCGAGCGCTGAACCGCTGCATCCTGCCCGGAACCCCGCCAGAAAGGCCGCCTAAAATTTCAGACGGCCTTTCTGTTTTGGAAAACACCATGGAAAAAGAACCGGCACGCGAAGCAGATATTCCGCACGGCGGCCTGAAAACGGCCAAGCATCACTACCAAATGCACATGGCCGCCGCCGGTACGGCGGAAAAACTGCGCTGCTCTTTGCTGGAACACGCGATGGAAAAAACCATATCCGGCCTGCCGCCGGATATGCAGACGCTGGCGCGCACCCATTTTTACTGGTCGATGGTGCGGGATTCTGTGGAGCGGCAGTAACCAAATCGCCCGCCGTCTGAACGCGGGCGAAAACGCATCTTTGAACAGCCGGCAGATTGCCGAACTGAAAGAGTTTATAGATGCCCATACCGGTGCTGCAAACCAACCGCCGCAGGCGGGAATAACCAGAAAGGAAACAAATGGGTATCCACCGCAATGTCGATGATTGGTTTTTGGGCTACAAAACCCGCTCTGGGAAGGCCAAATCAGACGGAGGCCTGTATTTCGGCAGCGGCCACCCCAAGCATCCGTTTTTAAGGGAAACTCTGCGTACACGCGGCATCGTGCTCGAGCAATACGGGCAAATCGCCAAAGAACTGTACAAGATGGGGCATAAAACCAAAGCCCGCATCATCGGCAAACTGGCAAAAGAAGTGGCCGGGCAATCGTTTGACACCAAGGCTCAAAGCCGTTATGACCGCATACACGACAAAGATCGTAGAGCTCGAAAAATTAGAGCATCTGCCGGCGGTAACGGAGAAAAGACAAGAAGATGGTATTTCTCGTTGACTTATCGTTTCATATTTTTTAATAGAACTTTTCTTGTTTATATTGTCTTGAATTGTTAAATTCATTGAGGAACGTTATACGAAGGAGTAAATGATGAAGCTAAATTTATATACTTTAAGGTTTTGCTAGCAGCATGATATTCAACATCTGTATCTGCTCAATGATCGAAGTATGAGCCATGCAACCGCCAGCATAATGCCGATATAGCAGCGTGTAACAAGGTAACAAACAGTTCGAAAAGAGCAGTATGTTGGTCATCTGCTAACGAACGCCTTGTATACTGCTCCAAAAATAACGGAAAAATAGGTTTTCCGGCTTTATTAAATAAGTAATGAATAGGTAAAATCATGAGTGAGAAAATAACCAAAGATACTTGCATTGCACACAGAACACTTGCTTTTGCTGGTTCTCCCGAAACATTGGTAGATATATTTATTGCCCAGCCTGAGAAAGTGCATGAAGAAAAGTGGATTTACCGGTATCGGATTGTTGGGGCAGGAGAAGACATGGATTTTCAAGTGCATGGATATAGATGCCGTTCAAGCTCTCAAACATGTTTTTGTAATGATAGACGCTTTCATTGTCAGTACGGGTCTGTCTCTGACATGGCTTGGTGAAAAAGATTTAGGGTTTTTATCTGCCTAACTTAATCAGTAATCATTGTATATACTCGCCCGCATTTTTAAGTGGGCGGATTTTATTTTTGGGGCTGTACTAGATAACTAGGGAAATTTAACTTCAGGTTAGAATAATCCCTATGAGAAAAAGTCGTTTAAGTCAGTACAAGCAAAACAAACTGATTGAACTATTTGTTGCAGGTGTTACCGCTCGCACAGCGGCGCAATTAGTTAGCGTCAATAAAAATACCGCTGCCTATTACTTCCACCGTTTGCGCTTACTTATCTATCACAACAGCCCGCATCTGGAAATGCTTGATGGTGAAGTAGAAGTTGATGAAAGCTATTTTGGCGGACAACGCAAAGGCAAACGTGGTCGCGGTGCGGCTGGCAAAGTGGCTGTATTCGGGCTTTTGAAGCGTAATGGTAAGGTTTACACCGTTGCCGTACCCAATACACAAACTGCGACTTTATTGCCAATTATCCGCGAGCAAGTGAAGCCTGATAGCATTGTTTATACCGATTGTTACAAAAGTTATGACGTTCTTGATGTGAGCGAATTTTCACATTTTCGGATCAATCACAGCACACATTTTGCTGAGCGACAAAATCACATTAACGGAATTGAGAACTTTTGGAACCAAGCAAAACGCCATTTACGCAAGTTTAATGGCATTCCCAAAGAGCATTTTGAACTGTATTTGAAAGAGTGTGAATGGCGTTTTAACAACAGTGAGATAAAATTTCAAATTTCTATTTTAAAACAATTAGTAAAGCAGGATTTGTTCTAGTTATCTAGGACAGCCCCAAATAAAAAGCGTAGTAAACAATCCGGTTTACCTTTATTGCGTTAACAGGCCGTCTGAAAATGTTTTCAGACGGCCTTTCTGATACCAAAGCCTGTTTAAAGCCTTTTCAGATTATTCTAGCGGCTGATTTTAAAGTGCCTGCATAGCCTGGTTTGGGTCGGGTATGGTTTGATAATGGATTAAGCATCAACAAAACAATGCCAAAGTCGAGTAGATAACAGGGTTTTGGATTAATTGCCGCCTTCAGTATTTGTAATCCCTGCAATGGCTGTCTACCCAATAGCGGGTACGGTATGGATAATAACAAAAAACAGCTGCTCTTTTCGGCCAATTTTCAGCGGGATCATGGTATCTGTTTTCGAGAAAACAGATACATTATTTCTAAATAAATATTGAGGCTACCGTAGATTAGCAGTTATGACAAGCTGCCAAAATGAAGATAACCCACTGTAAGCTAAATAAGAGTTTCCCAAGAAAACTGCTTGAATATTTGGGGCTGTCCTAGATAACTAGAACAAATCCTGCTTTACTAATTGTTTTAAAATAGAAATTTGAAATTTTATCTCACTGTTGTTAAAACGCCATTCACACTCTTTCAAATACAGTTCAAAATGCTCTTTGGGAATGCCGTTAAACTTGCGTAAATGGCGTTTTGCTTGGTTCCAAAAGTTCTCAATTCCGTTAATGTGATTTTGTCGCTCAGCAAAATGTGTGCTGTGATTGATCCGAAAATGTGAAAATTCGCTCACATCAAGAACGTCATAACTTTTGTAACAATCGGTATAAACAATGCTGTCAGGCTTCACTTGCTCGCGGATAATTGGCAATAAAGTCGCAGTTTGTGTATTGGGTACGGCAACGGTGTAAACCTTACCATTACGCTTCAAAAGCCCGAATACAGCCACTTTGCCAGCCGCACCGCGACCACGTTTGCCTTTGCGTTGTCCGCCAAAATAGCTTTCATCAACTTCTACTTCACCATCAAGCATTTCCAGATGCGGGCTGTTGTGATAGATAAGTAAGCGCAAACGGTGGAAGTAATAGGCAGCGGTATTTTTATTGACGCTAACTAATTGCGCCGCTGTGCGAGCGGTAACACCTGCAACAAATAGTTCAATCAGTTTGTTTTGCTTGTACTGACTTAAACGACTTTTTCTCATAGGGATTATTCTAACCTGAAGTTAAATTTCCCTAGTTATCTAGTACAGCCCCAATAAATTTATTAAAATCAAAAAAATCGACGACAGGGACTTTGTTAGATAAGCATAAAATTTTAATGACCTGAAAGGACTTTTCATGAACAAATCAGTATTTCTTTTAGAACACGCCAGACCGCCGCTACATGAAAATGATAATGTCGATGTCAAGTTGTTAGATATATTTTCCTCTGAAGAGGCAGCCCAAAATGCCATATCGGCACTATCGGACAAGCCCGGATTTAGAGACCATCCTGACGGCTTCGGCATTAATGAACACGAATTGGATACTCTTAATTTGGACATCAGGATTCGGCGAAGGTTAAGAATTTTTCAGTTACCCGCCCGCATTTAAGTGGGCGGACTTTCTTTTTTAAGAGCAATTCCTGTATGTACTCCTTGAAATGAAATCGGGTAATTCTCTGTACGCCGGCGACTACTGCCAAATCCTGCCCGAATGCTCTGGCCAAGGCATAAAGGTGCAACCTGCATCACCTCGCTGCCGCTCCACTATCGAGCAACTGCAACAGCAGCCGGCAGCGGAGAAAGGCAAGCAGGATAAGGATATTCAGCGTTGAGCTATTTGTCCAGGTTGGATAAAATAGCTAAAATAGCTAAATACCGTACCGATAAAGGAAAGCGTAATGCGTACCATGACAGCCAGTAATACCCAAAACAACTTCGGAGATCTGCTGGATACCGTCCGCCGCGAGCCGGTGCTGCTGACTAAAAACAAACGGCCTGTAGGCGTGTTTGTTTCTTTAGAAGACTTGCAGGGGACTTATTTGGCCGAGATGCTGATAGAGAAAGAAGGAGGATACGATGAATGGGTGCAGGCCAAGGTCGGGAAATCTTTGGCGCGTTTTCAAAAGGACGGCACCCGGGGAAAAGCCGCTGCCGATGCCCATACCGATGCCTTGGACAATATCCGCAATAAACTGCAAAACCGTTGAGCCGTCCGATGTATGCAATTGTTTATGAAGCTGAAGCACAAGCGGATTTGCTCGCCATTCTTTCCTACTATGCCGATGAAGGCGGTATGGCATTGGCGGAAAATATCGGCAGCCGCATAGAAACGGCATTGGCCGGATTGGCTTATCTGTCTTACCGCAGCATTGAAAGCAGTTTGGTTCACGGAACAAGGGAATTTACCTGTAGTAAAAGCTAGCGTTGTTTACAGTATTTGAAAGACAATACTGCATGAATATCCATAAAAATACCCGGCTAACCCCGCATAACCGCCAGGCCATTTGACGCGCTTATACACAAGACAAAATTCAGTGTAACTTCGTTGGCACAACACTACCGTGTCAGCAGAGTAACGATTTACCGTATACTCAAAGCAGCCCGGTTGCGGCTGCCCACCCCGCAAAAAAGCACCAACAACCGCTTTAAATAAACCAAATACGGCATGAAACGCCTGGTCAAAGTCGAGCGGGAAATCGAAGAGAAACTCAAAAAACAGGCAAAGCGTTATAACAAATCCTATCCCAGCGAAACGGTTCGTTTCGATACCAAACGGCTGCCTTTGCTACAAAACCAAAAAGCAACCGACCATCTGGATTATCTGTTTGTTGCCATTGATGATTTTTCCCGCGAGCGGTATGCTGCGATATTGCCGGACCGTACAGCAGCCGGCGCAGCCAAATTTCTTTTGCGCGATGTGATAGATTGTTGTCCCTATACCATCGAATGCGCCTATTGCGACAACGGTGCGGAATATCGTGACAATGCGGGGCACCCGTTTGGCATTGCCTGTGTGCCAAACAACATAAGCCAAAAATTCACCCGTGTTGCCCGGCCGCAAACCAATGGTAAAGCCGGGCGGGTTGTCCGTACCTTAATGGAAATGTGGCATGACAAGCATCCGTTTAAGGATTCGGCGCACCGGCAAAAAGAGTTATGTCGTTTTGTTAACTTTTATAATGGCTCTAGACTAGCAGCTTTATATAAATTTACTTTAAAAGCCCCCAAAGTTGGTAACTCAGTTCATCAGAGTTTCGGTTCCATCGCCATTCGCATTCCCTCAGGTGCAAATCAAAGTTTTTGGTTACGCCATTGAATTTGGCGAGCCTTCGTTTGGTAAAACTCCAGAAGCTTTCAATACCATTGATGTGCCCGGTACCATCTGCAAACTCATTTTGTCCGTGATTAACGCGCAAATGTTTAGAGTAGCCCGCACCAACCAGGCCGCTGTAACCGCGCCGGCTATCAGAATAAACAACACCCTCCAGAGAGACCTTTCCCAATATAACAGTTTGAAGTGTTTGCTTTTTACAATCAGAAACGATTTCGGTATAAACCCTGCCGTCTCTTTCGAAAATACCAAAGACGGGTTGTTTAAGCGTTCCTCTGCCACGCTTTGACTTGCCATGGAAACCGCGCTACAAATAGCTTTCATCAACCTCTATGCTGCCGTATAACAGGTCTTTTTGCCCGCTTTGGCAGCGGTATATTTCGTGCCTGAACATGCGATACCGGTGGTTGATGGTATTGCGGTTGAAGCCTGCCGGCAAAGCGGTTTTGAGGCTTCTATACCGACACAAAAATGCTTGATAATTTTTTGAGCTGATGGTCACTTAACTTGGTGTTATATTTCATTTTTCCAGGCTAACAGAGCTATTCTGCCAGTCTAGAGCCAAACCGTTTATGTGTTGAATATCGTACATACCGCCCGACAGTTCCCCTAACCTGCAACACGCCGCAAACACCGCTAAGCGGTGTTTTTTATTGGCTATCCGAAGGATAAAAAATGAAACAGCATAACCTATCCGTTCTGCATACCGGCGACTGCCGCCAAATCCTGCCCGAGCTGGCGGCCCAAGGCATTCAGGTGCAAACCTGCATCACCTCGCCTCAGCCTATGGCCGTGCTGGTACGCGCCAACTGGCGAACCGAGCCGGCCAAAATGGCCGGCACCGGCAGCGACATTACCGCACTGATGGGTACGGTGACGGCAAACGGCAGTCAACACCGCCGGCCGTCTGTAAACCGCGCCCTCAAAGTGGCCGCATTCCTGATTAACTACTACGGCAACGGCGATGCCCGCGATCTGACTGCGCCGCCGGAAACGCTGACCACCAAAGACCGTTTGGCTTTGGTTACCGTATATATCAACCGGCAACCGTACTACATCGTGGACATCACGCTGCGGATGCTGCTGCCCAAAGAGTTGTACAAAGCCCAAGGCTTCCCCGAGGATTACATCTTCGACCGCGACCATACCGGCAAACCGCTGACCAAAACCGCCCAGGTGCGGATGTGCGGCAACTCCGTATCGCCGCCGCCGATGGCCGCGCTGATACGCGAGAATTACCGCCCCGAAGCAGTATTTGCCGGACAACAGGCAGCCTGACCGTCCGTTGCAGAAAACCGCCCCGCTGCAGCACATGAATTTGTGCTGCGGCGGGACTTTTTTGTGTCTGCCACCACTGTTGCCCGTTCTATTTTTTGACAGTAAAGATAGAATTTTACGGATTGGGCCGATAATATAAAAAACATCGTGTAAATTGGTCATACTGTCATGAAAAAACTGATTTTATCGGCATTTGTGTCTTTTGGTTTGGTTAGCTTGTCCGCACCGAGCCATGCTTTCAATTGTTTGAAATAAAACATTTGCCAGCCATCTGAGCGGGAAAGAAGCGGCAAAAGATGCTCCCGGTTGGGTGAGGCAGGATTAAAGCCGTGCAAAAACCCCAATGAAAGCGGTACCCAGTTTGCAAAACGTGTTTTGGATGCCAAATACGGTGCAGGGAAGTGGAAAACCGGCCCGGCGACAGAGCATAATCAAATTAAAAAATACGGTGGCATGTCATTTAACTAATTGAAAGGTATAGAAAAATGTTTACATTGGATACAGTTTATGTTCTCTACCATACGCGAATAGACGCTCTAGGTCATGAAAATGATAAGTGCTTGGGTGTGTTTTCAAGTCTGGAAGAGGTAGAAAAGGCTAAAGAATACGCATTAAAACAGAAAGGGTTTAAGGATTATCCCGACGGTTTTTCTGCCGTTGAGTATGAGATCAACAAACAGGAGTGGCTGGAAGGCTTTGGTGACTGATATTATTTGAAGCCACCACCAAAAACGAAAAAGCCCCGCCGCAGCACATGGGATGATGTGCTGCGGCGGGGCTTTTTACTTTTCATCCGTTGCGGTAACGGTTTACCGCAATGATATGAAACTGTGCGCTATAATTAGCCGGCACCGATGATTTTCACACAATAACGAGATACTTATGATGAAACATGAAAGAACACAGGCATACAAACTGATCGATTCCATATTCGGACTGAAAGGTTTTGAGGTTCCCGAACTGAAACAGCGTATCAGAGCCTCCATCGTTGCAGGCAATATCGAACCACAACAGGTTTATCGGGAGTTGTTACAGTATGCGGGAAAAAACCAAACGTTGGACGGTTTCGGCGAATCCCGTTCTTGGCTGTGAAAGCCGTTCGGAGTGGCCAATCCCTACCAAGCCGAAAACGGCGTTTTTTTCAATAAGCTGGGTATCACAGATGCCGAAACCCTACGTTCGGTTGAATACTTTTTGGCTTCGACCAAAGCCAAAATGGTGCTGTCGGGAGAGATTGCCATACACGCCGGCAAGTACGGTTTGATGCGTTTAAAAGAAATACACAAAGTATTATTTGACGATCTTTATGAATGGGAGGGGCAGGAAAGAACCACCCCAGTTGCCAAATTCAACCGGTTGGGTAAAACCGTTACCCATTTTATTTCCCCGAACAATATCCGCGATGCCTTCAACCATATCGAAAAACATTCCAACGGCTTCCGGCCATCAAGCCTGACCGTATGTCTTGGCCGAGCACAGTTTCGGCAACAACAACCGACCCACAACCCTCCATCTGCGCAGTAACGGCAGCCGTCCCGCCTATCCTCTGACCCATACCTACAGCCATCTTCCCCAGCCAACGGCACAACCTCTCCACCCCACCCGAATACAGCCTTATCATCCGCACCTATTTCCGATTCCCCTGCCACTTTTACGACTTTCACACTTCCGACCACAGCACACTTTGCCGTTTCCGCAACGGGCCGGCATAAGAGAGCACCCAGCCAGACTGCCCAAGCTGATTTTGCCGTACTGTTACGGTTTATCAGCCAAACAGCCATCGTCCATGGTCATTACGCGGTCAAAGCGGGCGGCAAGTTCGTCATCGTGGGTAACCACTATCAGGCTGGTGCCTAATTCGCTTTTCAATGCCAACATTATGTCTAATATATTTTGGGCGTTTTTGCGGTCGAGATTGCCTGTGGGTTCATCAGCCAGCAGGCATTTGGGACGGGTAACCAGTGCGCGGGCAATAGCGGCACGTTGGCGTTCGCCGCCTGAGAGTTCGCCCGGCCGGTGCAGCATACGTGCTTTCAGGTCGACTTTTTCCAGCATTTCCGCCGCTTGTGCCTCGGCTTCTGCTTTTGTTTTTTTGCTGATCAAAAGCGGCATCATCACGTTTTCCAGTGCCGAAAATTCGGGTAGCAGATGGTGAAACTGATATACAAAACCCAAATAGCGGTTGCGCAGTTCGCCCAGTTGTTTCTGGCTCATTTTGCCCAAATTGTTGCCCATCAGGTTTACGCTGCCCGAAGTAGGCATATCCAGACCGCCGAGTATGTGCAGCAGGGTTGATTTGCCGCTGCCCGAAGCGCCGATAATGCTCACGCTTTGGCTTTCACACACTTGCAGATTGAGGCCGTTGAGTACCTGCACGTTTAATGCGCCATCACTGTAGCTTTTGGTTACACTGCTGCAATCCAACACAATCTTATTCATAGCGCAAAGCCTCCGCCGGTTGGGTTTTTGCAGCCCGCCAGCTCGGATACAGTGTGGCGATAAATGCCAGTGCCAGCGAAATGGCGGCAATCACCAGCACATCATCGGTGCTGACATCGCTGGGCAGATAATCGATAAAGTAAATTTGTGAATTAATCAGCTGCTTATCGAACAAATCTTCAAAAAACGCCACGATACGCCCTATGTTCATCCCCAGCACCACGCCGCAGACTACGCCGATCAAAGTGCCGAAAAAACCGGCGAATGCGCCCTGTACCATGAAGATTTTCATCACGCCTGCTGGCGGCAAGCCCAATGTGCGCAAAATGGCGATATCGGCCTGCTTTTCTGTAACCGCCATCACCAGCGATGACACCAAATTAAACGCCGCCACTGCGATAATCAGCGTTAAGATGATGAACATCATGCGTTTTTCCAGTTCTACCGCTTCGAAATAACTGCGGTTGGAAAACGTCCAATCACGCACCCACACTTTGTCTTTCTGTTCCGGAGCAATTAGGTTGCGGGTAAACGAAGGCGCGCTCTGCGGATCGGCAAGTTTGATGCGCAGCCCGCCTACGCCGTCACCCAAACGATAAAGCACTTGGGCATCTTGGATATGCGTCATCGCCAGCGAATTGTCCACTTCATACAGCCCCGTTTTCACGATGCCCACCACGTTGAACTGCTTCAGGCGCGGCACCACTCCGGCGGGCGTAACGTTGCCTTCCGGTGTAATCACGGTTACCTTGCCGCCTTTTTCTGCACCGAGTGCCTCGGCCAAACCTTCACCAAGAATAATATCGAACCCACCGGGTTTTAAATCATTGAAACTGCCCACCGGCATCTCTTTGCCGTAATCCACCACGTTTTTTTCTTCCTCGGGCAACACGCCGCGAAGCTGCACGCCGCGCACTTCTCCCGAGTTGGCCAACAAAGCCTGGTCGGCAACATAGGGAGCCGTTGCCAAAACTTCTTTACGCCCTTTCACAAATCCGCGCAGGCTCTGCCAGCCCTCACCGTTGCCGGTGTCGTAATAACCGATCTCTGCGTGCGGTGCCACATTCAGGAGCTGACCGCGGATTTCTTTCTGAAAACCGTTCATCACCGACAACACCACAATCAGCGCGGTAACGCCCAGCGCAATGCCCGCAATCGAAATCATGGTGATAAACGACATAAAACCGTTGCGCTTTTTGGCTCTGAGATAACGCAAACCTATCCAAGTTTCTAACGAAGCCATGTGCCAAAGCACCCTTTATCCAATTAAAATAAGCGCGCATTGTACCTGATTTACCGTGAAACTTCTTCAAAAAGGGCAGCAACTCTGCCAAAACATGGTAAGAAAATGGTTCTCAAACACTCAAAATCCAAAGCCTTGTCAATAATTTTACCCGGGCCGTCTGAAAAGCATCGATACTGCGTAGCTCGAACCTTAACGGGATACGTTCAGGCCGTCTGAAACACCCGGTTGCAGCCATCAACTTTGCAGACATACTGCGCCTCCTTGTGCAGGTAGCGCAACGGTATCGCACAGCCGCTAAAATAAACCCGAGGCGGCGGGGCGCAGGCAGTAAAAATTGCAGTAAGGCCGGCACCGTTTGATTTTTCGAAGCGGGCTGCCAACAAACAAATACAGTGGATCCTTGATTTTGATTACAGCATTGCTTCGCCTTGGCCCGAAGAAAACGGTTTTGCAAACCGCAAGCGGCAGCGGGTTACCGCCTGCATTGCCTTTGGCCGGCCGGTATCGGAAATAAAGCGGATTCACCATAAACAGACTTTGTGATGACTTTCAGCCTTTGCAAAAATCTCAGGCCGTCTGAAAACAATAGCCGCAGTTTCTGCTGCGGTTTGGTTTTCAGACGGCCTGAACATCGGCACTCGGGCAATATTGTGATAATCGGAAGCCTCGCCTGCTTCAGATATATTCCACCTGCACGATATCGTATTCGCGCACACCGCCCGGAGCCTGCACTTCGGCCACATCGCCTTCCTCTTTGCCTATGAGCGCGCGGGCGATGGGCGAGCCTACATAAATTTTGTTTTCTTTAATATCCGCCTCGTCTTCGCCGACAATTTGATAGCGCACACGCTCTTCGGTGTCCAAGTCTTCGAGCGTTACCGTAGCGCCGAACACCACCTTGCCCTCGGCATGGATTTCGGACGGGTTGATGATGTGTGCGATGGAAAGTTTATGTTCCACTTCCGAAATGCGGCCTTCGATAAAACCCTGCCGCTCTTTGGCTGCTTCGTATTCGGCGTTTTCCGACAAATCGCCGTGCGAGCGCGCCTCTGCAATCGCTTCTATCACTTCGGGGCGGGCCACGCTTTTCAGGTGCTGTAATTCTGCTTTTAATAATTCTGCACCGCGCACGGTCAACGGAATTTTCTGCATGGGTGGATTCTCCGTAAAACAGCTTTTCGAGCCGTAGAAATACTGATTGGGAAACGAAGTCATATACTTTTAACACAACCGCTGTTCCGCCAGATAAAAATACAAGCCGCCCAAAACGGCGGCTTGCTCAAAAATCATTTGTGAAAGCGCGATTGTATCCAAAAAACAGCCTCACGGGCAAAGTTTTCCGCCGTTATCGAAAAAATGTGTTGCAAGGTTTAATAATATGCAGGCAAATCTGTGCTGCATCCGATCCTGAATAAAGGATAAAGGACCCGATATTTTTCAATCAAACTGGATTCAGCTTCAATTTCAGGCTGAAATCTTTGCAAAACACCTGAAGGCCGTCTGAAAAAATAAAAACAAACTCTGATTCCAAGTCCTGATCTACTTTATTCCCGAGTCTGGCCGTTGCCCAATACCACCCATTTTTGCGAGGTCAGGCCGTGCAGGCCGACCGGGCCGCGCACATGGATTTTGTCGGTAGAAATGCCGATTTCTGCGCCCAAGCCATATTCAAAACCATCGGCAAAGCGGGTGCTGGCATTAACCATTACGCTGGCACTGTCGACCGTGCGCAGGAAGGTTTGTGCATCGGTGTAGGATTCGGTAACGATGCTGTCGGTGTGGCCGCTGCCGTGGGTGTTGATGTGGACAATGGCTTCGGATAGGCTCTCCACCACTTTAACCGCCAATATGGGGGCGAGGTATTCGGTGTCCCAATCTTTGCTTGAGGCCGTCTGAATATCGGGCAGAATGGCGCGTGTGCGCGCACAGCCGCGCAATTCCACGCCTTTTGCGGCATATTTTGCGGCCAGCGGTGGCAGGATTTCGGCGGCGCGGCTTTCGTGCACCAGCAGTGTTTCCATAGTGTTGCAGGTGCCGTAGCGCGAGGTTTTGGCGTTAAAGGCGATATCCAGCGCTTTTTGTGCATCGGCGGCACGGTCGATATACACATGGCAAATGCCGTCAAGATGCTTGATAACGGGCACGCGCGCTTCTGCACTGATACGCTCCACCAATGATTTGCCGCCGCGCGGGATAATCACATCGATTAAATCAGCGCTTTGCAGCATCACTCCTACGCTTTCTCGGCTGGTGTTTTCAATCAGGCTGACCGCAGCCGCTGGAAGGCTGTTTTCGCGCAAGGCTTGGGTTATCAGCCCGGCGATGGCCATATTGCTGTGAAAAGCCTCGCTGCCGCCGCGCAACACGCAGGCGTTGCCCGATTTCAAACACAGGGCGGCAGCATCGATGGTTACGTTGGGGCGGGATTCGTAAATCATGCCGATAACGCCCAGGGGAACGCGCATTTTACCGATCTGCAAACCATTGGGGCGCAGGCGGAATTCGTCCATCTCTCCCACAGGGTCGGGCAAAGCGGCCACTTGGCGCAAACCTTCGCACATATTTTCAACCACGCTTTCCGTCAGCTTCAAACGGTCAAGCAGCGCTGGCTCCAAGCCTTTGGCGGCGGCCTGTTCCATATCTTGTGCATTGGCGGCGGCAATTGCTGAACTGTTTTGCTTTATCAGCTCGGCCATGCGCAGCAGTGCGGCATTTTTCTGTGCTGTGGCAGCAGCCCCCATATCATAAAAAGCCTGTTTGGCGGCAGCGGCAGTTTGGCGGACGTAATCGTGAATATTCTGCATAATGGTCTGATGTTGGCGGTGAAATTGAATGATGCGGCATCGTTCATACCAAACCGCTTCAGCAGCAGTTTGGCACGGCTTTCACTATACGGCCGTCTGAACGTGATTTCAAGCGGTATGCGGACTCGGCTTTAATCGCAGACCGGATGCCGACTACGGTTATGCAATGCTCCATCGGCATGGCTGCAATCCATGCAGCATCTGTGAAACATGGCTACCGCATTCACTTGAATATGGTGGTTTTACAGACGGCAGTAGTGAATATAGATTCTACCTTATCCGTGCATAGCGAAGCTGCCGTTCTTTCTGTTCATGTAAAACCGAAGCACGCCGCTCTCGTGAACTGTCCCCAAAAGTCAGGCTCTATTTCTCAATATGGTGCAGTTTTTTATGGCAAAAGTATTCAAACAGATTCAAATTGAAAGTCATGAAATACTATCTGCAGGAGCGCGGTAAAAAAACACCGCTAACGTTTTTTTCTCTAGAGCGCGCTGCCAAGCACAAATAGGCATCACGTTATATTCTTCACGAGGAGGGCGGCATCGGCCGGCTGGGCCAGGCATCTCCGGCTGCCATTTTGATTGTAACTATTTGAATCTAAATTTTAATTCCATGAATATGGTCAGAAATGAAGGGTTATCCCCCAAAGGGATGCGCCTCGGTCGGCGGATGCCATACCGACCCGACACTCCCCCCGATGCAGGCCGTCTGAATGTGCAAGGCCGCGCCTTGACCGATGCTTTGGTGGCCGAACTGAAAAAAGGCGAAACCGCCGACAACCTGCTCGACCGTCTGACCGCCGCTTACCCGGATATGGACGACAAAGCCCTGCAAAACGAGCTGGCCAGGCTGATATTTTTATCGGGCCTGGTCGGCAAGATTGAAGCGGCTCAGGAGATGGGCAGATGAACCCCGAAGACATCAAAGCCGTGTTCGGTATGCAGCCCGAGGCCGCCGTGGCCTATCTGAAACAGAAAGGCCATCACGTGTCTTGGGATTGGCAGGATATGCTGGATGATGCCCATGCCACCGCCTTTACTGTCGCCAAAACGGCCAAGATGGATGTGTTGGACGATATATACAGTGCGGCACTCAAAGCATTGGAAAACGGCCAAACATTAGAAGATTTCGGTCGTGAACTGACACCAGTGTTGCAAGCCAAAGGCTGGTGGGGGCGTAAAGAGGTGTCCAATCCCGACACGGGAGAGGTTCAGACGGCCACGCTCGGCAGCCCGCACCGCCTGAAAACCATCTACCTCACCAATATGCAGTCGGCCTACGTGGCCGGACGCTATGCCGAAATGATGGATTCGGCAGACACACACCCGTATTGGCAATATGTGGCCGTCAACAACAGCCGCACCCGCGAAAGCCACCGCCTGCTGCACGGCAAGGTGTACGCCGCCACTGACCCGGTTTGGGATACCCGCTATCCGCCGCTGGATTACCGTTGCCGCTGCCGCGTCAAACCGCTCTCCGAAGCGCGCGGTGCGGCCAAAGTGCTGCCCAGCCCCAAATTGGAAACGATAACGGTCGATATCCGCACCAACGAATACACCGGCGAAGAGCGCTATGCCCAACGCACCGGCATCCGCATCAACGGCACCTTTGTGGCACCCAACGCCGGCTTCAATGCCAATCAGGGCAAAGCCATGCTCAGCCGCATGGCGCGGGTGGCCGCCGAAAAAGCCCGGGCCGTCCACCCCGACATCGCCCGCACCGCCATGAAAGAGCTGGCGGCAGACAAACGTTTTAAAAACAGCCTACCCAAAGCCGTGCTGGCTTGGGTGTTGGATTTACTGAAAGGGTAAAGATGGCAGAGTTGGACTTAAGCCGGGATATTTATCGGGCAGCCTACACTATTGAAGACAGTGTGGATGTGGGAAGAAATTTAAAAGACGACAACACCATAGTGTTGGACTTCGGGGAAATCAACGTCATCATTGACGATTTTCAAGCATTGGATATGATGCGGAAACTCGCCGCATTTTTTAATTATAAACTGGTGGATTTAGATGCTTGAAATCAGCTTAGATGCCAGTCAACTCGAACACGGTCTCAGCCAACTGTTGAAAAACGCCACCGACACCCGCCCCGTGATGCGTGCCATCGCTACCGAAATGGTCTCACTCACGGAAGACAACTTCGAAAGTGAGGGCTGGGGTGGGCAAAAATGGAAGAGAAGCCGGCGCGTTGCCGACAACGGCGGCAAAACCCTGCAATTATCCGGCCGGATCGCCGCCGGCATCAGCACCCAGATCGGAAACGGCTTTGCCCGTATCGGCAGTAATAAAAAATATGCCGCCATCCACTACTTCGGCGGTAAAATCGAAGCCGAAAAGAAACTCATCGACACCACCATCGCCATCGAATCCCTCAAAAGCGGCCTTTAAAAATAAAACGGGCAATCTGCCCGTTCACTTTATTTCACTAGTAACATTGTTTCAAGTCCACTATTCCATAGCATCCACCACCATCTGGCTGAATCCCATTTAGCTCAGAGACTCTTGTATATTTATCTCAATGGGTTTCAGCAGCAGCCTATGAAAACGATACAGCTTGACCGTTCCTTTGGATATTGTTCAATATCTTTCCAAAATCCTATAGCGGGCATCTAAGAAAAACAAAAAGTGCAAATTATTTAATGAATTACAATGCCATCGCATACATCATTGCGCAGCCTGCCTACCAAGCTATATAAAACATGGTTTTCGCCAGAAGCACAATCAACACCATCTGGCAAAATACCGCCAGATGGATATATTTTGACCAAGCTGCTGTGAGTGTATTGCGCCGCATTTTGATTATGGCAATCAGAAAGTGCGCTAACACACCAAACGCCAGCAACGCTTTCAAACACAGCTGAGTGTTGAACGGGGCGGAAAATGGTGCGGCGAATGCGGCAGCATAACGGTGTGCCATTGTCAACCCCGACAGAAACACACTGCCCACCACCCACGGCATCACCCGCACCGCCCGCCGCATAATGGCTTTTTCTACCGTTCTGCGCGCCTCCCTCGGTACATCTTTGCTGTGTATAGCCGACAACACCAGCGTTTCAAAGAAAACGCCGCCCACAAAAACGATGGCGCAAAATAAATGTATGATATGTGCAACAGAATAAACGCTCATAAAATATAATTTCAAACTCTTGCCCAGTTTTAAAACTCTTTACCCCTGTCGATATACCTTTATCAGCGGCCTATGCCATACTGCGGGCGCTCTTACAGGGAGCCTGCCCTTTTACGGGCTTCCCGAAATATAACACCTTTCTTAAGGAGGATACTATGAAATCAACCATCGTTAAAGCTATTGCTCTGCTCGCCGTTGCCGGCTCGCTCACCGCCTGCGAGAGCATGAGCCGCACCCAACGCAACACTGCCACCGGTGCCGTTATCGGCGGCGTAGCTGGCAATCTGATCGGCGGCGACACCGGCTCCACTCTCGGCGGCGCGGCGTTGGGCGGCGTAATCGGCAGCCAGGTAAACCGCCGCTAATCTGTCTATTTGCCGCCGTCATGACAAAGGCCGTCTGAAACTGTTTCAGACGGCCTTTTTGACCAAACCATCCTATCCACACTCCAATCAGACACCGTTATGCTGAATCCATTTTATTTCCGTTACGGTGTTACTGCGTTTTAGCTCAAAGAGAACAATTTTGTCAACCGCCCAAGCTACAACAGAACCGGTTCTGTACTCGCTGCACTGTTTGCGGCTTACTGCTTCTTAGTCAAAATAAAGTGGATACACTATAACTATACAAAGCGATGTAGAGATAACGCTGCAGAGCAAGCCGCCACCATTCATTTAAATAAGGTCGTCCATAACGTTGTGTCTAGTGTCAATTCTTTCAGATTTATTTCTACCCGGTTGCTAAGGCCGTCTGAAAGGTTTTCAGATGGTCGAAATCTTACAATATTCAAAAACACATCATAAGAAAGTTTATCTGCCGTTATTGCCATGACCACGCAGGCGAAAATCTAGGCTTCCGGCATCCAGGTTGTTTAATCAACACTTTAATATTTTAATCTACATTCCTTTCTGCGCGACAATGATGCTGTTTCAGTCTTTCAGGCCTTGAAATATTTTTTCAAAGGCCGCTGCCTTTGATTTATTTACAGTGAAATATCCGCCGGTGCCGGATTTTGGCAATCGGGCTTGTGTTGCTGCACACTCCGCTGATCTCAATATTGCAGTTTCTCGCCATCCGGCTAAGCTTTCACCCGAGGCCGTCTGAAAGAATGTTCAGACGGCCTGATCTGTAGTTTTGCCCGATTCTGCCACGCTCCGGTCGTCTGCCGCCGACACTTGCTGCAGAATTTTCAACACGGCCTCGGTTTTGGCCGACTGCACACGATAGGAAGTTACCGCATAAATATTCACCACCGGTGCCAGCCACTGCGGCAGCACTACTTCAAGGCTGCCCTGCTGCACATATTGCCGCACCTCGCCCCCAAGCTGCATCGACAGCCCTATTCCGCCCACGGTGAGGGCGCACACGGCAGAAAGCTGGCTGCACGGCATACTGTCGGCAATATCGAGCAGATAACTTTCTGCTGCGCACCTGAGCGTGGCGCGCACCGGCACGAAATGCAGCCAGCTGTGGCGGTGGAGCTGCTCGGGGCGCTCGATCGGCGGATGGCGCGCCAAATAATCGGGGGCGGCGAAAATCTGCCACCGCCACGACACCAGATGGCGGGCAATCAGGTCGGCATCGTCAAGCGCATGCTCGCCGCCGCGTATGGCAATATCGATGCCGCCCTGCTGCATATCGATTAAGCGGTCGCCGATATGCAGCACGGGGCGGATATCGGGATATTCGCGCTGCAGACGTTTTAAAGCCGTCTGAAACATCGGCGTGCCGACCATGCCGGAGGTGGCGGCCAGATGCACTTCGCCTGCCGCCTCGGTTTTCAGATTGTTCAGCGCGGTTTTCATATCGGCCAGCGTGTGCCGCAGGCGGTGGCAGTGCGCCAGCAATGCCCGCCCCGCATCGGTGGGCGCCAGGCGGCGGGTGCTGCGCCGGAGCAGTTTCACGCCGTGCAGGCTTTCCAGGCGGGTGATGTGCTGGCTGACCGCGGAAGGCGTCATGCCCAGCGCGGCGGCAGCGGCGTTCATACTGCCCTGCTCTAGCACGGCGGCAAATACCAACAGCGGTTTGATGTCGTGCATGGTTCAAATGTCCTTCAATTGTTTAGTTGTGCTTAACAATATAATTAGCAAAACGGGGATTATCAAGTGTTTCAAGCGGCCTTATACTGCACTCACCTTAACAAAACATTAATGAAAGGAAAGATGATGAAAATCGCAGTTATCGGCGCAACCGGTTATGTGGGCAACGCTGTGGTGCAGGAGCTAGCTTCGCGCGGCCACGAAGTAACCGCTTTTGCCCGCAACACCGATAAAGTATTTCAGGCCGGCAATGTCTGCGCAGAAGCCGCCGATGTAACCGCCGCTGGCTTCTCTAGCCGTCTGAAAGGCTTCGATGCGGTGGTGAGCGCGTTTAACCCCGGCTGGGGCAACCCCAATATCGGCGCGGATTTTACACGCGGTGCCCATGCTATTGTCGAAGCCGCCAAAGCCGCGCAGGTGCCTTATTTGTTGATGGTCGGCGGCGCGGGCAGCCTCTATGCCGCCCCCGGCCTGCAGGTGATTGATACGCCTGACTTCCCCAAAGAAATCTATGAAGGTGCCAATGCCGCCCGCCATCTGCTGGCCGATTTGCAACAGCGCAACGATGTAAACTGGGCCTTTGTTTCACCGCCTGCCCGCTTGGGTGCCGATGCCGGCTACAGCGAAGAGCGCACCGGCCGCTACCGCTTGGGCAAAGATGATTTGCTGATGGAAAACAACGATCTGCCTGCAGGCATCAGCGTGGCCGACTTAGCCGTCGCCATTGCCGACGATGTGGAGAACAAGGCACACCTGCACCAGCGCTTTACCGTTTCCGCCGCCTGAGTTTCCTGAGAATCCCAAAGGCCGTCTGAAATGGTTTTCAGACGGCCTTATATATTGCACCCCATGAAAAGGGGTGCATTTTTACATTCTACCCCTTGACAAGTCCGAACAACCGACTTTCAAAGGGGTCTGAAATGTCATTAGCTTACTACACCGTAACGCCCGAACCCGAAATTTTTCCCAAAGCCTACATCGTCCGCGTATTCCGTGAATCAAATAACGATTGCGTTTGTCTGCAAACCGTCAATTTTCCTATCCGAAACCCTGACCTGCCGAACAAAACCCTGTCTGAAGCCGACACGTTCGGGCGTATGACCGTTAAGAAACTGATTGACTGTCATGTGATGGCGAAAGCGGGTTCTTGAGATGGCGCACAGAACGTACAGAATCAAGCCCAACCCCGCCCGTTTCGGCGGCGGTTGGAATCTGCAGCTAATCGAAGCCGGAAAAATCATGCTCACAAAAAACGAACCTGCAAACCCATGCCCGCATGGTTTTGGGTTTGCCGGCCAAATCCATCACGATTTGGCTTTGCCGGCCTGCAAATTAGGCGGCCAATCTTGGATTGAAGCGGGGGGTGTGTCCATGAGTACCCGCTGCTGCCCCGAATGCCGCCAGTACCGCCAAACGTCCGCTTTTTCGGGCGTTTTGGGCTGCGTCTGTGATGTATGCGCCGTAGCGGCGCAAAGCGCGAAGCGCGGCGCGCTTTCTTGTCTTAATAGTAACAACTGCATCGGGAATCATGCTGCAGGCATGAAAGGCAGTAAAAACAAGCAATTGCCAAAATTTCATGAAAGGTTTGAAAGCGAAGCGGCAAAAGAGAGCGCAAAACTGAATGTGTTTTCGACTTCGCACAAGAAATCTGCAACCGCGTTGGAATTAAACGTACACCAATTCATACAAACATTTGGCCTAAACCATGTCGGCTTTTTAACTCTAACCTTTGCCGATGACGTGCAGGACGTAAAAGAAGCCGGCCGCCGCTTTCACAGTCTGCGCACAAACTTTCTGAGTAAACATTTCAAACACTGCATCTGCGTGTATGGGCGCACCAAGAAAGGCCGTATTCACTTCCACCTAATCGTAAACACCCGTGAAGATACGGCGTGGGCTGAACTTTGCCACGATTGCCGCCCGTGGCTACCAAAGTGCCAACCCCGCATTGCGCCGGTTTTGGAAGCTGATACGAGAAAACGTGGGCAGATACGGTTTCGGCCGCGCCGAACTGCTGCCGGTCAAAACCAACAGCAAAGGCTTGTCGCGCTATGTCGCCAAGTACATTGCCAAGCATATTGACAGCCGTCTTCCCGAAGACAAGGGCTATAGGCTTATCCGCACCACCATTGACAAAAAAAGCCTTTGGAAGATTGCCACATCAAACTTTTCGTTCCGCTCTGCCGGTTCGGCCCGATGGCGGCGCAAGCTGCAAAACCGGGTTGTGGCCGTTGGGCCGTATCTCAAAAGATGCCGTTGAAGTCAGGGGATTGGTGATACCCGATATAACCGAAGAGAATTACAACATCGTTTTAAGTGAAACCATCAGCCCCAAATGGGCATTTTTGAACCGCGGAATTATCGGAAAGCGGCCTTAAGAAAGGAAAAGCCATGAGCAACAAAACCCCAACCCCGCAGCCGCCCGTTCAAGGCATTTACATGACCGCCGCCTTTGACCACCGCATGATGGTGAGAGAGCGCAAAAACGATGACGGCAGTTACAGCAAAACCAACTCTTGACCGTGCGCGTATTCCCGCGCGCCTTTAAAGACAACGTGTACTACTCGGACGAAAGCTGAACAAAGATTCAGGGCTTGGGCGGTGTGCCTTGAATTGACCCCTTAAACACCGCCGACCTGTTTTTACTTACTAAACTTTGAAAGGAAAAAATCATGAAAAACCTGAAAGACAAAATGTATAAAGCTATGGCAGTCGCCACAATGACCGCCATGCCAGCCGTTGCATTGGCCGATGATGCCGATCTGCTTGGTGCCGTCAAAACCGAAACCGGCGGTTTGAAAGCAGGTGTTTTGTCGATTGGTGCGGTAGTAGTGGGCATCTCTATTGCCTTTGCGCTCGTGCGCATCGGCAAACGCGGTGCAGACTCTGTAGGCTAAGGTGCAGTCATGGGTTATCAGGTAGGCCGAATCTGCCATCAAACGCATGAAGAAGCAACAAACGCCGTGATGACCCAAGTTTTGCCTACAATCGACAAAGACGGGGTGTTACACCACCCCGTTTTTAAAGGCAAAACGTGGGTTTACAAAGAACAGCCCGTAAAGTTGACTTTCCCTCAATGTGAATATGGTCAATACCATCAAGCAGGAAAGGAAATAGGCATAGGGCTGTCAACAGCCGCTGCCGTGCTGTTTGTGGTTGTGGTGGCCGTAAAAGCGGTCGGAATGATGGGAAATGACGGAACTGAAGAAAGATGAGAAATGTTACCCGAAATGGAATTTGCACTTGGACTGCTTCCCGCTCTTTGCGGCTCGCTGTGCTTACTTGTTTCAGCCTTAACGCTGCGTTAAGCCCGCTGGCCGCATGGGCAGACGTACCCACGCCCCCGACCGCATACCACAAACAGATAGATACCAGCTTCCCAAGCGGCCAAGCCTTGCTGAATCAGGGCTACAACCCCAAAACGGGGGTATTGAAAGTAGAGAACCGCCCGCAGGGAAAACCGACCGTAACCACCAACGGTCAGACGGTAACAGGTACGCGAAACACCAATGTGGTGGTTACTGATAAATACGGCAACAAGGTAAAAGTGCCGTCAAGAATTACGCAAACGGCCAATGCTGCTGTGATTGCAAGTTATGTTGGAAATAGTCTTGCTGAAGGTATTTCAAAATATGGTAATCAGTCAGTTAATGATTATAAAGATGGCCGCTTTGGTGATATGGGGCGGTCTGTTGCTGGCGGAGTTGCAACAACACTTGATGCTTTGAGTGGTGGGGTTTTGGGGTCTGTTTGGGGCGTTGTCGATAATGCGACCGGCTCGAATATTACGGGCGGTAATCCGTCTTCGGTTTCAAACACTATTAAAAAGTTGCAAGAATCTGCTGACAATTTCCATAAAGAAATGTATGGCGGGGGAAATCCGTCAAGCCCTTCCTACAACAAAGGGAATCCATCATCACCGTCAACAGCCAACCCGTCTTCACCATCAACAGGCACACCTGCCCGACCGGGCAACCCCTCCAATCCGTCTGTTAGCGGCGGGGCTTCTTCTTCGGGGCTGGGTTCTGCTGCCGCTGCTGCCGCTTCTGCACAAAAAACCGCAGAAAGAAACGGAGATGTTGGTAATGCGGTTGGTAATGCCGCATTAAAAAAAGCCGCCGACACTGCCGCAAATGCTGCCGAAGCCAAAGCCAGGCACGAGCAGGCGAAGGAAGCGGCAAAAAAAGGTAACGAAGTTTACCAAGTCGTATTGAACTATACAGACTACGGCGTAGAACCCGTTCGAAGCAAATATAAAAGGCTAGGGGCTTATACTGATAAACAATCAACTTCAATTGCGAGATATGACAGTAAAGGCCGCAGAACAATTATTAAATCTTCGTTTTTGGATTCCTATTTGCCGGGTAGTTTGAAAGGCTCGGGTGTTGCGGCTGTGAATACAGATTTGGTCAGTGTGAATACACCCGAACCGACACCGCCTACTGCTGAAGATATGAACCTTTCAGGTGGTGAAGTCGAGCAAATTCTGCGGCGCATGTTTGAAAACCAGCAAACCAACCATCGCGAAATGATGAACCAGTTGGTCCGCATTGCCGCCAACACCGCTCCTACTGCCCCGACAGATTCACCTCCGCCGACCCAAACAGACGGTACGGGCAAACAAGTGATACGAAAAAGCGTGGTAGATGAAGCAACCACATCAAAAAGCGTTCAAAAAAATACCGTGAAAAGCGCACCTTATACACCTATGGGCAGCAACCAAGCCCAGCAAACCGAAGTTACGGTAAATAATGACGGCAGCGTAACCACAAGGATTATTCCGCGTCCCGATTTGAAAGCCAACAGCAGTCAAGCCCCGACACGCTCTCCCGTTACCCCCGATGCGGCCAATCCGTCAAACCCTGCCGTGGCCGATGCCGCCAACCCGTCTCAAACGGTACCGAACCAAACAGGGAATCAGCAAAACCAGCAGAACCAACAGAACAATCAGCAGAACCCGCAACAGCGCGATTTCTGCGAGAGAAACCCGCAAGCGGCGCAATGCGCGGATTTGGGCAGTGCCGATTACGAAGATTTGGATATACCCGAAAACGGTATAGATTTGGAATTGAAACCGCTTGACGTATTCAGTACAGACGGCGTCTGCCCTGAAAACGTTTCCTTTTAGTTCGGCGCATTGGGCAGCTTTGAATTTGATTATGCCTATATTTGTAATGTCTTACGCTTGATACGCCCGATTTTGATAACCGCCACCATCATTACCTGCGGCTTTGTGGCATACGGCGCGGTTAAGGAGCTTTGAAATGTGGGGTAACCTGATTACAGGCGTTTTGATGAACGTTGCAGGCCGTGTGATTGCCGCGCTGGGTTTGTCGTTTGTCTCTTATGTCGGCATCAACGAGATACAGGCTTTTCTTCTATCACAAGTTCAAGAACATATCGGGGGTGTGCCTGCCGATGCTTTAAATCTTGCCTACATTGCAGGTATCGGCGTGTGCCTCAACTGGGTATTCGGCACTTTCTCGTTTGTCGCATCACTGAAAGCCGTTTCGAAGCTGTCGGCAGGTATTCAAAGAAAATAAATTCTAAGGAAAACAGAAATGCTCTATTTGATTACAGGCGTACCGGGCAGCGGCAAAACCCTGAAAATGATTTCAGACTTAATGAACCGCAAAGATCTGAAAAACCGCCCGCTGTATTTGGACGGCATTTCCGAAGTCGACAACGAAGTCATACCCAATCTGCCCATTCCCGAAGGCGAAACCATGCAGACTTGGCACAAATGGGCGCCCACGGGGGCAATACTCGTAATCGATGAATGCCAGCGCGTATTCAGGCCGCGCCCCAGCGGCTCCAAAGTTCCTGACTACGTGGCCGAACTGGAAACACACCGCCATAAAGGCATAGATATTTTTTTGCTGACCCAACACCCCCGTCTGATAGATATAAACGTCCGCAGCCTGATTGGTCATCACTGCCATATCAGTAAAAGCAATCTGGGCGTTCGGCGTATGTTTGAATGGGAAAGTTGCGGCGATCCGACCAGCCGCGCCAGCGTGGCAAGTGCCGTCAAAAGCGTTTATACGCTCGACAAAAAAGCATTTGGGGTTTACAAAAGCGCCGAAGAACACACCAAAATCAAAACCAAGCTAAGCCGCGTTGTATATATCGCGCCCGTTTTACTGGCGTTCATGATTGCCGCTTCATGGTATATATACTCAAGCTGGAATGATTACACCAAAAAACAGACGCATACGGCCAAAGAACACATTGCCGCACCGGCGGCAAGCCCTGCGGAAAGTGCGGCGGATGCGGCTGCGCCGGCTGCCGCCGCGCCGGCTGCCGCCGCAATTCCGGCAGGGCAGTACCCGTCAGCAAAAGAACAGGCCGAAACGCCGCAAAAACCGCATATCAGCGAAGACGACTACAAACCCGCCATAGACGGCCAGCCGTGGACGGCTCCCATCTACAACGGCCAAAACAAAGCCGTACAAACCATGCCCTATCCCGTGGCGTGCGTCAAAAACCAAAACAAATGCACCTGTTATACCGACCAGGCCACACCGATTAAAGAGATGAAGAAACAGCAATGCCTTGATTACGTTGCAGACGGCATATACAATCCTTACAGACGGGCGGCAGAAAACACCGTCCCAACGGCAGAAAAGGCAAACGAACCC
Organism: Neisseria musculi; assembly: GCF_014297595.2. Taxonomy (NCBI): domain Bacteria; kingdom Pseudomonadati; phylum Pseudomonadota; class Betaproteobacteria; order Neisseriales; family Neisseriaceae; genus Neisseria; species Neisseria musculi. The sequence goes on along the minus strand of NZ_CP060414.2, from coordinate 2,772,476 downwards.
GCACCTCCGCAAGTGCTGGTAATGGGCGGCAAAAGCCCGCAGAATCTGATGTATGACGGTTATGTCGAAGCGGGTGAACAGTTTAGGTAATTAATCATGACTTGTTTTTTTTGGTTCTTAGTCGGAATAATTGTTGCAAACATTTACTTTAAATATGGATTGCGTGGTTTTTTTGATTTTAAAAAGCCGTTTGTTTATGTAATATTATTTTTGGGGCTGTCCTAGATAACTAGAACAAATCCTGCTTTACTGATTGTTTTAAAATAGAAATTTGAAATTTTATCTCACTGTTGTTAAAACGCCATTCACACTCTTTCAAATACAGTTCAAAATGCTCTTTGGGAATGCCATTAAACTTGCGTAAATGGCGTTTTGCTTGGTTCCAAAAGTTCTCAATTCCGTTAATGTGATTTTGTCGCTCAGCAAAATGTGTGCTGTGATTGATCCGAAAATGTGAAAATTCGCTCACATCAAGAACGTCATAACTTTTGTAACAATCGGTATAAACAATGCTATCAGGCTTCACTTGCTCGCGGATAATTGGCAATAAAGTCGCAGTTTGTGTATTGGGTACGGCAACGGTGTAAACCTTACCATTACGCTTCAAAAGCCCGAATACAGCCACTTTGCCAGCCGCACCGCGACCACGTTTGCCTTTGCGTTGTCCGCCAAAATAGCTTTCATCAACTTCTACTTCACCATCAAGCATTTCCAGATGCGGGCTGTTGTGATAGATAAGTAAGCGCAAACGGTGGAAGTAATAGGCAGCGGTATTTTTATTGACGCTAACTAATTGCGCCGCTGTGCGAGCGGTAACACCTGCAACAAATAGTTCAATCAGTTTGTTTTGCTTGTACTGACTTAAACGACTTTTTCTCATAGGGATTATTCTAACCTGAAGTTAAATTTCCCTAGTTATCTAGTACAGCCCCTTATTTTTTACTTGTATATTGATTTACTATGCTTTTTCATTGATGAAAAATGCCTAAACAAGTCAAGGGGCGGGCGTCCGTAAAATATTGTAATCGCCCTAAGCGTTTACAATATTTTACGGATACCCCTTGACGCCCTGCCACCCGATACGCTCCCTGCTGCTCCCGCAGCGCCCACTGCTGCGGGGGCTGCCACACGGCGAATGCGGGGTTTGGGGCAGCGCCCCATAAAGCAAAAGCTCCAAGCCCTGATAGATTCAGGCGGATATATCAGGGCTTGGCGTTTGACGAAACACCAAGCAAAGCCCCCGACTTCGCAAGTACGGCCGATGCCAAAGCATGTAGAAAAGATTGAAGCGGGGGCTTACCGCATGAGCAAGTTTGAACACTATCTAGGGATTAAAAGCCCGTATTTATAAGGTAAAACACCATGTACTTGGGAATAGACGTGAGCAAAGCAAGCATAGACTGCTGTCTGATAACAGACGGCTTTTTTTATGAACATCGGTTCAGCAACAGCCCCACAGGTTACACCAAGCTGAAAGCATGCTAAACGGCCATAACGCCAACCCAAGCCTGCACTGCTGCTGCGAAGCAACGGGAACCTACCATGAACCGCCGGCCGAATATCTCAACGGCCATTACAAAATGAGCGTGGACAACCCAAGAAAAATAAAAGGCTTCGCAAACGCCGTATTGCAAAGAAGCAAAACCGACAAACAAGACGCAAAACTCATCGCACGATACTGCAAGGCCATGAATCCAGAACCGTGGCAGCGTCCCACATCCGCACAAAAACAGCTTCAGGAACTGACCCGCTATATAGCCCGCATCAAAAAGCAACGAGCCGCCGAACAAGTCAAACTGCAAACGGCATCAGATACAATTGGCCAATTTATCAAAGACAACATCAAATACCTAAACAACCTGCTGCAAAAACTCAACCAAGAACTCAAAGCCTTTTACAAAGCCAATCCCGACTACCACAGAAACCGCCAACGCCTGAAAACCATCACAGGCATAGGCGAAAACACCGCCGCCGTTTTGCTCTCGACCATAACATCACGCTTTGATACCGCTGCCCAACTGGCCGCCTATTTCGGTTTGGGTCCAAAACGGCATCAGCCGGGAACAAGCGTAAACGGCAAAGAACGGATTTCAAAGGTAGGCAAGTCCGACTTAAGGGCAGCCCTATACATGCCCGCATTGGTTGCCTACCGCATGAAAGCCTTTCCCGCCTTTATCGGCCGTCTGAAAGCCGGGAAAAAACCGCCGAAACTCATCATTGTTGCAATTATGAGAAAGCTGGTAACCATCGCCTTCCACCTGTTGAAGAACCAAACGGAATATGATAAAAGTCGTTACGAATTAACAACATAAATTAACAATGACAAACAGAAAAATGCCCCGCAAAAGCAGGGCATGGCTTGGTTGTTGCCGAAAGAATACACCAACGGCATTGACACTAAATACACTATCTTTTCTTTCGGCAATACACAACACCGGTTCTTTGAAGCGGCCGTTCTGTTCCGCCGACAACTCTTATTCCGCGTTATCGGCACACCGCATATGCCCGCTGAGATAGTGCAAATTTATTTTCAACACCAGGCAGGCCGCAGGCAGTACGTAACCCGGCTCTGTTGCCAATCGGACGGCGGATAAAACCGTCTGCTTTAAGCCCGGGCGCAGCACCATCACTGAAACGACCCACTCCGGAACATTCACGCTGATACGTTTCAGACGGCCTTAAATAATTCGGTAATTCTTTGCCGCCTGCCTTGTTATCGTTTTCCTTATCGAGCGGCATACGGCGGCTGTGTGTTTTGCCGAGCTCTCGGCACTGCCTGTTGTCCGACACCCCAAAAGTGGCCGCTTTTTCTGTGGCGGAAACGCGCTTTGGGGCTATTTCAGCATATTTTTAATCACGCCCATCACGCTGCGGGAGATGGCGCGGGTAACCTGCTTGTTAATCTGGCTGCCCACCGAATCGGCCAAATCATAGGCGATGCCTTGGTTGGCTTTTTTACGCCCGCCGAACAGGCCGCCCAAAAAGCCGCCGACCACGCCGTTTTGCTGCGGCTGCGCAGCGGCTGCTTTTTCTGCTTTGGCCGCAGTTTTTGCCGCTTCGGCTTCGGCCTGTTGCGATTCCAATTCGGCCAAGGCTTCGTAGGCGGAATAGTTGTCCACCATATCTTTATAGTGGCGGTAGAGAATATCTTTTTGATATTCGGCATCGCGCTCGGCGGCCGCCAGCGGGGTCAGGCTGGATTGCGGCGGCAGCACAAAGGCGCGCTCCACCGGCGCTGGCATGCCTTTTTCATCGAGAAACGATACCAGCGCTTCACCCACACCCAATTCGGCAATCGCTTCGGCCACATTCACGTTGGGGTTGGTGCGGAAGGTTTCGGCAGCGGCCTTCACGGCTTTTTGATCGCGCGGGGTAAACGCACGCAGGGCGTGCTGAACGCGGTTGCCGAGTTGGCCGAGAATGGTGTCGGGCAGATCAAGCGGGTTTTGGGTAACGAAATACACCCCCACGCCTTTGGAGCGGATAAGGCGCACCACTTGCTCAATCTGCTCTACCAGCGCGCTGGGGGCATTGTCGAACAGCAAATGCGCTTCATCGAAAAACATCACAAATTTGGGCTTGTCCAAATCGCCCACTTCGGGCAGGGTTTCAAACAGCTCGGCCAGCATCCACAGCAAAAACGCGCTATACATACGCGGCGAGCGCATCAGTTTTTCCGAGTTCAAAATATTGATCACGCCTTGGCTGCCTTCGGTCTGCATCCAGTCTTCAAGGTTCAGCGCCGGCTCGCCGAACAGGTTTTCGGCACCCTCGTTTTCGAGTGTGAGCAACTGCCGCTGCACTGCGCCCACGCTGGCGGGCGACACATTACCGTATTTGGCACGGTATTGGGCGGCGTTGTCGGAAACGTGTTTGAGCAGCCCGCGCAGGTCTTTCAAATCGATAAGATGCCAACCGTTGTCGTCAGCCACTTTAAACACCAGATTGAGCAGCCCTTCCTGGGTGCCGTTCAGATTCATCAGGCGTGCCAGCAGCATCGGCCCCATTTCGGAAATGGTTACGCGCACGGGAATGCCGGTTTCGCCGAACACATCCCAAAAGCGCACCGGAAAACTTTGCAGCCAATCACCGCCCAAACCGAATTCGGCGATGCGCTCGCCCACCTTGCCGCTGTCGGCTCCGGCATTGGCCATGCCCGACAAATCGCCTTTCACGTCTGCCAGAAACACGGGAATGCCCGCACCGCTGAAGGCTTCTGCCATACGGCGCAGGGTAACGGTTTTGCCTGTGCCGGTGGCGCCGGCAATCAGGCCGTGGCGGTTGGCCATTTTTCCTTGAATTTCAAGCGTGTTGCCGCCTGCTCGGGCAATTTGGAAGGTGGTCATAACGGTTCCTCGGCTGTTTGATATAAAGGCGTATTTTCTTATTTTTCAAAACACAAGGCAATGCTTGATGAATGACGGCAGATTTGCTTCATTTCATTTTTTGGTATGGGCGGCAAGGAGCCGCAATGCTGTGGTGGAAATTCAGAAAATCTACGCTTGAAAAAGAATATTTTGAACGCACGGGATATTTAAAGGCCGTCTGAAAACCATTTCAAACGGCCTTTAAATAACTAAGCCGCTCAGGCAGTGCCCGCGATAAGGCATTGGTAATGTTGCATTTTTTAAACCATCGGCAGCGGCAACAGCACGAACCTGCCGCGCTGTGGGTTTTCTCGGAATTTCTGCCCAAACAAACAAGGCCGTCTGAACCGTAGCCAGGCAGGAGGATTCGCCGCAGGCATACGCTGCCCAACAAATATTACCAACCGCTTTAAAATCATGACGGCCTTGGATAGTGGCAGCGTTGGCCGCTTTGCATCACTTTAAAGCGGGTTATAACCAACCAGAGTAAGCTGCCTGAATGAGGGCATTTGACGCTTTGCATCACTTTAAAGCGGGTTATAACCAACCTGTGTTGCTTCAGTATGCAATACCCCGCCTCAAAGAGCGTGATGATGAAGCTGTTAAGGCGGCATCAGCGGCAGTTTTCCGGCGGCTTGTCTGCCTTCGGCCGGCCATTTCTCATCGAGAACACCTAGGCCGTCTGAAAAAATATTTTCAGACGGCCTGATACCGTTAATTTCCTAAAATCAATAAAAGCGGTGGCCGCTATGGGGCATTCCACACATTTTCGCTGCGGGGCGGCAGGCTGCCCCGCAGCGCATAAAAATGAGCCGTCTGAAACATTCAGACGGCCTTAAAAGTAAAATCGATGAAAAGGAATGTAAACCCAGCTGAAACTGCCGCCTTGCTTACATAACAAATATTAACAAACTAAAAGAAAACATGCAAGCATTTTTTACACGAAAGCCACTAAACCATTGGAAATTTTATTAAAATAGATTTATTTTGTGAATTTATGTTAATATTTATTTGATAATGTCATATTATTTGCCCATTTCCGCCAGCAATCCGGCCTGGTGTTCGGCAGTCAGCGCGGCGGTTAGTTCTGCCAAATCACCATCCATAATAAAATCCAATTTGTGAAGGGTTAGATTGATGCGGTGGTCGGTAACCCTGCCTTGAGGGTAATTATAGGTGCGGATGCGCTCGCTTCGGTCGCCGCTGCCGATTAGGGATTTGCGTTCCGCCGCCTCCTTGGCTTGCGCTTCGCGTTTTTTGGCATCGTTTAAGCGCGCCGCCAAAACTTTCATCGCCTGCGCTTTGTTGCTGTGTTGCGAGCGTCCGTCTTGGCATTCGACCACCATGCCGGTAGGCAGGTGGGTAATGCGCACGGCAGAATCGGTTTTGTTGATATGCTGGCCGCCCGCTCCTGATGCTCGGAAGGTATCGATGCGCAAATCGGCAGGATTCAGCCGGATTTCTTCCAACTCACCGGCTTCGGGCATCACTGCTACCGTACAGGCAGAAGTATGGATACGCCCTTGGCTTTCTGTGGCCGGTACGCGCTGCACACGGTGGCCGCCCGACTCGAATTTCAATTTGCTGTATGCCCCAAGCCCGACAATGCGGGCAATCACTTCTTTATAACCGCCCAAGTCGCTTTCGCTGGCCGATACGATTTCCATCTGCCAGCGGTTACGTTCTGCATAACGGCCATACATACGCAGCAGATCGCCGGCAAACAACGCCGCTTCGTCTCCGCCCGTGCCGGCGCGCACTTCGATAAAAATATTTTTATCATCATCGGCATCTTTGGGCAGCAGCAGTTTTTGCAGCTCGTTTTCCAGCATTTCGATTTGCGCTTCGGCCTTTTCGATTTCTTCGGCTGCAAAGGTTTTCATTTCCGGGTCGGCCAGCATTTCCTGCGCATCGGCCAAATCGCTCTGCGCCAGATTGTATTGCCTGAACGCCTCGGCCACCGGCGTCAGCTCCGCATGCTCGCGCGTGAGCTTGCGGTAGTTGTCTATATCGTCGGCGGCTTCGGGCCGGGCAAGCAGATGGGTGACTTCTTCCAAACGCTCGGCCGATTGTTGCAGTTTTTCTAAAATAGATGGTTTCATGGTTTTTTCCGTTGAGGCCGTCTGAAAACATTTCAGACGGCCTCAAGCCAAGCAGGCAAAGAAAAAAGCCAGCCGGGGCGAGCTGACTTTTCAATATGTTTTGGTCGGAGTGAAAGGATTCGAACCTTCGACCCCTTGCACCCCATGCAAGTGCGCTACCAGACTGCGCCACACTCCGACTCGAAAGAGAAAGGGATTATATGGTTCCGATGTCTAGCTGGCAAGTATTTTTTCCACGCTGCCCAACATTTTTTTCAGCTCTTCGCGCATTTCTTCGGCCTGAATCGCCGGATTGCCCGAAGCATCTAAGGCATTGTGGTTGAAGGTATCGATAAACGGGGCGAAAGTATCTTTCAATTTCAGCACTTTAAGCACGTCTGCACGGGTATAGTTGTTGCCGCCATAGCCGACCACCACCCCGTTTTCGTGCTGCCATTGAGCGAATTGTGTGATGCTGATCTGCGCCAGTTCGCACATTTCGTTCAGGCTGAAATAGCGCTTGGCGGGAATTTTAGGCAGGTTAGCGCTGTTTGTCATAATAATGCTCCACCATGCCTTTGAGTTTCTGGCTGGCATGAAACGTTACCACCCTGCGTGCCGAAATCGGCACTTCTTCACCGGTTTTCGGGTTGCGGCCGGGACGCTGCGGTTTATCGCGCAACTGAAAATTGCCGAAGCCGGAAATTTTAATTTCTTCGCCCCGCGCCAAGGTGGTGCGGATTTCTTCAAAAAAGAGCTCAACGATTTCTTTGGCATCGTTTTTGGTTACGCTGCTGACTTTTTCAACCAAAATATCGGCCAATTCGGCTTTAGTTAGTGTCATTTTATTACCTTCGCTTTTCAACAGATGGGGATTATCACTAATTTTTTGTTGTCATTCAAGAGAATATAGGTTTTTTTAACACCGCAGTTGCGCGCCCGCACTTTCGGCGGATTTCACCAGTTTTTCGATTAGAGGCTCCACCGCTTCTTCTGTCAGTGTAGCTTCCGCATCCTGCAACAGAACTTTCACGGCAATGCTCTTCATGCCTTCGGGCAAACCTGCGCCGCGATAAACATCGAACGCGGCGATTTCCTGCACCAAACGGCTGTTCACGCTGTTCAACGCGCCCAGCAAAGCATCATGCGGCACGTTTTCAGGCAGCACAAACGCCAAATCACGGCGCACGGGCTGGAATTTGGACACGGGGCGGTAAACGGTTTTTGCTTTGCCGAGCACGGCCACCATATCGATTTCAAACACCAGCGCGGCTTGCGGCAGGTCGTATTTTTGCAGCCATTGCGGATGCAGCTCGCCGATAAAGCCGACAGTGCGGCCGTCAAGCACGATTTCGGCGGTGCGGCCGGGATGTAGCGCGGGATGCTCGGCCTTCACGAACGACACGTTTTTGCTGCCCAACAAATCTTCGACATCGCCTTTCACATCGTAAAAATCGGCCGCGCGGGTTTTCTCGCCCCATTGTTCGGGATCGGCCGAACCGTAAACCAAACCGCCGATACGTTCGTTTTGCACAAAACGGCCGTCTGAATTTTTGCCGAACACGCGGGCGATTTCAAACACGCGCACGCGGTTTTGCTTGCGGTTGAGGTTGTTTTGCAGGATTTCAACCAATCCGCCGATCAGGGTGGAACGCATCACGCTGTATTGCGCCGCCAGCGGGTTTTGCAGACGGACCGGCTCTTCGTTGGCAGCAAAATCGCGCTCCCATTGCTCGTTTACAAAGGCATAGCTCACCACTTCCTGATACCCTCTTGCAGCCATTTGGCTGTAAACGGCAAAACGGTTGCGGCGGGTTTCGGGCAGTGCCAGCATTTTCAGACGGCCCGAAGCGGTATCGCCGGGAATGTTTTCATAGCCGTAAACGCGGGCGATTTCTTCGATTAAATCGGCTTCGACTTCGATGTCGTAACGAAAGCTCGGCGAAGTGGTTTGCAGGCCGTCTGAAATCTTTTGCGGTTGCAGACCCAGTGTGGCCAAAATGCTTTCGATGCGCGCTTCGTCTACCGCCACACCCAACAGTTTTTCTACCCGCGCGGTGCGCACGGCTACGGTTTTGCGTTCAGGCAGCTTGCCCACGGCTTCTGTTATTGCGCCCGCCGTGCCGCCGCAAATCTGCAACACCAATTCGCTGGCACGCTCGATGGCGTCGCGCTGCAATTCAAAGTCCACGCCGCGCTCGAAGCGGAAAGACGAATCGGAGCCGAAGCCGTATTGGCGCGATTTGCCGGCAATGGTTTCCGGTGCAAACCAGGCCGACTCCAGCACAATGTTTTTGGTGCCGTCTGAAACCGCGCTCGCTGCGCCGCCCATCAAACCGGCCATGCTCAACGCGCCTTTTTCATCGGCAACCACCAAGGTGTTTTCAGACAGGCATACGGTTTTTTCATTCAAACATTCGAGCGTTTCGCCTTCTGCGGCGCGGCGCACAATAATGCTGCCGGAAAGTTTGTCGGCATCAAACACATGCATGGGCTGGCCGAGCTCCAGCATTACATAGTTGCCGATATCTACCAGCGCCGAAATGCTGCGGATGCCGCTGCGCAACAAACGCTGTTTCAGCCAATCGGGCGTGGGCGCCTGCGCATTAACGTTTTCAATCACGCGGCTTAAAAAACGGCCGCAATCGGCAGGCGCATCAATGCGCACCGGCCGGATTTTGCTGCTTTTCACAGTGGCCGTCTGAACCGCTGCCGGCTTGTAGACGCATTGCGTCAAAGCCGCCACTTCGCGCGCCAAGCCTTTGATGCTCAGGCAGTCGGCACGGTTGGGGGTGATTTTCAGGGTAAAAACGGTATCGTCCAAATCCAGATAATCGCGCAGGTTTTCACCGGCCGGAGCATCGGCGGGCAGAATATGCAGGCCGTCCACACCGTCATCGGGCAGCCCCAGCTCGTTGGCGGAGCACAGCATACCGTTGGAAACCTGCCCGCGCATTTTGGTGGGCTTGATTTTGAAATTGCCCGGCAACTCCGCACCCGGCAAGGCACACGGCACTTTAATGCCGGCACGCACATTCGGCGCACCGCAGACGATTTGAATCAGTTCGCCGGTGCCGGCATCGACTTGGGTGATGTTCAAACGGTCGGCATCGGGGTGTTTTTCCACCGATTTCACTTCGGCCACCACCACGCCGTTAAACTCCGGTGCGGCTTTAGCGGCTTCTTCAACCTCGAGGCCGGACATGGTGAGCAGATGGGCGAATTCGTTGGCAGACAAATCAGGATTGGCTTGGGTTTTCAGCCAGTTGTAGGAAAATTGCATGGAATTACTCTTGAATTAATTTAATGGATTTTTTTGGCTTTGAGGTATTGCTCAAAGTCATCGTCTTCTAGGATTTTGTCAAATTCATTTAAATAACGGCTTTGGTTCTCTGGATCGAATTCAACCGTAGTTTTCAAGAATTTGGAAAAAATATTATTTTTGCCCGCCAGCTCGCTCACAACCGAATAATCCATTTGCGTTTTAAACTTGGCCGGAGAAAGTATCTTACTTTGCGAAATATTTTGTGCATCGAGTTTGATAATGCCAATACCAAAACTCAAACTGAGTTTTTGCAAGGCTTCAATAAACTCGTTGTCTTCTGAAAGATTCAGAGCAACCAAACAGCCTTCATTTGCCCAACTGGAATTGCTGACCGCCTGAAAAAATATTCTTTGTAATTGGAAAAGTTCAAATCGACTTTTAGCTCAAATGAGAAAATTTTAATTGGCAGCCTATCAAATTTTTTAATTAAATTAAAAACATTGTTTTCAGCATAGTTGGCATATTCAAAATTTACGGCCACCATGTCCGGATAAAACCATTTATCTTCACCTTTTTGATTTTTCTTACTATTTTCATGAAAAACTGTGCGCGAATGGGCATTAAATGCCGGATTGATCCATAGCCATTTTGCCAGCAGTGGATGCAAATCCCGTTCATGGAACCCGTTTGCCGTTGCCTTAATGCTTTCAGGTTGTTGATTAACTTTTTTTTCAGGTAGCCCTTTCAGAAAAAAGCGTTTTGGATTTTTGCTGCCTTCAAGCTGTTGAAATTGACCGTTTGTTTTTTTTGCATTTTCATAGATAACTGATCCGACAGTTGCCCACGGTGTTTTACCTAATGAAATCAGTCCGATCTGCTCATCATAAGATTTCAAGTGAATATAAAGTTGTTTCTCAATAATATAATCCCAAATTTCCATAGGGCTTGCCGGATGGCTCAGTTCTTTTGCAGCTAATATGGATAATTCTAAGTAGCTTATTTTTTTTATTTTTTGCTTTCAGGCTACCTGAAAACCGTTTATCTATCGATTTTTCAAGCAGCTTATGCTGGATTATTTGACAAACTGCTTTAAAAAGTTCAAATCATTGTCGAAAAACAGCCGCAAGTCGTTCACGCCGTAACGCAGCATGGCAAAGCGGTCCAGCCCGATACCGAAAGCGAAGCCGGTGTAGCGCTCGGGGTCGATATTCACGTTATTCAACACATTAGGATGCACCATGCCGCAGCCGCCCACTTCCAGCCATTTGCCGTTGTCGCCCATGATGTCGATTTCGGCGGAGGGTTCGGTGAACGGAAAAAACGAGGGACGGAAGCGCACCTGCAAATCGCTGCGCTCGAAAAAGCGGCGGATAAAGTCAGTGAACACGGCTTTTAAGTCGGCCATCGTTACGCCTTCTTCCACCCACAACCCTTCGGCCTGGTGGAACATCGGCGAGTGGGTGGCATCGGAATCAACGCGGTACACGCGGCCGGGGGCGATGATGCGGATAGGCGGATTCTTTTTATCCAGCATATAGCGGATCTGAATCGGTGAGGTGTGGGTGCGCAGCACATCGCCGTTTTCCACGTAAAAGGTATCCTGCATGGCTCGGGCCGGGTGGTTTTGCGGGATATTGAGCGCTTGAAAGTTGTGGAAATCGTCTTCGATTTCGGGGCCGTCTGCCACATCGAAACCCATGCCGTGAAAGAGTTCGACCACGCGCTGCAGAGTCAGGGTTACAGGGTGCAGACCACCGCTGTGTTGACCGCGGCCGGGCAAAGTAACATCAAGTGCTTCGGCGGCCAGCCTCTCTTGCAGCTTGGCAGCATTTAAAGCTTCTCTCTTGTCGTTATAGGCCGTCTGAAAACGGTTTTTGCATTCGTTGATGTGCGCGCCAACAGTTTTCTTTTCTTCGGGCGGCAGACTGCCGAGCTGCTTGAGCAGTGCATTCAATTCCCCCGCCTTCCCCATGTAGCGCGCCTTAACCGTTTCCAATGTCTGAAAATCGGCTGCCGCCTCAATTTCACCAATCCCTTGATTGACAATAAGGTTTACATTTTTCATAGTTCGATTCGTGTGATTTCTGCAAATACCGCCCGGGCTGCCTGCGTGCCGCAGATATGGGGGCATCGGAAGATTGCCAGATTGCCGCCGACTCCCGCAAAGGCCCTCTGCCCCCGCCTGCAAGAATTTTCGCCGCAATCCGAAAAGTGGGCAATTGTAGCGTAAATTGCGCCGAAAAAACAGCGGGCTAACAATCGCTTTATCTGCTTTTCCCGTCTCATCTCGAATCTTCAGCACATTTTTTTCAGACGGCTTTTTTTGTACCGCCCCGCCTGCCTCGGCTTCAACACCCTACAACAAATTACAAAAGTTACTGTTGCATATTTTACAAATACTATGCAAAAAGCAACTATTTATTTGCATGACTTTTGCATCAGTGATAAATTTTGTTTCGTTTTGTAAATTAATTAAATATCATTAATTTATGACAAAGCAACCATATTGAATATATTTATATATTCAAAACAATAAGATATTTAATATATTAAAATATAAAATAGAGTAAAAATTTTATTATTTATATTCATAATAAATAAATAAAACATATATTTACAATTTTTAAAACAATGGCGCAGTGCATACTTTTCCAATTGAGGAACGCAAATTTGCCTGATGCCTGATAAAAATTTAGCAACAACATTACGGAACCACAAAATGTCAAATCAAATTATTCTTACCGTTACTCGGTCGGGAGGCTCTGCTGTTGCCGAGCAAAACACCCGCTTCAACATCGAACCGGGGTCAGGTCAAGCCTTAACCATACCCGCTGCCGACCACACCGACTATCGATTCACCGATGCCGCCACCGGGTTGGCCCCTGAAGGCTTGGCTTTCAACCGCGTTGGCGATCATCTTTATATCCACGACAAAGCCTCCGGCAAATCGCAGCCCGATATCATTATTGAAAACTACTACAACCACGCCGGCAATAAAATGCCGGGGTTGCAGGCAGACGGCGTGCTTTCACCCTACTATGGCGAAATTTCTTCCCCGATCACTGCCGAACAAGTAACCGTACATCAAACTGCCGGCACTACCAACAAAATGGCCATTGCCTTGAGCAGCCTGGCCGGCGCAGGCCTGCTTGGCGCATTAGCGGGGGGCGGAGGCGGCGGAGGAGGAAGCTCCGAGTCCCCACCTGCTGCAACCATTCCCGCTCCCCAACCTATAGCGGCCGGCCATGCCATACTGAACAATCCTGCTTCGTCCGCCCATACTGCCGCGCAGGGTAAAACAATTGTGTCTGCAACACCCAACCCATCCACAAATACCACCCCCCTGGCTGCCAGGCCGTCTGAAACTGCTAAGCCGTCTGAAACTGTTAAGCCGTCTGAAACTGTTAAGCCGTCTGAAACTGTTAAGCCGTCTGAAACTGTTAAGCCGTCTGAAACTGTTAAGCCGTCTGAAACTGTTAAGCCGTCTGAAACTGTTAAGCCGTCTGAAACTGTTAAGCCGTCTGAAACTGTTAAGCCGTCTGAAACTGCTAAGCCGTCTGAAACTGTTAAGCCGTCTGAAACTGTTAAGCCGTCTGAAACTGTTAAGCCGTCTGAAACTGTTAAGCCGTCTGAAACTGTTAAGCCGGTAATTTCAGACGGCCAAACGGGCGGGGGGCATGATTACCACGTTTACCAACACCCGAAATACGGCAAATATATTGATGCAGCCGAATTCGGCACCGACCCGAGCGGTCGCAGCGACAGCCTGCCTGCCATTAATGCTGCCCTGGCTGCCGCGCACAAAGAAAATGCCGCTGTGTATTTGAGCGGCAATCTGTATATTTCCAACCAGATGGTGTTAAACAAAGCCAATTCCGGTGTAACCGCCCTATTCGGCAACGGCATGGGTAACACCACAATTTCTTTCGATAAAGCGCAAACCGGTGTATTTAATTCCGATACCAATGAAGATGATGTCCGCGCATTTGCCGGCATTTTAATCGATGGCCAAAGCAACAAAACCATTGCTGATTTGTCGGTGAAATACACCCATCCCGATTTTTACCGCTCCGGCCAAAGCTATTTCGGCAAAGTCAACGGTATTGTGGTCAATGATGCCGACAACACCTTAATCAGCAAAGTAGAAGTGTCGGGTGCCAACCGTGCGGGGGTATTTTTCACTTCTACCCACACCCTGCAGCCCGACCCGCAAGGCAGCCAAGGCCGCACTTATAAAGCGCGCCTGATTCGCGGCGAAGTGGATGAAACCTATGAAAACCTGCCCTTGGGGGAAAACAACCGCATCATTGACAGCAACCTGCACCACAACCGTGTGGCCGGCGTGCTGCTGGCCTATCAGAAAAATTTTATTGCCGACAACAACGTGATGTCATGGAACGGGCATGAAAAAGACGGCGGAACAGGCTACGGCATCGCCAGCATGGCCGGCAGCTACAATTACGGCATCACGTTCCGCAACAACACCACCGACCACAACTACCGTAAAGGGCTGGATGTGCACGATGGCGACAATATTGTGATTGAAAACAATGTTTCTATCGGCGACCGTCTCTACGGTATCGGCGTGTATAACCGCCAATTCACGATGGACACCGTGAAAGTGCACAACAACACTGTGATTGCCGACCCTGAGTTCCGCCTGGCACAAGACGACAATCCCGGTTTGCGTTATTTCGGCTATTCCGGCATCCAGCTGCAAACCAACACCATGTTCCGCGACTTGCACAGCGGGGAGGCCGGCCATTTTGAAATCAGCCGCAACACCATTAAAAATCTGGATGTTTACCGCAATGCCATCCAAACCTACGGCATAGAGTTCCGCAACCACGAACCGAATATGCATTACACCTTGGATATTGCCGGCAACACCATAGAAGGTGCCTCCGTTAAATACGCCATTGCCGTGATCAACAACACCAAAAGCAAAATTCTCGATACCGCAGGCCAAGGTTCGGGCACCATCAATGTTACCGACAACACTATCGATATCGGCAGCATCGGCCGGGGCACCCTGCCTGTGTTTATCAACGAAGAAAGCAACAACGGAAAGCTGCGCGGCGAAGTAACCTTTTCGGGCAACAATATCACCATACGCGAACATTCAGACGGCACCATTGAAGGCGTACAGATGGTGGGCAACGCCGAAACCTACCGCGTTACCGACAACACCTTCGAAATACGCGGCACCATGGACAAACCTGTAGTCAGCCTGCTTGGCCGAACCGACAGCGAAGCCCCCGAGCTGATTGTCAGCGGCAACAACATTACTACCGACTTAACCGGTAATCTCTACCGCAGCTGGATAGAGCGCAATGCTACCGTTGATGTTTATGCCGACAACAACACCCACAACGGCAAAGAGCTGGCCGAAGTACACCATACCGTTACTCCGCCGGCTTCCGAGCCTGCACCTGGAACCGTTGAAGCTGCCAAAACTGCCTATGTTTTGGATTTGGGTATCGGCAGCAACACCATATCAGGCAACGACACACACGAAACAGCCTACCCCCGGATTGCAGCCGCCCAAACAGCAACGGTCTCAGAAAACACGGCAAAACTTTCCGGCCAGCTTTCAGACGGCCTGCCTGCCTTGAATGATTTGCTTGCCGTTAACGATTTGGATTTGTCTAACGTATTGGGTGCCGGAAGCAGCACAGCGGGAACCATAGGCGCAACGGTTGCCGAATACACGAGGTCGCTGGATATCAACGAAGAACAATGGCAAAACGAAGTTTCTGCCCATATCATATAAACAAACACTTTCAAACCGACAACCCGAACCGGGATTTTTTATAACCGGTTAAATTTAACAAAAGCAAGCCGGCAAACTGCAAACAGTAAAAATTAGCTGAACCACGTTACCATGACTAAACGTTGGAAAACTTATACGGTTTTACTGGCAGCAGCTCGCTGGCTTGCATCTGTTTGAGTGGATTCACCATATCGCAACCAACTGATTTCCATACACTTCCTCACTCTCTAAGCAAACATCTCATCAATACATAACGCCCGAAATTCTTGATCCGATTCCAACAGTATCCAACCGGGTTGAAGTCCGGGCTGTGCGCAAAATCTGATAGCCTGCCGCTTCAAGCAAAATAGCAGTTTCCCCTTTATAAAAGGCAGTATGGCTTATCACCATAGAATTTTCGATCATAATACCTCTCTCAGAAAATCCGGCAAGCAGCACTGGTTTCACCCGACCGTCAAACATACTGTGGCTGACACGGCAATCAAACAACACCGACCACACAGGTTTGGTTCCTGCTTTACCGTGTGTGCCTACCCGCTGTTTCTCAACGCATAACCGCAAAAGCAAGAGCCGTCCTTTTATTTATATCCGAATGCATGATAGGGCGTTTTTAAACGGAGACTATGCAGCTGCTTTAGGAAGGTATACCTTCCCTACGGGCTTTCAGATGCCTGTGGCGTTTTCCGTAGATATGCCATTTTTCAAGGCGCTGCTGACATTTTCAAATGATCATTCGAAATATTGCTCAAATTCGTTGTGATCAATACCGATATCATCGACAACATTCTTAAATCAAGCTTCGTAGCTGATTTTCTGGAACTTTCTGTTTTCAGGCTAACACGATAGGGCAAGATTCTTTATACGGATTTTCAGTATTTCCGTCCTATACCCGTTTTTCAGACGGCCTATTTTTATACCGTCAACCCACCTTATTTTCAGAACAAGGCAACAAACCTGCCGACAATGCAAATAGTAAGAACCATTCTGTTGTCCCTCGACAGCCGAAAATCGTTCTCCTTGAGCCAAGGCACAGTGACACCATAACCAAAATAAAGTAGGTTCACTATATTGCCGGATTGGAAACCGCATCACATGAACATACCTATTACTACAACCACGATAGGGTTAAGCCTCAAATAAAAAGGACTGAGTCCTGTTCGGTACAGAATTCAGTCCTTAGAAACCGCTTGATTAAGCTGCCCGATTTGGAGCAATGCAAAAATATCAGGGCTTGTTATCGATACAGAAATGAAAGAGTGAAGGAGGGATAAATTAACCTTCGACTTTCACTTCTACACGGCGACCGGATGCATTGTTGCCTTGGGCAGCAGTCGTGTTTTCCGGTTTGCGCAATTCAATGTTTTTGGCATCAATGCCTTGCGCTTTCAAGAAATCTTCTACTGCCTGCGCACGGGCTTTCGACAGTTTTTCATTGGCTGCCGCATTGCCGGTGCTGTCAGTGTAGCCGCTGACAACCAATTTTTTGCCGTCTTTGCCGGCTCTAATCAGATCAGTCAGGATAATGGCCGCGTTGTTGGCCACTTCGCTTTTACCGGTAGCAAAGTAGAAGGTGCCGATGGGTGTGCCGGCTTGGGTGTCGTAAGTTACATCGGCATTGTCAACAACTAGCTCTGCAGAATCAGAGGCGGCTTGGGGAGCAGAAACCGCCGATTCGGAAGCCGGTGTTGTGCCCGCAGGCATACTGGCAGAAACAGCTTCAGTAGGTTTAGTCGGTGATTTACCGTCTTTATTGGACAAACCCCATACATAAGCGGTCATAATGTGCAGTTTGTCTTTATCCAAGAAATTGTCCCAAGCAGGCATTTGGTTGTGGCGGCCGTTGGTGATGGTTTCAATAATAGCTTTTTGGGTGCCGCCCCACAACCAAACATCATCTGTCAGATTCGGACCTAAGCCCTGAATGCCTTGGCCTTTGTCTCCGTGGCAGGTAAAGCAGTTAGCAGGCGGGCCGTTAAACAGCAGTTTGCCGCGTTCGGCACGGGCTTCATCGTATTGATCCTTACCTTTGGACAGCGACATTACATAGTTGGCAACGTCTTTTACACGCTCCTCACCCAAAGCAGGCCCCCAAGCAGCCATGATGCCGATACGGCCTTTTTGAATGGTTTCCTGGATTTTTTCTGGTTCACCGCCCCACAACCAATCGTGGTCAGTCAGATTGGGAAAGCCTTTAGAACCTTTGGCATCGGAACCGTGGCATTGGATACAGTAGGTATCAAACAGGTTCTTGCCGATGCGTTGAGCCTGAGGGTCTTTGGCTACCTGCTCAATCGGCATATCGGCAAATTTAGCATACAGTTTGCCGTATTGTTCATCTGCTTTTTGAACTTCTTTTTCGTATTGGTTGGCACTGCTCCAATTCAAATATCCTTTGTAGTCACCCAAACCGGGATATAAAAACAGATAGGCTGCGCCGAAAATCCAAGTGGCGATATAAAGCCAAAACCACCAGCGGGGCAGAGGATTGTTGTATTCTTCAATACCGTCCCATGAATGCCCCATGGTTTTCACGTCTTCACCTTTAGGTGGAGATTTAACTTTGTTTTGCGAAAGCAAAAGCCAAATCAAGCCGATGAAGCTGAGCAATACGATAACGGCAATGTATATATTCCAGAAATTGCTGGTAAATTGGGAAGTTGTGTTCATTATTTGCTCCGTTTGTCACGGGAAACCGGGTTAGCGATCGTTTTTTTCGTTATCAGGTATATCGTTATCTTCCATGATGCTGTTGGCGGCAGCATCATAATTACGTTTGTTGCGTTTGTTCAACACAACATACAAAACCAACATGAAACTGATAAATACCCATACGGTAAAGAGTGAACGCACCCAGTTGATATCCATGATGTTACCTTACGTTTTTCAGTGCCAAACCCAAACCTTGCAGGTAGGCAATCACAGCATCCAATTCTGATTTGTCGGCCAATTCTTCGGGTGCTTTTGCGATTTCTTCATTGCTGTAAGGTGTACCGATTGCACGTAGTGCTTTCATATGTTGCACGGTTGCTTCGGCATCTACTTTATTACGTGCCAACCACGGGAAAGCAGGCATATTGGATTCCGGCACCACATCACGCGGGTTCAGCAGGTGAAGGCGGTGCCATTCGTCTGAATAACGGCCACCCACCCGGGCCAAGTCTGGGCCGGTGCGTTTGGAACCCCACTGGAAAGGATGGTCGTAAACGGACTCACCACCGACTGAATAGTGGCCGTAACGTTCGGTTTCCGCACGGAACGGGCGGATCATTTGGGAGTGGCAGTTGTAGCAACCTTCACGTACATAAATATCACGTCCGGCCACTTGCAAAGCAGAGTAAGGTTTAACGCCTTTAATCGGCTCTGTTACCGATTTGGTAAAGAACAGCGGCACAATCTCAATCAAAAGGCCGATGCTGATCACCACAAAGGTACAAACAATCAACATGCCGACTTTTTCTTCGACTAATTGTTGTAATTTCATTTTGGTAGCCTGTCTTTCTTTTATCGTTAGTGATGTTGCGCTTGAGAAACGGCAGGAATTTCGGCATCAACAGGTTTGCCCCCGATAACGGTGCGGTAAACGTTGTAGGCCATAATTACCATCCCGCTCAGATACAGCAGGCCGCCTGCAAAGCGAATCATATAGAAAGGCATGCTGCGTTTTACCGATTCTACAAAAGAGTAGGTCAGAGTGCCGTCATCATTCAATGCTCCCCACATCAGACCCTGCATCACACCGGAAATCCACATAGAGGCGATGTATAGCACAACACCGATGGTTGCAATCCAAAAGTGAGCTTCAATCAGCTTGATGCTATACATTTCCCTTTTACCGAACAGGCGCGGAATCAGGTAGTAGATTGCACCGATGGTAACAAAGCCGACCCAACCCAAAGCGCCCGAGTGAACGTGTCCCACAGTCCAGTCGGTATAGTGGCTCAATGCGTTGACGGTTTTAATCGACATCATCGGACCTTCAAAAGTGGACATCCCGTAGAAAGAAAGGGAAACCACCAAGAATTTCAAAATCGGATCGGTGCGCAGTTTATGCCATGCACCCGACAGAGTCATAATGCCGTTAATCATACCGCCCCATGATGGAGCAAACAGAATCAGCGACAAAACCATACCCAACGACTGAGTCCAGTCGGGCAAAGCGGTATAGTGCAGATGGTGGGGGCCTGCCCACATATAAGTGAAAATCAACGCCCAAAAGTGCACAACAGACAAACGGTAAGAGTAAACCGGGCGGCCGGCCTGTTTGGGTACGAAGTAATACATCATGCCCAAAAAAGCGGCAGTCAGAAAGAAACCTACGGCATTATGGCCGTACCACCATTGAACCATGGCATCAATGGCACCCGAATAAACCGGGTAAGATTTCATGGCTCCGGCAGGAATAGCCAAGCTATTAACGATATGCAGCAGTGCCACTGCCAAAATAAATGCACCGTAGAACCAGTTGGCCACATAAATGTGTTTGATTTTCCGGGTAGCAATAGTGCCGAAGAAGACAACCGCATAGGCAACCCATACCAACGCAATCAGAATATCGATCGGCCATTCCAATTCGGCATATTCCTTACCCTGGGTGTAGCCCAGCGGCAAGGTGATGGCGGCTAAAACGATAACCAACTGCCATCCCCAAAAAGTAAAGGCAGGCAGCCATTTGCCGCCAAACAAACGCACATTGCAGGTGCGCTGTACCACATAATAGGACGTGGCGAACAGGCCGCAGCCGCCGAAAGCGAAAATCACCGCATTGGTGTGCAGCGGACGCAGACGGCCGAAGTGAAACCAAGGTCCGACATCCGCAAGATTGAGGGCGGGCAGAAACAGCTGGGCGGCGATAATCACGCCCACCAGCATGCCCACGATACCCCAAACTACAGTCATGACGGCAAACTGGCGCACCACCTTGTAGTTATATGTTTGCGTTTCCATAAGGGTCTCCATTAAACATGGCAATTTACATTTATCGGTTTGCTCCGGTTTGCTGAAACACGCCAAAGATATACCCGATTTTTCTTAATTTAACACCGCTCCCGCGTAAACCCGGGCAGCTTGCGGCTTTTCAAGCTTTGCATTTTAAATCAAAACCTGTCTGCTACCAAGCCGAATCGGTTCGAATATCCAACCTCCATCAGGCATACCGGCTTGCTTTCAGCCTGATTTTATTAGATTATAGGTTAGCTACATAAAGTTTCTTGATGTAAATCAAGTTTGTTGAACCATTACACAGGCTGCAACCGTGCCAAACCACTCCATTCTCCGCTACACCATTGTCCCCGTTCCTGCCGCCCATTTGTGGCGGATTTGCCTGAGTTTTTACCGAAAGGATAACAAACCCTTACAAATCAAGCTGCCCAACTGGGTGCCGGGCAGTTATCTGATTCGCGACTTTTCGCGCCACATTATCAGCATCGATGCTTTGTCGGACGGGCGGCCTGCCGTGCTTGAGCAGATATCCAAAAACGAATGGACTGCCGAATGCAGGGGGAAAGAGTGGCAAATCCACTACACTGTTTATGCGTTTGATTTATCCGTGCGCGGTTCGTTTTTAAGCACCGAACGCGGTTTTTTCGATGGTGCCTGCCTACTGCTCAATATTGTCGGCCTCGAAAACCAACCGCACCAAATCGCTTTCGAAGGGCTTCCCGAAGGCTGGCAGATTGCCACATCCATGCCTGGCGCAGGCAAACATATTTTTCAGACGGCCTCTTATGCCGCATTGATCGACCACCCCTTTGAGCTGGGCACATTTGAAACACTGCATTTTGAAGCCGGCTCGATTCCGCACCGCATCGTGCTGAGCGGCCGCTACCGCGACTTCGACCGCCCGCGTCTGCTTGAAGACATACAGAGAATCTGCACCGCCCAGCAGAATATGTTCCCCTCCCCCGCCCCGTTTCAGGAATACCTGTTTCTCCTGCATGTGGGCGATGATATTTACGGCGGTCTGGAACACATCAGCAGCACGGCGTTGTTGGCCGGCCGCAACAGCCTGCCCGCCCGCAACATGATTGAGCCCAACGATGCCTATATCCAACTGTTGGGGCTGTTCAGCCATGAGTATTTCCACGCCTGGAACGTCAAATCCATCAAGCCCGCCGCATTCCTGCCCTACCGTTTGGACAGCGAAAGCTACACCGAACAGCTCTGGGCGTTTGAGGGCATCACGTCTTATTACGATGATTTATTTCTCGTGCGCAGCGGCGTGATTGCACCGGAAGCTTATTTAAAGCTGCTGGCGCAAACCATCACCCGCGTGCAGCAAGGTAAAGGCCGTCTGAAACAAACGTTGGCGCAATCGAGTTTTACCGCGTGGAACAAATTTTACAAACCAAACGAAAACAGCCCCAACGCCATCGTCAGCTACTACCAGAAAGGTGCGCTGGCGGCTTTATGTCTGGATTTGCAGATCCGCAGCAAAAGCGCAGGCAAACACAGTTTGGACACGGTGATGCAGACGCTCTACCGCAATTGGTGCGAAAACGGCAAAGGCATCAAAGAGCGGCAATGGCAGGTATATTGCCAAGAGATAACCGGCTTGGACTTAAGCAGTTTTTTTCAGACGGCTTTATATTCCACCGACAATCTGCCCCTGCAAAACAGCCTGGAAACTGCGGGCGTAAAGCTGCAATGGCAGGCCGCGCCGTGCAACGGCGGCAGGACGGACGGCACAGAAACCACTCTTCCCGCCGGCGATTTGGGCGCGCGCTTCAAACAAAACGCCCACAGCATCACCCTAACCCATGTGTTCAACGGCGGCAGCGCCGAGCAGGCCGCACTCTGCCCGAAAGACACAATCATCGCCGTCAACGGCTTTGCCTGCACTGCTTTTGAGCAGCAGTGGCCGCAGTTTGAAATAGGCGAAACCCTGCACATCCACTACTTCCGCCACGGCGTGCTGCACGAAACCGATTTGACCGTACAGGCGGCGGAGGCCGATACCGCCGTATTGGAAATAACCGACCGTTATCTGCTAAAGCAGTGGCTGGGCGTGTAGCGCAGGCAGTGGCCAACGGTTTTTCAGACGGCCGCAACGCATTTTATTTACAGTGAATCCGCTTCATTTTCGGCGCAGAGCAGCAAACCGCAGGCAATGCAGATCCTGCGCAACCGGCTGCGCCTCCGATTGGCGGTTTGCCGGTTAAGCCGGCCGCACAACGCCGTAACGGAAATCAAGCCGGTTTACCATATCCAAACATTCGGCCGTCTGAAAATCAAACAGATTCAAAAAGGAGCAACCGATGAATATCCGCAAACTTGCCGAAGGGCTGTATATTGCCCCGCAGCTCACCCAAGCCGATGCGGCCGATGCGGCAGCTTTGGGCATACGCAGCGTGATCTGCAACCGCCCTGATGGCGAAGCCGACAACCAACCCGATTTTAATCAGGTGCGGCAATGGCTGGCCGATGCCGGCATCACCAACACGGCACACCAGCCCGTAACCGCACCCGCAATCAACGGGCAGGATGCCGCACGCTTCCAAGCTCTGATAAGCCAAGCCGAAAAACCGGTTTTGGCCTATTGCCGCACAGGCACACGCAGCGCCCTGCTGTGGGCTTACCATCAGGTACAGAACGGTTTGCCGGCGGCACAAGCCGTGGCGGCAGTCAAACAGGCAGGCGTGGACTTGAGCAGTTTCGAGCCGCGTTTGCAGGCAGCCGCAACAAACGGGCTGCCCGATAAATAACGTGTTAAAGACACGGTATGCCGAGATATGAAACAAAACCGGCATTTCAGACAAGCTTTTGTTGAAATGGATTTTTCCTTGTCTTCAGCGATAGCGGCAAACCAATCAAACCCACCGCCACAACTTACCGAAAGCCACCCCGCAGGCCGTCCGAACAATATTTCAGACGGCCTTTGGACATATCCTTTATAATTTATAATATTGACCGATTTAATATTCTTTTCAGACGGCCGCCGTGTTGCGGCCGTCTGAAAACCTTTTGGTAGAAAACATCATGAAATTTATAGACGAAGCCAAAATCGAAGTGGCGGCAGGCAGGGGCGGCAACGGCGCCGTGAGCTTCCGCCGCGAAAAATTCGTACCGCGCGGCGGGCCCGACGGCGGCGATGGCGGCAAAGGCGGCAGCGTATTTGCCGTGGCCGATGAAAACGTCAACACGCTGGTGGAATACCGTTTCGTCAAACGCTACCAGGCCAAAAACGGCGAAAAAGGCCACGGTTCCGACCGTTACGGCAAAGGTGCCGACAATATCGAACTGCCTATGCCGGTGGGCACCCTGATCCGCGACACCGACACCGGCGAACTGCTGGCCGACCTTACCCACCACGGCCAGCGCGTATGCGTGGCACGCGGCGGCAAAGGCGGCCTGGGCAACATCCACTTCAAATCATCGGTAAACCGCGCACCCAAACAGTCCACCCCCGGCGAAGAGGGAGAAGCGCGCAGCCTGAAGCTTGAATTGAAAGTATTGGCCGATGTCGGCCTGCTCGGCATGCCCAATGCCGGCAAATCCACCCTGATCCGCGCCGTTTCCGCCGCCCGCCCCAAAGTGGCCGACTACCCCTTCACCACCCTGCACCCCAACCTCGGCGTGGTGCGCATCAACGAAAACCACAGCTTCGTGATGGCCGACATTCCCGGCCTGATAGAAGGCGCGGCCGAAGGCGCGGGCTTGGGCCACCGCTTTTTGAAACACCTCTCGCGCACCGGCCTGCTGCTGCACGTGGTGGACTTGGCACCGTTTGACGAAAACGCCGACCCCGCTGCCGAAGCGCTGGCGCTGATTGAAGAGCTGCGCAAATACGATGAAGCGCTATACAGCAAGCCCCGCTGGCTGGTATTAAACAAACTCGATATGCTCGCGCCCGAAGAAGCCCAAGCGCGCACCGCCCGGTTTTTGGAACAAATCGGCTGGAACCACCCGCAGCCGGACGACAGCTTCGGCTTCGATATGCAAACCCCGCGCCTGTTTAAAATCAGCGCACTCACCCACGAAGGCACGCAGGATCTGGTGTATCAGACCAACACCTACCTCACCGAGAAAAAACGCCTGGCCGCCGAGGCGCAGGCAGCGCGGCAGATTGCGGCGGATATAGCGGCAGAACAGCCGAAAACCGATACGGCGGTGTTCAAAGCCGAATAGAAGCCGTCTGAAACTTTCTTTTCAGACGGCCTTGACCGGGAACATCGTTTAGACAAGGAACCTGCACATGCAAAAAAAACCGCCCGCCCTGCTTGCCGCCGCGCTGGCGGCCTGCACTGCCCCACCGTTTGAAACCGCCCCCGCAATCGGAGGAGGCCGCGATGCGCACAGCTGCATCACTTCGGCCGGGCAAAGCTGGTCAGTGTTGAAACAGCAGTGCATCCAACCGTTCGACAACCCCGATATCCAATTCGCCGACCCCGATAACGGCACGCTGGCGGTATATGTGTTATTGTCGGATGACAAATCCCGCGCCGAAGTGTCCGCCTCCGGCGTGCCGGAACACACCGTTTTGGAAAACGTGAAAGGCGGCTATGCCTCGCGCAACGGCAAGATCCGCCTGCTGCGCGGAAAGGGCGGCTGGAAACTGACAAAATAAAGCCTGAAACCCAAACCCAACGTTAAAATACACATGCCAATGACGGCAAGGCACTTAAAAAGGCCGTCTGAAAACCGTTTTTCTCACAGGAAACATAAAAATGAAAATGAAATGGCAGGCACGCCCTTCACACAGCAGCCGTATGCCCGAGCGCTGGTTCCGCCGCGCATTATGGCTGGTAGCCATTGTTTTCGCCCTCTTTTTGATCGGCCTGGGCGGGAAAATCATCGGCGAGCTGCCTACCGTGGGCCAATATAAAGTACTGCACGATTATATCGACCACGGCCGCTTCGACCCGCTGGAAAAAGAACGCCAAGCCATCGTGAAACAGCAGAATGCGCTCGGCGAAGCGATGGAGCAGGCGCGTCTCGCACTCGACAAACAGCAGGCGCAAACCCAAAAAGAGCAGGAAAGGTTCGACAACTGGCTGGCCGCCCGCGCCGTTACCGAGCAGTCTTCGCAAAACCCCGAAGTTATCCGCCAAACCCTCGCCCTAGACGGGTTGAAAAACAAAGAACAGCAGCTGCAGCAGAAAATCGATGCGCTCAGCCAGCAGCAGCTCGACAGCAACCAGCGGCACAGCCGCATCCAAGAGCAAATCGATCTTTTGGAACAAGAGGCGCAAGAGCGCAAAACCGCCGATGACCGCCGCATCGAATTAAAAACCTTTCTTTACCGCCTTGCCTTAACACTGCCCCTGCTCACCATCGCCGGCTACCTGTTTGCCAAACAGCGTCAATCCCGCTGGTGGCCGTTTGTGTGGGGGTTTATCTATTTTGCCCTGTTTGCGTTTTTTGTCGAGCTGGTGCCCTATCTGCCCAGCTACGGCGGATATGTGCGCTACCTTGTCGGCATCGTCATCACCGTATTGGCCGGCCGCTACGCCATCACAGCCATGAACCGTTATCTCGAGCGCAAAAAAGCCGAAGAAGCCCTACCCGGCAACCAGCGTCAGCAGCAAATGAGTTATGATGCCGCCCAACTGCGCATCAGCAAAAGCATCTGCCCCGGCTGCGAACGCCAGCTCAACTACCAGCAGCCCGATATGGATTACTGCCCCCATTGCGGCATCAATCTGTTTGATTATTGCAACCACTGCAAAATCCGTAAAAGCGCTTTCAACCGCTATTGCGCCGGCTGCGGCCACCCTGCCGGGCAGCCCGAAGCGCCGTAAAACTGCCGCCCGCGTTACGGCACCTTTCCACCGACTCAAGAAAAAAAACCATGCTGACCGTTTACAATACCCTAACCCGCCAAAAAGAACCGTTTGTGCCGCTCAACCCCGAAAACGTGCGTATGTATGTTTGCGGCATGACGGTTTACGACTACTGCCACCTCGGCCACGCCCGCGTGATGGTGGTGTTCGACATGGTGGCGCGCTGGTTGCGCGCGTGCGGCTACCCGCTCACTTATGTGCGCAACATCACCGACATTGACGACAAAATCATCGCCCGCGCCGCCGAAAACGGCGAAACCATCGGCGCGCTGACCGCACGCTTTATCCAAGCGATGAACGAAGATGCCGATGCGCTGGGCGTGTTGCGCCCCGATGCCGAGCCGAAAGCCACCGAACACATCGCCCCGATGATTGCCATGATCGAGCGGCTGATTGCCAACGGCAAGGCGTATCCTGCCGAAAACGGCGATGTTTACTACGCCGTGCGCGAATTTGCCGCCTACGGCCAACTATCGGGCAAATCGCTGGGCGACCTGCGCGCGGGCGAGCGGGTGGAAGTAGACGGCTTCAAGCGCGATCCGCTCGATTTCGTGCTGTGGAAAGCCGCCAAGCCCAACGAAGCCGATTTTTGGAACAGCCCGTGGGGCAAAGGCCGCCCCGGCTGGCACATCGAATGCTCGGCGATGGGCGGAAAATGGTTCGGCAACACCTTCGATATCCACGGCGGCGGTGCCGATTTGCAGTTTCCCCACCACGAAAACGAAATCGCCCAAAGCGTGGGCGCACACGGTGTCTGCCTGCATCACGAAGCGCACGGCAAAACCACAGCCAGCCATGTGAAATACTGGCTGCACAACGGCTTTATCCGCGTGGACGGCGAAAAAATGTCGAAATCACTGGGCAACTTCTTCACCATCCGCAACGTGCTCAAGCAATACGATCCCGAAGTGGTGCGCTTTTTTATCCTGCGCGCCCACTACCGCAGCCCGCTGAATTATTCCGATGCCCATCTCAACGATGCCAAAGGCGCGCTCACCCGCCTTTACACCGCCCTGAAAAACACCCCGCCCGCCGAAGTGGTCGCGCATGAAAACAGCAACGCCTACACCCGCCGTTTCCACACCGCGATGAACGATGATTTCGGCACCGCAGAAGCCGTTGCCGTGCTGTTCGAGCTGGCAGGCGAGGCCAACAAAACCAACAGCGCCGAACTGGCCGGATACTTGAAAGCACTGGCGGGCACCATCGGCCTGCTACAGCGCGATCCTCAGGCATTTTTGCAGGGCGGCAGCGTTTCAGACGGCCTTTCCAATGCCGACATCGAATCTCTGATCGAACAGCGCAAACAGGCGCGCGCGGCAAAAAACTGGGCCGAATCCGACCGCATCCGCGACCTGCTCAACGCCGAAAACATTATCTTGGAAGACGGCGCCGACGGCACCACCTGGCGGCGGGGGTAATCCGCCGGCCTGCCCCGCGCCGGTAACGCGGCAGCCGTTATCCGACCCCAAGCCGTCTGAAGATGACCGCGCCGCACCATGCGCTCCGCAACCCGCCGAAACCCTGCGCGGCAGGTTGGCAAAGCCGGTAAACTTTTGCGGCCGCTTTTGCATGCTGCCGATATTTCAGTTTGCAAGCGAAACAAAACCCAGGCCGTCTGAATGTTTCAGACGGCCTGGGTTTTGTTTTACAATCTGCCCGTTGTGTTCCGATATTTTTGCAGAGGAAATTTTATGCCGCCCTCCCCTTTCCGTTTTTTTGTGCCGGCCGTGGCCGCTCTGTTGCTTGCCGCCTGCGGCGGGCAGGAACAAACCGCCGGTGCTGCCGCAACCCCGGCTGCCGACACCGTTACCCGCAACAATGTTACCGAGCCGCAGTCGCTCGACCCGCACCAGATTACCGGCGTGCCTGAAATCAATGTGGTGCGCGACCTGCTGGAAGGCTTGGTAGAAACCGATGAAAAAGGCGCGGTGGTTCCCGCCGCCGCCGAATCGTGGCAAAGTGCCGATAACAAAGTGTGGACGTTCAAACTGCGCGAAGGCCTGAAATGGAGCAACGGCGAGCCGTTCACCGCCGAAGATTTCGTTTACAGCTGGCGGCGTTTGGCCGATCCGAAAACCGCTTCGCAATACGCCACTTATCTTCAGACGGCCAAAATCGAAAACATCGATGAAATCTTAACGGGCAAAAAGCCGCCCGAAACGCTCGGCGTGAAAGCCGTTGATCCGCAAACGCTGCAAGTTACCCTCACGGCAGCGGTGCCTTATTTCCCGCAAATGCTGTATCACGCCGCCACCAAGCCCGTGCACCGTACCACTGTGGAAAAACACGGCGCGAAATGGACGCAGCCTGAAAATTTTGTCGGCAACGGCCCCTATGTGATGAAAAAATGGGTAGTAAACGAGCGCATCGAGTTGGCAAAAAACCCGCAATACCGCGATGCCGCCAACGTGAAAATCGATAACGTGGTGTTTCTGCCCGTGGGCTCGCAAACCGATGATGTGGCCCGTTACGAAGCGGGCGAAATCGACATCACCGATGCGCTGCCGCCTGAAATGTATACCAAGCTGCAAGAAAAATATCCGCAAGAATTAAAGCGCAGCCCCTATCTCTGCACCTATTATCTGGAAATCAACCACCAAAAAACCCCGTTTGACGATGTGCGCGTGCGCAAGGCACTGTCGCTGGCTTTAGACCGTGAAACCATCGCTGCCAAAGTACTGGGGCGCGGCGAAGAACCGGCCTACAACCTGACCCGAACAGGCACTGCGGGCTTTGTGCCCTACACGCCGGAATGGAGCAGGCTCGATCAGGCTTCCCGCGCGGCAGAAGCGAAAAAACTGCTGGCCGAGGCAGGATATAGCGAAAGCAATCCGCTCACCTTCAATTTTCTCTACAACACTTCGGAGCAGCATAAAAAAATCGCCGTGGCCGCCGCTTCGATGTGGCAGCAGGCACTGGGTTTCGTGAAAGTGAACCTTGAAAACCAAGAGTGGAAAACCTATCTCGACAACCGCCGCAGCGGCAACTACCAAATCGCCCGCGCATCGTGGTGCGGCGACTACAACGAACCCTCCACGTTTTTAAACACCCTGCAGTCGGCCAACAGCAGCAACCGCGCTTTCTATAAAAACGCCGCCTACGATGCCCTGCTGGCAAAAACCCTGCAGCCGGGCGTGGGCGTTAAAGAACGCGCCGCCCTTTACACGCAGGCCGAGGCGCAAATCGATAAAGACAGCGCGGTGATTCCCGTTTACGGCTATGTGAATTCGCGGCTGGTCAAACCGCGCATCGGCGGCTATTCCACCGAAGACGTGCTCAACGAGCTGCCGAGCAAGCGGCTGTTTATCCGTCAATAATGTGTTTGCGAATGTGTTTGCAGTAAACCTCGAAGGCCGTCTGAAAATATTTTCAGACGGCCTTCGGCTTTTCAAGCGGCTTCTGTTTTGCAAACCGCCCCTGCCAATACGGCCTTTGGATTGCAACCGTGCCAATCTGCTTGCAGATGGTTTTTGCCCGGGCGGTGCAAGTTTGCAGCAGGATAATGCCAAAAGTTGATTTTAATTATCATTTATTTTAAATTGTGCCATAATGAACCATCTCATGAGTTTGACCGACAACAGGAGAAACAAGATGGCCACCCGCACCGAGCACGACACGATGGGCAATGTAGAAGTGCCCGCCGATGCTTATTGGGGCGCGCAAACCCAGCGCAGCCGCAACAATTTCAAAATCGGCGGCGAAACCCTGCCGCAGCCTTTGATTCACGCTATAGCATTGGTTAAAAAAGCCGCTGCCGCCGCCAATGCCGCGCTCGGCCGCATCCAACCCGAACAGGCTGATTTGATTACCCGCGCCGCCGATGATGTGCTGGCAGGCAGGTTGGACGGCCAGTTTCCGCTGGTGGTGTGGCAAACCGGCTCGGGTACACAGTCGAATATGAATATGAACGAAGTGCTGGCCAACCGCGCCAACGAATTGGCGGGAACGGGTTTGGCGGCCTACCGCCCCGTGCATCCCAACGATCATGTGAACCACGCGCAATCAACCAACGACTCTTTCCCCACCGCCATTCACGTTGCCGCCGCCATCGAAATCAACCGTCTGCTGATTCCTGCCGTAACCGCCCTGCGCGACACGCTTGCGGCCAAAGCCGAAGCATTTCAGCCGATTGTAAAAATCGGCCGCACCCACCTGCAAGATGCCACGCCTCTCACCCTGGGGCAGGAATTCTCAGGCTATGTGTCGCAGCTTGATCACGGCCTGGGCCGTCTGAACGATGCCCTGCAAGGCTTATACGAGCTGCCTTTGGGCGGCACCGCTGTCGGCACAGGTTTGAACAGCCACCCCGATTATGCGGTAACCGCCGCCGCCGAACTGGCCGCACTCTCCGGGCTGCCGTTTATCACCGCGCCCAACAAATTCGAAGCGTTGGCCGGCCGCGATGCCTGCGTGTATGCCTCGGGCGCGCTGAAAACGCTGGCGGCAAGTTTGAACAAAATTGCCAACGATATCCGCTGGCTGGCATCCGGCCCGCGCTGCGGCTTGGGCGAAATCAAAATCCCCGAAAACGAGCCCGGCTCCTCGATCATGCCCGGCAAAGTCAATCCAACCCAGTGCGAAGCGATGACGATGGTGTGCTGCCAGGTGTTCGGCAATGATGTAACCATCGGCATGGCGGGCGCATCGGGCAATTTCGAGCTGAACGTGTATATGCCCGTGATTGCCTACAATCTTCTGCAATCGATACGCCTTTTAGGCGATGCCTGCAACAGCTTCAACGAACATTGCGCCGTGGGCATCGAACCTGTGCCGGAGAAAATCGATTATTTCCTGCACCATTCGCTGATGCTGGTAACGGCGTTAAACCGCAAGATTGGCTACGAAAATGCGGCCAAAGTAGCCAAAACCGCTTATCACAACGATAAATCGCTGCGGGAAACCGCCATTGCGCTGGAGCTGTTGAGCGCAGAAGAGTTTGACGGGCTGGTGAAGCCGGAAGACATGGTGGCACCGCGCTGATGGTCGGCGATGGCCGGGCAAAGGCCGTCTGAAACAGAACCTGCCGTTTTCAGACAGCCTTTGCGCTTGATTAAGAATCAACCATCCAACACATTAATGGTAATTAAAGAAAAAAGCAGGCCGGCAGCGGGCTTCAGATAACGCAAATAATGCAGCCGGGCAGGATAACCGCTTTGATGCTTTAAAACGGGTGGGCTGCAATATAGCGGATTTACTTTATGGCCGCTATCCGACAAGCGGCGGGCATTGCAGACAACATGCAGCCCGGCTCTGTTGCCGCAACCGTTTTCTTCAAACCCAAGCGCAACAACACCGCAACAGAAATAAAGGCGGGTTCATCCCGGCCGTCTGAAGCGTTTCAGACGGCCGGTTTGTATTTGTTGTGGCGCAAAGATGAAACGGTTTGCCAAAATTCAGGCGGTATCGGCATTTTGTAAGGACGGGGCGGAAAATGGGCAAGGCGGGCAGGCCGTCTGAAGGCCTATCCGCGAATCCCTGCATTTCTGCAAGCCGTTTCCCGGGCAGGATTGTCCCAACCCGACCGATACCGGTTTCTCAAGCTGCCGATGCCCCCGGAGGGGAATAACATTACCCGCAACGCTGCACCTGCCTGAAGATATTGAGCCGTCTGAAACTCTCAGACGGCCTGTTTCAACCGCCTTGCCGGAAATTTTTCAACCGTGCGCTTCAAAGGGTTTCCCCGTTTTTACGGTACGGCAAGCAGCATCAACGGTTCAGGCCGTCTGAAAGTTTCAGACGGCCTGGCTGTTGCGCGCTCCTAAAAGATTAGGCTTCTACCGGAATGATGCCGATTTTTTCCTGCCATTGTTTCGGTGCAACGGCATGCACCGATTTGCCCCTTGAATCTACAGCCACGGTAACCGGCATATCTTTGACTTCAAATTCGTAAATCGCTTCCATACCCAATTCGGGGAAGGCCACCACTTTGGCCGCTTTGATGGCTTTGGCCACCAAATAGGCGGAACCGCCCACGGCCATCAGGTAAACGGCTTGGTTGTCGGCAATGGCTTGACAGGCTTCGGCACCGCGCTCCGATTTGCCGATCATGCCCAACAGGCCGGTTTGTTCGAGCATCTGGCGGGTGAATTTGTCCATGCGGGTGGCGGTGGTGGGGCCGGCAGGGCCGACTACTTCATCGCGCACGGGATCAACGGGGCCCACATAGTAAATCAGCTTGTTGGTGAAATCCACCGGCAGTTGCCTGCCTTGGTCGAGCATATCGGTCATGCGTTTGTGGGCGGCATCGCGGCCGGTGTAGATTTTGCCGTTTAAGAGCAATACATCGCCCATTTTCCAGGTGGCCACTTCTTCTTTGGTGAGCTGGTTTACATCTACGCGTTTGCCGTTGTCGGGGCTGTAGGTGATATCTGGCCAGTCTTCGAGGCTGGGTGGGTCGAGCTTCGCGGGGCCGGTGCCGTCAAGCTCGAATTCGATGTGGCGGGTAGCGGCGCAGTTGGGAATCATGGCCACGGGCTTGGAAGCGGCGTGGGTGGGGTAGTCGAGAATTTTCACGTCCAACACGGTGGTGAGCCCGCCCAAACCCTGCGCGCCCACCCCCAGCGCGTTCACTTTTTCATAAAGCTCCAAACGCAGGGCTTCGGTAGTGGAAAGTTCGGCGCCGGATTGGGCTTTTTCCTGCAACTCTTGGATATCGATATGCCCCATCAGGCTTTCTTTGGCCATCAGGGCGGCTTTTTCGGGCGTGCCGCCGATGCCGATACCCAAAATGCCGGGCGGACACCAGCCGGCGCCCATTTGCGGAATGGTTTTAACCACCCAATCGACAATGCTGTCGGAAGGGTTGAGCATGGCCGTTTTGGTTTTGTTTTCGGAGCCGCCGCCTTTGGCCGCGCAGATGACTTCGACTTTACCGCCTTTCACGATTTCCATATGCACCACGGCGGGGGTGTTGTCTTTGGTGTTGGTGCGTTTGCCGGCAGGGTCGGCCAAAACCGAGGCGCGCAGGGTGTTGTCGGGGTGGGTGTAGGCGCGGCGCACGCCCTCGTCAACCATTTCCTGAATGCTCAAATCAGCATCCCACTGCACGTTCATGCCCACTTTTAAAAACACGGTGGCAATGCCGGTATCCTGGCAGATGGGGCGGCGGCCTTCGGCACACATGCGGCTGTTGACCAGAATCTGCGTCATCGCATCTTTGGCGGCCGGGTTTTCTTCTTTCTGCCACGCTTTATATAAAGCCCGAATGTAATCGACCGGGTGGTAGTAGCTGATGAACTGGAAAGCATCGGCAATGCTTTGGATAAAGTCTTCCTGTTTGACAATCGTCATGGTTGTGTTCCTTAAGATTTGTTTTGTTGAAACTTTTTTCATTTTACCACAAAGGCACCACACATTTTTCAGACGGCTGTTTTCCTGCTGCCGGCCCGGCAGGAAAAGCATACCGCCCGGCAAGGCAGATTGGTGCCGGCCGACACTTGCCCATCAGGAGCGGATGAAGGTTGCAAAACTACACAAAACCGCGCCAACAATCCGAAACAACACAGTTAAAGATGCGGCCGTCTGAAAAAGCATGGCGCATCATAACAGCAAATTAAATTATATTATTTGTTGTAAAACAAAAATTTAATTAAATAAAAGACATTGTTACCCAGGGTAGGGTTGATTGTAGTCAAACAACAAATCCAAAGATGGGTGAGGCGGTTTTACTTAGAATAAAATTACAAAAAAACCGAATCGGGAACGATAAAGCCCATTGGATATCCAGCTTCTGCCGACAGGCAGCCTGCCGCCTGGGTGCGGCACATCTCTATAATGAAAAATTATTACAGGAACACAAACAATGAGTGAAGAATCTTTGAGCCTGATTATCGATGGGCGCGAAATACAAGCCTCCCCCGAACACTCGATTATTCAGGCCTATGCCCGCTCCGGGCATGTGCTCACGGCCAATGTGGGCTGCATGGGGCAGGGTGTGTGCGGGTCGTGCCGCTGCATGGTACGCCGGGAAGGCGAGCGCGAAGTTACCACGGCATTGGGCTGCGAAACCAAAGTAGAACAGGGTATGCAGGTGAGTTTTATGGATTACTTCATGCCCGAGCATGTGCATTATTACGATATGGAAGATGTGGGCGACGGCTGGAGCAGGCTGGACGACACCGCGCGCTTTTTCCCCGAAGCCGCCCACTGCCGCCATTGCGGCGGCTGCAACCGCGCCTGCCCCAAGGGCTTGAGCGTGGAAGAGGGAGTAGCGCAGGTGGTGGCGGACGATTTTTCAGCCGCCACCATCACTTTTGACGAATGCGTGATGTGCAATCTCTGCACACTGGCCTGCCCCGAAAACATCCGCCCCAACCATGTGGGGCTGTTTGCACGCCGTATGAAAGCCGCGCGCACGCTGCGCCCCATTGACCTGATGCGCCGTCTGCAGCAAATCAACAGCGGTGCCATGAGCGTAGATATCCACGCAGAGGAGGCGCGGCCATGAACGCCAACATAAACGGCATTGCCTACGAACAAGCCTTGCAAACATTGCGCCATTCCAAACTGGAAATGCGCAGCGGTTTGCCGCCGAAAGACACGCTGCTCAACGGCTACCACCCCGATTACCGCCCCGATGCGCGCACGGTGCTGCCGGTGGGCGCCAACGCAGGCAGCAGCTGCCACCCGCACGTAGCGGAGCTGCTGCTGAGCCGACCGCTGATTAACGATTTCGACCTGGCCGGTGCCGAACATCTCGACACCGATGTGCTGGTTATCGGCGGCGGCGGTGCCGGTGCGGCGGCGGCACTGGCAGCGGCCGAAGCAGGCGCATCGGTGGCGATTGCCAACAAGCTGCGGCTGGGCGACAGCAACACCGTGATGGCCGAAGGCGGCATTCAGGCGGCCGTGGGCGAAGAAGACAGCCTGCAACAGCATTATGAAGACACCCTCAAAGGCGGCCACCACGCCGGCAACAAACAACTGATTGCACAAATGGTTTCAGACGGCCCCTCGGTTATCCGCTGGCTGATCGGCATCGGCATGAATTTCGATATGGTGAAAGACCGGGGCAACAGCAAACGCCTGCAACGCAAGCGCGCAGGCGGCACCGCCGTGCCGCGCATCTTGTGCTACCGCGATTTCACCGGCCTCGAGCTGATGCGCGTGCTGCGCGAAGCGGTTTAGCTCGAGCGCGGCATCACCCAGCTCAACCGCTGCCCCGCCATCGAGCTGCTTTCAGACGAGCACGGCTGTTGCACCGGTGCAGTTTTATATGATTTGGAACGCCGCAAACTGCTGGTCGCACACGCCAAAGCCGTGATTCTGGCCACCGGCGGCAGCGGCCGTCTGCATTTGCAGGGGTTTGCCACCTCCAACCACTACGGCGCCACCGCAGACGGTTGGTGATGGCCTACCGCATGGGGGTGAAGCTGCGCGATTTGGATTCTTTCCAATACCACCCCACCGGCGTGGCCTATCCCGCCCATCTCGAAGGCGTGTTGGTTTCAGAAGCCGTGCGCTCCGCCGGCACCCATCTGGTAAACGGCCTGGGCGAGCGTTTTGTCGATGAACTGCAACCGCGCGACGTGGTGGCTGCCGCCATTTTGCGCGAAGTGGCCGAAGGGCGCGGCGTGGTGCGCGGCAAACAGGCAGGCGTGTTTTTGGATACGCCGCGCCTGATTGCCAAAGACCCCGAAGTGCTCAAACGGCTGGTGTCGCTCGCACACGTTGCCCGCAAATGCGGCATCGACCCCGCGCAGGAGCCGTTGCTGATACACCCGACCCTGCACTATCAAAACGGCGGCATGGAGATTGACGGCAACGGTGCCACTTCCGTTCCCGGCCTTTATGGTGCAGGCGAAGTAACCGGCGGCATACACGGCCGCAACCGCCTGATGGGCAACGCCCTGCTCGACATCATCAGCTTCGGCAGGCGCGCCGGTGCCGCCGCCGCTGCCGGCATGGTGCATTCGGCACACCCGTTCCAGAAAAAGCGCGGCGGCTTCGCCCACATCTACAACCTTCAGCGCGAACTGACGCGCGCCGGCATCCGCAGCCGGGTAAAAGCACCGGTGCTGTATCCCGATTACGGCACATTCGATTTGCGCAAACACGCGGGGCTTCAGGAGACAGAAAATGAGTGAAGCCAACACCGTTTCAGACGGCCTTTCAAAAAGCGGTTCGACTTCAGGAGAGCGGAAAATGAACGCAGCCAACACCTTATTGATGCACCCTTCGCGTTCGGTGGGTGCCGACTTGCAGGCGTGGATTCAAGCGGGAGGCGGCGAAGGGCTGCTGGCGGCTCTGGCAGACACAGGCCGCATTATCGACACCTTGCGCGATGCCAATCTTGCCGGCATGGGCGGCGCCGGTTTTCCTTCCTGGCGCAAATGGGAAGCCGCAGCCGCCGCAGGCAACGGCGGCGACAAATACATTGTGTGCAACGGCAACGAAGACGAACCGGGCACCTTCAAAGACCGCTACCTGCTCTCGCACACCCCCCACCAAGTGATTGAAGGCATGCTGGTTGCCGCAGCCGCTGTAGGCGCCAACCATGTGGTGCTGTATATCAACCCGCACCAAACCGAATCCGTTGCCGCCGTTGCCGCCGCAATCAAAGAATGGCAGGGCAGCGGCCTGATGGGCAGGCTGGAAGCCTTTCTCGGCAAACCCGTGCATTTGAAACTGGTCGAAACCTCGGGGCGCTACATCGGCGGCGAAGAAACCGCCGTGGTTTCCTGGCTTGACGGCGGCTTTCCGTTTCCGCGCCGCAAACCGCCCTATCCCGCCGAGAGCGGGGTAAACGGCCGGCCCACGCTGATCAACAACACCGAAACCTTCGCCAATGTGCCGCATATTCTGCGCAACGGCGCAGAGTGGTACCGCAGCCTGGGCATCGGTGAAGCCTCCGGCACCAAACTCTATTCACTCTCGGGCGACGTGCTCAACCCCGGCCTTTACGAACTGCCGATGGGCACCACCCTGCACGAGCTGGTTTTCATACACGGCGGCGGAATGCTCGAAGGCCGCGCCTTCAAGGCCGTGTTTACCGGCGGCCCCTCCAACACCCTGCTGACCGCTGCCGATTTGGATGTGCCGCTCGATTTCGCATCGGTACGCGCGCGCCTCTCCAGCTTGGGCACGGGCGCGATGATTGTGATTTCCGAAGGCACCAGCGTGGTGCGCAAAGTGGCCGAATATGTGGAATTTTTCGCCACCAATTCGTGCGGTCAATGCCCGCCGTGTAAAGGCGGCACCTTCCAGATTGCCCGCCTGCTCAACCGCATCGACAGCGGCGTAAGCACCGAAGACGACCTTCGCGCCCTGCAAAGCCTGTGCCGTCTGCTGCCCGGCAGCGGCCGCTGCGCTCTGATAGACGGCGCGGTAACGGTAACACAAAGCTCGATGCGCACCTTTCCGCAAGAATACGGCCTGGCAGCAGAAACACAATAAAGGCTGTGCGGGCAAGCAACGACAGGCTTTTCAGACGGCCAAGAGCCGCTGCGCCGCAACATCCAAAGCACCCAAAACCAAAGGGACGGACACGTTTCAGACGGCTGCAAACCGCTTGCCCGAAACCACAACGCAGGCCGTCTGAAAGCCGAGCCGAACGGGGCAGCCGCCGTTTGGCCGGCGGGGCGGGCGGCAAATTTTTACGGTTGCGCAGAAATATGGCAGATACGGTCAAACTGCAACGGACGCAGCGAGCGGGTAAAAATTAAAACGTCAAGCGGCCGTTTGTTTTCAAAATACTTTCAGACGGCCGAAACCGCTGCATCTGAAACCTGAAAAACGTGTTTCAGACGGCCTGAAAACGCGGCCGTCTGAAAACCGAACTCGAAAGCCGAAAATGCGCCTGCTGTTTGCTGCCCGGCCTGCGCACGGCGCAGACAAAGTTTCCGTTATGTTTTCCGATACCTTGAAAGGAGATGTTGATTATGGGCTTCAAACCGATTCCCACGCTGGTTGCGCTGGCATTGGCTTTGGCCGTGTGGCTGGTACCCGTGCCGGACGGCGTGTCGGTGCAGGCGTGGCACCTGCTGGCACTGTTTGTGGGCATTGTGGCCGCCATTATCGGCAAAGCCATGCCCATCGGGGCGGTGGCGGTGATTGCCATCACGCTGGTTGCGCTCACCGGCATCACCGTGCCGGAAGTGGACCCCGAAACCGGCAAAGCTGTTGCCAAACCCGCTGCACAGGCCGCCAAAGATGCGTTAAGCAGTCTCAACAACCCGCTTATTTGGATGATAGGCGTGGCGATTATGATTTCGCGCGGCCTGCTCAAAACGGGCTTGGGCACCCGCTTCGGCTATATGTTTATCGCCATCTGGGGCAAACGCACCCTCGGGGTGGCCTACAGCCTGGTGATTTCCGATCTGCTGCTGGCGCCGGTTACACCCAGCAACACTGCACGCGGCGGCGCGATTGTGCACCCGGTGATGCGCGCGATTGCCTCCAGCTTCGATTCCGAGCCTGAAAACGGCACCGAAGGCCGCATCGGCAAATATTTGGCGCTGGTGAATTATCATGCCAATATTATTTCGTGTATGCTGTTTATCACCGCCACCGCGCCCAACCCGCTGGTGGTGAAACTGATTGCCGAGGCCACCGGCTCGGAGATTTCGCTCACTTGGGGCACTTGGTTTGCCGCTATGGTGGTGCCGGGGATGGTGGCGATGATTCTGATGCCGCTGATACTGTTTTGGCTCTACACGCCCGAGATCAAACACACCCCCAACGCCACCGAACTGGCCAAACAAAAGCTCAGGGAAATGGGGGCAATGAGCCGCCACGAATGGATTATGCTCGGCATTTTCGGGCTGCTGCTGATATTGTGGGCAGGTATTCCTGCCATGATTTTCGGCAAGGCGGCCGAAATGGATGCCGCCACCACCACCTTTATCGGCCTGAGCCTGCTGCTGCTCACCGGCGTGCTCACTTGGGACGACGTGCTGAAAGAAAAAAGCGCATGGGACACCGTGGTTTGGTTTGCCGCGCTGGTGATGATGGCCACTTTTCTCAACAAACTGGGGCTGATCGGCTGGTTTTCAGGCGTGTTGGAGAGCGGCATTTCCGGTCTCGGCTTAAACTGGGTTGCCGGCTGCGCCCTGCTCACGCTGGCCTATATCTATTCGCACTATATGTTTGCCAGCGGCTCCGCCCAACCGCAAAACGGCCAACCCTTTCCATTTGATTTCTACCGCATTCCAACAGATGCAGAACCGGGCAACCATCAGGCCGTCTGAAACGTTCAGACGGCTTCACCCGTTAATACTGCCGCCTGCCGCCGCGCAAAAGCGGGGAAGCCGCCCGGAGAGTGTGTTGGAAAAATAGAGTCTGTCTGAAAAATATGCTTAAAAATAATATGCTTGAAAAAACTTTTGGCGAATCTGTTAAAAAAACCGTCTGAAAATTTCAGACGGCCTGATTCGGTTGAGGCATTAGGCTTTGCGCCGCAAACTCAGCGTGCGCCGCCGAATGCGCCGTTAGCGTTATCGGCAGTGTTACGGAACGTGCCGGTAACATAGGCGGCGTTATTGCCGTAGAAAGCGCCTTTGGTTTCCACGCCGTTTTGGGTGCCGCTGAAAGTATTGCCGCTGATGCTGCCGCCGAATTTCAGTGATGCAGGGGCGGTGAAGGCTTCGTGTTTTTCAATGCCTGAAAGGGTAACATCGATTTTTTTCGCGGCAAAATCCACCAGGGCTTTGGAAGTTGCGGTGGTGTATTTGCCGTTCATGCCGTACACGGCTCTGCCGTCATAGGTGGCGGTGCCGCTTTGCGGCATATTGGCGGTGGGCTCGGTGCCTTGGGCGAACACTACGGTTTGGCCGTTAATTGTACGGTTGCCGAAACGGGTGAGCGCGGAGCCGCCGGTGATTTCGCCGTTGTAGTTAAATATGCCGGCAGGGCCTATGGTGATGCTGCTGTTGGGGAACGCCGGGAAGAGGTCGATGGTTTGGCCGTTTACAACCAATTTTTTCAAATCGTTGGTGGTGGCGCCCGAGATATACTGCACGCCGCCCACGGTGTTTTGGCCGACTCCCGGAGAGCCGGCACCGGGGTTGGCGGCGGAAGGCGGGGTGGGCGTGCTGCCGGTGTCGGGGCTGCCGCCGCCTCCGCCGCCGCAAGCGGCTAAAGCCAAAGCAGAGAAAACAGCCAAGGCAGGCAGGTTAATGTATTTTTTGCTCATCATTCCAGTCTCCTAAAAAAGTTTACAGGAAAGCCTCAAAGCAGCCGCCTTTTGGCTCAACCATAATGTTATCTTACTATTTTGTAATGCATAAATCAAGGGGCTGTACTAGATAACTAGGGAAATTTAACTTCAGGTTAGAATAATCCCTATGAGAAAAAGTCGTTTAAGTCAGTACAAGCAAAACAAACTGATTGAACTATTTGTTGCAGGTGTTACCGCCCGCACAGCGGCGCAATTAGTTAGCGTCAATAAAAATACCGCTGCCTATTACTTCCACCGTTTGCGCTTACTTATCTATCACAACAGCCCGCATCTGGAAATGCTTGATGGTGAAGTAGAAGTTGATGAAAGCTATTTTGGCGGACAACGCAAAGGCAAACGTGGTCGCGGTGCGGCTGGCAAAGTGGCTGTATTCGGGCTTTTGAAGCGTAATGGTAAGGTTTACACCGTTGCCGTACCCAATACACAAACTGCGACTTTATTGCCAATTATCCGCGAGCAAGTGAAGCCTGACAGCATTGTTTATACCGATTGTTACAAAAGTTATGACGTTCTTGATGTGAGCGAATTTTCACATTTTCGGATCAATCACAGCACACATTTTGCTGAGCGACAAAATCACATTAACGGAATTGAGAACTTTTGGAACCAAGCAAAACGCCATTTACGCAAGTTTAACGGCATTCCCAAAGAGCATTTTGAACTGTATTTGAAAGAGTGTGAATGGCGTTTTAACAACAGTGAGATAAAATTTCAAATTTCTATTTTAAAACAATTAGTAAAGCAGGATTTGTTCTAGTTATCTAGGACAGCCCCTAAATCAATATTGCATATGCTTTTTAATTATCGGTATACGCCGGGCGCAGGCATCATGCGGGTTGCGGCCGCTTTGCCAGGGGCTGTATTGCCGGCGGCTGCCGCAAACCGGCTTCATTTCCGGCACAAGGCGGCAAACTGCGGGCAAAGCAGGCTGCACAAAACCGGCTCCGCCGCCGCCAAAAAAAGCAGATCCGCCATATTGCCCCTGCGGGCTGTGCCGCCCGGCAAAAAGGCCGTCTGAACAGATTTTCAGACGGCCAGAGGCCTTTTCAAAATTCATTCAGGCCGTCTGAAATATCCAACCATCGCCATTCCCGCACAGCGGGCTTGCGAAACCAATGGCGGGGCTGAAGCATTGCAGACGGCATTAAGATTTTTTTGCAAAGGTATCGGCCTTTGCAAACGGTTTCAAAATTTTAAACCGGGGCGTGCTTCAAACGCTCACGCCGGCCGCACGGGCAACAGCCAAGCCTTCTTCCACCGGCATATACACGGGATTTTCAGGCAGGCGGCGGCGCACAATATCGCCCCGGCGGAACATCACGAGCTCGTTTACGGCCAACTGCTGCCAGATTTCGTTGCCGGTGAGCGGCAGGGTGGCAATCACGGCCACTTTGTCGTTGGGAGTGGTAACGGCGGCAAAATCAACCTTCACATCATCGTCAATCAGGTGTGCCTCGCCAAACGGGGCTTTGCGCACGATATAGTGCAAAAGCGTGCTGGCGTGGGCAAACAGATATTCGCCGTCAGACATCACAAAATTAAACAGCCCGTGTGTGCGGATGGCGGCGGTTAAATCCGCCACCGCGTCAAACAGGGCATGTTCATCAGGCCGCTCGCAAAAGCGGCGGCGCAATTGTTCTAAAATATGGCAGAACGCGCGCTCCGAATCGGTGCTGCCCACCGCGCGGTAAAAACCGCCCTGTTCGGGAGCAAAGTTTTTCAGATGGCCGTTGTGGGCAAACAGCCAGTATCCGCCCCACATTTCGCGCATAAACGGGTGGGTGTTGGCCAGCGAAGTCTGCCCCTGCGTGGCTTTGCGGATATGGGCAACCACGTTTTCCGATTTGATTTGATAGGCCTTCACCAAATCGGCCACCGGCGAATCGGCGCTGGGTTTGTCGTCATGAAACAGGCGCACGCCCCGGCCTTCGAAAAAGCCGATGCCGAAACCGTCGGCGTGGTGGTCGGTGAGCCCGCCGCGCCGGCGGAAGCCTTCGAATGAAAACACGATGTCGGTAGGGGTGTTGCAGTTCATGCCGAGCAGTTGGCACATAATGTTTGCCTTATTGTTTTATAAAACATTACCGCCCCGCCGGGCGGCCGAAACGGTATTGTGGGGCAAAACGGCTTTTTTTAAAAGTGCCGCAGAATCCCCCTCTGCGCGGGCAAAACGGCCGGGCACAACAATTTGGCAAGGATACGGGAGACGGCCGGCGCAATATGGTTTGGCAAAACAACTGAGATTGCGGGCAAGGCAGCGGCAAGGCGGCATTAACCAGCCGAAAGGCCGTCTGAAAACTTTTTCAGACGGCCTCAATTTCATTCCACACCGCCAACCAAACCCCTGCGGCTCGACCCGGTTGAACCAATTTCAAACAAATTATTTACTCCACGCGGCAAACATTACGGCACCACCCGCCCCATGCGGCAGCCAAAGCATCGGGAGCCTGGCGCAGTGCGGCCGGGTAAAGCAAAGGGCGGCATTGCCCAGCCGAAAGGCCGTCTGAAACTTTTTTCAGACGGCCTGTGTTTCATTCCAAGCCGCGCGCAATCCGCCGCATTGCCACCAACCCAAACGCCGTATGGCGGCAAAGCGGCGGGGCTGTTGATATAGCCGGCACAATGCGGCCGGCAAAGCAGCGAGGGCTTGGTGCAATATGGTTTGACCAAACAATCGGGGTTGCGGGCAAGGCAGCGGCGAATCGGCATTGCCCAGCCGAAAGGCCGTCTGAAACTTTTTTCAGACGGCCTGTGTTTCAAACGGCCTGTGGTGCCGGCAATCCTGCCCGGGGCGGCGGTTTCAACCGGCCAGGCCGCCGATATACCGCACCAGCGTGATGGCGCTCAACACCGCCATCAGCACCACCACCACGATGCCGGCGGCGGTCATCCATTTCGGGTGGCGGTAGGTGCCGACAATATCGGCGCGGTAGGCGGCCAGCAGAATCAGGCCGAGCGAAATCGGCAGAATCAGGCCGTTGAGCGTGCCCACCAACACCAAAACCTGTGCGGGGCGGCCCACCGTGGCCAACACCAGCGTGGAAATCAAAATAAAGCCGATAATCCATCTGTTTTTGTTTTTCTCGATAGACGGACTCAAGCCGGCAATAAACGACACCGAAGTGTAGGCCGCGCCGATTACCGATGTAATCGAAGCCGCCCAAATCACCACACCGAAAATCAACAGCCCGGCGTGGCCGGCCGCATACTGAAAAGGCGTTGCCGCCGGGTTTTGCGGGTCGAGCGCCACACCTTGCGACACCACGCCCAACACGGCCAAAAACAGCACCACCCGCATCACCGAGGCAATCAGAATGGCCGACACCGAGCTTTTGTTTACTTCGGGCAGCGCATCCCTGCCCTTCACGCCGGCATCGAGCAGGCGGTGTGCACCGGCAAAGGTGATGTAGCCGCCCACCGTGCCGCCCACCAGCGTAACGATGGCCACGGCATCGAGTTTTTCGGGCACAAACGTGCGCAGCGCGGC
The DNA here is from genome assembly GCF_014297595.2 of Neisseria musculi. Classification (NCBI taxonomy): domain Bacteria; kingdom Pseudomonadati; phylum Pseudomonadota; class Betaproteobacteria; order Neisseriales; family Neisseriaceae; genus Neisseria; species Neisseria musculi. The sequence continues at coordinate 2,728,546 of NZ_CP060414.2, read as the reverse complement.
CTCGCCCAGCGGCGGCGAAGCGCGCCAGGCCACATAGAGCGTGAGCGCAATCATGATAAAGCCCATTATCTGCGCAAACTTATCCATCGCCCTGCCCGCTTCGCGGAACAGAAAAATGCCCACGGCGATGCCGCCGCTGACCATCGCGCCCGTTTCGGGCGAAAGCCCGGTGAGAATATTGATGCCCAGCCCCGCACCGCCGATATTGCCGATATTGAATGCCAGCCCGCCCATCACAATCAGCAAGGCGAGAAAATAACCCGCACCGGGAAACACGCGGTTGGCAATATCCTGCGCATATTGTTCCGACACGGCGATGATGCGCCAGATATTCAACTGCGCGCCGATGTCGAGCAGGATGGAAACCAGAATCACAAAGCCGAAGCTGGCCAGCAGGCTTTGCGTGAATGTGGCGGTTTGGGTGAGAAAACCCGGGCCGATGGCCGAAGTGGCCATTAAGAAAGCCGCGCCGATCAGCGCATTGCGGCGGTTAGAATTTGAGGGCATGATATTTCTCCTTGATTGTATTGCGGTTTGTTGCAACCTTGTTTTCATCGTATGAATAAAAACACAACCACCTGATGTTGATATTTCGACAGGTCATTGTATTGGAATCCCAACCTACTGTTTATATGATATTTCTATGGCAATATTTATAGCATATAAGCCGTCTGAACCGACATTTATAACCCTATGGGCTTTCTTTAAGCTGAACAAAATCAAGTGAACGCGCGATAGTTATGGAAAATGCGAATAAAATATAAAAAAATACGCAATACGCCGATTTCTAGAAACTTTCCCTCTAAAACAAATGGTTTGCTTAATAAGCCGGATTTTACTGAGTATTCGGACGAACCGCTTACCGTCAATATGGAAGCGCCGGCACTGCCTGCTGCCTTACCATATTCCTCCTGAAAACCGTTTACATTCCGAAGCCATAAAAAGCCGTTAATCAAGCCTTTCAGACGGCCTTGACCGCAATGCCTTCCGCACACAAAGCCGCGCGGATTTTATCGGCAAACTCAAGGGCGTGCGCACCGTCGCCGTGCAGGCAGATGCTGTCGGCCTGCACCGCTGCGCGGCTGCCGTCTGCCGTGGTTACGCTGCCTTCGCGCACCATCTGCAACACCTGCGCAATGGCTTCTTCATCGCTTTCTATTTGGGCATCGGGGCAGTTGCGCGGCACCAGCCTGCCGTCCGGCAGGTAGCGGCGGTCGGCGAATACTTCCGAAATCACACCCAAACCCGCCGCCCTGCCCGCCTCCAGCAGCAGGCTGCCGGAAAGCGCCATCAGTTTCAAACCGGGGTTGAAACGGCGCACGGTATCGGCCACGGTTTCCGCCAATGCGGCATCGGCAGCTGCCTGGTTGTATAGCGCGCCGTGCGGCTTCACATAGGCCGTCTGAACGCCTGCCGCATCACACAATGCCTGCAGTGCCCCGAGCTGGTATTGCAGGCAGGCGCGCAGCTCGGCGGCAGGCAGCGTCATCGCGGTGCGGCCGAAATTTTCGCGGTCGGGGTAGCCGGGATGCGCCCCCACGCGCACACCGTATTGCTTTGCCCAGGCAAGCGCGCGCTGCATGTCTGCGGCACTGCCCGCGTGCAGGGCGCAGGCGATGTTTGCCGATGACACCCGCTGCATCAATGCGCCGTCATTGCCGCAGCCTTCGGCCAAATCGGCGTTCAAATCAACATACATTTTCGGCTATCCTTTTAATCTGGTTTAAATAAGCCTGATTGCGGCGTTGCAGTTGCGCGGCTTCATGCGGTGCAATCATTCTGAAGAAGATTTTGCTGCCAAAGCGGATTTGTGCCAGCCGCCCCAAATCGGCCGCTGCCACACAGGCAATTTTCGGATAGCCGCCGGTGGTTTGCGCATCGGCCATCAGAATAATCGGCTTGCCGCCCGGCGGCACCTGCACCGTGCCGAACTGTACGGCGTGCGACAGCATTTCGAGCGGCTCTGCCAATTCGAGCGTTTCGCCTTCGAAGCGGTAGCCCATGCGGTTGCTGCCGCTTTGCAGCGTCCACGCGTTCTGCCACAGCACCGAATGCGAGCGGCAGGTGAATGCGCCGTATTCCGATGAAGGCAGCGCGTGGATGCGGTGTGAAGGCGTGGGCGGCGCAATCCCCACACAGCGGGCTTGCGCACCGCTGCGCCGAAGCAGCGGCACTTCATCTCCTTTGCGCAGACACCGCCCCTCAAAGCCGCCGAAACCCGCCCTCAAATCGGTGCTGCGCGAACCGAGCACCTGCGGCACATTGAAACCGCCCTGCACACACAAATAGCCATACATGCCCTGCACGGCACGTATCAGTTTCAGCGTCTGCCCTTTGTGCGCGGTATAACGCCAATAAGAATAAACCGGCTCTCCCCCGAGCTGCGCCTCGTAAACCGCACCGGTGATGCAGAAAGGCGTATCGCGGTCAAACGAAACACTCATGCCGCCCAAAGCAATTTCCACCGCCGCCGCCCCTTCGGGATTGCCCAGCAGCAGATTGCCCGCGCGCAGCGACAGCGTATCGATTGCGCCCGCATGGCCGATGCCGTAGCGGCGCAAACCGTAACGCCCCAAATCCTGGATGTGGGCCATTGCCTGAGCCTCAGCCACATACATCATAGCAAAATCCTTTCTGCCACAAACTCAACCGTATCACCCGCTGCCAGCAGGGTGGGCGGGTCGGCATCCAGCCTGAACAGCGGGGCATCGGTGCGGCCGATAACCTGCCAGCCGCCGGGCGAAGCAAACGGATACACGCCCGTTTGGCTGCCGCCTATGCCCACCGACCCGGCTGGTACTTTGATACGCGGCACGGCGCGGCGCGGCGTGTGCAGGGTTTCCGGCAGCCCGCCCAAATAGGGAAACCCCGGCTGGAAACCCATCATAAACACCGTATAAACAGGCTCGGTGTGGCGGCGCACAATCTCTTCGGGGGAAGTTTGGTGGAAAGCCGCCACCTCGGCCAAATCTTCGCCGAACTCGCCGCCGTAAACCACGGGGATACGCACATGCCGGCCTTGTTTGCCCCTGCCCGCGCCGGTTTGCGCCCACAATGCGCAAAGGCCGTCTGAAAACGCCTGCAAATCGGTATCCGGGCGCACAAACACCGTTAAATTATTCATACCCGTTACCGCCTCTTCTGTTTCAGGCAGAGCCTGCACCGCATCGGCAAACGCCCACAACCGCTGCTGTTTCGGCAACTCCGCAGGCGGCGTCAACACACAGGCCAGCGCAGATTCGCTGATTGGAACAATCTCGATTGCAGACATAACCATCACCGTATTCTGTTTTGTAGTTTTATGTAGTAATTTTATATTAACCTTTTCAATAGGTTTGTCAAGGCCGCCTGAAAAAACGTTTCACCCCCCCTTAAAATAACCAAAAAAATGATGTGTTTTAAACCGCTTTCCTATAAAATAGCTCAATTGCATAACAACGGCGGGCTCAATTCAAACCGATGCAGGGCGGCTTGCAAAACCGCCCTCTTCGAGCCTCCTGCCAAACAATATCAATAAAGGGAAAATATGCGTTACCACGGCACCATCATGCGCTGGGACTACGAACTCGGCTTCGGCTTTATCAAAGAAGAACAAACCAAAGCGGAAATCTTCGCCCATATCGGCGAATTTGAAACCGAAAATCCGCCGCCGAGAGACGGCGAAACCGTATCGTTTGAAATCGTCAGCAACCAGCGCGGCACCGAAGAAGCCAAAAACATCGAATACCTCAACCGCCGCCAACCCGCTGCGGCAGCAGCCGAACCAAACGAAAACTCCCCCAAAAACCTGAACCGCTGGCTCGCCGGTATGGCCGCCGCGTTGGTCGGCATCCCCCTGCTCGGTGCCGCCGGCTATTACGGCTTGGATTATTGGCAGACCTACCGCGCCGGCCAAACCAACAACGCCGTTGTGGTAGACGAAGTTGCCGAAAAAATGCTGGCCGAACGCCGAGCCTGGAAAGAAGCGGTGGAGGCAACCGAAAAACGCCGCAGCCCGAAAGCGGCGGCACAGGCCGCCGTAACAACCGCCTTCACCTGCGACGGCAGGGAACACTGCTCGCAAATGAAGTCTTACGAAGAAGCCGAATTCTTTTTGAACCACTGCCCCAATGTCAAAATGGACGGCGATAAAGACGGCATTCCCTGCGAAGAACAATTTGCTGCCGAAATCAGCCGCGAATCGGCCAAACGCGCCGGCGAAGCCGATAAAGGCTTGAAATGGTTTGACGATCATATCGGGGATCAAAACCGGCGCAAACCGTAACCACCGCCCGCCCGGTGCAGCGGCACCCCGAAAATCTGCACAGGCCGTCTGAAAGCCGTCTGCCCGCTTTCAGACGGCCTGAAGCATTGATAAGCCGTTGCCGACATCTTAAAACACCCGCTCCCGCCCAAGCCTTTATCCGATATTTTTTGCTTTTCAAAACCCGATAAAAAAGCATCATGCCAAAAGCGGCGGTGGCCGATTCAAGTTTCGGATAAGGGACACTTTTCCTACCGCAAACCCACTCATTTCCGATATATAACGGCCGGCCGGAAACACCGTCAGTCAAACCTATTCTGCTGCCTTGCAGCAGCTTGCCAAACCGTTCTCTCCGAGCCCAAGCGCCGCATCAGAATAAAGAAAACCTGCTGCCGCCCTTTCAGACGGCCTTGAAGCCTGTGCCAAACCCAAAGAAACACCACCAAACGTTTTTTCGCCCGCCATTCCGGCGGTAGAAGTTCATATCTAAAAAAGCAAAAAAACATTTTATTTCAGCAATTTGAAAAATTCAAGCCAGATTTTCGCCTGCACGGAAGCGCAATGGGCTTACGAAACTGATAACCGTATTCCGGCCTTTCAGACGGCCTATTGAGATATTTTTACAAAAGTCTCCCGCAGTGCCGTTACCGGCCGGGGGTACAGACCGTGTGGGAGTATTGCAGAGCCGGAGATTTTCAGACGGCTCCAACTTACGATTATATTTTTGATGATAACGGCAAGGTATAGCAGAGTCGTAAATTTTCAAACGGAGCCAACCGCCTGCGCAAAACTGCCGCCCTTCCGTGCCGCCGCCCGCCCGAAAAAAGCCGCACTCCTGTGGGAAAAGCTACAATCCCGCGCTGATTTCTTTTAAAATAACGCCCAAACCCGCAGGCCGTTTCAGACGGCCTTCACCTATTTAATCTATCTGGTTTAATCTATTTGGGCATAATTTAAATGAACCTACACCAAACCGTTTCCCGGCAAGCCGAACAAGCCTTTGCCGCTGCCGGTATTGCCGGCGCCCCGGTGATTTTGCAGCCCGCCAAAAACACCGATTTCGGCGATTTCCAAATCAACGGCGTGATGGGCGCGGCCAAGCAGGCCGGGCAGAACCCGCGCGAATTGGCGCAGAAAGTGGCCGCCGCGCTCGCAGGCAGCCCCATAATCGACAGCGCCGAAGTGGCCGGCCCCGGCTTTATCAATCTGCGCCTGAGTGCCGACTTTCTGGCCAAAAACCTTCAGACGGCCTTAAACAGCACGCGTTGCGGCGTGGCCGAAGCAGCAAACAGGCAAACCGTGGTCATCGACTATTCATCACCCAATCTCGCCAAAGAAATGCATGTCGGCCATTTGCGCTCCAGCATCATCGGCGACAGCATCGCCCGCATTCTCGGCTTTTTGGGGCACAGCGTTATCCGCCAAAACCATGTCGGCGACTGGGGCACCCAGTTCGGCATGCTGGTGGCCTATATGGTCGAACGGCAGCAACACAACAGCGGATTCCAACTTTCTGATTTGGAACAATTTTACCGCAACGCCAAAGTGCGCTTCGATGAAGACGCTGCCTTTGCCGACACCGCCCGCGAATATGTGGTGAAGCTGCAAAGCGGCGATGAAGCCGTGCTGGCTTTATGGAAGCAGTTTGTCGAGATTTCCCTGCGCCACGCGCAAAATGTGTACGACACACTGGGCTTGCTGCTCACCCCCGCAGATGTGGCGGGCGAATCGATTTATAACGGTGATTTACACAATATCATCAACGAATTGGGCGAAAAAGGCCTGGCGGTGGACGATAACGGCGCCAAAGTAGTGTTTCTCAACGAATTCAACAATCAAAACGGCAATCCCGCCGCCTTTATCGTGCAGAAACAAGGCGGCGGCTTTCTCTATGCCACCACCGATTTGGCCTGTGTGCGCTACCGTGTCGGCCGTCTGAAAGCCGACCGCCTGATCTATGTGGTCGATACCCGCCAAAAACTGCATTTCGAGCAGCTCTTTGTTACCGCCCGCAAAGCCGGCTGGCTGCCCGAAAACGTGCAGGCCGACTTTATCGGCTTCGGCACCATGATGGGCAAAGACGGCAAACCGTTCAAAACCCGCTCGGGCGACACGGTAAAACTGGCCGAACTGCTCAGCGAAGCGGTGGAACGCGCCACCGCCCTGGTTCGGCAGAAAAACAGCAGCCTGGGCGCGCAGGAAGCAGCGGAAATCGGCCGCACTGTCGGCATCGGCGCAGTGAAATACGCCGATTTGAGCAAAAACCGCACCAGCGATTATATGTTTGACTGGGATTTGATGCTCAACTTCGAAGGCAACACCGCGCCCTACCTGCAATATGCCTACACCCGCGTACAAAGCGTGTTCCGCAGAGCCGGAGAATGGGATAAAACCGCCGCTTTAACCTTAAACCAACCGCTCGAAAAACAATTAGCGGTGGAGCTGCTGAAATTTGAAGACGTGCTGCAAAATGCCGCCGACACATCCTACCCGCATTATCTGGCTGCTTATCTCTATCAAGTGTCCGCACTGTTTTCCCGTTTTTACGAAGCCTGCCCGATTCTGAAAGCCGAGGGCCAAACCCGCAACACCCGCCTGCAGCTGGCGGCATTAACCGGCGAAACGTTGAAACAGGGTTTGCAACTGTTGGGTATCGAAACTTTGGAAGTGATGTAGGCCAAGCCCTAAAAATACAACAACCACAATCACAACCGGCATTATTCTGAAATTTATACAACATATTTATACGGAAAGCGTATAATATTAATATGTTAAACATAAACCGTAAGAATGATGCCGGTTTTATTTTTTTCTTTTATTTCAAAGCATTGATTTAATCAAAAGGACATTACGATGAAAACGACACTCCATCGGAAATACCTACCGGCCTTACTGGCCGCGCTGGCATTGTCTGCCTGCGGCAGCGGCGGTTCCAAGCCGACCGCCATGCCCCAGCCCAATCCCAAAACAGCGCAACCCGCACCGCCCGTAGCGAAGCAGCCCGAAGAACCACCCGTGGCAAAACAACCCGAACCGCCCGTGGCTGCGCCCGAACCGCCCAACCCGCAACCGCCCGCACAGCAAGAGCAGATGCCCGAAACCGATGCCGAAGTATTCAAGCGCCTGCAACTGCGCACGCAAAACGGCATTGAAGGCGAAGATTTAATGAAACTGGTATTGAACGACCGCGATAAAAAAATCGAATTGACCCTGCTCAACCCTGAAAACCAATTCATCAAACATGAAGCCAGAACCCTGCGCGACAGCGCGGGCGGCTTAATCGGCTATTACGGCTATGCCCTGGTGAACAAGCCGCTGAAAAACGACTTCGGCGAGTATGACGGCTCGCAGCAGCTTTATTTCGGCCTGCTGGATGCCGATGAAAGCAAACGCCAACGCCCCGAAGGCTTGGAAGAAATCAGCTATCGGGGCAATATGCTTTACCGCTACCGCGCCGCCCCTGCCGAAATTCTGGAAGCAGACGTTTCCGCGCGCTATTACGGCAAAGAAAAAACCATGTCTCTCAACATTCACGACCGCAACGGCGGCTTATGGACGCTGCACCGAGAGCGTGCGGCCAACAGCAGCAACCGAGTGGCGGTTGACGAACGGGGCGCTGTTGCCGGCCATCTGTTTTTCAGCGGCTCGGACGGCGGCAGGCGGGAATTCAACGGCACATTCAACGGCGGTCTCTACGGCCGCAACGGCAGCGTGCTCACCGGCCACGCATCACACGAAGGCCGAAACGCATGGGAAGGCGTGGTGGGTGCAAAAGCCGCCCAATAAGCGGGGGCTTGAGTCGAAAACCACCGCTCGGCCGGCAAAGGCCGTCTGAAAAGCATGTAAACATGCACCCCGTTTCTTGGGTGCAATATAAGGCCGTCTGAACAGATTTTCAGACGGCCTTTTTTGGGAAAATACCCGCCGTAACGGCATCAAGCCGTTTCCCAAATCTTTCAGACGGCCTCAGATGCAGAAAACCCCGCATCGTTTACACTTTTCCGTTTTCTGCCCGAAGGCCCGTTTTGGCGTTTCGAAAGGCCACAAATGCCCGAAAACGCAGCAAAGCCGCGTAATGCTTAAAAAGCCGAAAATCACGAACCGCCCCGGGCCGTTTGAAAACACAGGCCGTTTGGTATAAAAAATGTAAACCACCCGGCTTTTGCAATACTTCAGGCCGTCTGAAAAATCTGCATCGAGCAGATTGTTCAGACGGCCTGCGGCTTTCGCAATATTCAAAAAAACATCACAAAAAATTTATCCGCCGCCATAAGCTTCCCAAGTCCGCCGCACCTTCGCCGCCGGCGGAATGGCAAAGCAAATAACGTTATCCGTTTTCAGACGGCATTCAGAGATTTTTGCAAAAACCTCAGCGGGGTTTGGGTACTAAACAGCCGACCCGGCACACGGGGTAACCGTGTGCCGTACGGCGGCCTTTCTGTCATGCCCGTGCTGCCGCGCTGCAAACCTTATCCGCATCAAAAAACTTCAGGCCGTCTGAAAGATTTGCATCGGCAGGCTTTTTCAGACGGCTCAGACCCTTTCAACATTCAAAACACGGCGAAAAATTTATCCGCCCCGCCGCCTGCCCGCAACCCCCAATCCCCTGCCCTGCTTGATTGAACACACCGGGCTGCCCCGGCGCCGCTCACACCCCCAAATACCCTTCCCTGCTCGAGAGCCAGCGGTTTAAATGTGCTTCAACGATGTCCGGCCGCTCTTCAATCAGCAGGGCAGCGGTTTCGCGGGCTTGCTCTAAAAGCTGCAAATCTTCTTCAAGATTGGCAAAGCGCAGCATGGGCACACCGCTTTGGCGGGCGCCGAGAAATTCTCCGGGGCCGCGTATGGTTAAATCTTGGCGGGCGATTTCAAAGCCGTCTGTGTGCTCGTAAATCACTTTCAGGCGCGCTTTGGCCAAGTCGCTCAATGGTTCGGCAAACAGCAGCACGCAGGAGCTGGCGGCGGCGCCGCGCCCCACCCTGCCGCGCAGTTGGTGCAGTTGCGCCAGGCCCATGCGCTCGGCGTGCTCAATCACCATCAGGCTGGCGTTGGGCACGTCCACGCCCACTTCAATCACGGTGGTGGCCACCAACACATTCAGACGGCCTGAGATAAATTCAGCCATCACGGCGGCTTTTTCGGCAGGTTTCATGCGCCCGTGCACCAGGCCGATGTTCAGTTCGGGCAAGGCCGTCTGAAGTGTTTGCAGGGTTTCGGTGGCGGTTTGCAGTTGCAGGGTTTCGCTTTCTTCAATCAGCGGGCAAACCCAATAGGCCTGCTGTCCTTTTTTGCATGCGCCCAACACCAGCCCTTCCACTTCGGCGCGGCGCGCGCTGTTCACCAGGCGGGTTTTAATCGGGGTGCGGTTGGGCGGCAGCTCGTCAATCACCGAAACATCAAGGTCGGCGAAAAAGCTCATGGCCAGCGTGCGCGGAATGGGGGTGGCCGACATCATCAGTTGGTGCACATCCTGCCCTTTGTTTTTTAAGGCCAAACGCTGCGCCACGCCGAAACGGTGCTGCTCATCGACAATCACCAAACCGAGATTTTGAAATTCAACATCGTCTTGAAACAGGGCGTGTGTGCCGACTGCGATTTGGGTGAGGCCGTCTGAAATGGCGGCTTTATTGGCTTCTTTGGCCTTTTTGCGCTGGCTGCCGGAGAGCCATGCCACGCTCAAACCCAGCGGCTCGAACCATTGTTTGAACTTGGCGTAGTGCTGTTCGGCCAGAATTTCAGTGGGCGCCATCACCGCCACCTGGCATCCTGCCTCAACGGCGGTGAGTGCCGACAGCGCGGCCACGATGGTTTTGCCGCTGCCCACATCGCCTTGCAGCAGGCGGTGCATGGGGTGGGGCTGCTGCATATCGGTGCGGATTTCGGCCAATACGCGCTGCTGGGCGGCGGTAAGCGCAAACGGCAGCGCGGCGAGCAGTTTGTGCGACCATTCGCCCGTGCCGCGCAAAGGCCCGGCCTGCCCGCTGATGCGTTTCTGCCGCGCCAGCCGCATCGAAAGCTGCTGCGCAAGCAACTCGTCAAACTTCAACCGCTGCCAGGCGGGCAGGGTGCCGTCTGAAAGCTGCCGAACGGTGAAACTCGGCGGCGGCGCGTGCAGCAGGCGCAGGCTTTCGGCCAAATGCGGCAGTTTCAGACGGCCTAATAATTCGTTTGGCAGGGTATCGTGAAGGGGAATGCTGTCTAAGGCCGCCTGAACGATGCGGCGCAGCGTGGGCTGGTTGAGGCCGTTAACGGTGGGATACACGGGCGTGAGGCTTTCGGCCAGGCTGCTGCTTTCGGCATCGCGTATTTTCGGGTGTATCATCTCATCGCCGTAAAACCCGTGTTTGATTTCACCCACCGCGCGGATGCGTTTGCCTGCCGCGAGCTGCTTTTGATGGCCGGGGTAAAAATGGATAAAGCGCAGATGCAGCACGCCGCCCGAACCATCGCGTATCTGCGCAACCAGCTGTTTGCGCGGTTTAAACTGAATTTCTTGATGAACCACTTCCCCTTCCACCTGGCACGGCGTGCCGACCGGCGCATCGGCAATCGGCATGATGTGTGTTTCGTCTTCATAGCGCAGCGGCAGGTGCAGCACCATGTCCCACGGCGTGCAAAGATTGAGCTTGGCGAGCCTCTTGGCGGCGGCATCGTTGATTTTGAGCAGCTTTTGGTGTTCGGGGTTCATACAGTGAATCCAATGAATTGAAAGCGGCAGGCGCGGCCATTTTAAACGATTTTTCATTGCCAACGGTATCCGCAGGGTATAGAAAAGGCCGTCTGAAAATAGGCTTTCAGACGGCCTTTTGCCCGCCATGCGTGCATCACAATAAAAACATCGTTGCCAGCCCCAGAAAAATCAGAAAACCGCCCGAGTCGGTTACCGCAGTAATCAGCACCGAACTGCCCAGCGCGGGGTCGCGGCCGGCTTTCTCCATCGCCACCGGAATCAGCACGCCCACGGTGGCAGCAAGCAGCAGATTGAGCGTCATCGCGGCCACCATCACGAAGCCTATGCCTGCGCTGCTGTAGAGCAGCCATGCAACCACGCCCATCACCGTGCCCCAAATCAGGCCGTTTACCAGCGCCACGCCCACTTCTTTTTTCAGCAGCCGCCGCGCCTGCACGCCGGAAATCTGCCCCACCGCCATTGCGCGCACAATCATGGTGATGGTTTGGTTGCCCGAGTTGCCGCCTATACCCGCCACAATCGGCATCAGCGCGGCCAGTGCCACGATTTTTTCGATGCTGCCCTCAAACGCGCCGATAACGCGGCTGGCAACAAAGGCCGTGCACAGATTCACGGCCAGCCACACCCAGCGGTTTTTCACCGAATCCCAAATCGGCGCAAACAGGTCTTCCTCTTCCTGCAAACCGGCCATGTTCAACATATCGGCTTCGCTCTCTTCGCGGATAACGTCTACCATCTCATCGATGGTGATGCGGCCGATCAGCTTTTGGTTTCCGTCCACCACCGGGGCGGTTACCAAATCGTAACGCTCGAACGCCTGCGCGGCTTCTTCAACATCGTCTTCGGGGCTGAAGCGCACCACATCGGTGGCCATCACGTTTTCCACCTGCTCTTCGGGGTCGGCCACCAACAGCTTGCGTATCGGCAGCACGCCCTGCAGCACATCGTTTTCATCTACCACGAAAATTTTATCGGTGTGGTCGGGCAGCCTCTCAAAACGGCGCAGGTAGCGCAACACCACTTCGCAGGCCACATCGGCGCGGATACTCACCAGCTCGAAGTCCATAACCGCGCCAACCCGGCCGTCTGCATACGACATCGCCGCCCGCACCTGCGCGCGCTCTTGGGCATCGCGGGTTTGCAGTGCTTCATACACCACCTGGTGCGGCAGGCCGTCTGCCAGCTCGGCCAGCTCGTCTGCGTCCAAATCGTCAACGGCGGCGAGCAGCTCTTCTTTGTCCATCGACTCGATCAGCGTTTCGCGCACCGCATCGGAAACTTCCAGCAGCACTTCGCCGTCTTCTTCGGGCGAGGCCAGGTGCCACACCATCGAGCGTTCTTTGGGCGGCAGCGATTCGAGCACCGCCGCCACATCGGCAGGGTGCAGCTCGTGCAGCACGGCAATCAACTCGACCAACCGGGCGTTTAAGGTTTCGTCTTCAACCGGCAGATTGTTTTCAATCTGCTCGGCAACGGGCAGCAGCACTTCGGCAAGCGCGTGCACGCGTTCGATGTCGAGCGGCACCCGTGCGGCTTTGTCTGTTTCGGCAGTTTCGGGGGAATTTGCTTCGATGCTCATAAATACTCCGCCCGCCTGAAGCGCGGGGGCAGTATTCGGGCGGGATGGTTAAACGGTGGGTTTGTGTGTTGCGGGTGATGGATGGGGAAGTTCCATGATGCGTGCCTGAAGCATGCAGGCAGGTGGTTGGAAACGGCGCGTATTCTACACCTTTTCAGACGGCCTTACCAAGATTTACAGAAACGGCAGTAAAATAAACCGATTTTCCCCGGCAGTTTTAACAGCACCGCCCAAGATAGGAAACATCATAGACAAACCAAAATGGTTGAAAGAATTTAACCGCCCGAAAGCAAAAAAACCTCTGCGCCGCCCGTAACAAATCCGCAAAAGCAACCAGGAGCAGCAACCATGAAGCCCAAACTGATTATTTTCGACTGGGACGGCACGCTGGCCGACACCACCGGCCCGATTATCGACACCTTCCGTCAAACCTTCGCCGAGTGCGGCCTGCCCGCCCCCGAGGCTGCCGACATCAAAAAACTCATCGGCTACAACCTCGTTACCATTATCCGCCACCTTGCGCCCGATGCCGATATCCACACCAAAGAGCAACTGGCCGAAACCTACGCCCACCATTATCTCAACCCCAACAACCACAACATGAAGCTGTTTGCCGGCGCCGTTCCCTGCCTGCAAACGCTTAAACAGCAAGGCTATTGGCTGGCGGTGGCCACCGGCAAAAGCAGAAGCGGGCTGGAGAAGGCCGTCGCCCAAACCGGCACCGCCGGCTTTTGGCTTGCCACCGCCTGCGCCGGCGAGCAGCCCTCCAAACCCGCGCCCGATATGGTGTTCAAGCTGTGTGATGAGCTGGGGCTGCACCCTGCCGATGCCCTGGTGGTCGGCGACACCGTTTACGATTTGGAAATGGCCGCCAACGCCCGCGCCCGCGCCGTGGGCATCACCACCGGCGCACACCCGGCAGCGCAGCTGCGGCAGGCGGGCTGTTTGGCGGTTATCGATGATTTGGCCGAACTGCCCGGGCTGCTGGCCGGGCTGTGAAAGGGGGCTAGAAGTTTCAAGCTGATGTTTTTGCAAAAACAGCCGTCAGGCCGTCTGAAACGCCCGAACACCGCCTGCTTTCACGCCGCGCAGCCAACGGCATGAAAAATGCAAACAGCCCGCCCCTTGCCGGCACCGGCCGTCTGAAAACCGCCGCCGGCAAATGCCCGGCCGCCCGCGCCAATTCAGGCATGCCCGGCGGGGGACGGGCCGCTTTGAAATCACGGCAGTATCGGCATGGATACCGTTTGCGGCGTCCGCCCTGCGGCAACCCCGCCTGCGACACCCTCCAAAGGCCGTCTGAACGGTTTCAGACGGCAACACCCGCCACTGCGGCAGTTCGGGCGGGGCAGCGCGACCCTTTGCCCGCGCAAACCGCGTACTTGGCCAGACGCGGGCGCGGCCATCCATATTCGCCCGCTTTCCCGTCAACCCTACGCAGCCGCAGCTTTCAGACGGCCCAGCGTGAGCCTGTCCAACCCCGCCAAATCCTGCTGCGTTTCCACCTGCGCAAATCCGTTTTGTGCAAACAGTGCCCGCACCGCCGCGCCCTGGCTGCAGCCGTGTTCCAGCAGCAGCAGGCCGCCCTCTTTGAGCCGCCTGCCCGCACCCCGCGCCAAGATGCGGATGGCGCTCAGGCCGTCTGAAAAATCGGTGAGCGCGTTTTGCGGCTCGAAACGCAAATCGCCCTGCTGCAAATGGCGGTCGCCCGCTTCGATATAGGGCGGATTGGAAACGATGATGTCGAAGCGCCGGTGTTCAGACGGCCTGAGCGCATCAAACCACGAGCCGCAGGCAAATCCGATGCATGCGCCGAGCGCGCGGGCATTGGCGGCGGCGGTTTGCAGGGCTCGGGGGCTGATGTCGGAAGCGCACACGCGGGCATCGGGGCGTTCGAGCGCAACGGTGACGGCGATGATGCCGCTGCCGGTGCCCAAATCCCACACGCTGCCGCCCTGCGGCAGGTGTTCGAGCACGGCTTCAACCAAATGCTCGGTTTCGGGGCGGGGAATCAGCACGCTGCCGTCCACTTGGAACATGCGGCCGTAAAATTCGCGCGTGCCAAGAATATAGGCCACGGGCTCGCCGCGGATACGGCGTTCGGCCAGCGCATCGGCGGCGGCGGCCACGGTATCGGGCAGCGGCTCCTGCCCGCGCGTAACCAGTTGGGCGCGGGTGTAGCCGCCGGCGTGCTGCAACAGCATACGTGCTTCGTTTTTGGGCAGCGGGCAGGCTTGCAGCCATTGATCGAGGGTTTGCGGCATGGTGTGGAAAAATGGTTTCAGACGGCCGGGATTATATAGCGGATACGGCGTAAGCGGCGGGGTGTGTGGGATTGTGGCCGGTGCGTTGCAGAAACACCGGCCGCAATCCCGGCAATGTTCGGAAACCATCACCATAACCCGCCCTGCCCGACAGCCCGCCGGCCTGCTGCAATATTTCAGGCCGTCTGAAACTCTTTTCAGACGGCCTGATGTTTACCGCTAAAACCGCTTAGCGGCGGCTGCGCTCGTAAACCGGCATCACTTCCGGCAATATTTTGCGGATAGCCGCCATACGCGCATTGTTGGTGGGGTGTGAAGAAGTGATGGCGTTTAAGGCATTGTTGTTGTCGCCCACACGGTTCATTTTCTCCCACACCGAAACGGCCGCCTGCGGGTTGTAGCCCGCCTGCGCCATCAGGCGCACGCCGAGCATGTCGGCTTCGCGCTCCTGGCTGCGCGAAAAAGGCATATTCACGCCGTATTGGCTCAACAGGCCGAAAGAAAGGCCGACAGCATCGCTGCTGATGCCGGTGCCGGCGGCCAAAATCGAGCTGCCGACATTAACGGCCAGGCCGGTCAATACCTGCTGGCCGATGGCTTTTTTGCTGTGTTCGAGCAGGGCATGCGCCATTTCGTGGCCGACTACGGCGGCGATTTCGTCATCGCTCAGCTTCAGGCGCTCCACCATGCCGGTGTATATCGCCATTTTGCCGCCCGGCATCGCCCATGCGTTCAGCTCGTTGGATTGAATCACACTCATCTGCCAGTTGAACGGCACGCCGGTTTGGTTAGCACGCTCGGCATAGGGGCGCAGACGGTTGAACACGCCGTGGATGCGGCGCGAGGTTGGCGAGGCGGTGTCGAGCAGCTGCCTGCTGCGCGCCTGCTGCATCGCCCGGCTGTAGCTTCTGGCGGCACTTTCGTTAAGGCTGCTGCTGTCGTAACCGACCATATCGGCTACCGAGGTGCAGCCCGCCAAAGCAGCGGCAAGGGCGGCGGCGGCAAGAATCGAGCGTAGGAGGAAGGCTGTTTTCATCGGGATATTCCCTGTTGCAGAGATGGGCAAAACACATATTTTCAGACGGCCTTCAAGCAAAATCGGGCCGTCTGAAAAACTTCGCAGGCATCACATCTGTATCGTGCCGCGCACGGTGATGCTGACTTCTTCGGTGCCGGGGCTGGTGTGCTCCGGCACGGGGGCGGCGGCTTCGTCAGACACGGCCGCAGCTTTGGCAGCGCGCATCATCACCGGCGTGCCGCTGTCGATCGGGCGGCTGCCGATTTGGCCGAAATTCAAACGCACGATTTTATAGTTGCGGAAACCCATGGCTTTGGCGAGCGCAGCGGCGCGGTCTTTAAAGCGGGCTAAAGCGGCTTGGCTCACTTCGTCCAAAGCATCTTGGCGGTTTTGTTTCGACACTTTGAACGTGAGGCTTTCCAAATCGGCATCGCTGCGGCTTTCTGCAACCAATTTGTTCAAGGCTTCAAAGTTTTTGCTTTCCACCTGCACCACCGCCTGCTCTTCCCAACCGGTTTGCGTGCGCTTGCCTTTGCTGTCGTATTCGTAGCGGGGGGATGCGCTGCGGTGCAGCAGTTCGGATTTAAACGGCGCAGCCGAGGCTTTGCGGGTAACGTTGTTGAGTTTTTTCACGAAATTGCCGCTCACGGTTTCACGGCTGCGGCCTTCTTCATGCACGCGCAGGTTCACCGTCATGGTGTCGCGCAAAAGCTCGACACTGGCACTTTCGGAAAATTCAACCACATTATAATGGAGCGTTTCGGCAGAAGCAGGCAGTGCGGCACCCAGCATCAAGGTGAGCAGCGCAACGGGTTTCAATAAGGTTTTCAGCATGGTTTTGGCCTTTGCGGTAAAAATATGACGGTAATCGGGCAGAAAAGCGGCGTTGGCAAAATATGGCGCCGCGGCAATGCTTGAAACACTATCATTTTTCGGCACGTTTTCAAACTGTTTTTTGCCGAACGACCCAAACAGGGATTCGGTCGGTGGCACACCCGACACTTGCTGCACATTGCTTGGCGGGCAACACGGCGGCTTCCGGCAAGGCTTAAGGCCGTCTGAAAACAAATCTTTGACTTTCAAACGGCCTGCGGGCGGTTTTCAGACGGCCGCCAAACAGCTTCCCGAGCGGCACGCCCCGCCGTATCCGCAGCGGTGCCCAACCTGCCGCAGGGGCAGGATAAAGATTTTTCCGATAGCCGGCAGCAGCTTTCAATAAGGACAAAAGCCGTCTGAAAACAAAGACTTGCCTTTCATACGGCCTGCGGGCGGTTTTCATACGGCCTGCAAATAGCTTCCCTGGCGGCATATAAAAAGGATAAGATTCAGCTGTTACGCCACCGCGCCGTCAAACCGGCAGCAGCGGTTTTCCGTTTGACAATAACCACGCAAAGGATTCAGGAAAATGATCGAACTCTTAACCACAACCACCATGCATCCGCGCGAAGCCTCGTTGATTTCGCTGTTGATTGTGGCGGTGATGGGCATCACGATGATTGGTTTCGGCTGGGTGCCGCATATTTCGATTGTGCTGGTGATGTGCGGCCTGTTTGCCTATGGCAGGATCAGGGGGCAGGATTTTGCCGCAATGCAGAAAAGCATGGCCGAGGGGGTGGTGTCGGGCATCGGTGCGATTTATCTGTTTTTCTATATCGGCCTGCTGGTGGCGGCTCTGATGATGTCGGGCGCGATTCCCACCTTGATGTATTACGGTTTCGACCTGATCTCGCCGCATTTTTTCTATATCTCGGCATTTATACTGTGTTCGGTTATCGGCATTTCGCTGGGAAGCGGCTTTACCACCTGCGCCACGGCCGGCGTGGCTTTTTTGGGCATGGCAGAGGCGTTTGATGCCGACCCCGCCATTGTGGCGGGCGCAGTGGTTTCCGGCGCGCTGTTCGGCGATAAAATGTCGCTGCTCTCCGACACCACCACCATTGCCGCTTCAATTGTGGGCGTGGATTTGTTCGACCATATCCGCAACATGATGTTTACCACCGTACCGGCGTGGATTCTGACGGCGGTGTTTCTGTGGTTGCTCACCGGCGATGTGGCCGATGCCGATTTGTCGAACATCGCCGTCATGCAGCAGCAACTGCTTGAAAGCGGCTTGGTGCACGGTTATGCTCTGCTGCCGTTTGCGGTACTGATTGTGCTGGCTGTGCGCAAGGTGAATGCGGTTTATACCATCATTGCCACCATTTTCACCGCGCTTGCCATTACATATATCCACAGCAGCCCCACGCTGGAGCAACTGGGCGGCTGGTTTTTCGGCGGCTACAAACCGGCCGAAGGGCTGGACTTGGGCGCAGTAGGCAAGCTGGTATCGCGCGGCGGCATGGAAAGCATGTTTTTCAGCCAAACCATCGTGATTCTCGCCTTGAGTTTGGGCGGCCTGCTGCAAGGTTTGGGCATCTTGCCCGCCTTGCTCGCCGGTGTTACCCATCTGCTCACAGGAGTGGGACGAGCAACCCTTGCGGCAGCCTTCACGGCTTTCGGTATCAATTTTTTAATAGGCGAACAATATCTGAGCCTGCTGCTCACCGGTAACACTTTCAAGCCGCTATACAGACGTTTGCAACTGCACCCGCGTAATCTGGCCCGCACGATCGAAGATTCAGGCACAGTGATTAACCCTCTGGTGCCTTGGGGCGTATATGGCGTGTTCCTTGCCGGCATACTCGGTGTACCGGTAGTGGATTATGTACCCTACGCCTTTTTCTGCTACCTAAGCCTGATTCTCACCCTGATCTACGGCTTCACAGGCTTTACCATCAGCAAGCTCCCGCAGGAGTAGGAAGCATTAACTTGAACAGGCAGTATCTCAGTATCTGTTGATACTGCCTGTCTACAAGTGAATACAAACCGAATGCTTGAATACAAACCGAATGCTGTTGATGACCTAAAAAACAAAATCATCCAATTATTAATTAATAAGCTTCTAAAAATGTTATTAAAAAACAATGGTCTGACGTAGATTAACCCTAAATACTAAACCCAGAACTGTTAACTGCTCTTTTGGCAAACCGAAATTAAAATGAAAATCACATTCTTTCAAGAATAACGGAAAAGATTGACGAAAGATTGGCGGTCAATTCCATTATATTTTCGTAGAACGCGCTGTGCCTGATTTCGGAAATTTTCAATGCTGTTGATATGGTCTTGACGGTCTGCAAATGATTGATACGGTGATGGGTAAACTCACTCATATCAAGCACATCATAGCTTTTATAACAGTCCGTACAGACGATGCCGTCAGGCATGACTTTTCGTTTAATAACAGGAAGCAAATGTCTTTCTTGGTGTTTTCAACTACGATAGTAAAGACTTTGCCGTTACGTTTCGAATGCCAAAGACAGCAACTTTACCCGCAGCTCCACCAGCATGTTTGCCTTTACGTTGTCGGCCAAAATAACTTTCATCCGGCTCAGCGGAAACACAAAAACTTCGTCTGCTTTAAGATCCAGACGGTAGGCAGTAACTTGGCGGATTTTTCGGTAAAACAATCTGGCTGAGTTGGACTGGATACCGAGTATATTGGCTGCTGAACGTGCTGTAATTTCCAATACAAAAAATTGAAGCAATTTTCTCTGTGTAGATTTACCGTGTTGCAATGGGTTATTTAAAAATAACCTACTGCTTCACTTTGTAATCAATCACTTCCGATGCTGCTGAAATAACCGACACAATGCCTGAAGCATTAACTCCGCCTATCTGAAATTCAGGGTATGGTTTTATTATTTACACAGACCAACCACTTTCTTATCCAGCATATCAGAGCTAAACGCGGGCACAGTACATCAGACAAAATCTTAGTCTTCGAAATATTTGAAGTGTAACGGTACTAGTCTATACCGAAATCACACCTAACGCACCAAAGCTCCTATTAATTAATACTCATACACAACCATATTTTTACTGACAACATGGTTTACACCGATAGCAGGAGCGTATATGGCAAAATTATAGATATGAATAATTAAAAGTATTGCTGGCATCCATTATAGTCTCAATGGATTTGTTTGTAAAAATTAGCATATTAACAGTATTGATTCTTTCGAGTATTATACCAAAGAGTAGCTTGCCAAGTTTTACAGCACCCAGAAAGACGTGTTTCACCTACATTTGAAAGAAGCTGAATTTTAGTTAACCATTTCTTTTAGTTAACCATTTCTATGAAGACTTGGATAAAATATTGATGAAAATATTTCGAAATAGCTCTATTTAATCCTTTTGCTTCCCAAACCCTTAAATTAAGTTTTCACTGTATACCAGTCTAGTTCTCTACTAAGTTGAAAATCCTAATCTTAGCGTAGAGGCAATAAAAGGTAAAACCTCTCTCAGTTTTACCTTTTATTTATTGATATATTTGGGTGTTTAATGGATATCTTTCCAGTATTCTTTTTTCAGGAAATACGCCAAGGGCAACATCACTGCTATCAGGAAAATCAATACGATGTAACCCGTACGTTTACGCTGTAATTGTGCCGGCTCACCCATGTACACCATAAAATTCACCAAATCACGTGCATAATCATCATATTCTTTGGTAATCACTTTACCGTTAGGCAGTTTACGCGTTTGCAGACCTGTAGATTCCCAGTACAGTTTGGGAACTAAGTTACCATGTGCATCTTTTGTCATCACAGGCTGGCCTTTTACATCCAGTTCAACTGCCTGCACTCCCTGTTGCTGCCACAGAGGGTGTGGCATAGCAGCATTCGGCAGAACAGTATTGTTCCAGCCGGTCGGTCGGGTCGGATCTTTATAGAAGCCGCGCATATAGGCATAGAGATAATCTGCACCTCGTGAACGGGCAATCAACGATAGATCGGGCGGTACTGCTCCAAACCACTTTTTCGCATCTACCGGATCAATTGCCGCATGCATAACCTCGCCCACTTTATCAGTGGTAAACATTAGATTGTTTTTAATCTCATCTTCAGTCAACCCGATATCCTGCAAGCGGTTAAAGCGCATTGCCGATGCGGAGTGACACGACAAGCAATAGTTGGTAAAAATCTGCGCGCCGCGCTGTAGGCTCTCTTGGTTGCGCAAATCAATTTCAACCGGTTCATAATTTCCACCGCCTGCTGCAACTGCCACGCTCATCGGAGCTGCCAGCAACAGGGCAGCAAACCAGTTTTTCAATGTTTGTTTCATTTTCGCCGCCCTCATTAAATCAAAATTGCAAACAGGTATGCACCTACTACGGCAATAACGCTGTAAACGAAGAACATAATTTTCTGTTTGGTTGTACTCATGGTTACGCGGTCAGGCACTTCGCGGTCTTTATCCATTTTGGTATAGAACGGCATACCCAAGAAGAATGCAAAGTAAATGACTGACAGAATACGCGCCACAATGGTACGGGTGTCGGTAGCTACCAAAGCACCCAAGATACCCAAACCGATGAAAGAAATAATAAACAACACCAGCATGGTTTTAAAAATCGGACCACGGTAACGGATGGATTTTACGGGAGAGCGGTCAAGCCACGGCAGCAAGGCAATCAACACTACGGCCGCTCCCATACCGATTACACCCCAAACCTGAGTGCCGAAAAACGAAGGAATCGCGCGCAAAATGGCATAGAACGGCGTGAAATACCATACCGGGGCAATATGCGCAGGCGTTACTAACGGATTGGCTGCATCAAAGTTGGGCTTTTCCAAGAAATAACCACCGCCTTCGGGAGCAAAAAACATAATGGCACAGAATACGATCAGAAATACCACCACGCCCAAGATATCTTTCACAGTGTAGTAGGGGTGGAAAGGAATACCGTCAAGCGGAACGCCGTTTTCATCTTTCAGCTTTTTGATTTCCACACCATCGGGATTGTTGGAACCCACTTCATGCAGCGCAATCAAGTGGGCGGCAACCAAGCCTACCAACACCAGCGGCACGGCAATCACGTGCAGGGCAAAAAATCGGTTGAGGGTAACATCAGAAACGTTGAAGTCCCCACGAATCCAAGTAGACAAATCAGGGCCGATAACGGGAATAGCGGCAAACAGATTAATGATTACCTGCGCGCCCCAAAACGACATCTGTCCCCAAGGCAGAAGGTATCCCATAAAGGCTTCGGCCATCAGAGCCAGGAAAATCAGCGAGCCAAACACCCACACCAGCTCGCGCGGCTTTTTGAACGAACCGTAAATCAGGCCGCGGAACATATGCAGATACACCACCACGAAAAACATGGAGGCACCGGTGGAGTGCATATAGCGGATAATCCAGCCGCCTGAAACATCGCGCATGATGTATTCCACCGCCGTAAATGCAGCGGGGAGGTTGTATTGGTTCAGGTTGCCGTCTGGTTTATAGTTCATAGTCAGGAAAATACCGCTGACAATTTGAATCACCAGCACCAGCATGGCCAGCGAACCGAAGAAATACCAGAAGTTGAAATTTTTCGGCGCGTAATACTCGGTTACGTGCTCTTTCATCATTTTAGACAAAGGGAACCGTGCGTCCACCCAGTCTAACAATGCTTTTGCTTTGTTATTGGTTTGGTTTGCCATGATAAATCCCTTTTATTTATCGTCGCCCACCAAAATGGTGGTATCGCTCAAGTATTTGTAGGGCGGAATAATCAGATTGGTCGGAGCGGGAACGCCTTTGAACACGCGGCCGGCCAAGTCGAATTTGGAACCGTGGCACGGGCAGAAGAATCCACCTTTCCAATCGGCACCCAAATCAGCAGGGGCGATATCGGGACGGAAAGTCGGCGAACAGCCCAAATGGGTGCAGATGCCGATGGCCACGAAGATATTGGGCTTGATGGATCGCAGCTCGTTCTTGGCATATTCGGGCTGCTGGTCAACTTCCGAATTCGGGTCGGCCACAGCACTATTGAGCAACGGCAGATCTTTCTGCTGCTGCTCCGTGCGGTTCAGCACCCAAATCGGCTTACCCTGCCACTCGGCGGTAACAAGCTGGCCTGCTTCGATTTTGCTGACATCCACTTCGATGGGCGCACCCGCTGCTTTGGCTTTTTCCGAAGGGAAAAAGCTCGCCAGAAACGGCACCGCAACGCCTGCGGCGGCGGCACCGCCTGCAGCGGCTGTCGCCAGCGTCAAAAAGCGGCGGCGGCTTTGATTGATTTCTTGATTTTCCATTCCAGTCATCCTAATGATATGGGAATACCGAGCCATTAAACCATTTAATTCTACCTGATTTTATAGGGATACTTAAAGTACTATTTAAAATAAGGTAAAAGTTTTACGGCATTTCTTGATTTTATGCAGGGTTCCGTTCATCAAAAAAAACCGTTTCGATGCCGAACTCCTGCGCAAGGGCGGCTCCCAGCGCCTGTATGCCGTAGCGCTCGGTGGCATGGTGGCCGGCGCTGACGAACACCACGCCGGTTTCATTGGCAAGGTGGAACTGCGCTTCGGATATTTCGCCGGTAATATAGGCATCGGCACCCTCCTCTATGGCCGTCTGAAAAAAGCCCTGCGCCCCGCCGGTGCACCATACGATGCGTTTGATAATCCGCTCACCGCCCACGGCGACAGGCGTGCGGCCGAGCCGGCTTTGCAGATCTGCGCACAGTTGCGCCGTTGTTTGCGGGGTGTTCAGACGGCCTGCATTGAGCAGGTTTTGTTCGCCGAAGCGGTATTCGGTTTCCCAGCCCATCAGCCCGGCCAATTGAGCGTTGTTGCCCAACACAGGGTGGGCATCCAGCGGCAGGTGGTAGCCCGCCATATTGATATTGCCGGCCAGCAGGGTGGCAATGCGGTCTTTTTTCCAGCCTGTAACGGTAACCGGCTCGCTTTTCCAAAACAGCCCGTGGTGTACCAGCAACATATCGGCACCCTGCTCTACTGCGTAAGCGGCAGCGGCGCGGCTGGCAGTAACGGCGGTAACAATTTTGAAAATTTCTTCCCTGCCTTCGATTTGCAGGCCGTTGGGGGCATAATCTTGATATAAATCGGTTTGCAGGGTTTGCTTGCACCAATCGAGTATGGCTTGGCGTGTACTCATGCTTTTTCCTTGCGTGAAAAGGTAATTGTGCGGATTTTTCCAGACAGCACTTTGACGACAGGCAAATTCGCGCTGATTTCTGCAGTTTTTATTACACAGCGCGATGCCGGCTGCCGCCCGCAACAAGCCGCCCTGCCGCAAAAAGCGCATTATATACAAACCCGCATGGCTCCGTTAGAATTACAGCCGTCTGAAAAATCATCATAAGGAAGCCGCCATGACCCGTATGGTTCACTGCGTGAAGCTGGGCAAAGAAGCCCCCGGCATGAAATTCGCCCCGCTGCCCAATGCCTTGGGCAAACGCATTTTTGAAAACGTATCTCAAGAAGCGTGGGATGCCTGGACCCGCCACCAAACCATGCTGATTAACGAAAACCGTCTCAGTCTCGCCGACCCGCGCGCGCGCGAATATCTGGCGCAGCAGATGGAAAGCTACTTCTTCGGCGACGGTGCCGACCAAGTTCAGGGTTATGTGCCGCAAGGATAACCGCCCTCCCGCAAACAGCAGGCAGGCCGTCTGAAACATTCAGACGGCCTGTTTTCCACACCGGCAACACGCGCTGCCTGCCTTCAGGACAATGCCGCATAACCCGGCTTCCGCCCGATGCCGCAGCAATACACCACACAGCAAAAATCTCCCGAACACTGCGCAGCTGCGGAGTCCGAATCATAGAACCGCCTCCGTTTTTTTCAGACGGCCTGCCTGCCGTTTGACACCGGCTTTCCGCAGCAGATTATTTTTCAGCATGTAAACCTCCCGCCGCTCCGCTGGCACCCGACTCCGACCAATGCCGCATACCGCTGTGTGAATCCGCGCATTTCCAGCGCAAAACAGCAAGCCGCACGCCATGCGGATAACAAAAAACCGACTCTGTTTACAACTGTTGGGAAAGTCGGGCGTTGCACTTTTTCTACCAAGCAGCTTGTTTTTGCAGAAGCGGCGGTTTCTTGATTGTGCGTATACTCGAAAAGATGCGGCTTCGCCGCACCTTTGCACCCGGCAGTCTCTCAACCTTCAAAAACCCAAAACAGCCATTAAAGAAAAAAGTTTAAAAAAATACAATAGGATAAATAACATTTTAACGGCAATAAAACCGGCGCGGAAGCAGCCGGCTATATTTCCCGCAGGACAGGCAGGCTTTGCCGTAGTTCAAATCGAACGGCTGCAAAACGGCCCGGG
This sequence comes from Neisseria musculi, assembly GCF_014297595.2. Lineage (NCBI taxonomy): Bacteria > Pseudomonadati > Pseudomonadota > Betaproteobacteria > Neisseriales > Neisseriaceae > Neisseria > Neisseria musculi. The sequence goes on along the minus strand of NZ_CP060414.2, from coordinate 2,703,579 downwards.
TATCCCTCTGCCCGGCGGCTGTAATCTTAAAGTTGTTAAACCAACATCAACTTTTTTCAGACGGCCTAAATTATAATCGCACCACTCCACCATTGATTTCCTGTTATGTCTGTACACAACTGGCTGGCCGCCGTCCGTTTGCGCACCCTGCCGCTGGCCGCAGCCTCAGTGCTCTGCGGCGTGCTCACCGCCGCGCTGCAGCACCGGAGCAGTTTTACCGTGTCTGCCCTGTGCCTGCTTACCGCGCTGTCGCTGCAGATTCTCAGCAATTTGGCCAACGATTACGGCGATGCCCGCCACGGTGCCGACACCGCGGCACGCAAAGGCCCCTCGCGCATGGTCGGCTCAGGCCGCATCAGCCCCGCCACTATGATCTGCGCGGTTAGGCTGACGGCGGCGGTTTCCTGCCTGCTGGGCATCGCGCTGCTTGCGGTTGCCCTACCGGCCATTTCGGCTGCCCAACCGCAAAGCTGGTTGCTGTGGCTGCTTATCGGAGCCGCTGCCGTGGCGGCTGCCTTTGCCTACACCGCTGGAAAAAAACCCTATGGATACATGGGCCTGGGTGATTTTGCGGTATTGGTGTTTTTCGGCTGGCTGGGTGTGTTGGGTACGGAATATCTGCACACAGGCCGTCTGAACGCCGCATCATGGCTGCCCGCCACCGCGCTGGGGCTGTGGTGTGTGATGGTGCTGAATATCAACAATATGCGCGACATCGATTCAGACCGCCGCGCCGGCAAAAATACCGTTGCCGTACGCCTGGGGCTGCGCCGCGCCAAAATCTACCATACCGTGCTGCTGGCGGCTGCCGCTGCCGCATGGGCGCTGTGGCTGCCGCTGTATTTCAACGGCAGCCTGCTGCTGTTAAACGCCGTTTTGCCGGCGGTCTCGCTGGTTCACTTGAATTTACTGAAAAAATCCCAATCCAGCAGTGAATTGGATAAACTTCTGCCGCAATGGAGCATCACGGTTTTACTGTGGATATTGCTGTTATGGCTGGCCGCGCCGCACTATGGCTGAATCGGTGGAATAGCGGCTGCGCGCACGCCTTGTACCGCATTCCAATAATAGCGATAACCGGTGTTTCAGACGGCCTTGCTTTCGAGCCGCCCTGCACTTTAATTCCGGCCGGCCGCCGCAACCGTTTCAGACGGCCTGCTCCAACGCCGGAAAATAACTAACCGACTGTAATAATTTTCAGCTAAAATCTTTGATTTGCTGTTAAAATCCAAACTCTTTTATTTTCACGCACGCAACAGGAGCCAACGCCATGCAAAACGATGTTTACCGCTACACACAAACCGCAGGCGCGGTGCAGAAAAGCACCGTATTGCGCAAAACCTACGCCCTGCTAGGCATTTCATTCATTCCCTGCGCCCTCGGTGCATTTATCAGCAGCCGGGCCGGCATCAATCTGTATGCCATGTTCGGCAACCGCTGGATTGCGTTCGGCGCGGTATTGGCCTTTTTCTACGGCATGTGTTACTTAATCGAAAGAAACCGCCACAGTAACGCCGGCGCGGCATTGCTGATGGTGTTCACCTTCGGCATGGGTGTATTGGTCAGCCCGCTGCTGCAATACAGCCTCAGCTTCGGCAACGGCGCGCAGATTGTCGGTACCGCGGCCGTCATGACTGCAGCCGTGTTCTTCACCATGTCGGCTCTGGCGCGCCGCACCAAAGCCGATATGAACAGCCTGGGCCGATTTCTGATGGTGGGCGTAGTGGTGTTGATAGTAGGCATGGTAGCCAATATGTTCTTGCAGTTGCCTGCTCTCTCGCTCGCGCTCTCGGCCGCTTTTGTGGTGTTCAGCTCGCTGGTGATTATGTGGCAGACCCGTACCGTTATCGATGGCGGTGAAACCAGCCACATCAGCGCCGCTTTAACCATCTTTATCTCTATCTACAATATTTTCAGCAGCCTGCTGAACATTCTGCTCTCCGTTGCCGGCGAAGATTAATCCGCCCGGTAAAACGGCCGGGGCTTACAGAAACAGCCTTGATGCCGTCTGAAAAGCCTAACGCCGTTATTGCCGCCTGCGCAGAAAGGACGGCGTTAAATGTTGGAAAAGGTCGGGTTGTTTACACTTTTTATGCCAAACAGCTTTTGTTTTTTTACTGGAATGATGGTTTCGTGATTTTCGAGCATTCTCAAGAACGATGCGGCTTCGCCGTGCCTTCCGGCATCTTTGCCCGCCCCAAAACGGGTTTTCATACAACGGACAGTATAACAACGGCGGGGTTTGCTGCACCCGGGGCCGTCTGAACAATATCTTTCAGACGGCCTTTTAACGTTTTGCCGTTATTTTTATCGTTTTTACCCGCCTTCAGAAAACACCGCACGCAAAAAACACAGCACCCAAACTGCCGCATCCCCTGTTTTCAGACCGTTCCGCAAAACAAGCCCCTGCCCGTTTCCCGCATCACGCCGGCAACGGCTATCAAACCGCCTTTTCTTTGACATCCCCCCCCCCAAGCCTTTATCCTGCCGGGCATCCCGCCTTAGCGCACAACCCCGCCATATTGCCTATGAACACCCGCCCCCTGCGCCGCGCCGTTTACGCCGGCAGTTTCGACCCCCCGACCAACGGCCATTTGTGGATGATACGCGAAGCGCAAGCCCTGTTTGACGAATTAATCGTCTCCATCGGCGTGAACCCCGACAAAAAAAGCACCTACACCGTGGCCGAACGCCGCGCCATGCTCGAAGCCATCTCCAGCGGGTTTTCCAATGTACGCATCACTGCGTTTGAAAACCAGTTTTTGGTCAATTATGCCCACAGTGTCGGCGCCAAATTCATTGTGCGCGGTATACGCACGGCTTCCGACTATGAATACGAACGCACCATACGCTATATCAATTCTGATCTGCACCCCGACATCGCCACGGTGTTTCTGATGCCGCCGCGCGAATTTGCCGAAGTTTCCTCCACCATGGTTAAAGGCATGGTCGGCCCCGACGGCTGGCGCGACATGATACGGCGTTATGTGCCCGTGGCTGTGTACGACAAAATCCTGCAAGACAACCAAAGCCCTTAACGCGCTCTTGTGCCGCAAATACCGCATCAAGCAACAACAGGCAGCGAAGCTGCACGAAACCTGCCCGACTGCCGCTCCGGCAGTTTGCCAAACCGCTTTCTTTAAACTAAGTGCGCGCCGCCGCAACGGAAATACAGCAGGCCTGCGATAAGCGGAGCAAGCCTGCCATCATATAAACCGTCAGGCCGTCTGAAACCATGTTCAGACGGCCTGACGCCTTTGCAGAGTCCGAAAACACCATCATACGTTTATTTGCCGTTATCGGCTGCACCCCGCGCAGGCAGAAATAACGGCGGTTGGGTATTCCGATATTTGTTTAATATTTTTATCCGAACTTTCTCCCATGAGAGGGGGAACGGACACAGCGGGCCGGCGCAGCCGATAACGGCATTGAAGCCTTTCAGACGGCATGAGGGCATTTTTGCAAGATTTCCCGGCCCATACCCTCTCACCCAAACACTTTCACACTTGCCAAACCGCCTAAAACATCATAAGGTTACATAAAACTACAAACCGACCGCACAACGGCTCTGTCTGCAAAGGAATCACCAAATGCCCCGACAACCTACCCAACAACAACTGGGGCGGGAAGTGGCTGGAACCATGCTCGAAGGTTTCAACAAACACTACCGCCTGTTTCGCGAAGTTACCCGGCGCGCCAAACAACTTTTCGAGCAGAAAAACTGGCGCGGTATTCAAGACCTGGTGGCCGAGCGCATTCAGATGTACGACCAGCGCGTGCACGAAGCCGTTGAAACCCTGCGCGCAAAACACGCCGCAGCAGTCCTGAACGATGAAGTGTGGGCGGCGGCCAAAACCGAATATATCGCCCTGCTCGTCAACCACAAACAACCCGAGCTGGCCGAAACTTTTTTCAATTCGGTTTCCACCAAACTGTTGGACAAAGCATATTTCAACAACCAGTTTATCTTTGTAAAGCCCTCCACCAGCACCGAATACATCGATTCCGACCCGCCCGTGTTCCGCCCGTTTTACCCCGGATCGCAGGGGCTGCGCGGCTGTCTGCGCAATATTCTGCACCATTTCGGCTGGAGCGTTCCGTTTGCCTCGCCCGACCGCGACATCGCCAATATCCTGCGTGCCGCACGCCGGTATTTTCAGGCAGAGTGGCCGCCGCAGGAAATGAACCTGCATGTGCGCGTACTCAACTCACCGTTTTACCGCAACAAAGGTGCCTATATTTTCGGGCAGATTATCAACGGCGCCGTGCGCCACCCGTTTGCACTGGCCGTGCTGCACGATGAAACCACAGGCCGTCTGAAAGTGGATGCCGCCCTGTTTGAGGCCGCCCAGATTGCCGTGCTGTTTTCGTTTGCCCGCGCTTATTTTCTAGCGGATATGCCCGTGCCCAGCGGCTACATCCGCTTTCTGCACGATATGCTGCCGATGCGCGCTCCCGGCGACCTTTACACCATGGTCGGCCTGCAAAAACAGGGCAAAAACATCTGGTGGCGCGAGTTTGCCCAACACCTCGAATACTCGCACGACAAATTCATTCCCGCCCCCGGCGTGAAAGGGCTGGTGATGAGCGTGTTTACGCTGCCCTCGTTTCCCTATGTGTTCAAAGTGATTAAAGACACATTCGGCCCCAACAAAGACTTCGACCGCGAATACGTGCGCCAAAAATACCTGTTGGTGAAAAAACACGACCGTGTCGGGCGCATGGCCGACACGCTGGAATTTTCCAACGTTGCCCTGCCCAAATCGCGCTGCCACGAAGCATTTCTCAACGAAATGCGCACCCTTGCCCCAAGCCAATTTGAAGAAAACGAAGAATGGGCCATTATCAAACACGTTTATGTCGAATACCGCCTCAAACCGCTCAACCTCTTTATGCAGCAGGCCTCCCCCGCTGAGAAAGCCGCCGCCGTTATCGACTACGGCTGCGCACTCAAAGAGCTGGCCTCGGCCAACATCTTTCCCGGCGATATGCTCTACAAAAACTTCGGCATGACCCGTTTCGGCCGCGTGATTTTTTATGATTACGATGAAATCGAATACATGACCGACTGCAATTTCCGCAAAATCCCGCCCGCGCCCAACCCCGAATACGAAATGTCGGGCGAAGTTTGGTATCCCGTCAATAAAGGCGATGTATTCCCCGAAGAATTCGGCCCGTTCCTGCTCGGCGAACCCGATGTGCGGCAAGTGTTTCTACAACACCACCGCGAGCTGCTCACCCCCGAATTCTGGCAGGAAAAAAAAGAACGACTGCAAAAAGGGCTGTATGACGATTTCTTCCCCTACCCCCAATCCGCCCGTTTCCACCCCGATCAAACCACCGCCTTAACAAGCAACGCCGATGCCTGATCGTTCAACAGGCTGTCTACCTCATTGCTGACGTAGATTAATAGTTAGGCTACACTCAAAAACGAAGATACCCCATTGCAAGCTACGCAAACCTACTCAACGAAAACTGCTTCAATTTGCAGCTACGGCTTACAAAGCCGTGTAGCAGTTTCAGTTTTTTCTGAATACCCTATAATCCTGTCAGTTGTGATTTAGGTGCACCTGTTACAAAGTTAAAGTCGTATTCAGCCATTGTTTTAATATAGCCAAACAACTTAAAAAAAGAATACAAAAAAGTCATGACATATTCAAAAGACTTCAGACACTCGTCCTCAGCAAGCTCAAACAAGGCTGGGCATACAGACAGGTAGCTCACGAATTCGACGCAGCCTCACCTCCACCTATCCACGCCTGAGGCGTCCGTTATAGTAAAAGCAGAGGTAGCCTGGCTCTTTGGATTTAAATACAGAAACACAATCATCATCTATTCTGACTGTATCGGAAAACCTCATTTCGAAGATTTGATGCAACACAAAAACAGGAATCCAAACTAATAATGCGGCTTAGATACAGAAATAGATACAATCTTTAAAGGATTGGGTTTACTGGAGTCAGGTTGATCCTTTGGTATTTCTGTGTATAGTTTTTCTGATGGTCACTACGTTCTAACGGGATCTCTTGACAAGAAGATCAATTCTTTAGTGATTCATTGAGTAGGTGTGCCTTGCTGTTTTAAGCACTTGAATGACCCTGACTCAACAGAAAAACAGCCTGTAACAGCTGCGAATTGGTGATTTTTACACTACCTACAACAGCTTTACTAGAGTTATCTAAAATATTTTTGAATAATTTTGGTAACCTAAGACAGCCCCATCCAGTAGCAAATAAAAAGTAAAAACGTACCCAGTTTGCCCCCCCTAAAAAACCGAACAGCTTAACCAATCGACTCCCAAAGCCTGAATCCTGTATGGCACAGAACTCAATCCTTTTCATTCCAATTAACCCCATTATGATTGCAGTAACGGATAGATTCGCGCAAAGCCGCTTCCGGTTCGGCAGCGGAAGCGTATTTGCGCGTATGGAAACATTCCGACTTTAACATGCCGGAGAAGCTTTCCACGGCCGCATTGTCCAGACAGTTTTCCTTACGGGACATGCTCTGCACTAATCCTTTGTCTTTTAACTGCTTTTGATAAAAATCCATCTGATACTGCCAACCTTGGTCAGAATGCAGTATCGGTTTTTCAGACGGCCTTATATATTGCACCCCAACAAAAGGGGTGTATTTTTACATTCTACTCCTTTACAAATCGGAACAACCGACTTTTGAAAGGGGTCTCAAATGTCATCAGCCTGCCGTACCATCACGCCCGAACCCGAACGTTTTCCCAAATCCTGCACCGTCCGCGTATTCCGTGAGTCGAACCATGATTGCTTTGCCTGCAAACCGTCAATTTTCCTATACGAAACCCTGTCCCGCCTAATAAAACCCTGTCCGGAGCCGACACATTCGGGCGTATGGCCGTTAAGAAACTGATTGACTGTTATGATGGCAAAAGCGGGGTTTTAATTATAATAATTTTATTAATTTATTGATTATTTAAGGATTCGTGAGATGAGAAATATTTATGTGCGTATTGGTAACTCCGACCGTCCGACTTTGTGCGAAGTTGCTACCTATGACAAAGGCAGGCTGGCGGTTCGGAAAACCGGAAAAGATGGAATTTATAGCGAACTTCCGACCAGAACGGCCAAAAGCCTGAAAGATGCTGTTAAGCAGGAGCAGCGTATTTATACGATGATGTTTCAGCTTAAAACACATAGGCCGTATAGGGGTTTTGAGATGGCGTGCAGAACGTACGGAACCAAACCCGACCCCGCCCGTTTCGGCGGCGGTTGGAATCTGCAGCTAATCGAAGCCGGAAAAATCATGCTCACAAAAAACGAACCTGCAAACCCATGCCCGCATGGTTTTGGGTTTGCCGGCCAAATCCATCACGATTTGGCTTTGCCGGCCTGCAAATTAGGCGGCCAATCTTGGATTGAAGCGGGGGGTGTGTCCATGAGTACCCGCTGCTGCCCCGAATGCCGCCAGTACCGCCAAACGTCCGCTTTTTCGGGCGTTTTGGGCTGCGTCTGTGATGTATGCGCCGTAGCGGCGCAAAGCGCGAAGCGCGGCGCGCTTTCTTGTCTTAATAGTAACAACTGCATCGGGAATCATGCTGCAGGCATGAAAGGCAGTAAAAACAAGCAATTGCCAAAATTTCATGAAAGGTTTGAAAGCGAAGCGGCAAAAGAGAGCGCAAAACTGAATGTGTTTTCGACTTCGCACAAGAAATCTGCAACCGCGTTGGAATTAAACGTACACCAATTCATACAAACATTTGGCCTAAACCATGTCGGCTTTTTAACTCTAACCTTTGCCGATGACGTGCAGGACGTAAAAGAAGCCGGCCGCCGCTTTCACAGTCTGCGCACAAACTTTCTGAGTAAACATTTCAAACACTGCATCTGCGTGTATGGGCGCACCAAGAAAGGCCGTATTCACTTCCACCTAATCGTAAACACCCGTGAAGATATACGGCGAGGGCTGAACTTTGCCGCCGCCCGTGGCTACCAAAGTGCCAACCCCGCATTGCGCCGGCTTTGGAAGCGGATACGCGAAAACGTGGGCAGATACGGTTTCGGCCGCGCCGAACTGCTGCCGGTCAAAACCAACAGCAAGGGTTTGTCGCATTATGTCGCCAAGTACATTGCCAAGCATATTGACAGTCGTTTTCCCGAAGACAAGGGCTATAGGCTTATCCGCACCACCATTGACAAAAAAAGCCTTTGGAAGATTGCCACATCAAACTTTTCGTTCCGCTCTGCCGGTTCGGCCCGATGGCGGCGCAAGCTGCAAAACCGGGGTGTGGCCGTTGGGCCGTATCTCAAAAGATATGCCGTTGAAGTCAGGGGATTGGTGATACCCGATATAACCGAAGAGAATTACAACATCGTTTTAAGTGAAACCATCAGCCCCAAATGGGCATTTTTGAACCGCGGAATTATCGGAAAGCGGCCTTAAGAAAGGAAAAGCCATGAGCAACAAAACCCCAACCCCGCAGCCGCCCGTTCAAGGCATTTACATGACCGCCGCCTTTGACCACCGCATGATGGTGAGAGAGCGCAAAAACGATGACGGCAGTTACAGCAAAACCAACTCTTGACCGTGCGCGTATTCCCGTGTGCTTTTAAAGACCACGTTTACTACTCTGACGAAAGCTGAACAAAGATTCAGGGCCTGGGCGGTGTGCCTTGAATTGACCCTTTAAACACTGCCAACCTGTTTTTACTTACTAAACTTTGAAAGGAAAAAATCATGAAAAACCTGAAAGACAAAATGTACAAAGGCTTGGCCGTTGCCACAATGGCCGCCATGCCTGCCGTTGCATTGGCCGATGATGCCAATCTGCTGGAAACCATCAAAACCGAAATCAGCGGTTTGAAAGCAGGCGTTTTGGCGATTGGCGCGGTGGTAGTGGGCATCTCTATTGCCTTTGCGCTCGTGCGCATCGGCAAACGCGGTGCAGACTCTGTAGGCTAAGGTGCAGTCATGGGTTATCAGGTAGGCCGAATCTGCCATCAAACGCATGAAGAAGCAACAAACGCCGTGATGACCCAAGTTGTGCCGACAAAATACGGCAATCAGGTAAAAGTGCCGTCAAAAATTACTCAGACGGCCTGTGCCGCAATTATTGCGGGTGCAGTCGGCAGTGCAGCTTCAAAGGCCGTTGATATTTATTCTGAACAATTGGGAAGTTCGATTAAACAAGGTAATGACTTGGGTGCCGCGCATCATGCCGTTATGACGGCAGGAGCCACATTGGATAATTTGCCGGGGGTGGTGCGATTTCTTCTGTTGCCAAGGGTATCGGGCGCGGTCTCGGTACGTTGCCGTCTGAAAACGGCAGCGGTTTGAGTTTATCCGATTTGGGTGTGGAATTGAGAAAATCTGCCTCAGCCGCCGCCCAATCAGCGGCAGAAACTGCGGGAATTGCGGGGTTTGGGGCAGCGCCCCATAAAGGCATAAAGCCCCAAGCCCTGATAGATTCAGGCGGATACATCAGGGCTTGGCGTTTGACGAAACACCAAGCAAAGCCCCCGACTTCGCAAGTACGGCCGATGTTCAAAACATGTCCCAAAGATTGAAGCGGGGGCTTACCCCAATCATCAAGCTTGAACACTATCTAAGGCGCAAAGCCCGCATTGATAAGGTAAAACACCATGTACTTGGGAATAGACGTGAGCAAAGTAACCATAGACTGCCGTCTGATTTCAGACGGCTTTTTTTACGAACACCGATTCGGAAACAGCCCCACAGGTTAAGCCGAGCTGAAAGCATGCTAAACGGCCATAACGCCAACCCAAGCCTGCACTGCTGCTGCGAAGCAACGGGAACCTGCTATAGACCGCCGGCCGAATATCTCAACAGCCATTACAAAATGAGCGTGGACAACCCAAGAAAAATAAAAGGCTTCGCAAACGCCGTATTGCAAAGAAGCAAAACCGACAAACAAGACGCAAAACTCATCGCCCGCTACTGCAAGGCCATGAACCCCGAAACATGGCAGCCGCAGCCGTCCGAACAAAAACAGCTTCAGGAACTGACCCGCTATATAGCTCGCATCAAAAAACAACGGGCGGCAGAACTGACCAAGTATCAAACAGCCCCCAATTACTTGAAACGGCACATAAAGGCAACGATAGACTACTTGAGCCGCTATTTGCAGACGCTTAAAAAAGACTTGCAGAGCTTTTACAAAGCCAATCCCGATTACGACAAAAACCGCCAACGCCTGAAAACCATCACAGGCATAGGCGAAAACACCGCCGCCGTTTTGCTCTCGACCATAACATCACGCTTTGATACCGCTGCCCAACTGGCCGCCTATTTCGGTTTGGGTCCAAAACGGCATCAGCCGGGAACAAGCGTAAACGGCAAAGAACGGATTTCAAAGGTAGGCAAGTCCGACTTAAGGGCAGCCCTATACATGCCCGCATTGGCCGCCTACCGCATGAACGCCTTTCCCGCCTTTATCGGCCGTCTGAAAGCCGGGAAAAAACCGCCGAAACTCATCATTGTTGCAATTATGAGAAAGCTCTTGACTATCGCTTTCCACATTTTGAAAAACCAAACGGAATACGACAAAACCCGTTACGGATTAACAGCATAAATTAACAATACCAAACAGAAAAATGCCCCGCAAAAGCAGGGCACGGCTTGGTTGTTGCCGAAAGAATACATCAACGGCATTGACACTTTCACACACTATCTTGATTGCTTAAATGCTTCTTTCAATATTTTCCCGACCGAATCGACAACGCCGGGTTGTAGGATTCAGCAACCGATGATTTCTCCGTTAAACCAGTCCGTCAGCGGCAACAGTTGCGCTTTTCCCCACCGGCATCGAACCCGGCAACCGATGATTGCCTTGTTGAACCAGTCCGTCAGCGGAGAAAGATACACCCCCTCCCCCGCATTATTGAGCTCCGTGGCAGCCCTTACCCGTTTCCCATTTGGCTTTTCCGCCTTGAAACGGCGTTGCAGGATAGCGGCGCAACGTTGCCGGCCTCTTTCGAACGGGCGATGGACGGCATTGGCACCGCCGTACCGCCGCCCCGGCCCGACACCACCTTAAGACGGCCTGTGTCTGCCCGGCAGCATTCGGCTGAAAAAAGCCCGTATGCCGACTTTGTCGAACAGCTGCCGGATGCAGGGTTCAAAGCCAAAAACAGCAGAACGCAGGCAGCTTTGTTGAAACCGGCAGGACGGCCCTCCGTCAAAACGATGACGGAATATGGCTTTAACTTTGCAACGGGTGCGCCCTAAGCCCGATTGACGGAGTTGTCGGACTTAAGTTTTATCGAAAAGCACGAAAATGCGGTGCTGCCGGGCCCCGGCCGGGCAGGTGAAACCCATTTGGCTGTTTCTTTGGCTTATCCGGCAGTAATGGCGGGTATCAGTAACGGCAGCCGATTTGATGCTGCAACCGGCGGCGCATAATCGAGGAAAGCGGAAATCTTATCTGCAAGGTTCGGTTATGGGTCCGAGGCTGCCGGTGATTGATGAAACCGGCTGTTTACCGTTTGGAAGGGAAGACGCCAACCTGTTCTTCAATGTTGCGGCCAAACGGTATGGGCGGGGCAGCATGATTCTGACGGCCGATTTGCCGTTCAGCCGGCGGGCCGGGGCTTTTGCCAACGATACGGCTTTGACTGCCGCCATGTCGGACAGATTACTCCGCCATTGTCATGTTGTTCGGATAAGTGGAGAGAGTTACCGTTTGAAGGACAAAAAGAAGATAGGCATTGCGCCTGTGATAAAGGAGATTTACCCCCCCCGTGGGGTGAGCACAATCAAACTGCCGGTTCCGGTTTTAAAGTGGTCAGTTTTTGACGGCCGTGGACATGTACTGACTTAAACGACTTTTCCTCATAGGGATTGTTCTAACCTGAAGTTAAATTTCCCTAGTTATCTAGTACAGCCCCTTGCTTAAACATCTCTGTAAACATCCTACTGACTGAATCGAAAGTCGAACGGCTTTGTGTTTTTCACCATGCCTGCAGATAGTATTTCACGACTTCCAATCTGAATCCATTTGAATACTTTACCATAAAAAACTGCACGTCATAAGTTGGGATAGTATCCAACTTATGACGTGCAGTTCAATTCAAATTCTGATACAGTTTTTACTTACAACAATACTGTTAACTTATTCTTCAGTTTTATCCACTAATTCAACCAATGCCAATGGGGCATTGTCTCCCTTTCGGAAACCGTATTTCAAGATACGAATATAACCACCGTTACGAGTAGCGAAACGTGGACCCAGTTCATCAAACAGTTTTACAACAACATTTCTGTCACGGGTACGGTTGAATGCTAAGCGACGATTAGCCAAAGAAGGCTTTTTGCCCAAAGTAATTAAGGGCTCTACCACACGACGCAACTCTTTAGCTTTTGGCAAAGTAGTTATGATGGTTTCACAGCTCAATAAAGAATTACCCATATTCCGTAGCATCGCAGTCCGATGGCTGCTACTACGATTTAATTTACGATTGCCATTACGATGACGCATCTTACTTATCCTTTAATCTTTAATAATCTTTAAACTTACGGTTTTTCCAAGCCTACTGGTGGCCAAGCTTCCAGTTTTGAACCCAATGTCAACCCTTTTGAAGCTAAAACCTCTTTGATTTCATTCAAAGATTTTCTACCCAAATTCGGTGTTTTTAAAAGTTCTGTCTCGGTACGCTGAATTAAATCACCAATATAATAAATATCTTCAGCTTTCAAACAGTTAGCCGAACGTACTGTCAGCTCTAAATCATCTACAGGGCGCAACAGAATCGGATCAATGGGAGGTCCTTTTTCTTCTATCTCTTCAAGTGGTGTTCCCTGCAAATCAGCAAAAACAGACATTTGCTCAATCAAAATACGTGCAGCACTACGAACCGCCTCCTCCGGATCAATAGAACCATCTGTTTCGATATCCAATACCAAACGATCCAAATCCGTACGCTGCTCTACACGTGCCGGCTCAACTTCAAAACTAACACGATTAATAGGCGAAAAATTTGCATCCAACTGAATTGCGCCAATTTGTCGGTTTTCATCGCGAATAATCCGACGACCAGAAACAGACTGGTAACCGCGCCCCTGCTCTATCTTGATTTCCATCTCAATCTGACCATTTTCTGCAAGATGGCAAATAATATGTTCGGGATTAATGATTTCCACATCATGTGGCAGGCTAATATCGCCTGCCACTACTATGCCTGCTCCAGATTTTCTCAAAATTAACTGAACTTGACTGCGTCCATGCAATTTAAAAACTACGCCTTTCAGGTTCAACAAAATATCGACAACATCTTCCTGAATCCCTTCGACAGTAGAATACTCATGCAAAACACCAGTAATAGCCACTTCAGTAGGTGCAAAACCGCTCATGGATGACAGTAAGATACGACGCAAAGCATTACCTAAAGTATGGCCAAAACCACGTTCAAACGGCTGCATAGATACTCTTGCACGGCTGGCAGACAAGTTATCTACATCGATTTGACGAGGTTTCAAAAATTCAGAAGTGCTGTTTTGCATTTAACTGTCCCTCTCTATAGCTAGTAATTATTTAGAGTAGAACTCTACCACCAGCTGTTCATTAATATCGCCAGTTAACTCCGAGCGATCAGGCATATTCTTAAATATGCCTTCCATTTTGTTTATATCAACAGAAACCCAACCAGGTAAGCCAATTTGCGTTGCCAAACTCAAGGCCTCTTGAATGCGTACTTGTTTTTTAGCTTTTTCGCGAACTCTTACAACATCGCCAGCCTTAACTTGGTAAGAAGGGATACTTACCACCTGACCATTTACAGTAATAGCTTTGTGCGATACTAATTGACGTGCTTCCGCACGAGTAGAACCAAAACCCATTCTATACACAACATTGTCTAAACGTGACTCCAATAACTGGAGTAATAACTCACCAGTAGAACCTTTACGACGAGCAGCTTCTGCGAAATAGCGGCGGAACTGGCGCTCCAAAACGCCATACATACGACGGATCTTTTGTTTTTCACGCAACTGCAGACCATAGTCGGAAAGACGAGACTTTTTAGCTCCATGATGACCAGGCTCAGAATCAATTTTGCACTTGGATTCCAAAGAACGGCGCGCACTCTTTAAAAATAAATCTGTACCTTCACGACGAGCCAATTTACATTTAGGGCCAATATAACGTGCCATATCTCAAATCACTCCAATAATTAAATACGACGTTTCTTAGGCGGACGGCAGCCATTATGGGGCAATGGGGTAACGTCTGTAATGCTGGTAATCTTGAAACCCAAAACATTGAGTGCGCGAACAGAAGACTCACGGCCAGGTCCCGGACCTTTGATGCGAACTTCTAAATTTTTAACTCCATACTCTTGGGCAACTTTACCAGCTGCTTCTGCTGCCACCTGCGCAGCAAAAGGTGTACTTTTACGAGAACCTTTAAAACCAGCACCGCCTGAGGTAGCCCAAGACAATGCATTGCCTTGACGGTCTGTAATAGTAATGATGGTATTATTGAAAGAAGCATGAACATGCGCAATACCTTCACTCACGGTTTTACGTACTTTTTTGCGTACACGTGAAGCTGTGTTTGCTTTAGCCATTAATCAAATCCTTAAAAATTATTTTTTACCGGCAATCGCTTTACGCGGGCCTTTACGAGTGCGTGCATTGGTACGCGTACGCTGACCACGACAGGGCAAGCCACGTCGATGTCTCAAACCCCGATAGCAGCCCATATCCATCAAACGCTTAATACTCATCGTCACTTCGCGACGCAAATCACCTTCTACTTCATACTTAGAAACTTGCTCACGCAACGCTTCTAACTGAAACTCATCTAAATCTTTTACTTTTGTTATCTGCTCAATTTTCGCAGCCTCACAAATCAATTTAGCACGAGCAAAACCAATACCGTAAATAGCCTGCAATCCAATTACGATATGGGCATTATTAGGGATGTTTACCCCTGCAATACGGGCCATATTTTTTCCTTTACGGGCAAAATTTAATGATTATACCACAAATTAAGTTTAACTAAATATTAAATTAGCCTTGACGTTGCTTATGGCGAGGATCAGTACAAATTACACGAACTACACGATTACGATGAATAATTTTGCAGTTACGACAAATCCTCTTTACAGAAGGTTGTACACGCATTTTATTTCCTTTCTTAAATTTATCTAGCCCTAAACACGATACGTGCCCGAGTCAAATCATAAGGAGTCATCTCCACAGTAACCTTATCCCCCGGAGAAATCCGGATATAATGCATACGCATTTTGCCTGAGATGTGCCCTAAAACAATATGGTCATTTTCGAGCCTTACTTTAAAAGTTGCATTTGGCAAGGTCTCAAGAATCTCACCTTGCATTTGTATGGTATCTTCTTTAGCCATAATTTACTTACTAGATAATGATTTCATATCAGGTTGCTTAATCAAGTATTCATATCGCTGCGTAACTCTATATGAGGCAATTTGCGTATGAAAATCCATAGTTACTACAACCAAAATTAACAATGAGGTTCCACCCAAATAGAAAGGAATACTCAAAGCTGTAGTCAAAAACTCTGGAATTAAGCAAATAATGGTTATATATAAAGCACCAAACAAAGTTAAGCGCAACACAACTTTTTCCAAATATCTAGAGGTTTGCTCTCCTGGACGAATCCCAGGAATAAATGCTCCACTTTTCTTCAAATTTTCAGCCATCTCTTTAGGGCTAAATACTAACGCCGTATAGAAATAACAAAAGAAAATAATAGTTGCCGCAAACAGTAGAATATACACAGGCTGACCATGCTGTAACAAACCTGCCACTTTATGTAACCAACTATCTGAATCTGCAAAGCCAAACCAACTTAAAAGCGTTGACGGGAACAGAATAATACTTGAAGCAAAAATTGGCGGAATTACACCAGCCATATTTAACTTAAAAGGCATATGGGTATTCTGCCCTTGTAAAACCCTACTACCTGACTGGCGTTTAGCATAATGAATAGGCACTTTACGTTGGGCATTTTCAAAATACACTACAACATAAACCAACAACAAAGCACCTATCGCGATAAAAATAGCTGCCAACATACTTATTGATCCTTGGCTTGTAAGAGTAATCAATTGAGCTACTCCTGCCGGAATACCAGCTACAATGCCTGCTGTAATAATCAATGAAATACCATTACCTATTCCCCGCTCGGTTATTTGCTCGCCAAGCCACATCAAAAACATTGTTCCAGTCACCAAGCAAACCACAGTAGATATGAAAAATTCCAACTGCGATACTACTACCACATTTTGCTGATAAACAAAGGTAGCCACACCAAAACTTTGCATAACTGCCAAAGCAACTGTTCCATAACGAGTATATTTGGTAATAATTTTTCTCCCCGTCTCTCCTTCCTTTTTCAAGGCCTTTAATGAGGGAAGAATCTCAGAGGCCAGCTGAACGATAATTGATGATGAGATATACGGCATAATGCCAATCGCAAAAATACTAAAGCGCTCCAGTGATCCTCCCGAGAACATATTCAACATACCCAAGATACCACTACTTGCGCTTTCGTATAACTTAGCCAAGGCAGCCGCATCAACCCCAGGTACAGGAATATGTGCACCAATACGAAATACAATCAATGCACCCAACAGAAACAATAGACGCTTCCTCAAGTCACCAAATTTAGATAAACCTGATGAGAAAAGTTGATTAGCCACTTAAAATATATCCAAATCTTATTCTTCTACTTTACCGCCAGCAGCCTCAATAGCTACTCTAGCACCTTTAGTAGCTTTAATACCTTTCAAATTGACCACCTTACTGATGGCTCCAGAAGCGATAACTTTTACATTCGATACATCTGCGCCTACTAAGCCAGCCTGTTTCAAAACCAATACACTAATTTCATTTACAGCAACCAATTCCAGTTTATCTAATCTAACTTCGGCATTTTCAACCGAGGTGAATGATTTAAAACCGCGCTTGGGGAGACGGCGCTGCAAAGGCATTTGCCCCCCCTCAAAGCCCACTTTGTGAAAACCGCCTGCACGGCTTTTCTGACCTTTATGGCCACGACCACCAGTTTTACCCAAACCGCTACCAATGCCACGACCCATACGTCGCTTAGCTTGAGTCGAACCTTCGGAGGGTTGAATAGTATTTAAAAACATATTTAAAACTCCACTCTCAGCAAGTATCTAATTTTATTTATCATGCCACGATTTTCAGGAGTATCAAAGACCTCCACAGCATGTTCACGATGACGCAAACCTAAACCATGCACACAAGCACGATGGCTTTCGATAGTACCAATCAAACTTTTAACCAAAGTTACTTTAATTGTCTTTTGCTCAGTCATAATTAACTCCTAAAATATCCTCAACAGTCAAACCGCGTTTTGTAGCAATATCAGCAGGAGTATATAGCTTAGACAAGCCATCCAATGTAGCTCGTACAATATTATACGGATTAGTAGAACCATGTACCTTTGCCGAAATGTTATGAATACCCATAGCATCAAAAACCAAACGCATAGGCCCACCTGCTTTTACACCACTACCTTCTTTAGCAGGCTGCATGAATACACGGGTTGCACCATGCTTACCAATCACTTCATGATGAATAGAACCATTTTTCAAAGGTATTTTAATCATTGAACGACGTGCCTGATCCATAGCTTTCTGTACAGCAACTGGCACTTCTTTAGATTTACCTTTGCCCATGCCGATACGCCCATCGCCATCACCAACTACTGTCAGAGCCGAGAAAGCCATAATACGGCCACCTTTAACTACTTTTGTTACACGATTGACAGCCACCATCTTCTCAATTAAGCCGTCACCACGCTCTTCAACCTCATGTTTTGCCATCTGAAATCTCCAAATCTTTAGAAGCTTAGACCATTTTCACGAGCAGCTTCAGCTAAAGCTTTCACACGACCATGATATTGAAAACCAGAACGATCGAAAGCAACTTTTTCAACACCTGCAGCTTTAGATTTCTCAGCAATACGCCTACCAACAACTGCTGCCGCTTCAACATTACTACTTGATTTTAATTGATTGCGAACTTCAACTTCTAAAGTAGAAGCTTGAACCAAAACTTTATTGCCCTCTGCGCTAATGACTTGAGCATAAATATGGTTGTTTGAACGAAATACGCACAATCTAACCATTTTCAAATCTGCAATACGAGCACGGGTTTTACGTGCACGACGGATCCGAATTACATGTTTATTCATCAGAAAACCCTCAATTATTTCTTTTTGGCTTCTTTCATTACCACCACTTCGCCAATATAACGCACACCTTTACCTTTATAAGGCTCTGGCGAGCGATAAGCGCGGATTTCGGCAGCAACTTGACCAACAACCTGTTTATCGGCACCTGCCAAAATAATTTCTGTTTGATTTGGAGTTTGTACTGAAATCCCTTCCGGCATCTTATGAACAATAGAGTGAGAAAAACCCAAGGACAAATTCAACACCTTACCCTGAGCTTGAGCACGATACCCCACACCAATCAGCTGCAGCTTCTTCTCAAAACCCTCAGAAACACCTTTAACCATATTATTAACTAAAGCCCGTACAGTACCAGACATTGCATTAGCCTGTTTACTATCACCTTTAGCCATAAAGGTCAATTGACCATCATTTAATTCAATAACTACATTATCGGTTAATGGTAAAGACAATTCACCATTCTTACCTTTAACAACAATAGCATTTGTTCCAAATTTTACTTCTACGCCAGCAGGAACAGTCACTGGACTTTTAGCTACACGTGACATATTTCTTCTCCACTAGGCAACGATACATAATAACTCACCACCCACGCCCTCAAAACGTGCTTTACGGTCAGTCATTACACCCTTAGAAGTGCTAACAATTGCTATACCCAAACCATTCATTACACTAGGAATTTCGCGTGAGGCCTTATAAATACGCAAACCAGGACGAGATACGCGCTTAATTTGCTCAATAACGGGACGACCCGCATAATATTTCAACTGGATTTCCAAGATAGGTTTTGCATCTACAGAAACCGAAAAATCTTCAATATAACCCTCCTCTTTCAAAACTTTAGCAATAGCAAACTTCAGCTTAGAAGAGGGCATAGCCACTGCAGTTTTATTTGCACGCTGTGCATTTCGGATACGAGTCAACATATCGGAAATAGGATCATGCATACTCATAATTATTACTCCTATTACCAGCTAGCTTTAACAACACCCGGAATCTCGCCACGCATAGCAATTTCACGGATTTTAATACGGCCTAAACCAAACTTCCGGAAAGTACCGCGTGGCCGACCAGTTAAAGCACAACGACGACGTTGGCGAATAGGTGCAGCATTACGTGGAATCGCCTGAAGCTTCAAACGTGCCTGAAAACGTTCTTCATCCGAAGCATTCGAATCATTAATAACAGCAAAAATAGCCTCACGCTTAGCGGTATATTTTTTCGCTAAAGCAACACGTTTTATTTCTCGGTTGATAAGTGCCTTTTTAGCCATAAGTTACCCTTTGAATGGAAATTTAAACAACGACAACAGGGCTTTTGCTTCCTCATCTGTTTTAGCAGTTGTTGTAATAGTGATATTCAAGCCACGCAAAGCATCAATTTTGTCGTATTCGATTTCTGGAAAAATAATTTGCTCTCGAACACCCATATTATAGTTACCGCTACCATCAAAAGATTTACTGCTTACCCCACGGAAATCACGCACACGCGGCAAAGCAATCGTCACCAAGCGATCTAAAAATTCAAACATTCGATCTTGACGCAGTGTTACTTTACAACCAACCGGATAGTTATCACGAATTTTAAAACCCGCAATAGATTTACGTGCCATAGTTATTACAGGCTTTTGACCAGCAATCTTCTCTAAATCTGCAACAGCATGTTCCATTACTTTTTTATCGGCAACAGCCTCGCCAACACCCATATTCAAAGTAATCTTTTCAATACGAGGTACCTCCATAACCGATTTGTAATCAAACTGCTTCACCAACCCAGGGATCACCGTACTGTTATAAAACTCTCTCAAACGAGCCATCTTATCTCCTTATACTCCAATAATAGAACCATTAGATTTGAAAAAGCGAACACGTTTCATTTTTCCATCACTCTCAACCAATCTGACACCCACACGATCAGCCTTATTGGTTTCAGGATTAACAATAGCAACATTTGAAATAGCCAAAGGCATATTTTTGATAATTATGCCGCCTTCAATTCCACGCATCGGGTTCGATTTTTGATGCCGCCTAGCAACATTAACACCCTCAACCACAACTTTATCTCCCAGCACTCTAAGCACCTGGCCTTGTCTACCCTTATCTTTGCCAGCAATAACAACTACTCTATCGCCTTTAATAATCTTGTTCATTACTACTAATCCTTATAAAACTTCAGGGGCTAACGAAACAATTTTCATAAAGCGCTCTGTGCGCAACTCGCGAGTTACTGGACCAAAAATGCGCGTACCTAAAGGCTCAAGTTTGTTATTCAATAAAACCGCCGCGTTATTATCAAATTTGATTAGAGCCCCATCGGGACGACGAACACCTTTCGCAGTTCGAACCACTACTGCATTATAAACATCACCCTTTTTCACTCGACCGCGGGGAGCTGCATCCTTCACTGCAACTTTAACAATGTCGCCAATGGAAGCATAGCGACGCTTAGACCCACCCAAAACTTTGATACACATCACGCGACGCGCACCCGAGTTATCAGCCACATCTAAGATGGTCTGCATTTGAATCATTTTTTTACCTTTAAAAAAACCAACTTAATTTACCTTTTTCAGAAAGCTTAAAATACCAAAATTTTAGTATCCAGCAATCTGATATCTTGATAAAGATTCTAGTAAACCAGTCTTGGATCCCGAAGGGAAGAAACTTTCAGAAGAAAAACTGAAGTATTAAGAAACGAAGTCTACATATAAATTTACCTTGATGCAAGACCTCGTTTCTTTTTTAAGCCATTCTGTCTTAATTTTTAAACGGAACGGGCTTTTTCTACCAGCTCTTTAACAACCCAAGACTTGGTTTTGGACAAAGGGCGGGTTTCTTCAATTACAACCACATCACCAAGACCGTATTGATTTTGCTCATCGTGGGCATGAATCTTAGTTGAACGGCTGATAATTTTACCATAAAGAGGGTGCCTAACTTTACGCTCCACCAACACGGTAACGGTTTTATTCATTTTGTCGCTAACCACTTTGCCCTGCAAAGTACGAACATTTTTAGTTTCGCTCATTACTTAGCACCTTTTTCAGTTAAGATGGTTTTGACACGGGCAATATCGCGACGCACTCTCTTTAATTCACTAGGTTTACCTAATTGGCCAGTAGCATTTTGCATACGTAGGCCAAATTGAGTTTTCAGCAAATCAAGCAAATCCGTATTCAATTGCTCCACCGATTTGTCTTTCAATTCATTCGCTTTCATTATTGCCCCACCTGTCTCACCACAAATACTGTCGGAATCGGCAGCTTAGCAGAGGCTAATTCAAATGCCTCGCGAGCTAAATTTTCTGATACTCCATCCATTTCATACAGCATTTTACCGGGCTGGATTTCAGCCACATAATACTCTGGAGAACCTTTGCCCCCACCCATACGAACTTCTGCAGGTTTTGCAGTAATGGGTTTATCAGGAAATACGCGAATCCAAATGCGGCCACCGCGTTTAATATGCCGTGTCATAGTACGACGAGCCGCTTCTATTTGGCGCGCAGTCAAACGACCACGACCAATCGCTTTCAAACCGAACTCACCAAAACTCACCTTATTACCACGGGTAGCAATACCGGTATTACGACCTTTTTGCTGTTTACGGTATTTGAGTCTAGTTGGTTGCAGCATGACGACCTCCTGCTTTTCTTTGTCTCTTCTCTTGCTCTGGCTTAACTTGAACTACTTTTTCACCGCCTTCGCCAGTATAAACCCAAACTTTTAAACCCAAAACACCGTAAGTAGTATGAGCCTCACTAGTTGCGTAGTCAACATTTGCACGCAAAGTATGCAGCGGAACGCGCCCCTCACGGTACCATTCGCTACGGGCAATATCTGCACCGTTCAACCGACCGGAAGTCATTATTTTGATACCTTTTGCGCCAACACGCATAGCATTTTGCATAGCGCGTTTCATAGCACGACGGAATTGAACACGTTTTTCCAGCTGCTGAGCAATACCATCGGCGATAATTTGCGCATCTAGCTCAGGTTTACGAATTTCTTCAATATTGATATGCACCGGCACGCCCATCAGGTTTTGCAGATCACGTCTCAATACTTCAATATCTTCACCTTTTTTACCGATTACTACACCAGGTCGGGCAGAATGAATGGTAATACGGGCAGATTTAGCCGGACGCTCAATCACAACGCGACCAACAGAAGCATTCACCAAGCGCTTGCGCAGATAGTTGCGGACATCAATATCCTGCTTCAAAACAGTTGAAAAATCGCTACTTTTTGCAAACCATTTTGAAGACCAGTCTTTGGTTACCGCTAAGCGAAAGCCGGTAGGATTAATCTTTTGTCCCATAGCTTTTCCTTAATTGCCTACTGTCACATTGATATGACAGGTTTGTTTTTCAATGCGGTTACCACGACCCTTGGCACGTGCCTGAAAACGTTTCAGACTCGGCCCTTTGTCAACAAAAATAGCAACCACTTTAAGCTCATCAATATCGGCGCCGTCATTATGCTCTGCATTGGCAACAGCAGACTCCAACACCTTCTTCACTAGTTCAGCACCTTTTTTCGGGCTAAATGCCAAGATATTCAAAGCTTGAGCAACGTCTTTGCCTCGAATCAAGTCTGCAACCAAGCGGGCTTTCTGTGCAGAGATACGAGCATTTTTATGTTGTGCATTTACTCTCATGATTCACCTTATTTCTTTTTAGCCTTCTTATCAGCCAAGTGGCCTTTAAAGGTACGGGTCAATGAGAACTCACCCAATTTATGGCCGACCATATTGTCGCTGATAAACACCGGCACATGGGTACGGCCATTATGTACAGCAATAGTCAAACCGATAAAATCAGGCAGAATAGTTGAACGACGCGACCACGTTTTAATCGGGCGTTTGTCGTTTTTTGCACGAGCAGCATCTACTTTTTTCAGCAAATGCAGGTCTACATATGGGCCTTTTTTTAATGAACGAGCCATATCAATTAACCTTTATTTGAGTAACGGCGGCGAACAATCATATTGTCCGTGCGTTTGTTGTTACGAGTACGATAGCCCTTGGAAGGCGTACCCCACGGGCTAACCGGCTCGCGCGCTTCACCAGTACGACCTTCACCACCGCCATGAGGGTGGTCAACCGGATTCATTACCACACCACGTACAGTCGGTCGGATACCGCGCCAACGGTTAGCTCCAGCTTTACCGATTTTTTTCAGACTCTGCTCTTCATTACCCACCTCCCCGATAGTGGCACGGCAATCCACATGGATTTTGCGCACCTCTCCCGAGCGCAGACGAACCTGAGCATAAACACCTTCTTTGGCAAGCAATACCGCAGAAGCACCAGCAGAGCGTGCAATTTGCGCACCTTTCCCCGGCTTCATCTCAATACAATGAATGGTTGTACCCACTGGGATATTGCGGATAGGTAGGGTATTTCCCACTTTAATCGCAGATTCAGCACCAGAAACCAATACCGCACCCACTTTAACACCACGCGGAGCAATAATATAGCGGCGCTCGCCGTCTGCATAGCACAACAGGGCAATATGAGCAGTTCGGTTCGGATCATACTCTATGCGTTCTACTTTTGCAGGAATACTGTCTTTATTACGCTTAAAGTCCACCACACGGTAGTGGTGCTTATGCCCGCCACCTTTGTGGCGGGTGGTGATATGGCCGTTATTATTGCGACCGGCAGTAGAGCTCTTCTTCTCAACCAAAGCGGCATACGGCGCACCTTTATACAAACCTTCCGTGGTTACGCGAATCATACCGCGACGGCCAGCAGAGGTAGGCTTCATTTTTACAATAGCCATGTTACTTATTCCTTATCTGCAGTTGCCGCAGCAGCTTCCAAATCCAACTCCTGACCGGCAGCCAAGCCAATATAAGCTTTTTTCACATCGCTGCGCCGGCCGATAGTGCGGCCAAAACGTTTAGTTTTGCCTTTAGTGGTCGCAGTAGTTACAGAAACTACTTCGACACCAAACAGCAACTCAACAGCAGCTTTGATTTCCTGCTTGGTTGCATTGGGCAATACTTTGAAAGTCATCTGATTGCGCTTTTCGGCTAACAAATTGCTTTTTTCGGAAACAACAGGTGCCAAAATCACTTGAGTCAAACGTTGCTGATTCATACCCACTGCTCCTCCAACTGTGCAACCGCATCTTTGGTTATCACTATTTTTTTGTAACGCAGCAAGCTGTAAGGATCAATTTGCTGGGCTTCCAAAACCAATACGTTAGGCAAATTACGCGAAGCCAGATAAACATTTTCATCCAACTGCTTGGTAACAAACAAAACCTGCTCCAAGCCTAGATTTTTCACCTGTTCTGCAAATACCTTCGTTTTCGGTGTTTCAGCGGTTAGCGCATCAATAGCAAAAAGACGCTCGTCACGAACCAATTGCGACAGAATAGTCGCCATACCGGCACGGTACATTTTTCGGTTGACTTTTTGGGTAAAGTTTTCATCAGGCTTATTGGGAAACGCACGCCCCCCTTTGCGCCACAGCGGAGAAGAGGTCATACCGGAGCGCGCACGACCGGTACCTTTCTGACGCCACGGCTTTTTGGTAGAGTGCTTTACTTCTGCACGAGTTTTCTGAGCACGATTGCCTGAGCGGGCATTTGCCAAGAAAGCAGTAACCAGCTGATGAACCAACGCTTCATTGTATTCACGGGCAAATAAAACATCGGAAACAGCCAAACTGCCCGAAACCTGCCCTGTAGCATCAATTACTTTTAATTCCATTACGCACCTACCTTCACACTGGGACGCACCACCACATCACTGTTTACTGCCCCGGGAACGGCACCCTTGACCAACAACAGCTGGCGCTCGGCATCCACTCTCACAATTTCCAGATTTTGGACAGTTGCCCTAGTGTTACCATATTGACCGGCCATACGCTTACCCGGAAATACACGGCCGGGATCTTGCGCCATACCGATAGAACCGGGAACACGGTGCGAACGGGAGTTACCGTGAGAAGTACGTTGCGCGCCGAAATTATGGCGCTTGATAGTACCCGAGAAACCTTTACCCTTAGAGGTACCGGTTACATCGACTAATTGACCGGCTTCAAACATGGCAACGGTAACTTCTCCGCCCACCTTCAACCCGCCCAATTTTTCCGCAGAAACAGCAAACTCCATCAAGCCCCGCCCCGCTTCCACTCCTGCTTTGGCGAAGTGACCGGATTCGGCTTTGTTCACACGGTTTGCTTTTTTCTGACCAAAGGTAACCTGAACGGCGGCATAGCCATCGGTATCTTTGGATTTTACTTGAGTGACGCGGTTAGCAGACATATCCAACACGGTTACCGGAACAGAAGCACCCTGTTCGTTAAACACACGGGTCATGCCCACTTTGCGCCCAACCAGACCTAACGTCATGATTATTTTCCTTTTTTTAATAAAGGGCTGATTACGATTGATCAGCTATTGCACAAAAAAAACATACTTGGCACACTGCCAAGCAGTGCACTATAACACAGCCGGCAAACATCTTTCAAGAAAAACTTTGTTTTAAAAACTGTTTCTATCTTGACTGCTTTTAAAGCAAGCAACGGTTTACATTTTTATAGGCCGTCTGAAAAATACGGTTTACACAAACCGTATTTTTCAGACGGCCTATAAGCTAAAAATATACAGCCTGACAAATTTATTATCTTTATATTATCTATTGCCCAATACGGGTTCTCGAAGTTTCCACTCCTCCCTTAATTTCACCGTAGAGCTGGCTATGGCCGCCGCCTGACTGGGCGCAGGCTGCCAACAAAACAGCAAGAGCGGCTGAATACAAATATTTCACGATATATCCTTTACGTGGCAGAGCGTATTCACCTTAACACCAAAGTTACCCGTTAATCTTGCAAGAGAAATGAAAAGCGTCAATTTCAAAACCGTTTTCAAAATATAGACGGTGCGCGGAAGTGCGTTCACTACCCACGTCAGACGACACCCGGATTTTGCCTATACCCCCTTCTTCTGCAATACGGCGCACTTCAGCCAACAAACGGGCAGCATAGCCTTTACTACGACCATGAGGAATGGTAACGATATCGTCAATATGAAGGTGGCGGCCACTCGCAAAATCGATTTTCTCGCGAAAACCACAAACAGCCACAGCATTGGCTTTGCCTTCTTCAAAAATACCGAACAGCCGGTAGCCTTGCGGACGCTGCCGCTTATTGACCTGCTCCACGAAACGGGTTACATCAGTGATACCCGACCTCAATATACTCAACGCAGCAAAAGCAACTGCGGTATCCTCCGCACTGATTTCACGCAACACGCTCTCTGCCGCCAATGAGGCTCCAACTGTTGCAGCTTGTTGCTCTACAGCCTGCTTTTCCTGAATAGCCTGCGACAGCGATACACGCTCTTGCCCCGCGCCAACATCCTCTTTCGCCCGCTCGTCTATCAGTGCTTTACAATCCATCACGCGTAAATCATTATCTGCAGCAAAGTCCATCAAAAAACGAAACATCGGCGGATTAATTTCCTCCAACTTTTTATCTACCGCCACACAGCGGATTTTATCAACCAGAATCGGACGCACCCATTCATGATAAGAGAGGCGGTGGCCTTTGTCGAACGATGACAGAATGCCGCACAAACGCTCCGCCCAATCACTAGGGCGGAACACCTTACCGTTTCCGGTGGTGCCGTGAATCACAATCTCATAGGGGTTGCAAATTAACATGAGCGGTTCTCCAAAGGGAGTTGTCGGATGAAAGTATGGATTATACCCGACAGCCGGGCAGCCCTAAAGATTTACAGAGGGGAGGGGGACACACCGCCAATATTGAAGCATCTTGCAAAACATTCGGCCAAACTCGGCAGCCCCCACCATTTATTTCACTGCCGTCAATATGCAAAAAATATTTGAAAATAAGAAACAAATTTACTTTTATGTCGCAAAATTCTTACTTCGCCATGTCAATTACAGTGCAAAAATACCAACATTGTTTACCGCGCTCAGAAGGCAATGCCGTATAACACCCGCCTACGCGCCTACCGGCACTGCATCACCACCCAACCCAATTCCGACAATTTGAAGTGCAACGCCGTCAACACTACTATTTGAACCGGTAACAGCTGCCACCCCACAGAAAGAGCTGGTCGGATGCCTCAAACAATCTCATGTGTAGGAAATTCCAGCGTTGTTTACACTTTCCGTTTTTTGCATGCAGACCCATTTTGGGATTTTTGAGGGTTGTCAAGAATGCCGAAAGGCACGGCGAAGCCGCATCGTTCTTGAGAATGCTCCAAAATCACGAAACCATCATTCCAGCAAAAAAACAAAAGCTGTTTGGCATAAAAAGTGTAAACAACCCGACCTTTTCCAACATCCATGTCCTTGCAAAATACCTTCATGCCGTCTGAAAAGGCTTCTTTCGATATACAGGCCTGCCGTCCCGACCGGCTGCGTAAACAATACGGTTATTTCCAACATTTGTATTTTCAGGCTTGAATTGACTTTTTGAAAAACATCCGCCGCAATATTCCGACAACTCCCATCATCCAAAACAAAAATCCCTGCATATTCAGCAGGGATTTTGAACACCAACTGCAAAACGGATTAACGTTTTGAAAACTGCTTGGCACGGCGGGCTTTGCGCAGACCCGGTTTTTTACGCTCAACTTCACGAGCATCGCGGGTAACAAAACCTGCCTGAGACAGAGCAGATTTCAAATCGGCATTATAATCAATCAATGCACGGGTAATACCGTGGCGGATAGCACCTGACTGACCGGTTTCCCCCCCCCCGGTTACATTAACCTTGATGTCGAAAGATTCAACATTCTCGGTCAACACCAAAGGTTGGCGAACCACCATACGGCTGGTTTCGCGGGCGAAAAATTCATCAACGGGGCGGCCGTTTACGATAATCCGACCAGTGCCTTTTTGCAAAAATACACGAGCCACTGAACTTTTTCGGCGGCCTGTGCCG
This sequence comes from Neisseria musculi, assembly GCF_014297595.2. NCBI lineage: Bacteria > Pseudomonadati > Pseudomonadota > Betaproteobacteria > Neisseriales > Neisseriaceae > Neisseria > Neisseria musculi. The sequence goes on along the minus strand of NZ_CP060414.2, from coordinate 2,675,458 downwards.
TAGTAATATTTACCGTTCATGTCGTGTCCTTAGATTTCTAAAACTTTGGGTTGTTGGGCTGCATGGCAGTGATCAGAACCGGCATACACTTTCAGTTTTTTAATCATGGCATAACCCAAGGGGCCTTTGGGCAGCATACCTTTAACGGCTTTTTCCAGAACGCGCCCGGGAAATTTCTCCTGCATTTCGGAAAAGTTGCGCTCATAGATACCGCCAGGAAAGCCTGAGTGTCGATAATATTTTTTATCAAGCACCTTGTTGCCGGTTACACGCAGTTTATCGGCGTTAATCACTATTATATAGTCGCCAGTATCGACATGAGGGGTATATTCGGGCTTGTGTTTGCCGCGCAGGCGGCGGGCGATTTCTGCGGCAACGCGGCCAAGAACTTTGTCTTGGGCATCAACCACAAACCACTCGCGCTTTACTTCATGCGGCTTGGCTGAAAAGGTTTTCATAAAAGCTAATCCAAACAGATATAGAAAGCTACCTATTTTATAGGGAATTACAACGGCTGTCAATCCAGTTTAGGGGCTTTCGTGATAAGGCTCCGCATCAACAAAGAAAATCGGGGAGACACCCAAAGTCGGAATGTTTTTCTGCACCGTATATCGAATGAAATACCGCCCTTCGCAGGAGGTGTATCGGTATGGGGAATCCCCGCAAGTGCCGTTTAGGCGGAATCCGCTTGAACCTTGCTGACAAGGCGGCTGCCTCGGGCAGTTTCGGGTACATCTGTACAGACGCTCACGCCCACTGCAACTCCCGGCAACCTGAAGCGAACGTATTGGTTCAAAGGAATGTATGCCTTCGCGAACACCGCAGGGAAAAGAAAATCAGGCTTGTGTTTTACTTAAAACTTTTTCGCAAGCATTAGTCATGTCGGTTATTTTACGCTCAAAATCGCCGATTGCCAAATCGTCTTTCATCGGCATCTTGAGCAGATCGTGCACGAGATTGAGCGCGGCCATGATCACGATTTTATCGGTTTCAACGATGCGGCCGCTTTGTTTGATGGCGTCGAATTTCTGATTGAGCATGGAAACGGCTTGCTGCAGCGTGTTTTTTTCTTCGGCGGGGGTGCCGATGGTGAAAGATCGCCCCATGATTTCGAGGCTGACTTGTTGGATACTCATTAATTTAAGCCCTCTTGTGCTGTTGTTTCGGCCTCCTGCGGCAGGCGGGCGAGCAGGGAGCGCAGATGTTCGGCATTGGCACCCAAAGCATTGCGGTATTTTTGGTTTTCAACGGTTAATGCATTGATTTGCGCCTGCATCTGCCCGACTACGCTGCGGTGCTTTTCCTGCTCGGCCTCGGTGGCAGCAAGGTGCCGGCTCTGTATGGTTTCGATGGTGTTGCGGTGTTGCGTTTCCATGTCCGCCTTGAGCTTGCTCATCTGCACCATCAAGGCTTCGCTCAATTCGTCCACTGCGGCCCTGTGTTCGTTTTTCTGCTGCTCCTGCGCCAGGCGCTGACGGGAAAGCTCTTCGTTAAGGCGGATGGTTTCTTCTTGCAGGCGTTTGTTTTCACCGAGCTGGGTTTCGAATTTCTGCGCCAGCTGGTAAACATTGACTTCGAGTTTGTCTAATAACTGATTCATGTTGTGTACGCTCGGTTGGTTACTGGGCAAGCATAGTAGGGATAACGGGGGCTGTCAAATAAGGCCGTCTGAACGTTATGTTTTTCAGACGGCCTGTATTGCGGCGGGTTCGTGTTATTCGAAGCGGGCTTCCCTCTCCATCAAACGCTCAACCACCCGGCGGGCATCGAGCTCTTTGCGGATAAGCTGGAGCAGGGTTTGCGTGATGGGCATATCGATTTGGTAGGTGCAGGCGGTGTTGAACACTTCTTCGATGGTGCTCACGCCTTCCGACACATGGCCGATTTCGGTCAGCACCTGGTGCAGCTCCTTGCCTTCTGCCAATCCCAAGCCGACACGCCGGTTGCGCGACAGGGCGCCCGTACAGGTGAGAATCAGGTCGCCTATGCCGGCCAGGCCCATCATGGTTTTGGGCTGCGCGCCCATGGCAACGGCCAAACGGGTGATTTCTGCCAAACCTCGCGTAACCAAAGCCGCGCGTGCGTTGAGACCGTAGCCCAGGCCGTCTGAAAGGCCGGTGGCGATGGCCATGATGTTTTTAACGGCACCGCCCACTGCCACGCCGATGGTGTCTTCGCTGCCATACAGGCGCAACACATTGGTGTTCAGACGGCCTACCAACCCTTCAACCCATGCTTTGTTTTCAGATGCGAGCACCACGGCACACGGCAGCTGCTGCGCCAATTCTTGTGCGAAACTGGGGCCGGACAGCACCCCGATATCGGGGTTGTCCGGCAGCACTTCTTTTACCACCTGGAAGGTCAGCAGGCCGGTATCCTGCTCAAACCCCTTGCAGGCGGTCAACACTGGCAGATGGCCGGCACCGTGCTCTGCCAACAGTCCGGCGCTCCCGCGCAAGCCCGCAACCGATGTGGCAATCAATACAAGCTCCGCACCTTCCAAGGCTTCACTCAGGCTGGTGTGTGCGCCCAAACCGGCGGGCAGGGCGAAGCCGGGCAGATAGCGTTTGTTTTCACGATCGCGGCGCAGGTTTTCCATGTGTTCGCGATTGCGCGACCACACAGCAGTTTCGTGGCCGTGCAGGGCAAAGTGGATGGCAAGCGCAGTTCCCCAAGAGCCTGCGCCGATTATGGTGATTTTCATGTTTGGTTTCTCCGACTCAGTCTGCTAACTTTAAAACAATCGCCGCCACGGTGCAAGTTTGCCGGCCGCGGGCGGCATCTGCATATTTGTGCCTGCAGATGTATAAATCATGCCTGCTCTTGCTGCAATTGATAATAATTATTATACTTTCTCTAACAAACCGTATTTTCCCGCCCGCAAATCCGTTTGGCGCGCCCGTAAGCCGCAACCTGCGCCCGCACCGCCCGCCGCACCATCCGTTTCAATAAAAAAACCTGCCCCGACTTCATGTTCCGACTCAACCATCTTTCTTTCGCCCTGCCCCAACACACGCTGCTGCACAATATCAATCTGCAATTCCAACCCAACCGCGTATACGGCCTTATCGGCCATAACGGCTCGGGCAAATCCACCTTATTGAAACTGCTCACCCGCCAGATTAAGCCCTCTGAAGGCAGCCTGCTGCTTGACAACCGCCCCATCGATGCCTATTCCGCACGCGAATACGCTCGGCAAACGGCTTATCTGCCGCAGCACCTTCCCACCGCCACCTCGCTGACCACACGCGAACTGGTGGCCATGGGGCGTTATGCCTGGAGCGGCCTGCTGGGGCGCAGCGCAGACGACCAAGCCGCAGTGGAAGAAGCATTTGCGCTCACCCACACCCAACGCTTTGCCGATCAGATTGTCGATACTCTCTCGGGCGGCGAGCGTTCGCGCATCTGGCTGGCGATGTGTTTGGCGCAGCAAAGCCGTTTTTTACTGCTTGACGAGCCACTGGCGGCGTTGGACATCGCCCACCAAATCGAAGTGATGGCGTTGGTACACAGCCTTTCGCGCCGCCTGAATCTGGGCATCATTATCGTGATTCACGACATCAACCTGGCAGCGCAATATTGTGATGAACTGATTGCGCTGAAACAGGGGCGGCTGCTCAAACAGGGGCAGCCGTCTGAAATCATGACTGCCGCCGTGCTGAAAGAAATTTACAGCGTTGAAATGAACATCATCGCCCATCCGCACAGCGGCCGGCCGGTAGCCCTGCCGTAAGCGGGGCGGCTTCGGAAAACGCCCGCACGCAACCGCCTGTGCCGCCGCATCAAGCCATAGCGGCGCAGCCAAAAAAACAAACATTCGCCGCCCGCCGCCGCAGCGGATACAAAAAAAGCCCACGCCTGCCGGCGGCAACGATTGGAAATAGAGAAAAACCGCCCGCCGGCCAAACGGCAGCCGTTAGGAGTTTGTTTAACAAAATCAAATATAAAAAATGCTTTTCAGCTCCGCAGAAACTGGTTTCCTTTCGGAAACGGCGTTTTCAGACGGCCTCGGCAATATTTGCCGCCTGCTGTTTTCCGCCCGCTGTTTTTCAGACGGCCTCTGCCGTGTGCGCGGTTTGGCGGCAGCAATTTTACCGGTGCTTTGCACAGCCGCCCTTGCTGCCCCCGCGCCGCGCGTGACCACCGCCGACAGCCCGCCGCCGCGTGCGGAACGCCCGCAAGTCAGTAGACAGCCGTTGGTAATGTGTTGAACAGAGTCAAACAGGCGCAGCATTTTCTTCAGACGGCCTCGGGCAGCCTCGGCCTATCAGGCCGTCTGAAAAAAAGCCATGCTTTAAAAAGCCCCGCTGCACCGGCCGCTCAAGGCTGCAAACGGTGTGGTGTTTAAGGCTTCAAACAGTGCCTGAGATTCCAAACGCAAACAAACGCCCGCCGCGCCCGCAGCGGCGGGTACAACGAAAAATCCCGCCGGCGGCAACGATTGGAAATGGAAAAAAACCGCCCCAGGCAGGCCGCGGCAGTTTTCGGCGGCCTTCGGCAACTTTAACGCTATCAATCTTAACGGGATAAGATAATGAAATGTTTTTTTCAAACGGCCCCGGCAATATTTGCTGCCTGCCGTTTTTCAGACGGCCTCTGCCGTATGCGCGGTTTGGCGGCAGCGGTTTTACCGGTGCTTTGCACAGCCGCCCTTGCTGCCCCCCCGCCGCGCGTGGCCACTGCCGACTGGTCGGCCGCCGAAACCCTGACCGCCATGAAGCTGCCGCCGCTGGCGGTAGGCGACAAGCGCGCCTACGGCAACTGGGTTAATTATCCTGCGCTGCCTGCGCAAACCTTGGATTCGGGGCTGCGCTTCCAGCCCAATCTCGAGCGGCTGCGGCAGATTAAACCCGATATGTTTGTGCAGTCTTCATGGTTTGCCCATTTGAAACCGCTGTTTGCCGCCATCGCACCCGTTTACGAAATCGACTTCGCCGCCGCTGAAGGCACACAATATACCCGCACCGTGGCCGCCACCCGCGCACTCGGCAGGCTGGTGAACGCCACGGCTGCCGCCGAGCGGCTGATTGCCGATACCGAACGGCGGCTGGCGCAACTTAAGCCAACGCTCGCGCCCTACCGCAACCGCCCGCTGGCGGTGGTGCAGTTTGTCGATGCCCGCCACCTGCGCATCTACGGGCGCACCTCGATGTATCAGGCAGTGCTCGACAAACTGGCCTTGAAAAATGCCTGGCAGGGCGAATCCAACGGCTGGGGTTTTGCCAATATCACCTTGGTCAAACTGGCCGAACTGCCGCCCGGCACGCTGCTGCTGGTGGTGAAACCGCACCCGGCCAATGTGCGCCCGGGCTTGGAAAAAAGCGCGCTGTGGCAGCGGCTTCCGTTTGCACAGCCTGCCAACCGCCGCGTTTTGCCCCCCTCATGGAGCTACGGCGCGCTGCCGTCTATGCAGCATTTTGCGCAGCAATTGGCGCACGCGCTGCCGTCTGAACAGGAAACATCATGGTAAGGCAACAGATTTTTTCAGACGGCCTGCTTGGATGTTAATGGCGGTATCGGCCGCGCCGGCATGGGTGTCGGGCTTACGGGTTCTCAAGCCGCAACAGGTTCGGCCGTCTGAACAGGAAGCATTATGTTAAAGCAAACAGATTTTTTCAGACGGCCTGCTCGGGCACTGATGGCGGCATTGGCCGCTTTAGCGTTGGTGTCGGGCTTATGGATTCTCAAGCTGCAATGGGTTTGGCCGTGGCCGCTGCTGTTTGCCGCGCCCGACACGCTGCCGCTCGGCGCGCTGGCGGTGCAGCAAAACACCCTGCCGCGCATGGCGATGGCTTTGTTGGCGGGCGGCGGTTTGGCGGCCGCCGCCATGCTGATGCAGCAGGTGCTGCGCAATCCGCTGGCGGCCGACAGCACGCTGGCGGTGGCGGGCGGCGCGCAACTGGCCTTGTTGGCCGCCGGCGTGTTTTTCCCGGCCTTATTGCTGCACGGCACGTTTGCCGTGGCCTTTGCCGGCGCGGCCGCCGCGCTCTCGGCGGTGCTGGCCTTGTCGGCACGGCGCGAAATGATGCCGGTTACGGTGGTGCTGGCCGGCTTGGTGGTGAGCCTCTATCTCGGCTCGGTGAGCGGCATCATCACGCTGTTTTACAGCGAAGAAGCGCGCGCGGTGATGCAGTGGGGCAGCGGATCGCTGGTGCAGGACAGCTGGCACGACAGCCTCGGCCTGCTGTGGCGGCTGGCAGCGGCCGCTGCGGCTTTATCCTTGCTGCTGAAACCCTTAAACATCATGAGTTTGAGCGATGATCAGGCCGCCGCGCTAGGCGTGCCCGTGAAAGCCGTGCGCACTGCCGCGTTGGCTTTGGCGGCGTTTGTGTGCGCCACCGTGGTGGGCATGGTGGGCATGATGGGCTTTGTGGGGTTGGCGGCGGCGGCCGCGGTGCGGCAGGCGGGCGTGCGCACGCTGCCGGCGCGCCTGTGGGCATCGTTTGCGGCGGGCGGCCTGATGCTGCTGGCCACCGACAACGCGCTGGTGCTGCTGGAACACTACTACGGCATCGCCCTGCCCGCCGGCGCGCTGGCCGCCTTAATCGGCGCACCGCTATTATTGTGGCTGATGGCGCGCATGCCCGCCCGCCCTGCTTTTCAAACGGCCTCGGGCGGCAAAACCGCCCCGCTGCGCGCTTCGCCGTGGCTGCGTTATTCGCCCTGGCTGCTGCTGCCGGCGGCCGCACTCGCGCTGTTGGCGGGCAACGGCGCAAACGGCTGGCACATCGACACCGACCCCGCCGTGTGGGCATTGCGCTATCCGCGCCTGCTGCTTGCGGCCGGCTGCGGCATAATGCTGGCCACGGTGGGCGTGTTGCTACAGCGTTTGACGCAAAACCCGATGGCCAGCCCCGAGCTGCTGGGCATCAGCTCCGCCACCGCTTTGGGGGCGATGACGGCGGTGATGATATTCGGCACCACCTCGGGCAGCGCGCTGTTTTGGTTCGCCGGCGGCGCGGCTGCCCTGCTGGCGCTGGGTTTGATGATGTGGCTCAACCGCAAAAACGGCCTGCAGCCCGAGAAAGTGCTGCTCACCGGCATGGCGCTGGCGGCCTTGAGCGATGCCGCCATCCGCACCTGGTCGGCAATGGGCGACTACCGCACCCAGCAACTCTTAATCTGGCTTTCCGGCTCCACCTACCACACTACGCCGCTGCTCTCGCTTGCGGTGGCCGCGCTGGCCTGCCTTCTGCTGGTTGCGGTGCTGCCGCTCTCCAAATGGCTCGCGCTCTTGAGTTTGGACAGCGTGGTGGCGCAGTCGGCCGGGGTAAACGTGAAACGCGCACGGCTGGTGCTGATTCTGCTGAGCGCACTGCTCACCGCCGCCGCCACGCTGACGGTCGGCCCGCTGAGCTTCGCCGGCCTGCTCGCGCCGCACCTGGCCGCCATGCTCGGCGCGCGGCTGCCCAAACAGCAGTTGCTCTATGGCGCGCTGCTGGGCGCGCTGATGATGGCGTTAGCCGACTGGCTGGGGCGGCAGCTTGCCTTTCCCTACGAAATCCCAGCCGGGCTGACGGCCACGCTGATTGGCGGCGCGTATTTTATGGTGCTGGTGAGAAAGCTGTAGCAACCGCACCTGCCGAAACTTTTCAAAATACCTTGCGGCCGTCTGAAACACGCAAAGGCCGTCTGAAAACGCCGTTTCCGAAAGGAAACAAGTTTCTGCGGAGCTAAAAGCATTGCGTCTGCTTGATTCTGTTAAGAAGCCTCCAAAGGCTGCCGTTTGCCGGCGGAGCTTTTTTCCCGTCCCCAACCCGTGCGGCAGAGTTTTTTTCAGACGGCCGCACCGGCCAAACCCGCCCGAGGCTGTCCGAATCATTCAAAGGCCGTCTGAAAATGTTTTCAGACGGCCTTTCAAACCCGATACCTTATCCCGCCTTCAATGGCCGCCCATTTTGGAAAACAGGTTCAGCACCACCACGCCCGCCAGAATCAGGCCGATGCCGAACACGCCGGCCGCATCTGCTTTTTGACCGAAAAAGAATATGCCCACTGCCGCCGTCAACACCAGCCCCACGCCTGCCCACACGGCATAGGCGGTGCCCAGCGGCATGGTTTTTAAGGCAAGGGAAAGAAAATAAAATGCCAGCCCGAAGCCCAGCACCACGCCGAGAGACGGCCACAGCCTGCTGAAACCGCTGCTGAGTTTGAGCATGGTGGAGCCGAACACTTCGCTCACGATGGCCAGCGCCAGAAACAGCCAATGCATAACGGATTCCTTATCAACAACCCAAAACAGGCCGCCGATTATAACCTTGCCGCAACTGATTTTGCAGGCTTGTTTTTTTGGTTTTTCTGTGCGCAAACCCTTGCATAGCAAGGCCGTCTGAACCGATTTACGCCCACCTGCCAACTCGGAAGCACCGAAGCCTGCCGCATTATCTGCCGCCTTGCGCCTGTGCGCACCTGCCCGCGGGATTCGGCGCGGGGAGGCTTGCCGCCGCGTGCAAGCCGTCTGCTTTGGCTGCCCGGGGCTGCCGCCGCCGATACCGATGCAGGCAAGCCGTACGCCTGCGCTGCCCCATTGCGCCCGCAGTGCCGTCTGAAAACAACACCGCCCGGCTGCCTGACACGCCTTTTGCCCGCCGGTGCAAAACCACATATTATCCTCTCTCAAAATCCATCCTCTCTGATTCGGACTCATGATGCTGAATAAAATATGTTCATTCATTCAAACCCTGTCCGGCATGCGCTTTGCGGGCAGGTGTGCCGGTTTGCGCCATCACGCCACAACGCACACCATCCGTCTGGAAGGCGGTACGGTTATTTGGGAAACAGACAACGGCAGCCGGCGTTTCGATCTGGATACGCTGCAAATATATTTATCTCCACCGCAGCCATCATCAGATGCCCCTTTATGTGTGCCGGAACGAAGATATCTTTATCCATCACGCCGCAGGGGCTTTGCCGGGTGTATCGGCGCTTTCCCAACGCTCCGGCTTGGACGACAACGCATTTTTTGCCTGCCTCAACGACAAAAAACCGGTCAAACTGGTACTGTGGCGGAAAAAACAGCCGACCAACTACGCCCTTTTAAGCGGGCATAACGATTACGCGCTCGGGTTTGAAATTCAAGCGCCGCAAAAACAGTTTGTCCGTTGGGCGTTACCTGTGCAGAGCTTGCCCGTAACCCCCATTTGCAGTTTGACAATGATCCGTATCAAACCGCAACGTTTGCCTGCCCCGTCCGCTTCGGCAATATTCTGCTGCACGGCGGCGTAAGCCGCCGCTTCAACGGGACGACCCCAAACGATCCCGTTACCCTTCTGATCGGCCATTGCTGCCACGATTCTTTAACCGACACCAGCTACCGGCAGATAAAACATGAATTAATGCGCTCTGCTGCTTCGTTTACCCTGGATGAAGAAGAAGACGCGCCGCTTATCGAGGGCAGTTTCTATTTTGACAACATCGAACTGGAAATCACCTATTTTTACGGCTCCCCAATCTCCCCCGAACGGGGTTATACCCTGTTTAACGCGGCAAACCACGTTTGAACCCGCAAACCGCCGCACCTCCGAAGCAAAATGATGCGGGCGGCCGCATGCTCACGCAGACGGCACGGGGCAGGTTTTTCAGACTGCCTGATTGCCGCTGCGGCTCAAAAACGTTTTCCAATATCGTCAATATAAACAATAATAAAAACTTATATTAAGCAGGAAACAAAAATAAGGAAATGTGGTCATATTATTTCTTTTTATACACATCATAAAACAAAATATGCCGCAAACAGCCTATAATCCGCTTTGCCCGGCCGTCTGAAAAACAATATCCGGGCTGCCGCATCTTCACAACAGACAGGAATACGGCGCAGGCCGGCAGGCAGCACCCGGTGCAGAAATACGCCGCAGGCGTTTTTTGCAGAGCTGCCGGGCTTTCAGACGGCCGGTTCCGCATAACAATTTGAAAGCAAACACGATGAAAAGCAAACAATACATTTTTACCCGCAGCCTCTTGGCAGCCGCCGTTTTGGGGGCATATACGCAAGGCTTTGCCGCTGACGGCAGCGCGCAGAGCCAAAATGCCGAAACCGCAGAGCTGCAGGCCGTTACCGTGGTCGGCTCCATCAACAAATTAAGCGGCGTGCCGTTCCGCCAGGCCAAATCGGCGGTCAGCATCAGCGCGGAAACGCTCAAAGAAGAAGGCGTGGAAAAAATGGACGAAATCGGCCGCTACCAGGCCGGTTTCACCAACCAGCCTTTCGGCAGCGACACCAACACCAACTGGTTCCGCATCCGCGGCACCGAAGCGAGCCAGTCGTTTGACGGCGCACCAGCCGTTTCCTACGGATTTTTCACCCCGCATATCGATCCCTTCGGCGTGGAAGCGGTGGAAATCACCAAAGGTGCCGATGCGCTCACCTACGGTGCAGCCAATGCCGGCGGCCTGATTAACTATGTGAGCAAACGGCCGCATAAAAACCAAGTGGGCGAAGGCGTGGTGGAAGCGCATCTTGGCAACAACAGCCAGCGCGGCATCGCCGCCGACTACACCGGCGCGCTCAATGCCGACCAAAGCCTGCGCTACCGTTTGGTGGGTTCATACAAACGCGCTGATGGCGAGTGGAACCGCACCTACAACGAAAGCTATTATTTCGCCCCCTCGCTGGCCTACGATTTCAGCGAAAACACCCGCATCAACCTGATGGCCGGCGTGCAAAAAGACAACGGCACGCCCGGCTCCAACTTTCTGCCGCAAAGCGGCACGCTGGTGGCCGCGCCCCTGGGCACCATCGCCCGCAGCAGCAACCTGGGCGACCCTGCGCAAGACGATGAGAAAAACATTGCCCGCTCCGCCGGCTATGAGTTCAGCCACGACTTCGGCAAAGGCATCAGTTTCAGCCAAAACTACCGCTATCAAAACATCAGCAACTACCACCGCGGCACCTACGCCTACCCCGCCGCATCCGATGCAGACTGGAACGCCCTGCCGCTGAGCGAATCGGGCTACACAGTGCCGCGCGGCGTGGTGTTTAACGATGGCAAAGCCCGCAGCCACAGCATCGACAACCGCCTGCGCTGGCAGTTTAAAAACAGCAGCATCGAAAACACCCTGCTCGGCGGCGTGGACTACCGCCATGAAAAAGTCGATGCGCGCTACACCCTGTTCGGCTCGGCTTCCAGCGTTAATGTGTTCAACCCCGCCGCTTCTTACGGCGCGGCGCAAACCGTTAATGCGCCCGAAACCGGCATCAAATCGAAACAGCTCGGCTTTTATCTGCAAAACAGCGCAAAACTGTTTAACCGTGTGGGCATCACCGCCGGCATCCGCCACGACCGCGCCCGCAGCGAAGAAGTGGAAAACGGCCAATCGGTTAAAGCCAACCACACCTCCTATTCCGGCTCGCTGATGTATTACGCCCCCTTCGGCCTCAACCCCTACATCGCCTACAGCGAATCGTTCCGCCTGCCCACCGGTCTGAGCGGCAACCAAACCCTGTATGACCCGAACACCACCGAGCAATACGAAGCCGGCCTGAAATACATTCCGTCTTGGCTGGACGGCAGCACTTCGGTTGCCGTGTTCAAAGCCCGCGACAAAGGCGCGCTGGTATCCAACGCCACCGGTGCCACCGTCAGCAGTGCAGATCCCATTAAGCGCAAAGGCGTGGAAATCCAGGCTCAGGCCAACCTTACCGACAACATCAGCGGCCGGTTTGCCTACACTTATTTGAGCAGCATCACCGACAGCAGCGGCAGCGAAATCCGCAACCCGCTGATTCCCAAATACAGCGCCGCCCTGCGCGGGATATACAGCTTCGACAGCGGTGTGCTCAACGGCCTCTCGCTGGGCGCGGGCGTGCGCTATGCGGGCAGCAGCCACACCCAAAACGGTTCGCTCTATTCGGGCTACCGCGTGCCCTCTTCCACCGTGTTCGACCTTTTCGCCCGCTATCAGGCAGGCAAAAACTGGGAAGCCCAAATCAACGCCGACAACATCACCAACCGCAGATACATCAGCGGCTGCGATTATTACTGCTACTACGGCCAGGGCCGCAGCATCATCGGCAAAGTAAGCTATAAATTCTGACGTTTCCGCCGATAACCGGTGCAGCATTCAGGCCGTCTGAAACAGATTTTTGATTCAATGGTTTGAAGCCTTGCAAAATACCCGGGCCGCCTGAAAACACATCAAGCCCTGCGGTCACCCTGTCCGGCTTGTTTTCAGACGGCCTGAGTATTTTTTATACCGCCGTCAAACCTTGAAACAAAACCTTTCAGGGTTTAAAAAACGCCCCGATGCCACCCGAAAACTGCTCCCCCGTCCCTCGGAAAAACAGATGTTGATCCAAGCGTGCAGCCTTTATAAAAATATTCAGGCCGTCTGAAACAGATTTTCAGACGGCCTGAATAACGGGCCCGCATATCCGATATCAAGCAGTCAGCCGCAGGCAATACACATGCCGCGAATCTGCCGGAAACAGCCGCAAAGCGGCGGGCAACGCTGCAATCGCTTTAAAACGGGCCGGAGATGGCGGCCGGCCTGATTGGCACTACGGTTCAGACGGCCCCGGCTTACCCGGAAAACCCCTTCACCGGCCGTCTGTTTTAATTGGTTTAAAAAAACGGGCAGCGCATAACGGCTGCGGTATTGCCGCACCGGCAATAAAGCGGGCCTGCCGTGGCAGACCATTCTGCTGCGGCCTCAGGGTTTACCGGGCCGCTTTTTTGGGCCAGGGTTGCAGCCGGCGGAAAGCCCGCCCCGCCGCAGCACACTCAAACCTTGCTGCCGCCCACAATCAAACCTTTGTCGATGCGCAGGGTTGGCTGCCCCACGCCCACGGGCACGCTTTGGCCTTCTTTGCCGCATACGCCCATACCGGCATCTAAAACGCTGTCGTTACCGGTCATGCTCACATATTTAAGCACTTCCGGGCCGTTTCCGATAATGGTGGCGCCTTTTACGGGGTATTGCAGCCTGCCGTTTTCCACCCACCACGCTTCGGATGCGCTGAACACGAATTTGCCGCTGGTGATATCGACCTGGCCGCCGCCGAAATTGACGGCATATATGCCTTTATCAACCGAAGCGATGATTTCCTCGGGGGCGTAGCTGCCGTTTTCCATAAAAGTGTTGGTCATGCGCGGCATGGGGGTTGCCGAATAGCTTTCGCGGCGGCCGTTGCCGGTTACCGGCACACCCATCAGGCGGGCATTGGTTTCGTCCTGCATATACCCTGTGAGAATGCCGTCTTCAATCAACACGGTGCGGCGGGGCTCATTGCCTTCGTCATCGATATTGAGCGAGCCCCGGCGGCCGGCTATATCGCCCTGATCGACTACGGTAACGCCTTTGGCGGCCACCCGCGCGCCGATGCGGCCTGCAAATGCGCTGGTTTGTTTGCGGTTGAAATCACCTTCCAAACCGTGCCCCACCGCTTCGTGCAGCAGCACGCCCGGCCAGCCGTTGCCGAGCACCACTTTCATCTCGCCCGCCGGTGCGGGGCGGGATTCGAGATTGGTCAGCGCCTGCCTGACGGCGGCGTTTACATATTGCGCCACGCGGTTTTCGTCAAAATAGTCCAAACCGTAACGTCCGCCGCCGCCTGCACTGCCCTGCTCGCGCCGGTTGCCCTGTTTGGCAATCACGGTAACGTTCAGGCGCACCATCGGGCGGATGTCGGCGGCGTGGCGGCCGTCCAAACGGGCGATATAAATCAGGTCGTATTCACAGGTGAGCCCCGCCATCACCTGCACGATGCGCGGATCGGCGGCTTTGGCCAACGCTTCCACCTGATTGAGCAGGGCGACTTTGGCGGCAGAGTCCAAGCCGGCCATCGGGTTTTGCGTGGTGTGCACATTCAGGCCGTGATGCGGCACGGCAGCCTCCACCCTGCTGCAGGCACCGGCCGCACCGATTACCCGCACGGCCTGCGCCGAGCGGGTAACCGACTCCTCATTAAGGCTGTCGGCATAGGCAAACGCGGTTTTTTCACCGGAAACGGCGCGCACGCCCACGCCCTGATCGATTTGAAAGCTGCCCGATTTGACCATACCCTCTTCAAGATGCCAGCTCTCGAAAGCGGTATGCTGGCAATAGATATCGGCATAATCTACACGGTGGCTGCCAATCAGAGCCAAACTGCGGGCAAGCTGCCCGGGCGAAAGATTATTGGCTTCAAGTAAATTCCGTTGTACGGTTCGGTAGGTTTGCGGCATTGTCTTCGGCTTAATAAGGCCGTCTGAAACGTTTCAGACGGCCGATATGGAAATATCGGGATTGGGAATTATACGGAATTTATCCTACCGCCGATATGTTGGTTGATTTTGGCTATGAAGGGAATTTACAGGCGGAATTTTTTATAAACCGAAACCGCCCTATGTTTTCTATACCCCACCCCCAACCTAGAACAAACTATATTATTATATTTATTATCAATAACTTAAATTAAAATCTCTGTTAATCTTAACTTTGCTATTGATAATTGTTTTTATTTATATTAAGATTAAGACACTTGGCAGTTATCCCAAATGCCGAGTCCATTAAACACCAAACAGCTGATTCCCTTCAACCATCTTTAACGATACCGGAGTGTGCATATACGAAAGATTCCGTTCCCTTTACATCAAATACTCAAAACCGAAACACCGAACCGCCGTATAAAAACGGCGGTTCGGTGTTTCGGGATATAAAAACCTTTGCAGAACTCAAAAAGTATCACAAGAGGTTTATTTTCCATGATTCCCGCGCAGGTGGGAATCCGAATAAAAATATTGCAGTATCGGTTAAAACAATACTTCACAATATTAAACATCTTGATTTCAGCCTGCGCGAAAATGGCGGTATCGATAATTTGATTGGGGCTGTACTAGATAACTAGGGAAATTTAACTTCAGGTTAGAATAATCCCTATGAGAAAAAGTCGTTTAAGTCAGTACAAGCAAAACAAACTGATTGAACTATTTGTTGCAGGTGTTACCGCTCGCACAGCGGCGCAATTAGTTAGCGTCAATAAAAATACCGCTGCCTATTACTTCCACCGTTTGCGCTTACTTATCTATCACAACAGCCCGCATCTGGAAATGCTTGATGGTGAAGTAGAAGTTGATGAAAGCTATTTTGGCGGACAACGCAAAGGCAAACGTGGTCGCGGTGCGGCTGGCAAAGTGGCTGTATTCGGGCTTTTGAAGCGTAATGGTAAGGTTTACACCGTTGCCGTACCCAATACACAAACTGCGACTTTATTGCCAATTATCCGCGAGCAAGTGAAGCCTGACAGCATTGTTTATACCGATTGTTACAAAAGTTATGACGTTCTTGATGTGAGCGAATTTTCACATTTTCGGATCAATCACAGCACACATTTTGCTGAGCGACAAAATCACATTAACGGAATTGAGAACTTTTGGAACCAAGCAAAACGCCATTTACGCAAGTTTAACGGCATTCCCAAAGAGCATTTTGAACTGTATTTGAAAGAGTGTGAATGGCGTTTTAACAACAGTGAGATAAAATTTCAAATTTCTATTTTAAAACAATCAGTAAAGCAGGATTTGTTCTAGTTATCTAGGACAGCCCCATTTGATTTTATCAATTTATGTTTACAAATTATGTTTACAAAAATATTTTAAAAAAACCTCAGGCCGTCTGAAAACCGCTAAGGGCGCACCTTCTGCGTGGCGGCCAGCCATTTCGCCAGGCCGTGCGTTTCATCAAGCAGGCCGTAACGCGCAAAAGCATCAAGTGTGGCAATCATAGCATCGTTCATCAGCAGGCCGTCGCACATAGCAGCAGTAAGCTCGGCCACGCCCATGCGTTTGAACTCTGCCACTTCGCCGTCTTGGTTTTCGGGAACCACATCAGGCGGCAGCACTACATCGAAAATATGCAGCAGCTCGTTGTGTAGCCCCCGCGACACGGGGCGCACACTCAAACGGCGGCTGCGGCACGCCAACCCGCCCAGCAAATCTGCGTCCAGCCCGGCTTCTTCACCGGCTTCCCGCAGCATGGCCTGCCGTATGCTCTCGCCGCTGGCGATGCCGCCGCCCACCAAATTATCCAGCTTGTTGGGATCGACTGCCTTAAAGGGGCTGCGGCGGCCTATCCAAAACACCCATTCTCCGCCGTGTTCGGTCAAACCGTTAATGTGTACCGCCTGACTCATCAGCCCCAGCGGGCGGAAGGCGGCGCGCTCGAGTGCAAACAAAACATTGCCCTCGGCATCGGCGGCATCAAATTTTTCATTGCGCCAACCGCCCAAATGGCCGAGCCGGTGCCAGCCCTGAACCATGTGTTGCAGGCTGTCGCCCATTGCAAGCCAGTTGTCGGCAAAAAGATAAATGCCCCCGGGTTTTTCTTCGAAACGCTCCGGCCAATCCTGCGCCACCCGCTCCAGCCATTTTTCGTTCAGACGGCCTAAATTCATGCCGTTCAGCCACAAATAACGCCAAGTATTGATGCACTGGCCGAAATGCCTTTCCAAGCGCGCCAGCAAGCGGTTTTGTTCGGTTTGTCCCAAACGGCAGTGAAAACGGGGCTGGGGATTCATGGCAGGGTTCCGGAGAGTCAATCCGGTAGAATTATAACCAAGAGTGCCCGTTTCTCTAATGGTTCAAATCAGATTTTACGCAATGCCGAACCCGCAAAGGCCGTCTGAAACATACCCGGCGGCATCACGGCAGGGTGCGGGCTTCAAAAATACAACCGCAGCAAGGCGCACCGGCACCGCCGTGGTTTCAAAGCGGGCAGACCGTAAAGCACTGCCGCCCGATTTGTTTTACAATATATGCTTTTATCCAAACCCGTATTTCTGCCGCAATGATTGAAGAACATTCCACCGCCTCCCCCGTAGGCAGCGACTGCCTGCTGCTGGGCCGATATGCCGAACGTGCCTATCTCGAATACGCCATGAGCGTGGTAAAGGGGCGCGCCCTGCCCGAAGTTTCAGACGGCCAGAAACCGGTGCAGCGGCGTATTCTCTATGCCATGCGCGATATGGGCCTGACCCACGGCGCCAAACCGGTGAAATCGGCGCGGGTGGTAGGCGAGATTCTCGGCAAATACCACCCCCACGGCGATGCTTCAGCCTATGATGCGATGGTGCGCATGGCACAGAATTTCACCTTGCGCTATCCGCTGATAGACGGCATCGGCAACTTCGGTTCGCGCGATGGCGACGGCGCAGCGGCCATGCGCTATACCGAAGCCCGTCTCACACCGATTGCCGAGCTGCTGCTTGCCGAAATCAATATGGGCACGGTGGATTTTGCGCCCAACTATGACGGCGCATTTGAAGAGCCGGTGCATCTGCCCGCCAGGCTGCCGATGGTGCTGCTCAACGGTGCATCGGGCATCGCCGTGGGCATGGCCACCGAAATCCCGCCGCACAACCTCACCGAAGTAACCCGGGCGGCGGTGGCACTTTTGAAAAAGCCCTCGCTCACCACCGCCGAGCTGATGCAGTATATTCCCGCGCCCGATTTCGCCGGCGGCGGCCAAATCATTACCTCCTCCGCCGATTTGCAGCAGATTTACGAAACCGGCAAAGGCAGCGTGCGCGTGCGTGCGCGCTATGAAATCGAAAAACTCGCGCGCGGCCAATGGCGCATCATCGTTACCGAGCTGCCGCCCAACACCGGCGCGCAGAAAATCCTGGCCGAAATCGAAGAGCAAACCAACCCCAAGCCCAAATCGGGCAAGAAAAACCTCACCCAGGAGCAGCAAAACACCAAAGCACTGATGCTCTCGCTGTTAGAGCGCGTGCGCGATGAGAGCGACAGCGAAGCACCCGTGCGGCTGGTGTTCGAGCCGAAATCCAGCCGCATCGAGCCTGAAAACTTCATCAACACGCTGATGGCGCAAACCTCGCTCGAGGGCAACGTGCCGATAAACCTGGTGATGATGGGCACCGACAACCGCCCCGCCCAAAAAAACCTCAAAACCATTTTGGCCGAATGGCTGGAATTCCGCACCGTAACCGTTACACGCCGTCTGAAATTCCGTTTGGGGCAAGTGCAAAAACGCATCCACATTCTCGATGGACGCATGATTGCATTTTTGCACATCGATGAGGTGATCCGCGTTATCCGCGAATCCGATGATCCCAAGCCCGACCTGACGGCCGCCTTCGGGCTCACCGAAATCCAAGCCGAAGACATTCTCGAAATCCGCCTGCGCCAACTCGCCCGCCTGGAGGGCTTCAAGCTCGAAAAAGAATTAAATGAGCTTCGTGAAGAAGAAGGCCGTCTGAACACCCTTTTGGCCGATGAAAACGAAAAGAAAAAGCTGATGGTCAAAGAGATGCAGGCCGATATGAAGCAGTACGGCGACCCGCGCCGCACGCTGGTAGAAGAAGCCGGCCGCGCCACGCTCACCCAAACCACCGCAGACGAGCCCGTTACCATCATCTTGTCAAACAAAGGCTGGATACGCAGCCGCTCCGGCCACAATCTCGATTTGAGCCAAACCGCCTTCAAAGAAGGAGACGGCCTCAAACAAGTGTTGGAAGGCCGCAGCGTGTGGCCTGTGGTGGTGCTCGACTCGCTGGGGCGCACCTACACCCTCGATGCCGCCGATATCCCCGGCGGGCGCGGCGACGGCGTGCCGGTGGCCTCGCTTATCGAGCTGCAAAACGGCGCCTGCGTTGTTGCCATGATGACCGGCCTGCCCGACCAATATTATCTGCTGAGCAACAGCGGCGGCTACGGTTTTATCGTCAAACTCGGCGACATGACCGGCCGCGTCAAAGCAGGCAAAGTGCTGATGACGCTCAAAGCGGGGGAAAAAACGCTGCCGCCCGTGCCCGTTTTTGCCGTGTCGCTCACCAACCCCGACTGCAAAGTGCTGCTGGCCTCGGGCGACAACCGTCTGCTGGCGTTTTCCATCGGCGAATTGGAAGTGATGGCCAAAGGCCGCGGCCTGCAGCTGATGAGCCTTTCAGACGGCATCGAACTGGAACACACCGCCGTTACCTCGGCAGCGGAATTTATCGTTGAAAGCACAGGCAAACGCGGAGCCGAACACAAAGAAAAACTGCGTATTCAAGATATAAACAACAAACGCGGCAGAAAAGGCAGGATTTTGGAAATTTCAGGCCGTCTGAAAAGATTATCCGGCGCAGATTCGATATAATTGCGACCGGTTGTTTCACAGCCGCGATAATCAACACAAAACACGGCAGCGCACACCGAAGCTGCGGCATTTTTATCCTCCAAAGCCGCATACCGCCGGTGTGCGCCCGGCAAAGTTCCGTATAGCCCTGCCCGCCCAAAAAACAACAATACAACAGACCATACATTACATGAGCGTAAACAGATTATTCCGCACACACGACCGGGAAACGCTGAACGAGCGCATCCCCGGCCTGATCAACATCGCCCGTATCGCCATCGTGCTTTCGCTGCTGGTGTTCCACTTGGTCAGTGTGTATTCGGGCAACGAAACCAAAAACCTGTTCCCGCCGCTTGAGTTTTACACCTGGGCGGCGGTTTACGCAGCATTGATTCTGCTCACCATCTTCAAACCCGACTGGCAGTTGCAGTCGCTCGATTTACCCAACGCCAGCGCAGTAGTCGATATCAGCATGATGCTGATGCTCACCTTTATCACCGGCGGCATAGACTCGGGCTTTGGGATTCTCGTCCTGCCCTTTATCGCCACCTCGTGCCTGCTCAGCCACGGCCGCTATCCCATGCTCTATGCCAGCTATGCCTTCCTGCTGATTCTGCTGAGTATGTTTTTGTCCGACCAAATCACATTCCCCCCCCTGGAGTGGGACAGCCGCTCCATCGTTTCTGCCGCGCTGCTCGCAGGTGCCTGCTATCTGGTGGCCGCCTTAACCGCGTTTTCTGCTACCTACCTGCAAGCGGCCACGGAGTCGGCCGAAAAACACCAGCTTGCCTACCGCCGCGTGAGCGGTCTCAACCGTTTGGTGCTCAACCGTGTGCAGGAAGCCGTGATTGTTATCGATGCTTCGCAGCGCGTGTGGCTGTTTAACCGCCAGGCAAAAACCTATTTTCCCGGCCTTCAGGCCGACAAACAGGAAACCGTGTTTGCCGAGCTGGTTTCACGCTGGCAATACCAACCCGATAAAAACTTTGAAACCGATATCCATATTTTCCAGCATTCCATGCACGTTCGCGCGGTGCCGCTGATTCAGGAAAAAACCGAGCTGCTGATGCTGTTTGTGCGCTCGCTGCGCGAAGTGGCCGCCGAAGCGCTGGCCACCAAACTGGCTTCCCTGGGCCAGCTCACCGCCAACCTCGCCCACGAAATCCGCAACCCCATGTCGGCCATACGCCACGCCAGCGACCTGCTGCACGATGAAGGCGGCACCGATGCCACCAAAGCCAAACTGCACAGCATCATCGACACCAATATCCAACGCATCGACAAAATGCTGGAAGACGTTTCATTAATCAACAAACGCGACAGCGTCAGCCGCGAGCCGGTAAACCTGATGAAATTCTGGCTGGCATTCAAACAGGAATTCACCCTCAACAACCCCGATGCAGTAGGCTGCCTGCGCATGAATATGGAAGGCAGCAGCCTGAGTGTGCTGGCCGACCCCATGCACCTGCAGCAGATTATGTGGAACCTGTGCAACAATGCCTGGCGGCACAGCCGCCAAGACCAGCACGCCATCACCGTATTAATCAAACCCAGCGGCCGCATCCATATTTCGATTGTGGTGGCCGACAACGGCACCGGTGTGCCGCCCGAAGTGCGCAACCATCTGTTCGAGCCCTTTTTCACCACCGACAAACAAGGCACCGGGCTGGGGCTTTATGTGGCGCGCGAACTGGCACACGCCAACCTGGGCCAACTGCACTACCACCCCGAAATGAACGGATTCGAACTGATTTTACCGAAAGAAACCGATGAGCAACCATAACCTGCAAGACCCCGTATTAGTGGTGGACGATGAAGCCGATATCCGCGACCTGATGGAAATGACCCTGATGAAAATGGGGCTGCGGGTACAAACCGCCGTGGGCGTAGAAGACGCTAAAGACAAGCTCGACAACAACGATTATTCGCTGGTGCTGACCGATATGCGTATGCCCGACGGCTCCGGCCTGGAAGTGGTGCAATATATCAACGAATTGGCACTCGACACCCCGGTGGCCGTGATTACCGCATTCGGCAACGCCGACCAGGCAGTCGAAGCCCTGCGCGCCGGCGCATTCGACTATCTGCAAAAACCGATCACCTTATCGCAGCTGCGCTCGCTGGTGAAATCAGCCGTCAAAATCAACGAGCCGTCTGAAAACCACACTCCGCCCAAAGCTGCCGAACCCGCTCCCCAACCTTCACCCGCCTTTGCCAAACCGCCTGCGGCCGCCCCTAACCCGCCGCGTATGCCGCCCCCCCAAACCGCGCCCGCCGCCGCGCGCAAACCCGTTTCCGCCCTCACCCGCAACGCCGGCGTGCCCGAAGGGCTGCGCTCGCTGAAAGACCGTTTTGCCAGCGGCGGGCTGACTGCGCGCGCGTTCGCCGAAACCGATTTGGGCGGCGATTCCGATATGCCCCGCCTGCTGGGTATGTCGCCGCAGATGGTGGAAGTGCGCCACCTGATACGGCGTTTGGCCAAAAGCGGCGTTCCCGTTTACATCTCGGGCGAATCGGGCACAGGCAAGGAGCAGGCCGCGCGCACCATACACGAACTCTCCGAACGCTCCGGCAAACCGTTTATCGCCGTAAACTGCGGCGCGATTCCCGAAAACCTGATGGAAAGCGAATTTTTCGGCTACAAAAAAGGCAGCTTCACCGGCGCCGATGCCGACCGCCTGGGTTTTTTCCAACACGCCGACGGCGGCACGCTGTTTCTCGATGAAGTGGCCGACCTGCCGCTGGCCATGCAGGTGAAGCTGCTGCGCGCCATTCAGGAAAAAGCCGTGCGCCGCATCGGCGACCCGCGCGAAACGTTTGTCGATGTGCGCATTGTGTGCGCCACCCACAAAAACCTCGAAGCACTGGTAAAAAGCGGCGCGTTCCGGCAAGACTTATACTACCGCCTCAACGTGGTATCGCTGAATATGCCGCCGCTGCGCGAAATGCGCGAAGATTTGGGCGGTCTGATTATGCACCTGCTCTACAAACACCGCAGCGGCAGCGAAACCTACAAACTCAGCCCCAAAGCGCAAGACGCCCTGCTGCATTACAGCTATCCGGGTAATTTCCGCGAGTTGGAAAACATACTCGAGCGCGCAGTCGCCCTCACGGTTGGACAGCTTATCCAGTTTGACGACCTCCAAATCAACACCGGCCACACCCCTGCCCTATTGCCCGACTCGGCCCACACGGCCTCCGCCCCGGCCGGCGAGTCCGATTTCCCCGCGCCCGAACGTGCAGAAAACAGCGGGCTGCCCCGCTTTGTGCCCGGCCAGATGCAGATTCAGGATTATCTCGACCGTGTAGAGCGCGAAATCATAGAAATGGCGCTGCAGCAAACCCGCTTCAACCGCACCCAGGCCGCCAAGCTGCTGGGCATCAGCTTCCGCTCGATGCGCTACCGCATGGAGCGCCTCGATATCAACTGAAGCCCACAAGGCGGCGCAGGCCGCACAACCGGCTCTGCCGCCGTTTCAGCGGCAGATGAAGTCTCCTTTTGAAGCCGGGCCAACCAACACCGTATCGTTCTACCTTGTTTCACTATCGCGAACCCGCTTCATTTCCGCCACAGCGTTACTGCGCCCCGATCTAAAGAGAACGATTTTATCAGCCCGCCGAAGCGGCAACAGAATCGGCTCCATACCGCCTGCCACCGTTTTACCCGGCCTCAGCAGGGCCGTCTGAAACCGTTTTCAGACGGCCGCTCTTCATTCATAATCATCTCTTCTGCCCACCGAAAACGCATCATGCTTTATCTTTACCAATCCAACCGTTTAGAAGACCTCGCCGCCCTGTTCGACCGGGTCCGCCGCCTGCAGCCGCCTGCCGACCCGCTGGCCGAAGAAGAAATCGTGGTACAGAGCCAGGGGATGCGCCGCTACCTCAACACCTATCTGGCACGCGAAACCGGCGTGGCCGCCAATCTGCGCTTCAGCCTGCCCGCCGCGCTGGCCTGGCGGCTGATGCGCGAATTCATACCGGGCGTGCCCGTGCTCAGCCCGTTTTCACCCGAAGTGATGCGTTGGCGCTTGCTCGGCCTGTTTCAAAGCCGGCATTTTCAGACGGCCGCCGAATACCAAAGCGCGCTCGGTGCGCTGCAAAGCTATTTGGGCAGCGGCATTTCGGCAGCCTACCAACTGGCGGGGCAGCTGGCCGATATTTTCGACCAATATCTCGTGTACCGCCCCCAATGGATAGATGCCTGGCAGCAAGGCAAAACCCTGGGTTTGGGCAGTGCCGAGGGTTGGCAGGCAGCACTGTGGCGGCACCTCGACAACGGCAGCACACCACCCCTCCACCGCGTTGCCTTATGGCAGCAGCTTCTCGGCGCGCTCGACAAAAGCAGGCTGCCCGAGCGCTACTGCGTGTTCGGCATCGCCACCATGGCACCGATGTATCTGCAACTTTTGCAGGCACTTTCCGAGCATTGCGATGTGCATATTTTCGCCCTCAATCCCAGCAGCGCCTATTGGGGCAACGTCATTGAAGCCGCGCAGGTGTTGCAGCAGGAAGGCGGTATCGACCTGAGTCAGGCCGGCCACCCGCTTTTGGCCTCATTGGGCAAACAGGGGCGCGACTTTTTCGATGCATTAACCGAAATGCCCAAACACGAAATATCCGTGTTTGATGAAGAACCTTTTCAGACGGCCGCGCCCACCCTGCTGCGCTGTTTGCAACACGATATCCAAACCTTAACCATGCCGTCTGAAAGCTGTTATCCCGGCACAGCCGGAAACGACCGCTCCATCCAGATGGTTTCCGCCCACAGCCCCCTGCGCGAATTACAGATTCTGAAAAACCGCCTGCTCGCCCTGCTAGCCGAACACCCCGAGTGGCAGCCGCACGACATTGCCGTACTCACCCCCGATATCGAACCCTACAGCCCGTTTATCGAAGCCGTGTTCGGGCAGGAACAACCCGGAGCGCAGGCACTGCCCTATTCGGTTTCAGACGTTAAAACCAGCCGGCTCCTGCCGCTCTTTCAAGCACTCTCGCAAACGCTCACGCTGCTGGAGAGCCGCTTTGAAGTCGATCTGCTGCTGCCCCTGCTGGAAAACGATTTGGTGCGGCAACGCTTCGGGCTGGCGCGCGACGACCTGCCGCTGCTGCACGACACCATCGCCGCCCTCAACATACATTGGGGGCTGGACAACGAAATGCGCGGCAGCCGCGACAATCTCTTTACCTGGCAGCAAGGCTTGGAACGGCTGGCACTGGGCTGGCTGCTGCCCGAAAACGGCAACCCGCTTTGGCACAACATCAGCGCATGGCACGGCAACCCTGCCCAAACTGCCGTGTTCGGCCGCTTCGCTGCCTTCGTGCGCACACTCTCCGCCGCCGGGCGCGAATGGCAGCACCCCGCCACCGTAACCGTATGGGTCGAGCGCATACGCAGCCTGCTCTCTGCACTCACCGCCCCCGACAGCGGCGGCCAATACGCCTGGCAGCAGCTGAGCCAGTCGCTCGCCCGCTGGCAGGCAGAAGCCGCACTGGCAGGTTTTGACAGCCCCCTGCCGCAACACACCGCCATCCGCCACATCGGCCGCTTTCTCGACAGCGAAAACCAGGCCGGCTTTCTGCGCGGCGGCATTACCTTTTGCAGCATGGTGCCGATGCGCAGCCTGCCGTTCAAAGTTATCTGCCTGCTCGGCCTCAACGACGGCAGCTTCCCCCGCAACACCAAAGCCTCCGCCTTCGACCTCATCGCCCGCCACCCCCAAAAAGGCGACCGTGCCCGCCGCGACGATGACCGCTATCTTTTTCTCGAAGCCATTATGAGCGCGCGCGAAATCCTATATTTATCGTATGTAGGGCGCGACATCCGCAACAATCAGGAGCTGGCGCCCTCTGCCCTGCTCAACGAACTCTCCGACACCCTAGCCGCCATGAGAGGCCGCCGCCGGCACGAAAACCAAGTGGAACACCACCCCCTGCAACCGTTTTCGCGCAGCTATTTCACCAATCCTCCCCGTTCAGACGGCCTGAGAAGCACCCGCAGCGACTATGTCGCCGCCCTGAACACCCCCGCCGGAACACCCGCCCCCTTTTTCGGCAAAACGCTCGGCGAAGCCGAAAAAACCGCCTGCGCCGTCAGCCACCACGAATTTACCGGCTTTTGGAAAAACCCCGTGAAAAGCTGGCTGCGGCACACCCTCAACTGGCGCGAACCCTACCGCAGCCAAGCCTGGGATGCCGCCGAACCGTTCGAGCCTCAACAGGCCGCCGCCATCACCGCCGCCTACACCGCCGCCCGCCGGCACAACGAAAACTTCCAACAAACCGAAACCCGCCTGCAGGCCGAAAGCCTGCTGCCCGCCGGAGAATTGGGCGCATTGTGGCAGCGCAGTTTTCAGACGGCCGCCAAGTCGCTCGACAACACGCTGGTATCCAGCCCCAAACTGCCTGCCCCTGCCTACACGCTCCAACTCGGCGGCACCACCCTCTCGGGCAGCCTCAACCACCTCCACCGGCACGGACAGATTTACTTTCTCAACGAAGCCCCCAACGCCCCCGAACGCATCGCCATCTTACTCGAACACCTGATTTTCTGCGCCGTGAGGCCGTCTGAACCCCAAAACCACCAAACCCACCTGCTCTCAGCACACCGGCCCGAAACCCTGTCGGAAATTCCGCAGCAGCAGGCAAGCGCACTATTGCGGCAATGGCTGGACTATTACCGTCTCGGCCAAACCCGCCCGCTGCCGTTTTTCGCCCGCACCACCCTGAACGCGGCGCAGGAGCTGGCTCAAAACAAAAGTGCCGAAAACGCCGCCAAAGCCGCTCAAGATGCCTATTACGGCAACAAAAGCAGCAAAGGGCAGCAAAGCTACACCGAAATCGCCCTGGTGTTCGGCAACGATGACACCCCGCCGATAGAAACCCCGCTGTTTTGGAACATGGCCGAACACCTGCTGGCGCCGCTGTTGAAATACGCCGCCGCAGCAAACACAGAATAAGCCCTGAACCGGGCTGCTGCCGTTTTTTGCCGGAGCGCGCCACCATAAGCGGATACGCCATCCGGCCAAACCGTTTGTTTCCGCCTTATCGGAGTCAAGGCAGACACTCCCGCAACCGCACAGGCCGCGGCCACCCCGCCACCCGATTTGTGGCATAATAGAGCGGATTGAACCACCGGGATAAAGCAGCAGACCGCGCGGTATGCAACCGGTTCCGCTGCCGAGCGGCCTGCAAAACCACCTCCCCGGGCTGGGGCAAAACAACGCCGCATCAATTTGAATGCAGCCCGCTATGCCATTAAGAATGAACCCGCTTCATTTCCGGCAAAGCAGCCCGGCCGCAGGGCAAACCATACCAACCGATTCTGCCGGCGCTTGCGCGGCCTGCAAAACCGTTATCCCGGCGCGAAACGCAGCAACGCCGCAGCGGGAATGAAGCAGGCTCACCAGAAACCGCATATCCGTCAAGGCAGGCGCACCGCCCTGCCTTATTTTTCCCCGATATTTTTTCAGACGGCTCTCCGCCTGCCGCAGGCCGTCTGAAACGAGAGCAAGCATTATGAACCCAAGCTTTTCATCACTCGGCTTAGGCAGCGAAATCGTTGCCGCCCTCACCGAGCAGGGCTACGAAACGCCCACCCCGATTCAGGCGGCCGCCATTCCCAAAGCTCTGGCCGGACACGACCTTCTGGCCGCCGCCCAAACCGGCACCGGCAAAACCGCCGCCTTTATGCTGCCCGGCCTCGAGCGTCTGAAACGCTACGCCACCCCCAGCACCTCGCCGGCCATGCACCCCGTGCGTATGCTGGTGCTGACCCCCACGCGCGAGCTGGCCGACCAAATCGACCAAAACGTGCAGGGCTACATCAAAAATCTGCCGCTGCGCCACACCGTGCTTTTCGGCGGCGTGAATATGGACAAACAAACCGCCGAGCTGCGCGCAGGCTGCGAAATCGTGGTGGCCACTGTCGGCCGCCTGCTCGATCATGTGAAGCAGAAAAACATCCATTTCAACAAAGTGGAAATCGTGGTGCTCGATGAAGCCGACCGTATGCTCGATATGGGCTTTATCGATGATATCCGCAACATCATGCAGATGCTGCCCAAACAACGCCAAACCCTGCTGTTTTCGGCCACGTTTTCCCCGCCCATCCGCAAGCTGGCTCAGGATTTCATGCACCACCCCGAACAGGTGGAAGTGGCCGCCCAAAACGCTGCCAGCGCCAATGTAGAACAACACGTGATTGCTGTGGATACCGCCCGCAAGCGCAACCTGCTCGAGCGCCTGATTGTCGATTTACATATGAACCAGGTTATCGTGTTCTGCAAAACCAAACAAAGTGTTGATCAGGTTACCCGCGATTTGCAGCGCCGCAACCTTTCCGCCCAAGCCCTGCACGGCGACAAATCGCAGCAAACCCGCCTCGAAACCCTGGGCGCATTCAAAGAAGGCACATTGCGTGTGTTGGTGGCCACCGATGTGGCCGCGCGCGGGCTCGACATCGCCGAGCTGCCCTTTGTGATCAATTACGAAATGCCCACCCAGCCCGAAGATTATGTGCACCGTATCGGCCGCACCGGCCGCGCAGGCTCGGACGGCGTGGCGATTTCACTGATGGACGAACACGAGCAGAACATGTTTGAAGCCATCAAAGAGCTCACCCGCATCCAAGTGGAAGTGGAGCGTATCGAGGGCTTCGAACCGAGCTGGTGGCAGCAAAACAGCGCAGCCGCACCACGCACCGACCGCGAACGCGGACACCGTTTACGCGAGCAGAAAAACCGCGACACCCGCTCCCGCAGCGACAACCGCAGCGAAAGCCCTGCCGCCCGCAACGACCCCGGCGCCGCCTGCGGCAAAATTGCCGGCCGCGCCCGCCGCAGCCGCCGCGAACGGCAGACATGCGCCCTGCTGCAACCTAACTACGGCGCATAGACCGCAGGCAGGCGCAGCAAAGCACGGAGCGTTTGCTCCTGCGCGCCGGGTTGGCCAAACCTGCGTTATGCCCGCTCCCGCCCAGGCCGTCTGAAAAATATCTGCTTTCAGACGGCCTCAAACCTGAAACAAAAACAGGATAAATCATGAAAATCGTGATTGCCCCCGATTCGTTTAAAGAAAGCCTGAGTGCAGCCGAAGCGGCAAACGCCCTTGAAACGGGCTTGAAAACCGTTTTCCCCCACGCGCAATACGTTAAAATCCCCATGGCAGACGGCGGCGAAGGCACGGTTCAATCACTGGTGGATGCCACACAGGGCAAGCTTGCAGCCGCCGAAGTAACCGCCCCCTGCGGCAACCGCACGGCGGCATTTTTCGGCATATCGGGCAACGGGCAGACTGCCTTTATCGAAATGGCGGCGGCATCGGGCTTGCATTTGGTTCCAAACGGGCAAAGAAACCCTTTGGCCGCCACTTCCTACGGCACGGGCGAGCTGATTCTGGCCGCCTTGGATTCGGGCGCAGGCAAAATCATTTTAGGCATCGGCGGCAGCGCAACCAACGATGGCGGCGCCGGTATGCTGCAGGCTTTGGGTGCGCGCTTTTTCGACCGGTCAGGCTGCTTGATTCCCGCAGGTTTGGCAGGCGGCAGTTTGGCGGATATTGCGCGGGTGGATTTTTCGCAGCTGGACCACCGTTTGCATCATACGGCGTTTGAGATAGCCTGCGATGTAAACAACCCCTTGTGCGGCGGGCGCGGCGCATCTGCCGTTTTCGGGCCGCAAAAAGGCGCAACGCCCGAAATGATTGCGGTTTTAGACCAAAATCTACGGCATTATGCCGACATTATCCAACGCGATTTACATCTCGACATCGCCTCCCCCGCCGGTTCAGGCGCAGCCGGCGGCATGGGCGGCGGCTTATTGACCCTGCCTAACGTGCAGTTGAAAGCCGGGGTGGAAATTGTGATAGACGCGGTCAAACTTGCCCAGCAGGTGCGCGATGCCGACTGGGTGATTACCGGCGAAGGCCGCATAGACGCCCAAAGCATTACCGGCAAAACGCCGGTGGGTGTGGCGCGCACCGCCAAGCGGTTTCACAAACCCGTGATCGCGGTTGCCGGCAGTTTGCGCGAAGATTACGAAGTGGTGTACGAACACGGTATCGATGCGGTGTTTCCGATTATCCGCCAAGCTGGCGCGCTGCCCGAAACCCTCGCCGGCGGATACGCCAACTTGGTTTCCGCCGCACAAAATATCGCCCGCCTGATACGCCTGCATCAACCGCACCGCTAATCCGCCATAAACACCGGGCGGCAAACCGCAGGCAGTGCACCAAAAACGGCCCATGCCGCCGTTGTTTTAAAACGGCGGGCTTTAAACTTTACAAAAATACCGTTGATGCCGTCTGAAATGCTTAAGCCCCGTCATTCCCGCGCAGGCGGGAACCCTATCGTTTTTTGCAAGTTATTGAAATAAAAAACTTGATGGTTTTAAAGCCGGATTCCCGCCTGCGCGGGAATGACGATAGTGGAATCTTTCAGACGGCCTGAATGAATTTTGCCGAGGCCTCGGGCTTTGACACAAAGCAAACACGACATTGCCCCCCGCTCCGTATCCACCCCGAGACTGGGGCTGTTCCTAAATGGGAACATGATACAATACCCCGTTTTTCAGACGGCCTGCCGTTTAACCCGCCGTTTCACATTCCCATCAAAGACCATCATGAACCAAGACAAAATCCTGATTCTCGATTTCGGCTCACAAGTTACCCAGCTTATCGCCCGCCGCGTGCGCGAAGCCCATGTTTACTGCGAACTTCATTCTTACGATATGCCCCTGGCCGACATCAAAGCCTTCAACCCCAAAGCCATTATCCTTTCAGGCGGCCCCAACTCGGTTTACAACTCCGATTATCAGGCCGACACCGGCATCTTCGATTTGGGCGTGCCCGTGCTCGGCATCTGCTACGGCATGCAGTTTATGGCGCACCATCTGGGCGGCGAAGTGCAGCCGGGCGACCAGCGCGAATTCGGTTATGCGCAAGTGAAAACCATCGATTGCGAATTAACGCGCGGCCTTGCAGACGGCCAAGCCAACACGCTCGATGTGTGGATGAGCCACGGCGACAAAGTGTCGAAACTGCCCGAAGGCTTCGTGGTCATCGGCGACACCCCGAGCTGCCCGATTGCCATGATGGAACACGCCGAAAAACAATTCTACGGCATCCAGTTCCACCCCGAAGTTACCCACACCAAACAAGGCCGCGCACTGCTCGAGCGTTTTGTGCTGGACATCGCCGGTGCGAAACCCTCTTGGACCATGCCCAACTATATCGATGAAGCCGTGGCCGAAATCCGCCGGCAGGTGGGCCGAGACGAAGTGATTCTGGGCTTGTCGGGCGGCGTCGATTCCAGCGTGGCCGCCGCGCTGATACACCGCGCCATCGGCAGCCAGCTCACCTGCGTGTTTGTCGATCACGGCCTGTTGCGGCTCAACGAAGGCAGAATGGTGATGGATATGTTTGCCCGCAACCTGGGCGTAAACGTGATTCATGTGGACGCTGCCGAACAGTTTATGAACAAACTCGCCGGCATCACCGACCCCGAGCAGAAACGCAAAATCATCGGCGCAGAGTTTGTCGCCATATTCGATGCCGAAGCCAAAAAACGCACCAACGCCAAATGGCTGGCGCAGGGCACAATCTACCCCGATGTAATCGAAAGCGCAGGCGCGAAAACCCAAAAAGCACACGCCATCAAAAGTCACCACAACGTTGGCGGCCTGCCCGAAAACATGAATCTGAAACTGCTCGAGCCCCTGCGCGACCTGTTTAAAGACGAAGTGCGCGAACTGGGTGTGGCGCTCGGCCTGCCGCGCGAAATGGTGTACCGCCACCCGTTTCCCGGCCCGGGGCTGGGCGTGCGCATTTTGGGCGAAGTCAAAAAAGAATACGCCGATTTGCTGCGCTGCGCCGATGATATTTTCATTCAAGAACTGCGCAACACCTTCGATGAAAACGGCACCTCCTGGTACGACCTCACCAGCCAGGCATTTGCCGTGTTTCTGCCGGTGAAATCGGTGGGCGTGATGGGCGACGGGCGCACTTACGAATATGTGGCCGCCCTGCGCGCAGTCATCACCAGCGACTTTATGACCGCGCATTGGGCAGAGCTGCCCTATGCGCTGCTGGCCAAAGTGTCCAACCGCATCATCAACGAAGTGCGCGGCATCAACCGCGTGGTGTATGACGTGAGCGGCAAGCCGCCTTCCACAATCGAATGGGAATAACCTTTCGGTTTGAAATAAAAACAGGCCGTCTGAAAAATGTTCAGGCGGCCTGGGCATATGCGGAAGTCTCCGCCTGATGCTGTTAAGGCAAAACAAAACAAAACAAAGCGGGGCAAGGCAGCGGAGTAACAGACGGCACAGCAAGGCGGCAACGGCCCGGCGGGCGCGGCAATGCGGCATTGCTTTGCACGGATTCACTTACTGATGGTTCGCACCTTTGCAGCCTTGTGTTGGAAATGTATGAATCCGCTATCAAAGGCCGTCTGAAAACTTTTTCAGACGGCCTTTTCAAATTCAAACGGCGTTGTCCTGCTCAATCAACCGCCAGCACGGGAAACGATTTCACCGTTTCGTCCACCGCTTTCACGCGCAGCAGAAACTCTTCGAGCTTCGCCAGCGGCAGTGCGCTGGGGCCGTCGCACTTGGCTTCATCGGGGTTGGCGTGCGATTCGAGAAACAGACCGGCCAGGCGGGCGGCCATGCCGGCCAGTGCCAAATCGAGCACCTGGCTGCGCCGCCCGCCCGATGCAGCGGCACCGGCTTCGCGTTGCTGCAGCGAATGGGTAACGTCAAAAATCACCGGCAGGTTGCCGCAGGTTTGCTTCATCACGCCGAAGCCGAGCATATCGACCACCAGATTATCATAGCCGAACTGCGTGCCGCGTTCGCACAAAATCACTTGCCCGTTGCCCGCTTCGGCGAACTTCTCAACAATGTTTTTCATTTGCGCGGGGCTTAAAAACTGCGGTTTTTTCACGTTGACCACCCTGCCCGTTTTCGCCATCGCCACCACCAAATCGGTTTGGCGCGCGAGAAAGGCGGGCAGTTGGATCACATCGCACACTTCAGCCACAGGCGCGCACTGCCACGGTTCGTGCACATCGGTAATCACGGGCACGCCGAACTCTTTTTTCACGGCGGCGAAGATTTTCAGCCCTTCTTCCAGCCCTACGCCGCGAAACGAACGGATGGAAGAACGGTTGGCCTTGTCGAACGAAGCTTTGAACACATAGGGAATGCCGAGTTTGTCGGTTACTTTCACATAATGTTCGCAGGCTTTGAGGGTGGAATCGAGGTCTTCCAGCACATTGATGCCGCCAAACAGGGTAAACGGGGCATCGTTGGCTACGGTGATGTGGTTGATTTTAACGTTCATGGTTTGTCTTTCAGTGATTGAAGGCCGTCTGAACGTTTTTTCAGACGGCCTTTGATGATTTATAAAACGGTGTGCGGCGGTTCGTAACGGATAACCTTGCGGATTGTGTTGCATTCGTCCACCAGCACCACTTTCGGCTCGTGGGCGCCGATTTCCGGCTCGGAGAGCATCACATACGACATGATAATCACAATATCGCCTTTCTGCACCAGCCGCGCGGCGGCACCGTTGAGGCACACCACGCCGCTGCCGCGCGCGCCGGCAATGGTGTAGGTTTCAAAGCGTTCGCCGTTGTTGTTATTGACAATCTGCACTTTTTCATGCACGCAGATACCCGCCGCATCGAGCAGGTCTTGGTCTATGGTGATACTGCCGACATAGTTTAAATCGGCTTCGGTAACGGTGGCACGGTGTATTTTGCCGCCGAGCAGGGTGCGGAACATTCAGATCTCCATTTGCGGTTGAGCGGTTTCAGACGGCTGCGGCAGTCGCAAACGGCAGGCCGTCTGAAAAAAGCGTTATTGTACACCTTCTGCCGCCCTGCCAAGCGTTGGGCGAACCCGCTTGATTTCCGTTAGGGCATTGCTGCTGCCCCGCCCTCCCCCCCGGCCTGAAGAGAAGGTTCGCCAAGCCGCCGAAGCGGCAGCAGAACCGGCTCCCTACAGCCAACCCGTCCGGAGCCGGAAAAAAAGCATGAATGTTCTGAAAATGTTTCAGACGGCCTGATTCCTGCCTGACCGGCACAGGAACAAGAGGTCGCCAATACCGCTGTGTTTGCCGCTGAAAACCGCACACCGTCTGCCCGATACCGGGAAAAGGGCTCACGATGCCGGCCGCCCTTCACCCAGCCCCGCCCGCCGGCCGCACCTTATCCAACACCCGCGCAAACGCCGCCGCCGTGCGCTCGATATTTTGCAGTTTGTCCAAGCCGAACAGACCGAGGCGGAAGGTTTGGAAGCCGCCGGGCTCTCCGCATTGCAGCGGCACGCCGGCGGCAATCTGCATACCTTGTTCAATAAAGGCTTTGCCGCTTTGAATATCGGGGCAGTCGGTATAGGAAACCACCACGCCCGGAGCTTCAAAGCCTGCCGCAGCCACACTGGGATAGCCCGCCTCGGCCAACAGCGCGCGGATTTTCGCGCCCAACTCGGTTTGCGCCGCCTGCAAACGCCCGAAACCCGCCGCTTCGGCTTCTTTCATCACATCGTGCAGCTTCATCAGCGCATCGGTAGGCGGCGTAGCATGGTAGGCATGGCCGCCGTTTTCAAATGCCGCCATGATTTGCAGCCATTTTTTCAAATCGAGCGCGAAGCTGTCGGATTCGGTTTGCTGCACTTTTTGATAAGCGGCTTCATTCAGCATCACCAAACCGCAGCAGGGCGAGCCGCTCCAGCCTTTTTGCGGAGCGGAAACCAACACATCGATACCGAGTTTTTCCATATCCAGCCAGATGCAGCCCGAAGCAATGCTGTCAATCACCAGCAGGCCGCCCACGGCGTGCACCGCCTCGGAGAGCCGGCGGATATAGTCATCGGGCAGCATGATGCCCGATGCGGTTTCCACATGCGGCGCAAACACCACGGCGGGGCTGCCGGCGGCGATTTCGGCGCACACTTCTTCAACCGGCGCGGGCGCAAACGGCGCTTGGGCGGCATTGGGGCTGCGGGCGGACAATACTTTGCTCTCGGCGGCAATCGCGCCTTTTTCGAGAATCTGCGTCCAGCGGTAGCTGAAAAAGCCGTTGCGTATAATCAGGCATTTCTCCCCCCGCGCGAGCTGGCGCGCCACGGCTTCCATGCCCGCCGTGCCGCTGCCGGGAACCACGGCTGCGTATTGCGCGCCATATACTTTTTTCAGCGTGGCCGAAATATAGCGCATGGCCGTCTGAAATTTCTGCGACATATGATTGAGCGCACGGTCGGTGTAAACCACCGAATATTCCAACAGGCCGTCTGAATCGATTTCGGGGTGCGGCAGGGTGTTCATGATGTTTTTCTCCTCTTGGTTGCTCGGATTGCAGCCTTTGCCTAAGGCCGGGAAACGGCTTTTGATGTTAGCATTATCGGCATGGTGTGTAAAAGGTTGGAGGCCGTCTGAAAATATTTTCAGACGGCCTTGTTAAATTTTTCAGCTTTTTAATCTTTGCCGTGCTTTTCTGCCAGCCGCTGCAATGCCTGCGCCAAATCGGGGTGGTGCTGCAACCGCCCTGCGCAATGCCTGAAACTTTCCAGCGCGGCCGCACTCAGCTTCAAGCCGTTGGTGCGAGGCGTTGGCGGCGTTTTGGGCAAAACCTTCACGCGCACGCTGCCGATATCGGAGTGCAGCGTCTGCAAACGCGGCAGCAGGCTTGGGGCAATCATGCGCAGGCGCGAAGAAACCATATTGTTGTCGGCCAGCAGAACCAATACGCCGTTTTCCACACAGGCCGTCTGAAAATGCGCACGCAGGTTGGCAGGCATCATCTGCCTGACTTGCGCGTCCAGCCTGCGCCATTGCCGCGAACGCTCCAACAGCGCCAGCAAATGCACATCGCGCCCGCACAACCGGTTCAAATCCATCACCGCCACCTTGAGTGTTGTTTTAACAAAGGCCGTTACACATCTTCTGCCATGTATATTCTGAAGCATTTTATGCCGCGAACCAACGCTTCAGAGTGAAATTTTCACACATAGCCGATAATATCCCTAAAATTTGGCATAAAAAAGCGGCAGCAAAACCATAACACGTTTTCTCAAAAATGCCTGCAAAGCCAAAGAGAAGTTGAAATTCGGCCGGACTGCCGTTATTTCAGACGGCATTGCAACCCTGCCAAACGGCTTGTGTTAAAATTCGGGTTTGAATTTTATGACCCGTCTGTTTCAGCCTCAATGCCGCAAACGCATTGCGCCACAGGAAATTTCATGCTTACCAACTTAGCCAAAAAAGTATTTGGCAGCCGCAACGACCGCCTGCTCAAACAATACCGCAAAACCGTTGCCAAAATCAACGAATTAGAGCCGGAAATGCAGGCTTTGAGCGATGAAGGGCTGCAAGCCAAAACTGCCGAATTCAAACAACGCCTCGCCCAAGGCGAGAGTTTGAACGACATTCTCCCCGAAGCCTTCGCCGTTTGCCGCGAGGCCGGCCGCCGTGTATTGAATATGCGCCATTTCGATGTGCAGCTGATCGGTGCCATGGTGTTGCACGATGGCAATATCGCCGAAATGCGCACAGGCGAGGGCAAAACGCTGGTCGCCACCCTTGCCGTTTATCTCAACGCGCTGGCAGGCAAAGGCGTGCACGTGGTTACCGTAAACGACTATCTGGCCGCGCGCGATGCGGGCACTATGGAACCGCTGTATAACTTTCTCGGCCTGACCGTGGGCGTGATTGTGAGCGATATGCAGCCTTTCTACCGCCAAACCGCCTACAACGCCGACATCACCTACGGCACCAACAACGAATTCGGCTTCGACTATCTGCGCGACAACATGGTAACCGACCAATACGACAAAGTGCAGCGCGGTTTACACTTTGCCGTGGTCGATGAAGTCGATTCGATTCTCATCGATGAAGCACGCACACCGCTGATTATTTCGGGTCAGGCCGATGATAACGTGCGGCTCTACCAAGTGATGGACACAATTCCCGCACGCCTTATCCGCCAAGAAACCGAAGAAGGCGCGGGCGATTATTGGGTGGATGAAAAAGCCCATCAGGTGATTTTAAGCGAATCCGGCCACGAACACGCTGAAGCCATCCTGA
Organism: Neisseria musculi; assembly: GCF_014297595.2. Taxonomy (NCBI): domain Bacteria; kingdom Pseudomonadati; phylum Pseudomonadota; class Betaproteobacteria; order Neisseriales; family Neisseriaceae; genus Neisseria; species Neisseria musculi. Next base: position 2,639,320 of record NZ_CP060414.2, on the reverse strand, counting down.
CCGAAATGGGGCTGCTGCAAGAAGGCGATTCGCTCTACTCGGCCGCCAACATCATGCTGATGCACCACTTAACGGCCGCCCTGCGCGCCCACACCCTGTTCCACAAAGACCAGCATTATGTGGTTCAGGAAGGCGAAATCGTGATTGTCGATGAATTCACCGGCCGCCTGATGTCGGGCCGCCGCTGGTCGGAAGGCCTGCATCAGGCCGTGGAAGCCAAAGAAGGTGTCGAAATCAAACGCGAAAACCAAACACTGGCATCAATCACCTTCCAAAACTACTTCCGCCTGTATAAAAAGCTCGCCGGCATGACCGGCACCGCCGACACCGAAGCTTTTGAGTTCCAAAGCATTTACGGGCTGGAAACCGTGATTATCCCCACCAACCGCCCGATGCAGCGCAAAGATTTCAACGACCAGATTTTCCGCACCGCCGAAGAGAAATACGAAGCCGTTATCAATGATATCCAAGCCTGTTTCGACAAAGGCCAGCCCGTGCTGGTGGGCACCACCAGCATTGAAAACTCTGAGCTGGTATCGCGCCTGCTTACCCAGGCCGGTCTGCCGCACAATGTGCTCAACGCCAAAGAACACGAGCGCGAAGCCCTGATTGTGGCGCAGGCAGGCAAGCCCAGCATGATTACCGTAGCCACCAACATGGCCGGGCGCGGCACCGACATCGTATTGGGCGGCAACGTCAAACACCAAAGCGATGCCATCCGCGCCGATGAAACGCTCAGCGATGAAGAAAAACAAAACCGCATTTCCAAACTGGAAAGCAGCTGGGAAGCCGACCACCGGCGTGTCATCAACGCCGGCGGCCTGCATATCATCGGCACCGAGCGCCACGAAAGCCGCCGCATCGACAACCAGTTGCGCGGCCGCGCCGGGCGCCAGGGCGATCCCGGCTCCAGCCGTTTTTACCTCTCGTTTGAAGACCCGTTGCTGCGCCTGTTTGCCCTTGACCGTGCCGCCGCCATTCTCAACCGCCTGGCTCCCGAGCGCGGTGTTGCCATCGAACACGGCATGCTCACCCGCCAAATCGAAGGCGCACAACGCAAAGTGGAAGGGCGCAACTTCGATATGCGCAAACAGGTTTTGGAGTATGACGATGTTGCCAACGACCAACGCAAAGTGATCTACCACTACCGCAACGAAATTCTCACCAACCAAGATGTGGGCGATTTGGCCAAGAGCATCCGCGAAGAAGTCATCGGCGGCTTGGTCGATACCCATATGCCGCCCGACAGCATGGAAGAACAATGGGATCTGCCTGCCATCGAATCCCAACTGGCAGGCGAGTTCCGCATCCATGCCGATGTGCGCGGCTGGCTCCAAGAAAACAACACGCTCGACAACCAAGACGTTAAAGAACGCCTGATTGCCCAAGTGGAAAAAGAGTATGCCGACAAAACCGAGCTGGTCGGCAAACAAAATATGGCCAACTTCGAGCGCAACGTATTATTGCAGGTTATCGACAACAACTGGCGCGAACACCTTGCTGCCATGGATCACCTGCGCCAGGGCATACACCTGCGCAGTTACGCCCAGAAAAACCCCAAGCAGGAATACAAGCGCGAAGCCTTTATCATGTTCCAACACCTGTGGAACGGCATCAAACAAAACGTTGCCTCGCTTTTGACTTCAGTGCAAATCGAGCAGGCAGACGATATGATTGCCGAGAGCGAACCACAAGAGCCTGCCGCCGTGCAGGCCATCCACGCCGGCGCCCCCGCTATGGAGGACGTTTTGGGCGCATCCCGCGATAACCTTGCCACTGAGGCTTTCAACCCGGCAGGCAACGACTTCAGCCCCGAAACGCTCGCCAAACAAGGCCGCGTTGTCCACCGCAACAATCTCTGCCCCTGCGGCAGCGGCCTGAAATACAAACACTGCCACGGCAAGCTGGGTTGAACGGTTGAACACCCAGGCAGAAAAAAGCCTGCCCAAGAAAAACCTGCTTCGTTAATGAAGCAGGTTTTTTTATGCCGTGGATTCATCCCGCGCAGCATAAAAAACATAAACAACCCTGCTGTTGAAAAAACCGGGTTGTTACACTTTATTTATACCGTTCAACCTTTGTTTTTTGCTGAAATCTCCATTTAATGATTTTTGAGTATGCCAAAAACCATATTTGGATCCACTCATACAGATAGTGCGGATAGTGCGGAGCCGGGGCCTGTTGCCGCTTCACTGGCTTAAATCATCATCTTTGCAGCCAAGACACAGCCGCAACGGAAATTAAAGCATATTCACGATACAGGGCACTGCAGTGCTTTCCCGCATGCTTGAGAAACCTGAAAATTTCCAAAATAAGCCTTCATACAAAATGAAAAAGTAAAAAGCACCCGAATCTTCCTCACCACGGCCGTCTGAAAAAAACCTACCGCCATTTCCACTCAGGCAGAAATAGCGGTAGGTTTTTTCAGACGGCCCAAAGCATACTGCAAGCCTTGTCTGGTTTGCACTTTGCCGCAATCAGTCGATCATAGACGACTCAGCGGGGCGTTGTTTGGTGTTAACCCTCAAAGTGAAGAACGCCGCCAAGCCCAGCAACACGCCGGCGCACATCATCGCATTAGTGGGGTTGGCCCCCAACACATGATTGAAAACCGGGCCGAAAGTAACGGTTTCGATCAGCATCGGAATCACAATCATCATATTGATGATGCCCATATACACGCCGTAACGCTCTTTCGGCACTTCGGCCACGGCAATCAAAAACGGTACGCCCATAATCGAAGCCCAAGCGATACCGAAGCCTATCATCGGCAGGAACAGCAGGTATTTATTGGTGATGTGCGGGAAAATCAGCAAGGCAACGGCCGCCATAATCAAACACAGGGCATGAACCTGCTTGGCGCTGTATTTTCTGGCCAAAGCCATCAGGCCGAAGGCAGAAATAAAGGTAACAATGTTATACCAGCCGTTTACCAAACCCGTCCAACCTACAGCCTGCTCGAAGCCCTGCTTGTCGGCCTGGGTGGCGCCCCACACCGATTTTGCAATGCTCAGCGTAACGTATTGCCAATAGATAAACATGGCATACCATTGAAACAGATAAACCAAAGCCAGCTGCCACAGGGGTTTGGGCATATCCTTAATGGCCGATGCGATTTCTTTAACGGCAGGAATCAAACCGCGCGGTTTGGCGCGCATTTCTGCCAATTCTGCATCACTGGGGCGGTTTTCGGGGGTGGAAAACACCGAAATCAACACCGAGCCGATGGAGCAGACGGCACCGATATAAAACGAGCCGTACACCCAGTAGGGAATGCCGGATTCGGAAGTGCCGGTAATCCATTGCTGGAAGAAATACAGCGACACATTGGCCAGCGTGATGCCCAAACCGGTAAACACCGACTGCATCAGAAAGCCGGTAGGCTGCTGGTTGTCGGGCAGCTTGTCGGCGATAAACGCGCGGTAGGGTTCCATCGCAGTATTGTTGCTGATATCGAGCAGCCACAACATCAACACAGCCATCCACAGCGCGGTAACGTGGGGATAGAAAAACAGGCAGATACTGCAACCGACTGCGCCGATTAAGAAATACGGGCGGCGGCGGCCCAAGCCGTTTATCCAGGTTCGGTCGCTCAACGCACCGATAAGGGGCTGCACCAGCAGGCCGGTTACGGGGCCTGCCATGTTGAGAAGCGGCAGCTGGCCAGGGTCGGCCTGAAGAAAGCTGAAAATCGGATTAATGGCCGTCTGCTGCAAACCGAAGCTGTATTGAATGCCGAAAAAACCGAAATTCATCAACACAATCTGGCGCAGCGTCATGGCTACACGGTGGTCTATTCTCATAACTGAAGACTCCTTTTGATTGAAAACCTGAGAAAGTTTGTCCCGTGCGTGTGTGGTGAAAGCAAATCCTTGTTGCGGTTGCCGGTATCGCCCCTGCTGCCCGCCCAATCCACCATGATGCGGTTTCAGACGGCCCGGCTCCGATTCTTATTGTGAATGATGGTTTCAAAGCATCGCGGCTGCCGGCAACGGCAACTGCGGCCATGCTTGAACACTGCTTTCTGCCGGTGTGGCGGCAGAAAGCGGATCAGCGCATTTTCCACGCCCTGCGGCAAACCTGACGGCAACGCGCACCAAGATCAAAGCACAGTCAGGCAAATCCGCCATAAAAATATTTCTCCCTATTTATTAGGGTTTCCAATAATATTTTTGCAGATATTCGGTTCTACTTTATTTGCCGGCCTGCCGTTTTTCAGACGGCCTCAACACCCGGCCTTATCCGACTCTGCCTGCCCGGGGTTTGATCACCGACTGCCGCCACACCGTGCCGGCACCCACCACAACCGGCTGCGGCGGCAAAGCCTTGCCCGCTACGGCATCGAGCAGCATTTGCGCGGCCCGCTCCCCCATTGCGGTATAAGGCAGATCTGCGGTAGTGAGCGGCGGAAACAGCGTTTCGGCAATCGAGCGGTGGTCGTCATAGCCTGCCACCGACATCTCTTCGGGCACCTTGATACCGCGCGAACGCAAAATGCCGTACAGCCTCACCGCCATCTCATCGTTGCCGCAACACAGCACCGTAGGCGGATCGGGAAGCCTCAGCAGTTTCTCCACCGCCGCCAACAGCGATTCGCTGCGGTTGGTGTAATCCGGATAGCCCGCCAAATCCAATGCCGCATCATAAGCGATGCCCGCTTCTTCCAGCGCACGGCGGTAGCCCGCACGGCGCAGTTTGCTGGCAATCACCTGCGGCTGCAGGCTCAGATAAGCAATGCGGCGGTGTCCCGAAGCAATAATCTGCTTCACCAAGCCGTATTGCCCCCGGGCATCATCGGGCAGCACTGCCGGCGTGTCCTGCCTGTCGAAACAGTTTACCAACACCAGCGGGCAATCGGGCTTCAGCCCGGGCATATTCACCTCTTGGTGGAACTCGGCCACATACAGAATACCCTCGGCGCGGTGCTCCAAAAAAGTGCGTATCAGAGCCTCGGCCTGCCCGAAACGGTTGCCGGTGTCGGCAATCATCACGGTTTTACCCGCCTCGGCCATGGTGCGCTGTATGCCCTGCACCAAAAACATATCGGGCAGGCCGCCGCCGCTGTAGCGGTCGTAGCTGCGTGAAATCGCACCGGTAATCACCCCCACCAGCCCCGAGCGGTTGGAGCGCATAATGCGCGCGGCCGAAGAAGGAATATAGCCCAGTTGGGCTATCGCCGCCTCCACGGCGGCACGCGTTTTCGCGCTCACCGGCGCATCACGGTTTAAAACGCGACTGACCGTTTTGGGCGACACCCCCGCCAGCCCGGCAACATCATAAATCGTGGCCATATCTGCCGCTTCCTCTAAAACCTTTAACCTTTTTACCGAATCCTTTAAAAATAAAAATATCCGCTGTTTTGCTTGGCTGGCTCAAAGCATATCACAGATGACATCGGTGTCATACCGTTTTTTATACGCAAAATTGAGCAAAATCAATCTATCTTTTCATTTTTCCGCACAACTGCAACCGTTTTCAGCAACAACAGGTTGTTGGTGTTAAATTTATTTAACCGGGCGATGCACTTTCCGATGCAGGCCCATTGCCGCCCCTCGGCAACGCGCGCAGCGTCAGGAAACTTTCAGACGGCCGCCCGCTGCCTGCAATGTTTGAATTCCCACACTTTGCCAAATTTAATCCCTTGTTTTGAAAACAGACTCTCCGCTATACTGTATTTTTTACAAGCCCGCTTTCAGACGGCCTGTCCGGGCAGCAAAGCCCAGCCGCAAAGGAACAACAATGAACATAACCCAGTCTGCCGCCTGGCAAAATCTGCAGGCACACTGCGCCGACATGGCCGGCACCCATATGCGCGACCTGTTTGCTGCCGACCCGCAGCGTTTCGACTCCATGCACGAAACCCTGCACGGCCTTCTGTTTGACTACAGCAAAAACCGCATCAGCGAAGAAACCCTGAACCTGCTCTGCAAACTGGCCGAAACTACCGGCCTGCCGCAGCAGGCCGAAGCCATGCGCCACGGCGGCAAAATCAACATCAGCGAAAAACGCGCCGTGCTGCACACCGCCCTGCGGCTGCCTGCCGATGCCGACCCCGTGCGGGTGGACGGCGAAAACGTCATCCCCACCATACACCGCGAGCTCGACCGCGCGCTGGCCTTTGCCGAAAGCCTGATTAACGGCGTGCACACCGGCGCCACCGGCAAGCGCATCACCGATTTTGTACACATCGGCATCGGCGGCTCCGATTTGGGCCCGCAACTGGCCGTGCAGGCTTTGCAGCCTTTTCACAAAAACGTGCGCGTGCATTTTGTATCCAACTCCGATGATGCCAACATCGCTCAAATACTTGCCCCGCTCCATGCCGAAACCACTGTTTTCTGCTTGGCCAGCAAATCGTTCGGCACCCCCGAAACCCTGCTCAATGCCCATGCCGCCCGCGCATGGTTCCGCGATGGCGGCCTGCGCGAAGCCGACATCGCCCGACACTTTGCCGCCATTTCCAGCAATGTGGAAGCCGCGCACAACTTCGGTATTCCGCCCGACAACGTGTTTGCCATGTTTGACTGGGTAGGCGGCCGCTATTCTGTGTGGTCGGCCATCGGCCTGCCCGTAATGGTGGCCGTGGGCGGCACCCACTTCCGCAAATTTCTCAGCGGCGCACACGCCATGGACGAGCATTTCTTCCACACGCCGCTGCGGCACAATATTCCCGCCCTGCTGGCCTTAATCGGCATTTGGTACAGCAATTTCTGCGGCGCGCACGGCCAGGCCGTTGTTCCCTACAGCCACAACCTGCGCCGCCTGCCCGGCTATCTGCAGCAACTCGATATGGAAAGCAACGGCAAACACCGCACCCTGCACGGCGGCAAAGTGGAACATCACACCGGCGGCATCGTGTTCGGCGAAGAAGGCGTAAACTGCCAACACGCTTTCTTCCAATTGCTGCACCAGGGCACACGGCTGGTTCCCGCCGATTTCATCGTGTCGATGCGCACCCCCTACAAAATCGGCCGCCAGCACCGTTTCACCGTTGCCAATGCCTTCGCCCAAACCGAAGCCCTGATGCGCGGCAAAACGCAACACGAAGCCCTTGCCGAACTGCTCCACCTGCCCGAACCCGAGCGCAGCAGCCTGGCGGCACACAAAGAATTTCCCGGCAACCGCCCCAGCAACAGCATTCTGCTTGAAACGCTCGACCCCTTCCGCCTCGGTATGCTGATTGCGATGTATGAACACAAAATCTTTACCCAAGGCGTGGTGTGGGGCATCAACTCATTCGATCAATGGGGCGTGGAATACGGCAAGGCGCTGGCGAAAAACATCGAGCCCGAGCTTGCCTTGGCGCAAGAGCTGCACCACGATTCCTCCACCAACGGGCTGATTGCGTTTTACCGCCGCTGCAACCCTTAAGCTGCTTTTCCGGCAGGCTGAAGTTTTTCAGCAACCGTTATGCAATACAATATACTCGGGCCGTCTGAACGCATTTATCTTTCAGACGGCCTTGTACAATACCCTCTCCGCCCGCACACCGCATCATGGAAACCCGACACCCCCGCCCCACACCTTATCCGCGCCGCAAACACACGCCGCCGTTTTGGCAGGCCGACAAACCTTATCTGCACGAACACAATATCAGCGATGCACGTTTCCGCCTGCTGGGCTATCTGATGGCGCTGCTGGCCGGCGCAATCAATGCAGGCGGCTTTTTTGCGGTAGCACGCTACACCTCGCACGTTACCGGCGAAATGTCCCACGCAGCCGACATGGCGTATTTGGGCGAATGGCGTTTGGCACTCACCGCCCTTGCCGGCATGGTGTTTTTTATTAGCGGGGCGGCGCATTCGAGCTGGGTGATTCTGTGGGCGAAGCGACAGCGTTTCCGCGGCGGCTTCGGCTTTTCGATGTGGCTGGAAGCGGTGTATCTGCTGCTGTTCGGCGCCGTGGGCGCCATTGTGGCCGACTGGCACAGCGGCAGCCTGCCCGTTGCCGCCATGCTGCTGCTGTGTTTTATCATGGGTATGCACAATACCGTGATAACGGTGTTGTCGGGCGGCTCCATCCGCTCAACCCACATGACGGGCACGGCAACCGATTTGGGCATAGAAATTTCCAAAATGCTGTATTACAACCGCAGCAACAACCCCAAACTGCCGCATATCCACACCAACAAACCCAAAGCCAAACTGCTGGCCGGGCTGCTGGCCGCCTTTTTGGCCGGCGGGCTGATCGGCGCATGGGGTTATCACAGTGTCGGCCACTATTTCGCCCTGCCGGTGTCGGCAGTATTGTTTGTGCTGGGGTTCGGCTCGATAGGCTACGATGTAAAACTGCGGCTCAAACTGATGCTGGTGCGCCGTTTGCAGCAACACCGGCGCGGCAGATAAGTGATACTGTGTTGTAAAAGATACGCTTCGGGCATTCAGACGGCCTTCGCGGCGCGCAAAAAGCAACAAACCGCTGCTGCAATGTAATATCAAGTTAAGCAAACTGTTGTGCCGCGCCGATGTCTTATATAGTTTGCGCGATGGCAAACCCCGCTCCGGTTTGCCGCATATCGAATGATTTTGAAAGGAAACCCATGAAAACATTGAAATCCTTAACCGTATTGGCCGCCGCTTCGGCCATGATGTTGGCAGGCTGCGTAACCGACCCCGTTACCGGCCAGCAAAAAACCAGCAAAACCGCCATATACGGCTTGGGCGGCGCAGCCGCCTGCGGTATCGTAGGCGCACTGACCCACGGCGGCAAAGGCGCGCGCAACTCTGCGCTGGCCTGCGGCGCAGTCGGTGCAGGCATCGGCGGCTACATGGATTATCAAGAGAAAAAACTGCGCGAGAGCCTGGCAAACACCAATGTGGAAGTGGAGCGTCAAGGCAACCAAATCAAACTGGTCATGCCCGAGAGCGTAACATTTGCCACCAACAGCGCCTCCCTGAGCGGCAATGCGATGGATGCGCTGAACAAAGCGGCCGAAACCCTGGTGCAATATCCCGACACCACCTTAACCGTGGCCGGCCACACCGACACCACCGGCTCCGATGCCATCAACGAACCGCTCTCCAAACGCCGCGCTCAAGCCGTGGCTGCCTATCTGAACCAGCGCGGCGTAGCCGCTTCGCGCCTGAGCACCATCGGTTACGGCTCGCGCCAGCCGGTTGCGTCTAACGCCGCCGCCGAAGGCCGCGCCAAAAACCGCCGTGTAGAAATCCTGATCAACCCCGACCAAAACGCCGTGCGTGCCGCGCAACAACAACAGTAAACATCGGTCAGATATACACTAGCATGTAAAAATGCACCCCTTTTCATGGGGTGCAATATATCAGGCCGTTTGAAACACAAGGCCGTCTGAAACTTCAGACGGCCTTGTGTTTGGATGCAAACAGCCTGTTTTTTAACCGCAGCCGGCAGTGTTCGACAACGCATCGGCTCAAACACCTGTCCGCATCCGCCGCAATAACGGCGGATGCGGCATTCTATGCCCGCTCCCCAAACGGTGCACTCTTTTTAACTTTCGGCAGGAAGCGGTTGCACTATAGTGGGGCTCTTTTATTTTCAGCGCAAAACAACCGGCTGCAGTATAACCATCATACAGACCGACCCTGTTGCCGCTTGGGCGGCAGAACCGTTCCTTTGCACTAAGGCACGGCAACACCGCAACGGAAATAAATAAAGTGGGTTTACGATAACTGTCTAGAACGCGCAAAAACAAGGGAAAACCGTATAGCGTTTAAGCATACCCCAAAATCACAAAACCGATATGTCCGACACAAATCAAGCAGTATGGTATAAAAATTGTAAACAGCCCGGCCTTTCCCAACATTTCAGGCCGTCTGAATCATTCTAGGCCGTCTGAAAATATTTTCAGACGGCCTTTCAAACCCAATACATTATCCCTCTTTTAACGGCTGCCCATCTTGGAAAACAGGTTCGACACCCGCACCCGCTGCACGGCATGGCTTTTAAGGCAAAGGCAAGAAAATAAAACGATACCGCCATCTCCGCGCAGTAAGGGGCAATGCACAGAGGCATAAAAAAACACAAGGCCGTCTGAAAACAGATTTCAAACGGCCTTGTGCCGGTTTTTGACCACACGGCCTGCCAAACCGGTTTCCCCGACTGCCAAACAATACGGATTGCGCTCCTTACCAAGCAAAATAAAACAATACCGCCCGTCTCACGCAGAAGGCGGCGATGCGCAAAGGTATAAAAACAAGGCCGTCTGAAAACACTTTTCAGACGGCCTGAATGAATTTTGCAAAGGTCTCGGCCTTAATCTGTTTTCCGGCGCCCCTCACGAACAGCACGGTATGGTGTTCTGCACAAGATGCGCTTGGCAACCCAACCCTGTCGGGTGCTTCCCCCAAGCAGCGCCTAATCCAACTGTGTTACCGTTACCGGCAGATTGCGCACCGCTGCCATAGTAGCCGTGTGCGCCTGCTGCTGTTTGCGGAACTCGGCCATATTGGCGGGGGTGAGCTTCGGTGTCGGCAAGGCGATGGCTGTAGGGTTCATATGCTGGCCGTTTTTGCGTACTTCATAATGCAGGTGAGGGCCGGTCGAGCGGCCTGTGCTGCCCACATAGCCGATAACCTCGCCTGCCTTAACCCGCCCGCGTGCTGCCGAAAACGCGCTCATGTGGGCATAGAGGGTTTCGATGCCGTTGCTGTGCTGCAAAATCACAGTATTGCCGTAGCCGCCCTGCCAGCCTTTGAAAGTCAGCTCGCCATCGGCCGTGGCACGGATGGGTGTACCGGTGGCGGCAGCATAATCGATGCCCGTGTGCATTTTCACCGTGCGTAAAACAGGGTGCAGCCGCACACCGTAGGGGGAAGAAATGCGCACATAATCTACCGGCTTCACGTTGAAGCCTTCATGCAGGCGCAGCGATTTGCCGTTTTGGTCGTAATAGCTGCCGCTTTCTTCATCGCCCTTGCCCTGACTGTAATAATAGGCTTGATAGGTTTTGCCTTTTTTCACCACCTCTGCCGCCAAAATATCGCCGGTGGCCATTTCCTGACCCCGGAAATACATACTGTTATACAGCAGGCGGATAGAATCGCCGTTGGTGAGATCGTCCACATTCACGATATCGTGAAAAATCTCATTGAGCGATTCGCGCACTTCCACCGGCACACCGGCCTGTGCCAACGCGCCGCGCGCCGAAGTGCGCACCTGCACCGCACGCAGCGTGGGCATGGTTTCCATCTCAACGGCAGAAGTGGAAGTGCGCCACTTGCCGTTTACTTTTTCCAAGGCCACCAAATCGCGGAAGCCGTTGTCATCGTCGTTGAAAAACTGCACATCGGTGATGTTGCCCGATGCATCGAAACGCACATTGACCGACTGCCCGGCGCGCAGTTGGATCATGCTGCGGTCAATCGAATTGCGCGCCAGCACTTCGCGGATTTCTTCATCCGACACGCCCATGCGCTGCAACACATCGGTGAGCGAATCGCCCGGTTCCACCGCTTCCTGCGCCCAATAGCTGCCCTGGAACGTACCGCTTTCCACATAAACCGGCGGCAGCTCTTCCATCACGCGCTCGGCGCGGTAAAGCTCGGGCCGGGGCTTCGGATCATTAACAGCATAAGCCGCCACCATGCCGGAAACCGGCAGCATCAGCCCCAAAATCGACCAGCGCACAGGTTTATTTTGCCAAAAACGCCCCACCGCGGCCACGGCAGGCACGCTTGAAATCGACAACAATGCCAAACGGATGGGTTTGACTGCGGTTTTGAACGCTGCCCTTGATTGAGTGGTTTTCGGCACCGATACTTTCGGCATACTGATTTTGGACGCAGTGATTTTCGGCAGCTTCGGCAAAGCAATCTTGCGCGAAGCTGCCGCTGCTTTCTGCCCTGCGTAAACCGCAGCGGCAGCAGCCAATTTTTCTGCCGCGCGCTCCGAAACGGAGAGGGTGGTTTCGGATTCGGCAACGCTTATCGCAGTAGCAGGTATTTCCTCCGCTTCACCCGCCATCAACGCCGCTTCCGCTTTTCGAGCTTCCACGACAGTGGCGGCTTGCTCCGCTTCTGCCGCAACGGTTTCAGATTCTGTTGTCTCCAATGCGGCAATTGCGGGTTGCCCTCCAACTTCTGCAATAACGGCCTGCGCCGCTTCCGCTTTTCGGGCTTCCACGACAGCGGCGGCTTGCTCCGCTTCTGCCGCAATGGTTTCAACAACCGGCACATTGGTTTCTGTAACAACTGCACCTGCAGCGGCTTTGGCCGCATCTGTTGTTTCAAAGGCCGTCTGAACGGTTGGCTCCGCTGCATTTTCAATGGCTGCAGCCGCAACGGTTTCAGACGCAATCTGCGGTTTCTGTTTGATAAACAGCGAAGGCTTCACATTGAGGGCGGGAGCATACAAGCCCGACAACGGTTGGTTTATGGTGATTTTTGCCGTTGCCACCATTTTTTTTGCGGAAACAGCAGCCGCAATAGCTTGGGGCTGAATCTCGGATTGCGCCGCAACGGTTTCCTTAACCGCAACTGCCGCTGCATTTTTTTCTGCTGCCGCGCCAACAGCAGGCTCTTTAGCCGTTTCTTTTTCTTGATAACCAACCGCCCCGCGCTTCACCAATACAGGCTCCACCGGCACTGATTTCATCGCAAACGGTGTGGTCATCATCGGCTCGGCAGCCAACAGCGCGGGCTCGACCACCGGGCTGACCAAATCGGGCATTTCCTCAAAAGGAAGGGCCGCCGTTTTTTCACGCGCGGGCCGCACGGGTTCGAATGCGGCAGTGCTTTCTACAGGCGCAACCTTGCGCTCCGCTTCGGCATCGGTATGCCGGACAGGCTCGGGTTTCGCCGGACGCGAAACAGGCGCATCGGATACCGCCTCGGCCTCATTGCTTTCTGCCAAGGACTTTAAAAACATACTCAAGGGCTTTGTCATACCAGGCCTCTTATCTTGATTGCCGGGCGGGATTTCCCGCCATGATTCTGCTACTGCATTGATTTTCACAAAAATTATATCTTTTGATTTCTCATTTGAAGTGTATCACAAAACCACTCCCCCTGCTTTAAAGGCGAAGTTTCGCTGCGTGAAAAATCCGCACAATAGCGTAAAATATACATAGCTTTTATCTGCACATGAATTCTCCCATGCATCTTACTTTAGCCCTCCCCGCCCTGAACCGCAACACTGATGCCGCCCAGCCGGCAACCGTTTTGCCCTCGCTCAATAAAATGATGCGTTTCGGCTCCTATGCCGCCACACCCGCGCGGCCGTCTGAATTTTACGGCCGTTTTTTATGGCACGGCAGCCTGCTGGAGCATGCCAAACCGGCTTTGGGCATCGGCCCGGAGCAGGCGGCGGTGTTTGCCAGCCCGGTTTGGCAGCAGATGGGAATGCACCATATGGATATGCTCGGCGGCGGCGATATTCAAATTCAGGCACACGAAGCCGAAACGTTCTGCCTCGGCCTGAGCCGTTTTTTGCAAACCGACGGCTGGCACTTCCACCCACTACGCTCCGACCTGTGGCTGGTTGCCCTGCCCGCGCAGCCCGACTGGCAGGCGGCACCGGTTTTAGACGTGCTCGGCAGAATCGATGGCTCTGTCCGCGCCGAAGGTACCAGCAGCCGCGTGTGGCTGCAAAAGCAAACCGAAATCCAAATGTGGCTGCACGCCCACCCGCTCAATGCAAAGCGCGCCGCCGCACGGGTTCCTACCGTCAACGGCGTGTGGCTGTGGCGCGATATAGCGGGCAGCCGCGCCGGCAATCCTTTGTTGGGCAGCAGCAGCCCGTGGGCGCAGTTTTACCTGGGCAGCCGCACCGGTGCGCCTGATGATTTCGATGCCTGGATGGAAACAACGCGCAGGCACAACCGCCCCGTTTCAGACGGCCTGCTGTTTTTAGACGACCTGGCCGTTACCCGGCATACCGATGATGCGTGGGCATATAAAGAGATTTTGGAAAGCTGGGAACAACGCTGGTTTGCCCCATTGTGGCAGGCTTTGCAGCAAGGCCGTCTGAACAGCCTCACCATCGCCACAGACGGCCCTCAGGGCGGCAGCCTCACGCTCAACCCCAAAGCAGCGCGGGCGTTTTGGAAGAAAAAGAAAACCTTTGCAGGAAATTTAGGCGGCTAGCAAAAACAAGGCTTGTGTAACCGGGGTTCCGGCAAAACCCGCTTTGACCGAGGTCTTTGCAAAAATATCTTAAAATGAAATGCCGTCTGAAAAGCTTAAATACCGTTATTCCGGCGCAGGCGGGAACTTGGGTTGAAATATTCAAGTATGGATTAAACAAATAATTGGATAACAAACTCCCGCACCCCGTCTTTGCGGGAACGGCGGCCGACTTCTTGCGGTGTTTTTGATCTTTGGCAAAAGCATCAGGCCGTCTGAAAATATTGTAAAACAGCAAAAAACCATACCGCACCCAACCTTGCCCCGAAAGCAAGGTTTTACAACCCTGTTGAAACGTGTTCCACCCATGCTGCATTGCCGGGCACTTCACCCTGCCCCGTTGTGTGCCGCACACTGCGGGCGAGGCTTGAAAAGGCCGGGTTGCCTGCCTTTTATGCGGGTTGGCTTGTGTTTTGCCGAAATAATGATTTTGTGGTTTTTGAGTGTTTTTATTTTCACCAACGGCGCGGTTTTGCCCTGCCCTGCGGCATTCTCGGCACCCGCCAAAATCTCAAAACAAGCTTCAGGCAAACACGAAAAGTATGATTTTCTACAACAGTCTATGCCTTGTTATTTCTGCCTTCGCGAAGATAACGGCAACCCATTTTTTTGAGATGCTCTGCGCTCTGCTGATGATGCCTGATTTTGGAAACGCCCCGGGCCGGCGTATTTTGCCGCAACCTTTTTCAGACGGACTCAGGCAGTTTGAGAAAATTATCGCGGTAATAGCGCATCTCTTCGATGCTTTCGAGAATATCGTCCAAAGCCTGATGCGAGCCTTTTTTCACCACGCCTTTATACACGGCCGGATGCCAGCGGCGGGCGAGCTCTTTCAGGGTGGACACATCGAGATTACGGTAATGGAAATACGCTTCCAGGCGCGGCATATAGCGCACCATAAAACGGCGGTCTTGATGAATGGTGTTGCCGCACATCGGCGTGGCTTTTTCAGGAACCCACCGGCTCATAAAATCCAACAGCCGCTGCTCCACCTCGGCTTCGCCCAAGCGCGATTCGCGCACGCGCTGCGTGAGGCCGGTTCGCGCGTGGGTGGCGGTGTTCCATGCGTCCATATTGTCCAGCAGCTCATCGCTTTGGTGCACGGCATACACTTCCGACTGCGCCAGCACGTTTAAATCTTGATCGGTAATAATCATCGCCACTTCGATGATACGGTCGGTATTTGGGTTAAGCCCGGTCATTTCCATATCGAGCCAGCAGAGATTGTTTGCGTTTTGAGTCATTTTTTCAGACGGCCTGTTTACTGTTTTGTTGAAACATGATTATATGTTGGAAAAGGTCGGGTTGTTTACACTTTTTATGCCAAACAGCTTTTGTTTTTTTGCTGGAATGATGGTTTCGTGATTTTCGAGCATTCTCAAGAACGATGCGGCTTCGCCGTGCCTTTCGGCATTCTTGACAACCCTCAAAAATCCCAAAATGGGTCTGCATGCAAAAAACGGAAAGTGTAAACAACGCTGGAATTTCCTACAGAAAAAAAATACAAGAATTTTACGGCAAGCCCGTCTGAACGGTTTTTCAGACGGCCGCTACCCTGCGGTCATTCCCGCGCCCGCACCTACCAGTTGCGCAATAATATCTAAAACGGTTTTCTGCTCCGCACTCAGTTTCTCCACATTGCAAGTGCCGTACAGCCGTTCCGACAGATACGGATCGCTGTCTCCGCTCCGCCCGTTGCAACGGCCGCACCTGAGGCATCTGCTGCTTTCACAGTGGCAGCGGCCAAAATGCCGTGTGTCAGAATCCAGGCGGTTTCTTGGCAGTCAGTTTGGCGGTCGGGGTTTTGCCGCTGAGCAGGTTTTCCTGTACCAAGTCTTTGAAGTATTGTCCTATAGCCATAAGCACCGATAGGGTTGCTCAAACCGCTGTTAGCCGGGGCGGCCAATGTGCTGGCTATGCTGCTGATGCCCACGTTCAGGTATTACATTACAGCTTCTGTACTTTATCGTTATAGTCGGCTCCGCTGATTTTCTAGCTGCTTTTTTGCGCTTAGCTAATTGACCTGTTGATTGACCCTGCAGATAGGCGATGTTTTGTCCGAACTGCTGCGTTACCCGCTGCACATCCAACTCCCACTGCGCCCGCTCCGGGTCGAAGCGGCTGTTCAAACGGCCTGAGTTGACTTCCGCGGTTTCGGTGCGTATGGCGGTATAGACAGATCAGGCTTATCCGCCTGTTTGGCCTTTACCGATGGAGATGTTGTGGGTACCGATGTCACTGTGGTTGGTGCTGCTCCGACTGAGAACCTCGCGCCCAAAGCCTATGCTTTGGCTGTGGACTGCCTGACCGCCGATTGCCGATCCTGTATCAGTCGCCGCGCCAGCGTTGTGAAGATTAATGCTGCCCCATGCTTGGGCTCTACCCCCAACTTTTACCGCCTACGCTGCCCCCCCTATCGATGTCATGGGCAGTGGCGATGCTGCTGACTGCCTCCGCCCGATAACAGCCGGCAGCCCGCCCCGACACAGGAACAACAGCAGAAGTGCAAAAGGAGAGAAAATACAAACGAAAAGCGGAACAAAGGTCCATGATGAAGTTAGATAGGCATGGTTGGGTTAAACGCGCATATAGCGAAAGCATAAGAATATGATGAGCAGATTTTAAAAAACCAAGTAGGATCTCTTTGCGGAGTGTTTGAAGAAACTGGCGGCTCGGATAAAAAAACAATAGTTGTTTATGCTATCAGGCTGTCTGAAAACTTTTTTCAGACAGCCCCAAGTGCTTGCAGCGCCTGTGTGCCTGACGGCATATTTATGCCCGCTAAGGTACATCTACTTTTTATAGAAACTGCGGCCCGTCAGCCGTGGTAGCGCATGACGATTTCGGCCAGCCTGCCCAGATAATGCGCATCGGTGCCGTTAAAACAGCCCGTGGTTTCGGCATCGGCATCGAGCACGGCCATCAGGCGGCGGGTTTTGTCCCACACGGGCACAACGATTTCGGATTGCGACAGTGCCGAGCAGGCGATATGGCCGGGGTAACGGTTCACGTCTTCCACCACAATAGTGCTGCCTTTTTCCCAAACACGGCCGCACACGCCGCGCCCGTAGGCAATGCGCGTGCAGGCCGGCGGCCCCTGAAACGGCCCCAACACCAGTTCGCGGCGGTTGTGGTCGGCCAGATAAAAGCCCACCCACAGCCAGCCGAACGATGCTTTCAACACCGCGCTGATGTTGGCGAGATTGGCTCTCAGGTCGGGTTCGCCCCGAATCAGGCTTTCGATTTGCGGCAGGATTTCCTGATAAATTTCCACTTTGGTGGTGCCGCCGGTTTGAATGGTGTGCATGGTGCGGGCTGCCTGTGTCAAAAAACAGCCGCTATTGTTGCACAGCCGCGCGGCAGGTCAAGTATTACGGTTGCAATCAACAGCCAAACTTTGCCGCATCTTGTTTTTTTCAGACGGCCGCCCTTTTCAAAATCTCCGGCCGTCTGAAACACTCTGCTCCATATCCCCGCATCTATAGCGGCAGCCGGATAATCAGGGGCGGGGCAGGGCAAGCCTGCCCGTACGCTCTGATGCAGGCGGGGGCTATGCCGTACCGCTTTTATTTTGTTTTACGATACAATACGGGCTTTTCCCGCATTTTCCCGTTTCATGTCTGCCAAAATCCAAACCCGCCCGTTCAACCCCAATATCTGCCAAAGCCTGATCGAAGCCGGCACCGACCCTTTGCTGGCGCGCCTGTGCGCGGCGCGCGATGTGGCTTCGCCGGCCGAGCTTGACGACAAACTGGCCGCGCTGCTGCCCTACCAAAGCCTGAAAAACTGCACGGCGGCGGCGGCGCGGTTGGCCGATGCGGTGCAGCGACGCGAGAAAATCCTGATTGTGGCCGACTACGATGCCGATGGCGCCACTGCCTGCACGGTCGGCATGAAGGGTTTGGGCGCAATGGGTGCAACGGTGGATTTTCTCGTGCCCAACCGTTTCGAACACGGTTACGGCCTCACGCCCGAGCTGTCTGAAACCGCCGCCGCCCGAAATGTGGATTTAATCTTAACGGTGGACAACGGCATCGCCAGCCTCGCCGGCGTGGCGCGCGCGCAGGCATTGGGCATCGATGTTGTCATCACCGACCACCACCTGCCCGCCGAGCGCACACCCGACTGCATCATCGTCAATCCCAACCAGGCAGGCTGCACGTTTGCCGGCAAAAGCCTGGCGGGCGTGGGCGTGATTTTTTATGTGTTGGTGGCTCTGCGCGCCGAATTGCGCCGACGCGGCTGGTTTAAGCCGTCTGAACACGCCCATTCTGTTTCAGACGGCCTGCCCGAGCCTAATTTGGGCGAACTGTTGGATTTGGTAGCGCTGGGCACGGTGGCCGATGTGGTGCCGCTGGATCACAACAACCGCATTCTCGTGTCGCAGGGGCTGAAGCGTATGCGTTCGGGCAAAATGCGCCCCGGTATCCGCGCCCTGTTTGAGGTGGCGCGGCGCGACTGGCGCAAAGCACAGCCTTTCGATATGGGCTTTGCACTGGGGCCGCGCATCAATGCCGCCGGCAGGTTGGACGATATGTCGGTGGGCATCGCCTGCCTGCTGGCCGAGAGTGATGCCGAAGCGCAAACCCTCGCCGCCCGCCTAAACGGCTTGAACATCGAGCGGCGCGAAATCGAGCAATCGATGCTGCAAGACGCGCTCGATGCCTGCCCCGCCGCGCTGCCCCCCGGCCAAACCACGCTGGTGGCCTACCGCAGCGACTTCCACCAGGGCGTTATAGGCATTGTTGCCGGCCGTCTGAAAGAGCGCTTCTACCGCCCCGCCATCGTGTTCGCCCCCGCCGGCAACGGCGAAGTGCGCGGCTCCGGCCGCTCCATTGCCGGCCTGCACCTGCGCGATGCGTTGGATTTGGTGAGCAAACGCCACCCCGATTTGATTTTAAAGTTCGGCGGGCACGCCATGGCGGCGGGTTTGAGCATACGCGAACACGATATCGATGCTTTTCAGACGGCCTTTGAAAACGTGGTGCGCGGGCTGGTTTGCGAAGACGATTTGTCGCAAACCTACCTCACAGACGGCAGCCTGCCCGCCGCCGAGCTCACCCTCGAGCAGGCGCAAAACCTCGCCCGCCATGTGTGGGGGCAGGGGTTTGCACCGCCGAGCTTCACCGATGAATTTGCCGTTGTCCGCCAGCAGCCCATGGGCGTGAACCACAAAAAAGCATGGCTGCAAAAAGAAGGCCGCGAATTTGAAGCCATGTTTTGGCGTTGCACCGAAGAGATTCCCGCGCGCGTGCGCACGGTTTACCGCCCCGTGGCCAACGAATGGCGCAACCACACCGAATTGCAGCTTTATATCGATTATTGGGAAGCGGCCTAGCCGGCCTTGATGGAAAGGCCGTCTGAAAACAAATGCCGCATCCGTTTGCAAACGGCCTGACGCTCTTGCAACTCCGCAAGAAGTTTATTGGCCGACCCATTGCCGCAAATGCAGTATTGAAACCTTTCAGACGGCCTAAGTGTTTTGGGAAGGTTGCAGCCCGCTACTTATCGTGCCCCTTATTTCCGGCACCGACACAGGCTTGAGCAGCATAAACCATACGCCGTTTGGGCGGCCTGCAAACTACTTTTCCCAACCAAGCGCAGCAACGCCGCAGCAGAAATAAGCGGGGTTACTATAAAGAAAGCGCAACCGTTATTTTCCTGCCGTACTGTTTCGGCAGGGCTGTGCCGTAAGGCAGGGCTGTGCCGTAAAAGGTAAAGCAAATGAACACCATCTATCTCGCTTCCGGCAGCCCGCGCCGCCGGGAAATTCTCGAAAACCTCGGCTACCGCGTTGCCCGCCTGCACGCAGAAACCGATGAAACTCCTTATCTACACGAAGCCGCCGCCGCTTATACGGCACGAATGGCGTTTGAAAAAAACGCCGCTGCCGTTGCCCATTGGCAGGCACAACGCCCTTTCGCTCCCGAATACCCACTGTTAAGCGCCGACACCACCGTGGCCCTGCACAACCGCATTCTCGGCAAACCGCAATCTATAGCCGATGCCGCCGATATGTTGCGCCGGCTTTCCGGCACCACCCATCAGGTATTGACTGCCGTATGCGTTTATTGGCAAAGCAGTACCCATGCCCTGCTGCAGCAGAGCGATGTTACCTTCAAAACCCTGAGCGAAGCCGAAATTGCTGCCTATATTGCCTGCGGCGAGCCAATGGACAAGGCCGGCGCCTACGGCATTCAAGGGCTGGGCGGAGTGTTTGTGGAAAATCTGCGCGGCAGCTTTACCGGCGTGATGGGGCTGCCTGTGTTTGAAACCGTGTCGCTTCTGAAAAGCCTGGGTTTGAACACCCCGCCCTTTTCAGACGGCCTGCAGGCATCCGCCGGTTGAGCGCGTTTATCTGCCAAACAGATAAACCCGGCCGTCTGAAAAAGCATCGTGAAAAGGCCTTTTAAACGGCATCATTCATGATTAAGGTATTTCGGCAAAGGCCGAAGGCCGTCTGAAAAAGATATTCAGACGGCCTTCGCAGCATCGGTATTGTCCGCCGCAGATACCGCCTTTAACCGGCACGCACGCTCTGCAGCCGAACCATACGGTTAATCCGCAAAAACAAAACGGTATACAGTCTGCAGAGGCTGGAACAACCCGGCCGGGCTGAAACCGTGATTATTTTAAATCGAACCGGAGTGCCGCCGAAGCATCTGCCCCGATGTAACAGCTGTCCGGGACCTTTGCAAAAATATCTTAAAAAGGCCGTCTGAAATGTTTGAGCCGTTATCAGCCTTTATTTCATAAGCTACTGAAATAAAATGATTTATTATTCCCATGCCGGATTCCCCTCCTAAGCAGGAATGACGGGATTCAGGTTTTCGGGAGCATGGTTTGATTTTGACAAAAGCCCCAGGCCGCGTATTTTGGCGCGGCCTTTAAAAACGGTTCAGACGGCCTCTGATCCGATGCCGCCCGAATGCCGGATAAAAAAACAGGCCGGCATGGCGCCGGCCCGATTTTTTATCCGGCGGGATGCTGCAAACCGCTCTAACCGATATTGTCCGCCATCGCTGCCTGTTCGTTTTCCGGCTTTTTCTCCATGATAACCGCCAGTTGTGCGGCCACACCTTGCTCTATTTTGGTTAAGCTGTCTGCGTGGGCTTCGTGGTAGGCCTCTTCCAGCGCGAAGGCAAAACCGGCCGCATCGGTGCCGCCGTGGCTTTTGACCACCACGCCGCGCAGACCGAGAAAAATGGCGCCGTTGAAGCGGCGGGGATCAAATTTGTTTTTAAAGCCTTTCAATGCCGGCATCGAAACCAACGCGGCGGCTTTGGTAAACATATTGGCCTGAAATTCCTGCTTGATGGCTCCGCCCATAAATTTCACTGCGCCCTCTATGGTTTTCAGCACGATATTCCCCACGAAACCATCGGCCACAATCACATCGACCTTGCCTGAAAATACCGCGTTACCCTCAACGTTGCCGACAAAATTCAGATTGCCCGCTTTGAGCAGTTCGAAAGCCCGCTTAACGGTTTCGGTGCCTTTGATGTCTTCGGTGCCCACATTCAGCAGACCCACGCGCGCACGGCCGCCGGCCGGATAAAGCGCCTGATAAAGCTCGCTGCCGATAACGGCAAACTGCATCAATTGCTCCTCGGTGCAATCGACATTCGCCCCCAAATCCAACATCAGGGTCATGTGGCCGCTGGAGGACGGCAGAAATTTGGCAATCGCCGGCCGCTCGATGCCGGGAATGGTTTTCAGCACGAAACGTGCCGTTGCCATCAGCGCGCCGGTATTGCCCGCCGATACGGCAGCCTGCGCCAAGCCTTCTTTCACCTGGTTGATGGCGATGCGCATCGAAGAATCTTTTTTGTTTTTCAAGGCAAGCTGGGGGGCTTCGTCCATCTCCACCACTTGCGCAGCGTGTTGCACGGTAATGCGGTCCATCGGCGCGTGCGCGGCAGCCAGCGCGGCTTTCAAAGGCACCTCGTCTCCAACCATAATCAGATTGACGTTGCTCTGCCGGTTTAAAAAAGCCACAGCGCCGGGAACGGTAACGCTCAATCCGGCATCGCCGCCCATGGCATCAACGGCCAAAGTAATCATTATATGTTTCTCCATGCTATACCAAATGTTTCAGACGGCCTGATATCCGGCCGCGAAACCTGCCGCCTACTCTGCGGCCTGCGCTGCCAGGCGGTTGTGTTCATCGATATCCTCGGCATCCCACGGATAGTTAATCCACCAATCAGGCACGGTCAAACCACTGAAATAAGGCATATTTCCAGGCAGCCTGCCTTGCTTTTCTTTGATTTTTTCATGTAACACGGCAATGCCCACCGTGCCGAACGGCTCTTTTTCCAACTCGTTTAGGCAAAATTCGAGTGTAACGCGGCTGTCGTCCACTTCGTCCACCACCAACACGTTTTTTCCGCGCAGGGTTTCGGGAACGGGATCAAGCCATTGGATTTTTTTCACACTCTCGGTTGCCCGACCCTGCCTATCACTGTCGTAATATGCGGTGGTTACGGCGTAAATCGGAATGCCTAAAAAGCAGCGCAGAATCCGCGCGGGGATAAAACCGCCGCCGCCGATGGCAATCATGGCATCGTAACGCACCCCTGATGCCTTGATTTTTTCTGCAAGCTGCCCGATAACGCGGTGGATATCGTCATAGGTGTACCAGACTTTCTTTTTCATCATATCAATACCGGCAATGCCGCAGGCCACCTTTTTTGTGAAGGTTTCAGATAACCGGGCTTTCAGACGGCCTGATTTTTACTGACGCGCCCAACCTGCGGTGTTTAACGCAAAAAAGCCAGCAATTGCGGTTGGACGGCAATCTTCTGGCTTTCGTTCATCATTGGGGCAAAGCGGATTATCCTTTGGCTTTCACCACTTTGCGGCCACGGTACATACCGTTGGGCGAAATATGGTGGGGGCGGTGTACTTCGCCGGTTGCGCCGTCAACCGACAGGGCGGGCGCGGTCAAAGCATCGTGCGAGCGGTGCATACCGCGGCGGGAAGGGGATTTTTTGTTTTGTTGAACGGCCATTTCAAGCTCCTAAAAATATAAAACGGTAAAGCCGGCTCAGCGGCTGCTTTTGAGCCCTGCCAAAACGGCAAACGGATTGGGTTTGTCTCGGTTGACCTCTCCGGCAACGGCATGGGCGCAGTTTTCATGGCGCGGAGAAAACGGCAGAGCCATCAGGATTTGGTCTTCCACCAAAGTGCGCACATCAAGCGTCTCTTCCGCCACCATGCCCTCCAAATCCTCATCGGAGAGCATGGCTTCGTCCAAACCGGCTTCGCTGTCGAATAACACGATACGGCCGGCTTCGTTGAAATCAAACGGCATCGGCTGCATACAACGCTGGCACACCAGCGGCACGCTGCCCGTTACGGTCAAATCGAGAAACAACCGCCAGAAGCGGTCTTGCCCGCCTTTGAGGGCAAACCACACCTCGGCCTGCTTGTCGGCAAAATATTCGTGCGACCAAACGCGCTCGTCCAACCGGCTCAGTAAAAACCGGCCTTGAAGGCTCTGCTTTTCGGCGGCGAAAGCGGCAGGGTCAATCAAATTAAGGTCTGACATAAACGGGGTATGATATAATTTCATTGCTTTAACGTCAATGTTTTTACACATATGAATACAAATCTGCCGCTTGTTTTAGGCTCGGGTTCGGTGTTCCGCCAAGCCCAACTGCAACGCTTGGGCGTTTCTTTTCAGACGGCCCGTCCCGATTTCGATGAAACGCCGATACCCGGCGAAACCGCAGAACAAACTGCCCTGCGTTTAGCTGTCGGCAAAGCCCGCTCGCTGGCCGGCAGATTTCCGCAGGCGTTGATTATCGGCGCAGACCAAGTGGCTTGGTGCAACGGTCTGCAGCTCGGCAAGCCGATGAGCGTTGCAAACGCACAACAGATGCTGGCGCAATCGAGCGGGCAGCGCATCGTGTTTTACAGCGCGCTCTGTCTGCTCAACACTGCTTCAGGCGGCCTGCACACCCATGTCGATAAAACCGTGGTTACCATGCGCAAACTGGGCAGCGGACAAATCCGCCGCTATCTGGAGCACGAACCTGATGCCGTCTATTGCGCCGGCGCGGCCAAAAGCGAAGGTTTGGGCGCGGCGCTGCTGGAGCGGATCGACAGCACCGACCCCAACGCCCTGATCGGCCTGCCGGTTTTCAAGCTGGTGGAATTTTTGGCGGCAGAAGGCGTGGAAGTTGTTTAGCGGCCACCGCAAACCTGCGGCATTACTGCATACCGGCGCAAGGAAAACGGTTTATCGGTTGCCCAAGCGGCAACCAAGACGGCTGGCGGCCTGAACCTGAACCGCCTGCGCCCTGCACGCCGCCGGAAACCAAGCGCATTCGCCCTAACGCTAAGCTGTCTGAAATATTTTTTATTTCGATTTTTTCAGACGGCCGGACCGGTCAAACAAACACTTTTTTATAGATACACACCAAAGCCCGAAACCATGTCTGCCGTTCTCTATCTCATTCCTACACCGATCGGCGCGCCCGACATGCCCTGCCTGTTGCCGCACGAGCAGGCGCAAATCGCCGGCCTGACCGATTTTGTGGTCGAAGCCGAAAAAACCGCCCGCGCCCATTTGAAACATTTGGGGATAACCGCGCCGATACGCGGTTTAAACCTGCAAACGCTCAACAAACACACCGATGCCCGAGCCTTGCCCGAACTGCTCAAACCGCTTCAGGAAGGCCGCAGCATGGGCATGGTCAGCGAAGCCGGCTGCCCTGCCGTGGCAGACCCCGGTGCCGGCCTGGTGGCGCTGGCGCACGCACACGGCTTTGAAGTACGGCCGCTGGTCGGCCCCTCCAGCCTGCTGCTGGCTTTGATGGCATCGGGCGCCAACGGTCAGCATTTTGCATTCAGAGGCTATCTGCCGTCTGAAAAAAACGAGCGGATACATGCCTTAAAAACATTGGAGCAACGCTCGCGCCAACATCAAGAAACCCAATTGTTTATCGAAACGCCCTACCGCAACGATGCCCTGCTGGCCGATGCGGCCGCAACGCTTGCTCCATCCACCCGCCTGTGCATTGCCTGCGACTTGACACTGCCGACTCAAACCATCATCAGCCGAACCGTGGCCGACTGGCAAAAAAGCGGCACACTGCCCTGCCTGAGAAAACGCCCCACCATCTTTGTGGTGCTCGCCGCCTGAATTTGACAGCCAAGCCGGCCGGCCGCCTAAGCCAATCCCGCCTGCCGCCGGAAGGGTTCAGACGGCCTTACGGGCAGATAAAACAGCACCGCCCGCGCAGCCGCCGGCGCAGAGCGTATAAACGCAATTTGGCCGTCTGAAAAAAACGGCCCTATCAGCCGGCGCACCGGTTCATTGCGGGTGCAGCAAGGCAATGGGGCATCGGTTATGCCTGATATTGCCTGCGGCTTGCCGTTTGGCTTCTTTCTGCATGGCTGCACTCTAATTTCCGCCCTTGTCTTGCCAAACGAAAATTCTTTACCTATAATTTGCGCCTTATTCGGAATGTAGCGCAGCCCGGTAGCGCACTTCGTTCGGGACGAAGGGGTCGGAGGTTCGAATCCTCTCATTCCGACCAAATATTACCCAGGCGGCTTTGAATTATCAAAGCCGCCTGTTTTTATTGTCGGTTTGACGGGCAGCGAACCAACACAGCCAACCGCAGGCGGCGCACAAAACGAAGCGCGTCTGCATTATTCTCAATTGCGGTCCGCGGTGCAGGCCGGCTGCCTGCCGCAGCCTGTTCCGCCCGAAACCTCCGTCCGCCCTTACGATTAATATTTGGGAAAATCAGGCGGATTATCTTACAATAGCCCTTATCCATAAACCATCATAAAGGCGTTACCATGCAGTATGCCAAGATTCTCGGCACGGGCAGCTATTTGCCGGCCAACCGTGTCAGCAACGATGATTTAGCCGAAAAAGTCGATACTTCAGACGAATGGATTACCACACGCACCGGCATAAAATTCCGCCATATCGCTGCCGATCACGAAAAAACCAGCGATCTGGCAGCGGCAGCGGCGCGCAATGCGCTGGCAGATGCCGGCTTGGCAGCCGGAGAGCTTGATCTGATTATCGTGGCCACCTCCACGCCCGATATGATTTTCCCCTCCACGGCCACCATTGTGCAGCAGAAACTCGGCATCGGCAGCAGCGGCTGCCCTGCTTTCGATGTACAGGCCGTGTGTGCGGGCTTTATGTATGCCGTTACCACCGCCGATGCCTATATCAGAAGCGGCATGGCGAAAAACGTGTTGGTTGTCGGCGCAGAAACCTTCAGCCGTATTCTCGACTGGAGCGACCGCGCCACCTGCGTATTGTTCGGCGACGGTGCGGGCGCGGTGGTATTGGGCGCGTCCGACACACCCGGCATTATCCACGGCAAACTCAAGGCAGACGGCAATTATCTCGACCTGCTCAAAACCCCGGGCCAAATAGCAAACGGCAAAATATCGGGCACGCCTTTTCTCACCATGGACGGCCCCGGCGTATTCAAACTCGCCGTGAAGATGCTGGCTAAAGTGGCCGATGAAGTCATCACCGAAGCAGGTTTCACGTCTGATCAAATCGACTGGATCGTGCCGCACCAAGCCAACAAACGCATCATCGAGAGCACAGCCAAACATTTGGGGCTGGGCATGGAAAAAGTCGTATTGACCGTGCAGGAACACGGCAATACTTCCGCCGCATCCATTCCGCTCGCCCTCGACAGCGGCATACGCAGCGGCCGGATCCAACGCGGCCAACGCCTGCTTTTAGAAGGCATAGGCGGCGGTTTCGCCTGGGGTGCGGTGCTGCTGGAATACTAACCGTTTAACAGCCTTCAGGCCGTCTGAAACGCAAAAACGAATATTTTCAGACGGCCGAACGAAATCAAAGCGAATAAAACAACGGCGGCCGGCCAAAGAGCCGGAGAGCTTACGGCCGCCCAACCATCAACCCACCCGACACATTACGAAAATGACCAAACAGATACATTACGGCACAGTAGCGCATTGGTTCCCGGAACTAAAACGCGGTTCTGTGGTTTCCGACGATCACGGCGCGCAGCGGATTTTGCTCGAAGCCTCATCTTTAAACCAACACTACCCCCTCCCGAAAAGCGGAGACCGCATCAGTTTCTGCCTGCACCAAGATGCCAAAAACCGCCTGCGCGCGCAAAACGTGTCGCCGCTGCCGCCCCTGAAGGAAAACGAACGGGTAGAAGTAGTGCTTGCCGAATGGAACTTCCAGCAAAACGGCGGTTACGGCATCCACCAAGTTCAGCGCAGCTCGCCGATTTTTATTTTAGGGCAGTTTTTAAACGACCAAACCCGTGTGCCCGAAAGCGGCGAAGTTTTAGAAGGCAGGCTGGTCAAACACGGCAACGGCCAATGGCTTTTGGTGGAGGCCGATATTATCGACAGGCCGTCTGAAACCGAACCGGCCATACCGCCGCAGCCTGCCGCCGTTGCCGGAGAGCCGGAAAGCGGAGCCGGCTCTCCCGAAATGCAGGCCGAAAACCAAGCCGGCGCCCGCCGGCACAACCCGCCGGCCGCCCTGCCTGCCAACCGCGTGTTAAACGGCGAAATCATCAGTTGGGACAACGAAAAAGGTTACGGCTTTATCCGCACCGCGCAGCAGCAGAGCCTGTTTTTTCATATTTCTGCGTTCCACTACACATCGCAGCGGCCGCAAACCGGGCAACAGGTGAGCTTCTACTGCAACCGCCCCGCCGGCAGCGAACCCCAGAAAGCCTTGAAAGTGGTGTTGAGCGGCCACGAAGCCGCGCTGTTTTCCGACCGCCCCTACGACTACCACGAGGTTAATCTGAATATGCGCAAATTGTTGTATTACGGCCTGAGCGGTGCGCTTTACCTGCTGGCGGTCAATTATTATTCCACCAAGCTGGCGGTGTTTTACCTGCTCTCCAGCGCGGCGGCCTTTTGGCTTTACCGCAGCGACAAACAAACCGCCGTTACCCAAACCGGTAAAACCGGCTACCTGGGGCGGGTGCCGGAGAAAAAGCTGCACCAAATCGGCCTGATCGGCGGCTGGCCGGGCGCACTTTTGGCACGCAGCATCTTCAACCACAAAACCGGTAAAGCATCGTTTATCCGCGTTTTTTGGCTGGTGGCGGCAACCAATATTGCCATCACCTATCTGTTGCTGATACATTATGCCGATAATCCGTTTGCTTTATGGTTAAAAAACTAAAGGACTGCCATGTCTTTCGCATTTTTCTTTCCCGGCCAGGGCTCGCAGAGTCTCGGCATGATGAACGGCTTTAGCGGCGCCGCCGTTGTGAAAGCCACTTTTGACGAAGCCTCCGCCGCACTCGACCGAGATTTGTGGGCAATGATTAACGGCAGCGATGCCGCCCCCATCAACGAAACCGTCAATACCCAGCCGCTGATGCTGGCCGCAGGCATGGCCGTTTACCGCGCCTATCTCGAAGCGGGCGGCAAAGCTCCCGCCGTGGCGGCGGGGCACAGCTTGGGCGAATACACCGCATTGACGGCAGCGGGCGCATTGGATTTTGCCGATGCCGTCAAACTCGTGCGCCTTCGTGCCGAATTGATGCAGGATGCTGTGCCGCAGGGCGAAGGCGCCATGGCCGCCATTTTGGGATTGGACGATGATGCGGTGCGCGAAGTGTGCGCCGAAGCCGCCCAAGGCGGCGTGGCCGAAGCCGTCAATTTCAATTCGCCCGGCCAAGTAGTGGTTGCCGGAGACACCGCTGCAATAGCGCGTGCGATGGATCTGGCCAAAGTAAAAGGCGCCAAACGCGCCCTGCCGCTGCCGGTTTCGGTGCCTTCCCATTGCAGCCTGATGAAGCCTGCGGCCGAAAAACTGGCCGAAGCATTGAAAAATGTGGTTATCCAAACGCCGCAGATCCGCATTATCCACAACGCCGATGTGGCCGCCTACGATGATGCCGAAAAAATCAAAAACGCTTTAGTGCGCCAGCTTTACAGCCCGGTGCGCTGGACGGAAACCGTCAATGCGCTGGTTGCCCAAGGCATTACCCAGTCTGCAGAATGCGGCCCCGGCAAAGTTTTGGCCGGCCTGGCCAAGCGCATCAACCCGGCAGCCTCGTGCAGCGCGCTGACCGATTCCGGGCAGATAGCGGCCTTTATCGAATCATATGCCTGACAACGAAACTTTTTCAGACGGCCAACCGCAGAGGCCGTCTGAAAATCTGACAGCCCATCATGAATAAAACCGTTATTTTGGCCGTGCCTTATATGTATGGCTTGGATCAATGTATCGAAAAAAACCTGCGCTACCACGGTTTTGACGTTATCAATCTGTGTTATGACGACCGCGATTCCTACTATCCCCACCCGGGCTGCCGGCTGGTTGCGCTCTACCACAAAAAAATCACCAAAAACCCCGACTATAAGAAAAAGCTGAAGTTTTCGCGCTTTCAAAGCGAAATCGAGCGCAAGCTCGCCATGCTGGGCGGAAAAAAAGCCGATTTTGCCCTGTGCATACGCGCCAACATCCACCCCAAAGCCTTCATTAAAACAATCCGCGAACATTCCGCTTTCTGCATCAACTACCAATGGGACGGCATCGGCCGCTTTCCCGACATCATCGACTACCTGCCTTATTTCGACCGCTGTTTCGTGTTCGACAAAAACGATGTGGCCAAATATCCCCAACACCGTCTCGAAGCAACCACCAATTTTTATTTCGACTTTCCCGTCTCAGGCAAAAACGGCAGCAACGGCCTGTATTTTCTCGGCGGCTATGAAGCCCGCCGCGCCGCCGATACCCAACGCTTTATCGAAGCGGCACGCCGTCTGAAACTGCCGCTCGATTTCCATATCTACTGCAAAGACCAGCGCGCCCGCAAAATCTTGGGCACCGAAGGCATCACCTATCTCAACCGTTCCACCGTGCTCAGTTTCGAGCAAAACCTGCAAAAAGTGTGCGGCAGCCGCGCCGTTGTCGATTTTGTCCAATTCGACCACTACGGCCTGTCGTTTCGGGTTTTCGATGCCATGTGTTTCGACAAAAAACTGATTACCAACAACCAAACCGTTACCGGCTACGATTTCTATCATCCAAACAATATCTTCGTGTTCAACGGCAGCAATCTCGATGGGTTGGAAGATTTTCTCAACCAGCCCTACGTTGCCCTGGATCCCGAAATCAAACACTATTATTCGTTTGGAAGCTGGATAAAGCGGGCATTCGCCCCCCCGCAACACACACTGCCCGTAAAACCTTTGCCGCCCCCGCCGCTTTTCAGACGGCCGCCATCACGATAACAGGCCGTCTGAAAAAACCATAAAACCGCCGCCATGAACCAACCGACCGTTTTTTTAGGCATGCCCGACCATATGGGCATCTACCGAAGCATTCAGGCCAATCTCGAGCATCACGGTTTCAACGTGATTCATTTGGTTGCCGATTCCCACACATTCCGCTATCCCTCGCTGGCAGCACGCCTGCAAACCAAATTCAGGCAGCTGGTGCTGCGTGACAAACAGGCCAAGCAGAAATTGCAGGCCGCCGTATTCTACCAGAATCTCTTAAGCACACTCGATGCAGCCGGCGGGGTCGATTACGCCCTTTTTATCAGAGGCGATCTCTACACACCCGAAATGCTGGCCGATATCCGCCGCCGCACCCGCGGCATCATGGCCAACTACCAATGGGACGGCATGAACCGCTATCCCGATATCTGGCAAACCGTTGCCAACTTCGACCGCTTTTATGTGTTCGACCCCGCCGATTTGCAGTCCGGCAGCAACTTTCTGCCGCTGACCAATTTCTATTTCGACCACCCCGCCCCGCCGGCCGGCGAAGCACAAACCGATTTCTATTTCATCGGCTCGCACCTGCCCGAACGCAGCAGCGTGATTGCCGAATTCGGAAACCAAGCCCTCGCGCACGGCTGGACTCTGGATTTCAACATCATCTGCGCCGCCAAAGAAGCGCAAGCCTGCCGCACCCGCTACCCAAACAATATTAAAATTTCCACCCAAACCGCCGATTACGCCGAAAACCTGCAACACACCGCCCGCGCCAAAGTGCTGGTCGATTTCAAAACACCCGTACACAACGGCCTGTCGTTCCGCGCGTTTGAAGCACTCGGCTACCGCAAAAAACTGATTACCACCAACGCCGAAGCCGCCAAATACGATTTTTACCACCCAAACAACATCTTTATCTGGGACGGCACAACATTCAACGGCATAGATGATTTCCTAAAACGCCCCTATCACGAAATCTCCACCGAAATCCGCCAAAAGTACAGCTTCGGCAATTGGATACGCTACGTTTTGGATATTCCGCCCTATCAGCCGGTCACCCTGCCCGAGGCATGATATGGCGAATCCGCTTTATTTCCGTTGCCGCATGGCGGCATCTCGGCCTGAAGAAAACCATTTTGCAAGCCGCCCGGCGGCAACAGAAGCTGCTTGTATGACCGACATTTAAAATCAGACAGGCCGTCTGAATGGTTTCAGACGGCCTGAGGTTGGGCAAGGCTTGGTTATTGGCTTTTCTGCCGGGCGGCTTTAGTTTTGCCGAAAACGCGCGCGTGCTCCCTGCGGAGGTATGGTCCTGCGCCCAATCAGCGCCACGCCAAACCTTGCCTGCTGCGGGCAGATTAAAAATAATCGGCCGTCTGAAAAGCTGCAACGCCGTTAGCCGTTATTGGCGCTCGGGCGGTTTTGATGCCCGTAAAGGCGGCAACCGCCAACCATGCCCGCCTGTTTTTCATCAAACCGTGTAAGTTTCCGCCGCCTTTTCCGTCTGCTTTCATACGGTGGAAAACTTTATTTGCGGCACCTATTGCCTGAGATGCCGAAACAGGCCTTCCGCCCCGGTTTACCGTTACAACAGGAGAACACCCGTGAAACTGCCCGCATTTTGGAAAATGCTGATATTGTCGGCCATACCCGTCCTGGTTGCCGCACTGTTTCTCTTCCACACCAAGCCCGGCAATGCCGCGCCCGTGCCTGCGGCATTGCAAAAGCTGCACGACACGCAGGGCAAACCCGCCGCCCGCCATTTGGCCGAAGGCAGGCCCACGCTGATAAAATTTTGGGCAAGCTGGTGCCCTTTGTGTTTGTCGGAGCTTGCCGCCACCGAACAATGGGCGCAAGATAAGCGCTTTCAAACGGCCAACCTGATTACTGTGGCCTCGCCCGGCTTTCTCGGCGAAAAAAACCAAGCCGATTTTCTGCAATGGTACCGTGGTCTGGATTATCCCAAACTGCCCGTGATTACCGATGAAGGCGGCGGCTTGGCCAAAAGCCTGAATATCGGCGTTTACCCCTCGTGGGCAGTGCTCGACAAACACGGCAACCTCGCCCGCATCATAAAAGGCAGCCTCAACGAAGCACAGGCATTGGCGTTGGTTGAAAATCACGAAGCCGACATAGGCCGTCTGAAAAACACATTCTACAAACCCGCTCAGAAAAAGGAATCTGCTGCAATGAACGCCAAAACCATTTATCTTGCCGGCGGCTGCTTCTGGGGCCTGGAAGCCTATTTCCAACGTATCGGCGGCGTAATCGATGCCGTTTCCGGCTACGCCAACGGCAATACCGAAAACCCTTCGTATGAAGACGTGGTGCGCCGCAACACCGGCCATGCCGAAACCGTGCGCGTGGTTTACGATGCCGACAAACTCAGCCTTAACGACATCCTGCAATACTATTTCCGCGTGATCGATCCCACCAGCCTCAACAAACAAGGCAACGACCGGGGCACCCAATACCGCACCGGCGTGTATTACACCGACCAGGCCGAGCAGGCCGTGATTGCCGCCGCGCTGAAACAGGAGCAGCAAAAATACGCCCAACCTTTAGTGGTGGAAAACCTGCCGCTCAAACATTTTTACGAAGCCGAGAAATACCATCAGGATTATCTGGTTAAAAACCCCAACGGCTATTGCCACATCGATATCCGCAAAGCCGATGAGCCCCTGCCCGGCAAAACCGCGCCGAAAGGCAGCAAAGGCTTTAATGCCGCCACCTACCGCAAACCGAGCGATACCGAGCTGAAAAAACGGCTCACCGCCGAGCAATACCGCATCACCCGGCAAAACGGCACCGAATACGCCTTCAGCCACGAATACGACCACCTGTTTGCCCCCGGCATTTATGTGGACATTGTCAGCGGCGAACCCTTATTCAGCTCTGCCGACAAATACGATTCGGGCTGTGGCTGGCCGAGCTTCACCCGCCCGATTGCCGCCTCTTCCGTTACCGAACACAGCGATTTCAGCTACAACATGCGCCGCACCGAAGTGCGCAGCGCCGCCGCCGATTCACACCTGGGGCACGTTTTCCCGGACGGCCCGCCCGCCAAAGGCGGCCTGCGCTACTGCATCAACGGCGCCAGCCTGCGCTTTATCCCGCTCGATAAAATGGACGAAGAAGGCTACGGCCATCTGAAAGCCGCCGTGAACAGCGCTAAGTAATCAATACTGAAGCAGACCGAGGCCGTTTGAAACCTTGCAAACCATATCGGGCACAGACATAACAGGTTTATCCTTCAAACACGCCCCAAGGCCTTTGTAAAAATACCTTATATGCTGTCTGAAAGGTTTGATTCCCGCACAAGCGGGAACCCGAGTGAAAATATCGAAGTATTGATTTAGTAACTAATTAGATGATAAATGCCTTGATTCCTGCCTACACAAAGATAACGGCAAACAAACATCTTGTGATGATTTTTTGAATTTTGCAAAAGTCTCACTCTGTAAAAGCATGCACTTCACTTTTCACATCACTGAAAACAGCTGCAACGCCCACCTCGCCTGTTCCACCCCTCGTGCAGATAACTGACTTGCGCAGTGATATACAACGTGTTTCTTGCCCTTCAATTTATGAGTATGCTTAACTATTAAGCTTAAACAAGTTCCTCTATGCCTATAGATTTTAAATACTGATATGTTCCATCATAAAACTTGCTTTGACGTGTATTATCAGTTCCGCTACCTTTCGGAATCCAAATCACCATTCCTTGCCTAGCTCTAGTCAATAAAACGCGATAGGCGTTTTTAGTAAACTGCTGACATTCTTCTTTGTTGATATTTTGCTATTTACAACCTTTAAAAGATTGATAATGCCATTTGCCATTTTGATAATAAAAATTCTCACCCCATGCTATGCATACCCAATCAAGCTCCAATCCTTGTACATCAAACTCTGTCGCCACATCTTCTAAAAAATAAGAAGAGCGTACATCATCTTTAGAATTTAAAAACCAATTGGCCACGTCGATTTCATTTTTAACATTTACACCCAATGCTTTCAGACGGCGTGCCCCCGATGAAGCCACCAAGCCATAACGCTCACTTCCTTTAGCTTGAGCTTTCACCCATGCTTTGGCTTTTTGCAAATCTCTTGTGAGTACAATAGGGTAGTTTTCTTGAATCTCGTGCCACAGTAGCTTGGCTTGATCATCCACATCCAATAACATGTGTACCCATGCCGAAACTTTTTCTGACCGAAATGAGCGCACTGAAGTAGCCAGATGTAAATGGTCTTGCTCAACGCCTGTTGTAGATAACCAGTTTTTTATTGTGGTATCTTGCAAATAATTGTCTTGATTGACAATCAAATTAGAATAATGCACCTGCCAATCTGGGTAAGAAGATTGCAAAGCTTGCATCCAGGCAACTAGGCCTGCCTCGCCCGTGTTAATTTCTTGCCCGCCACCAATCAAGCAAACAATCACACACCAATCTTGATGACGATTCATCACCTCAATCAAAAATTCTGGCTCAGACTGGTTAAAATCTGACAGTCCGCGTTTTTGACTCATAAATTTACTGGTTTGATGTTGATTCCAAGCACGTTGTGCTTCATCAAATACCACAACTTTTTCAGTGGGTGCTTGTGAGTTTTTCAAATATTCGTCTCTAAAATAATGAATATTTTGAATGAACGCCCGAGTTTCTTTTAGTGCAGTTTCTTTTTTGATTTTATTTTTAATGGCGCGGTTTCTTGCCAACGCTTCTTGTAAAACTTGCACCAACGGGCCGTTTCCTGATAAGAAAACAGCATGTTCATCTTCTGCTACTTTTAAGCGCTGATTAGCAATATTGAGTCCAGCCAATGTTTTACCTGCGCCTGGTACACCAGTAACAAAACAAATGGATTTTTATGTTCTTGTTTAGCTTGCTCAATAATGTTGCTAATACAACCAGCAGTATCTGACAAATTTTTTGCTCCAGCATCTGAGCGCGTGATTTCTGCAACATCATGCTTTTGATAAAGCGCTTGTGCTGCTTCAATAATGGTCGGGGTTGGTTTGTATGATGATTGCTCCCAAGCTGCAACATCCATCAGATTATTTGAATCAAAAGACGAGAAAAACTCACCCAAATTCTGCGCATTCAATAAAATCGCACAGTCTAAATTTTGTGCTGCCTGAAAATTATTTTGAATAATTGGTGCTTTCTCCGCAATCAATACGGGTATTAAATTCACATGATGGCTACCTTCATGAAAATTTCGTAAATCAAGCGCATAGTCAATCACTTGGTCAATCGCATGCTTATCATATTGTTTGCTACCAATTTTAAACTCTAGTAAAAAAATTTTATTGCCAAGAATGACAATATTATCAACACGCTTCCCCATTCGCGGAATAGAAAATTCAAAATAAATATGCCCAGTTAAATCCACCAATTGTGATTTTAAAATAGCAATTTGCTTTTCCCATGCGTTTTGTTGCGATTTTTCCAAAGACTGATAACCATGATGCTTGGTCAACGCACCCAAAATACTTAAATTATCTTCTTGAATAAAATCAGCAATACTTTTTCCATAATAAGCTCGCGACATACATTACTCCTTTCATCTGCACTTACATTCACAAAAATAGTGTTGCGATATAGTTTTTTTGGCCTATCCCGTCCCACCGGCTTCGGCTGGCAAACCTGAACCAGCGAGCGGGTTTTACTGCGTTTGCCTATATCCCCCAGCTATGGTTTGCCCGGTTATTTCCCCCAACACGGCGCTGCGTACACAGCCGGATTGTATCGAAAGGCTCGAGCTGAGATTTTTCGCGTTTGTATTCCACAGGTTTCAGACGGTCTGTTTTAAACCCACTCCCTTCCAAATTCATCATGCTGCCGATACCGGCTTAAAAGTAGTGTACTTTTAGGTGCTGGTCATAGTGCACTTCTTAGATGGCTGCATACAGTTTCAATTAAAGCGCAAATAAACTGCATTTTAAAGGCAAATGAAGGCCGCTCGCACCCAAATAGACAGTGTCATCAAGCAGGATTTAAACCCCACAACCGTATCCGAAACATACCCGTAGCAGGTTCTCTTACCGCTGCTGGTGTGTGAAAAACACCCATTCGGTGCAGACTTTCAAACCTTCAAACCAGTTTGCCGCATTCTCCGGCCTGACTCCGTAAAAACGGCAATCCGGAACCAGTGTTAAAGGAAGAGACAGAATGACGAAATACGGCAACAGAAAGGTACGCGCCGCCTTGTTTATGCCTGCCATGGTTGCCTTAAGGCGCGGCTATCTGCCCGATTTGGTACAACGTCTGAAAAACCGAAAAAACCGACTATGGTTATACTCGGTGCCATTATGCGCAAGCTGGCCGTCATAACCTTTAACCTGTACAAAAAAGGCGAAAAGTACGATCCGAACCGGTATCAGGTCATTTGACAAACACATAAAAAAAAACAAAGCGGATTTGCCAAAAAGTCAAGCAAAATCCACTTAAAACAGTTAAACACATCAAAATGACACAACAAAATAATAAATAAAATTAGCAAGTTATAAATTTATGTAAAATATCTGTTGAATGTTAAAGTAACATCTTTGCAAAATTCAGAAAAACCCCGCTGGAATTTAGTTTGCCACCATGCCCACGCAAGCAAGAATTCAGGAGCCTCCCATACAATTAATTGTTTATTAAATATTTTGATTCATACTTCCGTCTGTGCGGGTATGGTGTTATTTAAGCCTTTCAGACGGACAGGGTATTTGCACAGCTTCGCCCTTTTTCTCAAACCGTAAAAAATCCGCCAAGCGCTTGGCTTCATCCACTTCATCGTGGGGGATGAGCAGATAAAGCCATGCTTTGCCGCCGTGCTGCACGGCATAGTCCGCTGCCTGCCTGTACCAGGCTGCGGCGGCTTCGGCTTTGGCCTGTACTTCGGGGCTTTGCATATCGGCACGGGCTTTAGTTTCCGCCATCAGGATAAAATCACCGTTTTCCACCACAAAATCGGGAATATATTCTTTCTGATCGGCGCCTTGTTTGTAATAAATCTGGAATTGTCCTTTGGCGGGTTTGAACCATTTCTGCGCATCGCGCTCCAGAATCACAGCAAAGCGGCGCTCGGTGTCGGAATCGAATTTTTGCAGCGGATACAGGCATTTTTTAAATCCGCCGAACAGCATCTGCCTGATGCGCGATGCATCTTGCACGGTTTCGCGCACCTAATGTACGGGTTCGTTTGCCGAGGCGGTGTAGTGGCAGGGTTTGAGTGCGGTAAAACCGCGGCTGACATGCGCTTCGTAATGCGCGGCTTGTTCCCAGAAATGCGCCGTCATCTGCGCGTGGATTTCCCGTGCAATCAGGCGGCGGTTTTTATCCAGCACGTCCAGCATCTCGGCTTCGGAAAGGTAGCTTTGCAAATGCCGCACTATCTGCCCGGCCAAGTCATATAAAAGCTCGGCTTGGGTGTGAAGTAGTCGATGTCGTCAAAATCAATCAGCGCGTGCACGATATAGTCTTCGGGGCGTTTTTCCACCAGACCCAATTCGGCGGACAGGCTGCTTTGCTCGTCGGTATGCAGGTTGTGAATCAGGATTTCGCGCGCGCCGGGCTGCAAATTCAAGTTGCCGACATCCAGGGTAAAGGGGAGAAGCCTGTTTGGATTTCTCCGCCCGGCATAACGGTAATACTCGGAATATCAATGGTTTGCTCCACCAATATTTGCGTGGTTTTCGCTACGATTTCCGCGACTTCGGGCCATTCATCCGCCCATAATCCGCCTTGCGCGCCCTGCAATTCCCGTTGCACTTCTTCGGCAATCTGCGCCTGTATTTCAGGCTGCAATAAGGCTTGCGAAGTGGGTGCCTGCTGCGGGCAGGTTTCGTAGCGGGCGGCCGCTTCCATGACTTTGCGGGCAATCTGTTTTTCCTGCTCGGTTTGGAAAACGGGCTGATACGCGGATGGGCTGTTGGCAGGCGGGCTATCTTGCACCGTGTTTTCAAACGGCCTGTCCGCCAGCCCCAAACGGCTTTCTATGCCGCTCGGCACGGTTACGCTCACGGTTTGCGTATCCTGATCGGCAGGTTCCAAAATCACCTGTTGCAGGCGCAAGACCGAACCGCCTTTGTTGGCTTCGTCAATAATTTCCTGAAAACGGTCGTACGCCACGATATTGAGCCGGACCACCGCTTCCTCGCCCGTGCGCTTGCCGTAAGGCAGACGCAGGCTGCGCCCAATGCTCTGCTCAATCAAAGTGCGTGCGTTGGCGGCGCGCAGCGGCACAATGGTATACAGATTGGTTACGTCCCAGCCTTCTTTAAGCATATTGACGTGAATCACGATTTCGGTCGGCTCATCCACGCTTTCCACCGCCAAGAGCCGCGCAATCATTGCTTCTTCGTCTTTGCCCGACTTGCTGGAATCCACCTGAATCACCTTGCCCGCATAGCGCCCGCCGTAAAAGGCATAGGATTCCAGCAAGGCAAGCAATTGCGCCGCATGGGTGGTATCGCGGGCAATCACCAGCATAAAGGGCTTCTCCGCCACCTGCACACCATCTTCTCTGTTGGCCGCCGCAAAGGTCAGATATTCCGCTGCCGATGAGCGGGTGATGGAAACCCCGCATATTGTCGCGGCTTTGGCCTGTGGCTATGCGCCGGCCTTGCATGATGAACCACAGCGTCAAATAGACTGTCGGTATCCCCAACAGCAGCTTTTGAAGGTTGCCAAAGACTGCCTCTCAATAAAAACGGCTTGCTCTGAAGTAGTCAGCGCCGCTTATTGCTGGCCGTAGACGCTGTAGTCATAGCCGGTGCAGAAAGCAGTGCCGTGTTTGGTCTGAATGCCTGAATAAAAACATCTGTCAGGGTTGTTTTTTCTGTGTACCGCTTCGCAAGATTGCATAGCTTTAGCTGCCGCTTTTTTATCGTCCGGGTCTACGCCTATAAAAATATCACTTATTGATTTAGGGTTCTCATGTGCATAAACAATAACCCCACATGCATTCGCAATAGTTGCAATTAATCTGCAATCAGAGGATTCGCACTGGCTCAGCGCCCATTCAATTGCCCTTTCTTTGGAAGCATATCCCCCGCTCCATGCAATTTTTTTATTTCCCCAGTCCCGCCCGATCACCATCCAATAAGGCGTTGCGCGGTGTTGGGCTATTTCTGCCTGTATTTTGCGTTCTCTTTCATGCCAAGCTCGCACCTCGGCAGCGGAGGGGTCTGTGTTTGCTCCTTGTTGCTGCTGAGCACGCTTTTTTCTTACTTCTTCATCATATATCCCCTGGGCCATTTCATTGCTCATCGGCTGTGCAAACCCTACCCCTGCAAAACCAAGCCATACAACGCCAACAGTTGCTATATATTTAAAAATCGTCCGCATTTATCATTACCTTAATTCAAGCTCTTTAATCCGTTTAGTCTATTATAACTGTTCGGGTGCATCTACTCTTTATTTACCGCGTTCATGCGCTTCTTCGCCCAATCCCAAAAAATCAAACAGATAAGGGGCTTTTAATGTTTCTTGCGCCAAAGCAGGCGCAGGCAAGCGGGCGGTAAAATTGGTAACCGCCTGCCCCTGCCGTTCATGCAAGCGGTTTTTGATATGGATTTCCAAAGTGGTGCGCGACCAAGCCTGTGCTATAGCCTGCTGTAAATACCACTCTCTTTGTTGTGGTATTTTCACCTTATCAATCAAAGTACAAAGATGAAACCACGGAAATTGTGCAGCAGCCTGCTGCACAATTTCAAAATCCGACCAAGCCTCGGCAAACGCACGCATATATTTTAGATTGCGGATAGAAAACCCCTTCATTTCCGGAAACGCTTCACGCAAATCGCGCTCCAGGCGGTCAATCACTTTGCTGCCCCAGCCTTGTGCCACCTGCCGCTCCAAAATATCCCGCCCGATATGCCAATAAAGCAAAACCAGCCCGGCATTTGCCACCAAGGCCGCTTTCTGCCTCGCCGCCAGCACCCGACTTTTAATATCGGTCAGCCAATCGCCGTAATCAGCGGGCAACAATGGCGTTTCTTTACTCATTACTCATCACCCGCCTCCCCCGCAAAAAATCCTCCTGATTTTCAACCGCACTTTTGCCTTTGGCAGTTTGGGCGGAAGCGCTTGCCGCGTTTTCAGACGGCCGGACTTCGGGCGCGGCCATCGGCAGGTTGGCAATGTTCAGGCTGTAATCGTCATGCCCCCATTCGCAGCGCTTCAACACCATTTTCGGGATTTTTTTCAACAAAAGGTTGGGGAAGCGCTCCGCCGCCTGCGCCGCCGTGATACCGCGCCACACCGCGCAGCACACCAAGAGGCTTTGATTTTCGCCCACTTCGTCCGACAACGCCTGCAACTGCTCGGCAGACAAGGTTTGCGTGGTCACATAAATAAAATCGCGCTCGCTGGAATAGCCGTGCTACCACCACAAGGTTTCAGACGGCCGGTAAATAAAGCCCTCCAGCTTGGCCAGCGCTTCGGCCAGCATTTCGGGGCGGTATTCGGGGTTGATCACCGGATTGCCCCATTTGTCATTGACAATCAAGGTCGGCGCCAAACGGTAATAACGGAACCCGCCGGCCCTACCAGTTCACCACCTTGGAAATCCCGCCCTGATCCGTGCCGTCAATCACCTTGTGCAAACGCGGAATAATATGCGTGTAGCAATGCTCACCCAATTCCACCATAATCCAGCACCGCCCCATTTTATGCGCCACCGCGCCGGTGGTGCCGCTGCCGGCGAAAGAGTCTAGGACGAGATCGCCGGGGTTGGTGGCGAGTTCTAAAATACGCTTCATCAAACGCTCAGGTTTGGGGGTATCAAATGGATTTTTTGCACCAAAGAGCGCATTAATTTCTTTTTTTGCTTCTTGGTTATGCGCTACCTCATCATTACCCCACCAAAACCACGCATTCTGCCCTTCCATCTCGGACAAAAAGCGCTTTAGCCTAGAGCGTGAATTTCCGTCTTTACCGAACCAAACACGATTTTCTTGCAATAATTTTTCGAATGTCAGTTCACTAATTGCCCAACATCTCCCTTCAGGGGGAGGGTGTTTTTTGCCATTGGGTGCGGTAATTTTATAAAACTGTGAAGCAGTGGCATGGCCTGTCATACCTGTGAAATCCGTAGAAGCCCATGCACCCCTTGGGTCGTTATCAGGATTTTTAAAATCTTTTTTCCTTGCTTCGCCAATTTCTAATTGATTAAATTTTTGATGAATTAAAGGCTGTTTCCCATACACCAAAATATGGTCATGGGCATTACCCAATCTCAATCGATTATCTGGCGATGTTCTTTTCTGCCAAACCACATTCGCCACAAAATTCCCCCGCCCGAACACTTCATCACACAACACCTTTAAATAATGCACTTCGTTGTCATCAATGGTTATCCACAACGAGCCGTCATCCGCCAGCAAGCGCTTGATCAGCTCCAAACAGTCGCGCATCAGCGCCAGCCAAATCGAATGCTCCAGCCCGTCATCATAATGGGCAAACGCGCTGCCGGTGTTATACGGCGGGTCGATAAACACACACTTCACCCTGCCCGCAAACTCCTGCTCCAACGCCTTGAGCGCCAGCAGGTTATCGCCAAAAATCAACCGATTATCAAAAATCGCCTGTTCCGAACGGGTGGGCGCATGATACGACTTCGCCGCATCCTCCAACAAAATCCGCGCCTCCAACTTAGGGCGCTTGTCTTTGCCTATCCAAGTGAGTTCTAGTTTTTGGTTTTTCATATATTTTTATCTCATCTGCTCAAGTCAGAGCTTAAATCCGATTTCTTGGAAAAATTCGTTCATCGTAATGCATTTAATTCCAAAATCTTTTGCTATATCAGGATTTTTTACTTCCTTGCTCGGGTTCTGTGCGTTCAAATCCCGTTTAGCAAGCTCATTGGTAACGATAGTCAGACCGTCTTTTTTGGCAATCGCAATTAACCAACCATCCGCAATTTTTTCATGCGTCCAGCTTCTCGGATCAATCAATGCTTTATCGCTATAACAAGAATGCTGGGCAATAT
This sequence comes from Neisseria musculi, assembly GCF_014297595.2. Lineage (NCBI taxonomy): Bacteria > Pseudomonadati > Pseudomonadota > Betaproteobacteria > Neisseriales > Neisseriaceae > Neisseria > Neisseria musculi. Next base: position 2,597,018 of record NZ_CP060414.2, on the reverse strand, counting down.
GTTGGATAACCTGTCCCCATTCTTCGGCATAATCTTTATGATTCAGATATTCCCCGTTAAAGTTTTGCTCTAGCCATTCTTTAAATTCATCACTCTTATTGACTTCATCAACAACAATTTTCGGTAATACAACATGCTGATTAAGCACTTTTTCAAAAGCCTCCCAAAAACTTGGAAATATTCAAAGCGATAAGCCCGACATAAAAAATTAATATAAATATTGGTGTCCAGTAAATATTTCATTATTTACCCTCCGCCAAAGCTTTATAGCCTTTATAGCTGACACCGATAATCCGAAAAGCTTCGGTATAAGAAATCCTGTTTTGACTGACTGCTTGCTGGACATAATTAAAAAAACGGCTATCTATACGGAACTTTAAGTTGTTATTATAATTTCCACCCCCTGATGATTTTTTTACGTCCCTGAAACTCTTTGAATAACTTATTCAACTCCTCTGTTTTGGACAAATAAACGGAATGATCGATATCATTTGAATCATACAAACGTCTTACAATAACAAATTTGCTCACTTTGAATTTATCAGCAAGCGATTGTATTTTCTCATCAATATTTTTTCCCACTGTTTTTAACGCTGCGTCAAAAACTCCCCTCGGAACAAGAATCTCCGCAGTTACTTTGTTCACAAAAACCTCTAACGGATCACGAAAATAATTGTTTATCTCTTCATCAGTTAAGATCTCATTCGTTCCAATAAATAAATGCACCAGCTCATGTACTAGCGTAAATAATGTTCCACTATGCTATCGTCTTTTTGATTAATAAAAATAATGGGTGCTTTGTCATCTACCAACACAAATCCTCTAAACTCATCCAAACTTAATGATCTGTGCGTATTGTCCCCCACCTTTCCATTAAAAAAACAAACACACCAATATTGTTTATTTTTTCTTGAAGAAACTTAAATACATCACTTTTATTTATATTTTCTTGAAAAAAATTCTGTAACCTGCAATTTATTTCTAACAATAGAAGCCACTTTGGAAATATCATCATTGATACTGCATGAACCTATAAAATCCAAGGTAAAATCAATTTCTTCACGCAAGAAGGCTTGCTTTCCTTCCATCTCTAAAATCGTATCGCACAATTCTTCGCTCATAGCTTGCATTGCCGTAGAATCCATTGTTCTAAATTCTAATTTTTTACTTTTTATCTCAATCGGACTTTGTAATAACAATAACCCATTTGGGATATTAAGTTTTTTAGCAACTTCCGAAACTTGATTAAATGTAGGATTTCTTTCACTACTTAAAAATAATTCAATATTAAGAATGGATTCTTTGAGCTTATCAAGCGATATTTGCGCATGTTCGATATAATATTTAAGCATTTCTATGTTTACATTCATGACATCAAATCTCTTTTATGCTTGTTCAAAGCAAAATAGGCAATGGGTTAATATTAACATGCTCACACCATCCCCCACTCAATAAAAAACAATTCTTCTTCATCCACCTGCTGCTTTAACTGCTCTTCCAGATCTTCAATCAGCCGGTTGCGTTGGTTTTCAATTTCATCCTGTTTGCCAAAAAGCTCCCGCCGCTGTTTGCTGCGTTTGTTTTCCAACTCACACTGTTTTTTCTGCCAAGCCAGCTTTTCTTCCAGCGTGGCGGCAGTGGCAGCGGTGCGGCAGGCTTCTTTGATTTGGCGGTCGGTTTCTTTGATGTCTTGCTCCAAGCCGTGTTTGAGGTCGCCTGTCCAGTCATCGAGTTTTTGCACTTCCTGCTCAAAGTAGCCGAGATTGCGGTTTGTCGCCTCGTTTTGCAGTTGTTGGCGGCGGTGGTCGATATCGGCAGCCAAGGCCGTCTGAAGGGGTGTCGGCGCGGTTGTACCGATGGTTCGGGCGGGCAGGCCGAGCAGTTTTTCGGGGTCGTTGTCTTGCAGGGGTTCGCTGCTGTCGGTTACGGCGGCAACCAGCAGGTGCTGTTCGGTGTCGTGTAAGGCGCTGATGGTGATGAGTTTGGCGGCCAGTTACCCGCTTTGGCCGCGATAGGCTTCCAGCGTGCTAATTTTGCTGCCGTGTGCCTGATAGTCAAATTGCAGGCGCACGGGCGGGTAGGCGCGGTTTTTGGCTTGAGTGATGATAGCTTGCGCCAAGGGGTGGTTGATGCGGTAGAGACGGGCTTCGCCGCTTTTGCGCGGCAGCTCGTAACGCCCCAACACAACGGTGTTGGGGCCGTCTGAAAGGTTTTCGGGCAGGCGGTTGAGCGTAAACCCTTCTGCATCAAAATCGGCATGTTCTGCCAATTCGCTTTGGGTTAAATCCATCAGAATGCGTTCGTATTTTTTGAGCGCATCACGGCTTTGTTGGTCGCGGATGCGCAGCCTTTCGCGCACTTCTTCATCGAAGTTTTCCAGCAGGGTTTGGCGGGCGTTGACCATGTTTTGGTTGATTTCGTCCGACAGCTCGCGTTGCAGTTCGTTGAAAGCGGATTGAATCTCTTCAGGCAGCCGGCAACGGCGGTAAATATCGGCAATGCGCCGTTCGATGTCTACACCCGAGCCGATGGCGCCCAATACTTCGTCTCTGGCGCCGAATACGCCGTTAAAGAGTTGGAATTTTTGCTCCAAGAGTTCATACACGCGGGCATCGGCTTCGTTGCTTTCGTCCACAAAATTGACCACGACCACATCGTGTTTTTGCCCGTAACGGTGGCAGCAGCCGATGCGCTGTTCGATGCGCTGCGGGTTCCACGGCAGATCGTAGTTGATGATGAGCGAGCAGAATTGCAGGTTGATGCCTTCTACGCCCGCTTCGGTGGCAATCTGCCTTGTTCTTTGAAATATTCCACCAGCGCAGCGCGGGTGTCGGCGCTTTTGGAGCCGGTGATTTTGTCGCTGCCTTCGTGGTGCTTGAGCCAGTTTTTATAGATTTTTTGCGCCCTTGCATCGCTGTTGGTGCCGTTGAACAAAACGATGCCTTCGCCGTTTTCGCCTGCATATTAGCTTGTCGAAAGGCATTGCAGCAGATAATCCTGCGTGCGCTTGGATTCGGTAAAAATAATGGCTTTTTGCGGCTCGCCCAGCGCTTTGAGTTTGGCAAAGGCGGTGGAAAGTGCGGTTAATAAGGCGCGGCTTTTGGCGTCTTCGCGGATATTTTCTGCCAATGTTTTGAAGTGTTTGAGCTCTTCGATTTCATCGGCAATGGCTTGGTATTCGTTTTGGCTCAGACTATTCGGCGCGGTTTCTTCTTCCCATTCTTCGGCGGTTTCGTCCAGGCTTTCATAGTCTTCATCGAGGATTTCCACCAAGTCCGGCGGCTTGGATTCGTCCAACACGCCTTGCAAGCGCTTGCTCATGGTATCCAAGGCACCGGCAATGGCGCGGCTGCTGGAAGCAAGCAGTTTCCACAACACCAACTAAACCAGCTGCCGCTGGCCTTCGGGCATGGCTTGCAGATTCGGGCGGCGCAGATAGTCGGCAACCAATAAAGAAAAGGCTTGCTCCTGTTCAGACGGCCGGAACCGTTGCACGATAGCAAAGCGTTGGGTGTAGGGAACATAGGCCTGAACCTGGCGGCGCAAGGTGCGTTTGCATACGGGATTTAAGCGCTGGCGCAGGCTGGCCAAAGTTTGCTCGGTGGCTCTGGCGCCAAACTGGCTGCGAAAGCTGTCCAAATCGCCGAAAATACGCCCATCAATCATGCTGACCAAGCCGTAAAGCTCGAGCAGGGAATTTTGCAACGGGGTCGCCGTCAGCAGCACTTTACTGGTAACGTTTGCCAACGCTTCTTGCAAGGTTTTGCCGATGACATTGCCTTTTTTGTAGACGTTGCGCAGGCGGTGCGCTTCATCCATCACCACCAGATGCCAGCCGACAGCTTTGATGTCGTCCGCTTTGGCTTTGGCAAATTGGTAGGAGCAGATAACCGGCACATCTTGGCGGAAAGGGTTGCCGCCTTCTTTTTTCAGGGAGTTATAGCTTTTGGCTTCCAAAATCATGCCTTGCAGGCCGAATTTTTCCTGCAATTCCTGATGCCACTGTTTGCGCAGATTGGCCGGGGTGATAATCAGAATATGGCGCTTGCGCTCCGCCCAGCGCTGCAAAATCACCAAACCGGCCTCAATGGTTTTGCCCAAGCCGACTTCATCGGCCAAAATCACCCAGCAAAGTTTCCACCAAACTCACCATTCTGTTTTGCCCAAGCCGACTTCATCGGCCAAAATCACCCCACGCGACAAGGGGTTTTGGCAAGCAAACAAGGCAGCATCAACCTGATGCGGATTCAGATCCACTTGCGAATCAACCAGCGTACCCGCCAGCAAATCCATACTGCCGCTTTGCGCCTGACGGGTGAGCAGCCAAGCGTAGTAACGGGCTTGGTGGGGGGGGAGCAGATGTTTTGGCATGGGTATTTTCCGTTTTTTTTCAATTAATTCAGCATAATAAATTCTCATCAAAGAATTTTCAAATTATCTTTACCTTCTCCGTCTGTTGCCCCGTTCTGCATTGTTGCGCCGTAAACGCATCAGGCCGAAATTTCTATATAACTCAGGCCGTCTGAAAGCTTTTTCAGACGGCCTTTGGCTACGGATTCGGACTTCCTTCGCAAAGCAGCAAAGCGCGGAAGTCCTTAATTGAATCAATAGATTCGCGATATTTATCCCATTCCTGCTTTAATCCAACAGCAGGGCATCGTCCGACACTTTCTCGCCACGTGTCTGCTCAAACAAATCCAGCAAATCGGGAACGTCCATGCCGGTGCGGCGATCGCCTGCAACGTCCAACACCACTTTGCCGCGGTGCAGCATCACGGTGCGGCTGCCGTGGTCGAGCGCTTGGCGCATGGAATGGGTTACCATCATTGCCGTCAGCTTGTTTTCGGCGATAATCTGATCGGTAAGCTCTAATACAAACGCAGCGGTTTTCGGATCGAGCGCAGCGGTATGTTCGTCAAGCAGCAGGATTTTGCTCGGCTGCAAGCTGGCCATCAGCAGGCTCACGGCTTGGCGCTGGCCGCCTGACAGTAAGCCGATGCGGTCGGTTAGGCGGTTTTCCAAACCGAGTTTCAACACGGAAAGTTTTTCGCGGAATAATTCACGGTTGGCTTTGTTTAGGGCAAATTTCAGGCCGCGCCTGCGGCCACGCGAATAGGCCAGCGCCATGTTTTCTTCTATGCTCAGCGCTTCACAGGTGCCCGCTAGAGGGTCTTGAAATACGCGCGCTACCAAATGGGCGCGTTTGTGCGCGGGCAGGCGGGTAACGTCTTGGCCATTGATTTGGATACTGCCGCCGTCCACCAATAAATCGCCGCTGATGGCGTTGAGAAAAGTGGATTTGCCCGCGCCGTTGCTGCCGATAACGGTTACAAATTCGCCGCTTTGAATGTGTAGGTTCATGCCGCGCATGGCGGGGTTTTCAATCGGCGTGCCCGCGTTGAAGGTAACTTTCAGATTATCGGCGCGCATCATGATGTGGCTTTCCTTGTAAGCGATCGTTTAACCGCCGGCAGGCGCAGGGCGATTACTACCAATACGGCGGTAATCAGGTTTAAATCGGTCGGGCGCACGCCCAAACTTTGCAGAAATTCGTTGCCCAATGCAAAGGCAATCAGCAGGCGGTACACCAGCGCCCCCACAACAGCGGCCAACGTGATAAAGATAATGCGCTTACTGCTCAGCAGGTTCTCGCCGATAATCACCGCCGCCAAACCGATAACGATGGTTCCGATGCCGCTGGCCAAATCGGCGCTGCCTGTGGTTTGGGCAAACAGTGCGCCGCCCAAGGCAATCAGGCCGTTGGAAATCGCCATACCCAACACCACCATTTTAGAAGCCGCTACACCCTGCGCCTTGGCCATACGCGCGTTTACGCCGGTTGCGCGCATGGCCAAACCGGTTTGGGTGTTGAAAAACCAATCGAGCAGCAGCTTGGCGGCAATCACGAAGCCGGCAATAATCAGCGGCTGCACCCAAAACTGGTTGCTGAAATCGGCGGCCACAAACGGCTCAAACACGCTCGGCGCTCCAATGAGCGGAATATTGGGTGTGCCGCCGGTAATGCGCAGATTAACCGAATACAATGCCACCATCACCAAAATGCTGGCCAGCAGCGGCAGAATTTTCAACGACACATTCAGCCACGCCGTTACCATGCCTGCACAGGCACCCGCCGCCGCACCTGCCAGACAGGCAAGCCACGGGTTAACGCCCGAACCCACGCATACGGCAAACACCACTGCCCCTAAAGGAAAGCTGCCATCGGCAGTCAGGTCGGGAAAATCAAGAATGCGGAACGAAATCAGCACGCCCAGTGCCACCAGCGCATAAATCAAGCCGGCTTCGATGCCGCCGAAAAAAGCGATCAGGCTCATAATTTGGTCAAACTTTCTTTCCGGTCTAGCCGCGTTTTCAGACGGCCGTCTGAAAACACAATCAGCCAACCTTCACGGCCGGCCAATCGTTTATCAAACTGAATCCATCGGTTACTCTTGCACTTCTTTAGCCTGCCCGAGCAAATCCTCCGGCAGTACCGCCCCTGTTGCGGCAGCATTCTTCTTGTTTAAAAACAAATCTAAAGTTTCCATGCGGGCTGATGGAATTTCTCCCGCTTTTTTACCGTTTAAGATTTGGAACACCATATCGCCGGCCTTCCTGCCCAAATCATAATAGTTCACCCCCAAAGCAGCTGCCGCGCCACGCTTGACAGAATCGGTATTCGAAGCAACCAAGGGTTTTTTCATTTCAACGGCGGCCTTATACATAGATTCGTAAGAAGCAACCACATTGTTGTCGGGCGAAGTGTAAAGCAAATCGACTTTGCCGTTTAAGCTGCGCGCTGCGGCCAGCACATCGGCAGAACGTTGCGCGGGTGCTTCCACTACGTTAATCCCTTGAGACGGGAGTTTGGCTTTCAACTGTGCTAAAACAGTGGTGGAATTCACCTCGCCGGGGCTGTAAACATAACCCACATTTTTCACCGCAGGCACGAGCTTTTTCATCAAATCGATTTGCGGTTCCAACGGTAGTTCGTCAGAAACACCGGTTACATTGGTATTGGAGGCCTCCCACCCCGGAACCAGCTTCGCTGCCACAGGGTCGGTAACACCGGCATAAACCACGGGAATGGTTTTGGTTGCAGCCGCCATAGATTGTGCGCTTGGTGTCGAAACCGCCACAATTACATCAGGGTTGCTCCCTGCGAATTTCTTGGCAATCTGCGCGGCATTGGCAGTGCTGCCTTGCGCACTTTGAAAATCAACCGTCAGATTTTTGCCTGCTTCATAACCCTTGTTTTTCAATTCGTCCAGCACGCCTTTGCGGACCGCATCCAGTGCCGGATGCTCCACAATCGCCGTGATGGCGATTTTTTTATTGCCGGCGGCAGCCGAAGTGTCTGCCGGCGCAGCAGCTTGCTCGGCAGGGGAACAGGCGGCCAGCAGCCAAGCCGCTGCGGCACTTAAAACATATTTTTTTGAAACATATTTTTTTGCAGATTGGTGGTTCATTAGGAACTTTCTTAATTAATGAAGCTGGCTGTTGGACAAACTGTGCAATGGTATTTTAATTTTTTTAAAAAATCACTGCCCGCATTGACGTGCAACCGCAAATCAGCCCCATTAAAATAGATTTATATTTTAAAATATTGTTAAATATTAAGTATAAATACTAAATAAATGGTTTTTAACCAAATAAAATTATAACCATAAGTTTTCTTGAAGGTAAATATGGTTATCTTCCGGGCCGCCGATATGCAAGCCAAACAGAGAGGCCGTCTGAAGATATTCAGACGGCCTCTCTGTAAATTTGGTGAGAAATCTGATTTACTTTCCCGATTGGCCGAGAAAGTAGCCTGCAGCAATCAAAAAAACCACCGCCAGCACAATACCGCCGGCAATCAGCACCTTTTCACCTTTAAACCAAGTCATCCAACGCCACGCGCCCAGCTCCTTTTCCATTTTCTCGTTGAGTTCCGCACGTATCTGTTTGCGCAGGCGTTTTTCTTCGGCCAGTTTTTCCAACTGCATACGGTGGGCAATTTCCTGCTGCTTCTTATGTTCAAAAGCTACTTTTTCCTCCCACTCGATGCGTTTGCGCGCAATAGCGGCCTCGGTAGCGGTTGCAAAATGCAAACGGCAGGTGGGGCACTCCGTGGTTTCTTCGGGATTATCGATCATAGTGCGGCACACCGGACATTGATCGAAAATAGTCTGAACCTTATCCTCTTCTATTTCTTCCGGCAACAGCTCGAGCGAGTGGCGGATAATCACATCCAACCCCAAATAACTGAAATATTGCTGGGCGTTTTCACGTTCGTCTTTGGTGCAGTTTTCCGCAATAATAGCCTGAGAACGCTCGGCCAATGCCTGAATCAGGTCATTGGCTTCATTTTCCGGCAGGTTCTCGAGCAGGCAGGCGTTGATACGCTCGCTGTCGATACCGGGCGGATAAGACACATAAACATCATAGAGTTTCTGTTGGCTCATTGTTTTTCCGTTACATCTATTTCTAAAAACAGCTCAGACTTTAAATCTCTGGCAATACTTTTTTATTTTTTAAAAAACCAAATCTTGGGTAAATTCAGTTTATTAAGCTGCTAACACGTATCAATATGTAGATATCGAGATTATGCGATTGTAGCAGCTTTGTCAGCCGCCTAGATACAAACGGCATTTATTTGCGATTAAATCAAATGCTGCTCCGTTTTTCAGCACTGCTGTTTCAGCCCGTATGGCTTATTCAAAGATACTTTGAAAAAGTAATGCTTAAAATTATAAATTAAGCATATATATTTCTGTGGATTATTTCGCCCTTACAACTTGCCGCAGGCAACAGAAATTGATTTAACACAAAGCCGAAACCTCCGATTTTTCTGTTTTCAGGCTTGTAGGCGCGATTATGGTGTCGGAAATCAAACAGAAAATGATGAACCGCAGCCGCAGGTGGTGGTTGCATTCGGGTTGCGGATAACGAATTGCGAACCTTGCAGGCTTTCGGTGTAGTCGATTTCCGCGCCCAGCAAATATTGATAGCTCATTGGATCTACTAAAAAAATTAAGCCGTTTTTTTCGATTTCAAAATCATCATCGTTTTTGATTTCATCAAAAGTAAAGCCGTATTGAAAACCTGAGCAACCGCCGCCGTTCACAAAAACACGCAGTTTCAAATCAGGGTTGTTTTCTTCGGCGATTAAGTCGGCCACTTTGGCGCAGCAACTTTCGGTAAAGATGATGGGGGTTTCTTCTGACATGATGTGCTTCCTTGATTGTGATAGTTTGCAGCTATTGTCGCGCAAACGGGCTGCTCAAGCAAGTTAGGGCGGTGGCCGCGATTTCAATATATTACAAAGCCGGTTAATACTGTTTTTACCCGCCGCCCAAGTTGGTCGGAAAAGCTCAGGCCGTCTGAAAACACCTGCTTTAACGCCAGCCTTGCAGGTTGCGCTCCACCAGCGAGGTTAAGGCATCCATCCATACCGTATCGGTATTCAGGCAGGGGATATACCGGTATTGGCGGCCGCCTGCTTCATGAAACTGCTCACGGCCGGCAATGGCAATTTCTTCCATTGTTTCGAGGCAGTCGCTGACAAAGCCCGGGCAAAACACATCCAAATCAACCACGCCCTGTTGGGGCAGGCTGTCAAACAGTTCCTGCGTGCCCGGCCCCACCCATTTGGCTTTTCCAAACTGGCTTTGGAACGAAACCACATAATCGTTTTCGCCGATCGACAAAGCCTCTGCCAACAAACGGGCGGTTTCGCGGCATTCATGGGGATAGGGGTCGCCGTCATCGCTGTTTTTCTGAGGAATGCCGTGAAAACTCAGCATCAGTTTGCCGCCCCGCCCGTGCTGCGCCCAATAAGATTCGACATGCTGCTTCATGGCGGCGATATAGCCTGCATCGTTATAAAAACGCGACACAGTACGCACACTCATTTGGTTGCGCTGCCGTAACAGTTCGCCAAACACTTTGTCGAGCGCCGCGCCCGTGCTGGAGGCAGCATATTGAGGATAGAGCGGCACAACCAGCACTTGCGCCACTCCCTGCGCTTTCAGTTCGCGCAAAACCTGCGGCACACCGGGATTTCCGTAGCTCATGGCATGGCGCACGACGATATCCGGCAGCCGCTGCCCCAGCAGAGCCGCCTGCCTTGCTGTATAAACAGCCAACGGCGAGCCTTCCGGCAGCCACACCTTCTCATAACCGTGGGCACTTTTTTTCGGACGCAGGGTCAGCACCACACCGTGCAATATCGGCTGCCATAAAGGTTTGGGCAACTCAACCACGCGGTGGTCAGACAAAAAATCACGCAGATACGGCTTCACCGCCGCAGCTGTCGGCTTGTCCGGTGTGCCGAGATTCATCAGCAACACAGCGGTTTTGTTTTGCTCCCCGTAAGGCAGGGCGGGTTCGGGTAAAAAATTCGGCATAGTATTTATCCTGTTTTTCAGACGGCCTATTGTGTTCCCAATCTTTTTTCAGACGGCCTAAGGCTGTTAAATTTGCGGCATTGTGCCGTTTTCCAAGGCTTGCCTGCCCGCTCCGCATAGCCAAAACCTTTTAAAGCCAAGGACGCACCGCCCCAATTCAGGCACCGCCGCTGCCGGCAGCGTGATCGGCCATTCAGACGGCCTGAGCAGATTTTGCAAAGATTCCGGCCAATAATAAATATTTGTTCGATATAAGGCAGCCATGCCGCACCTCAAACACCATTTTTATAGCGAATCGCCAAGGCAAACACAAGGCGGCAAACCACAGAGAGCGGCAAGTATCGTGAACCTGCTTCATTTCTGTTACCGCGTTGCTGCGGTTTGCCGCCCAAAGAAATGGTTTTACAAGCTGCCCAAGCAGCAACAAAACCTATTTCATATAGTAGTACTGCGAGACCTGAAACCTGCCGCCTCATACCGAAAATCATGCAGATTCAATAATATAGTTCATATATCGTGCAACACATCCTGCCGGCTCTGCCGGTATGCCAAGGCAGGCAGCGATGCAACCCAAACCGGCCGGTCAACGATAATAACAAAATAACAGCCGTTTGCTTTATGCGGCAAACACTGCACCGCCCCCCTGTATGCCGCCGAGTAAAACGCCGTAGCGCAACAGTTTGCCCGCCGTCAAAGCCAGGCCGCACTTCCAAGCATTCAGGCGCAGCCAACCTGCGGCAAGCGGCAGGCCGTCTCCCACAACAGGCACCCAAGCCAAAAGCAGCGTCCAAATACCGTATCGGCTCAGAAACTGAAATATTTTTTCAGACGGCCTTCGCTTATCGGGCAGCAGCCTGCCCATACCATACGATAAAATACTGCCCGCCGCGTTGCAAACGCCCGCCACCAACCACGCACCCAACCAAGATTCAGGATGGCGGATAACGAAAGCAGTAAAAGCGGCTTCAGACGTGCCCGGCAAAATGGTGGCGGAAGTAAAAGCAGACGCAGCCAAAGCGGCATAAAGCCAAAACAATTCCATAGTCGGCACGGCCGGAAAAATGCGTATTGTAATGCAAAGCATCCTCCAACCAACGCTTTTTTACCGCACCGCGCGGCATTCCCCCTACCTGAATGATTTGTGTACCGTTAAACCGCCATAACCGCCTTCTGTACACCTCCTATTGCCCCAATCTGCGGTTTTGTGAAAATAATCAAAATTTATTCGGATTTTTGTTAAAACGCTGCCGGACTGCAAGAACAACCACGTCTAGGCCGTCTGAAAAATATTTGTTTATGCAAAACCAACCGATAAATTCAGGTCGAGCTTCGTTAAAAAACGATAAACAATGTTTTCCGTTACACAACAAAATAAACAACCAAAAGATGCGTCAATGTTATTTGACAAATGGAAAAGTGGTAAATATACAACATCATATATTTATGAAATCAGATAAAAACCACATCTTGCCGGTATGCCTGCATAACTGGCACACTATTAACCCATGCGTTAAAACGCAGATACAACTATCTGCATACTTTTGTATTTTATGAAAATAAAATAAAACACCCCAAATGCCGCCATCTTCATTACCAACCGATTTCGCTTAAAAGGCGGCTTACCCTATCCGGAATATTCCGACAACCTTTACACCCGTATTTAACCGTTTATCTAAAAAACAATCACAATTGTAATTTATTTGGCATAATTATTTTGTTAAAAAATGTATTTTTTAGATAACTTATGAAACGACCGCTTTTTGTAACGGTTCTTGCCTGGTTCTTAATCGTTTCTTCGGCATTATGCACCCTGGCCATGCTGGCAACCGGACACAACCCCGAAATGCAGGAAATTATCTGCCACATTCCGTTTCCGATAGGCATTTATACTTATACCGCCGCATATTCGGGATCAATGCTGAACACCCTGGCCGGCACAGCCATGCTGCATGCCAAAAACTGGGGGCGGTGGCTGTATGTGGCCTATGGCACGGCAGGCATCATATTTAATCTGTCGGTGTCACCCAACCAACCCATGCTGCTTTACGGAGTGGTGCTTTTTGCCTGCATCGTGTATTTTTTGTTCCGCTCCCGTACACATTTTTATTTTCAAACTTCCGGTGGAATAGGTAATGCGTAATTTCTTGAGTATGATATTTTTCTGTGGCGCCGTTTTCTGTTTTTATATGCTGGGGCTGACCGCCTTTATTTCCACCCAAACCATTGTGGACAAATGGTCGGCTTTATTGGCTTTTTCAGCAGCAGCCGCCGTGTTGGCGGCTATCGGCTTGACCATCGCGCGCTTCAAAAACTGGCGGCTGAAAACCGGCATGATGCTGCTGTTTTCATGCCTGGCCGTATGCAGCGTGATGTTTGTGATTTTAGCGGCACCCGCCACTCCGATTATGGCAGGAGCCGGTAACATCATGCAGCTTAAAGATTTCGGCGATTACCAAACCGGCGGCACAATCCTGTTTTTACTGCTCACCACTTCATGCGTTTTAGTAATCCGGCACACCCGCATATCCAAACTTAAAAACAGAATTGCCGAGCTCAAGCAGCGTATCCAACGGCTTTAACTCCGATAAAACGGCTGCCGGCGGACGGAAAAACAACTAAATAATTACATGAACTGTACTTAGATTAGCAGTTATGTCCACCCAGAAAAATGAAGATAACAAACTGTAAACCAAGCAAAGACGAAGTTTTTGACAGTTCCATTGAGCTGGATGAAAGTTATTTAGGCGGACAACGTAAAGGAAAACACGGTCACAGAGCTACAAGTTAAAGTTGCCGTCTTTGGTATTATGCAACGTAACGGCAAAATTTTTATCGTAGTTGAAAACACCAAGAGAAATACTTTGCTTCCTGTTGTTAAAGCCTGACAACATTGTCTGTACCGATTGTTATAAAAGCTGTGATGTGCTTGATGTGGGTGGATTTACCCATCACCGTATCAATCATTCGCAGATCTTCGCAGACCGTCAAAACCATCTACAGCATTGAAAATTTCCGAAATCAGACAAAGCGCGTTCTACGAAAATATAATGGAATTGGCCGTCAATCCTTTCCGTTACTCTTGAAAGAGTGTGAATTTCGTTTTAACTTTGGCACGCCCAAAGAGCAGTTAAAAGTTCTACGGGTTTGGTGTGGTATTTGGGGATAATCTAATACAGTCCCCTAATTCAATCAAAAATTCAAATTGCGCCGGGGTTATGGTTCAGAGTTAGAGAAAACCTGGCAAAGACTGTCTGAAACTTTAAAACCGTCAAACGCCAAAACACCTGTTTTCTATGCCGAAAGCGGGTATTTTGATATAATCCACGGTTTTTAAAAACCGCAAAACCTCTACTTAAGGATAATCAACATGGGCTTTTTGCAAGGTAAAAAAATCCTCATCACCGGCATGATTTCCGAGCGTTCTATCGCTTACGGCATTGCCAAAGCCTGCCGCCAACAAGGTGCGGATCTGGCGTTTACCTATGTGGTGGACAAACTGGAAGAACGTGTGCGCAAAATGGCTGCAGAATTGGGCTCCGAACTGGTGTTCCGCTGCGATGTGCAGAGCGATGAAGAAATCGCGCAAACCTTCGCCGACTTAGGCAAAGCTTGGGACGGCCTGGACGGATTGGTTCATTCTATCGGTTTTGCTCCGCGCGAAGCCTTAGACGGCGATTTTCTAGACAGCATCAGCCGCGAGGCCTTCAAAATCGCCCACGAAGTTTCCGCCTACAGCCTGCCCGCGCTGGCTAAAGCTGCCCGCCCGATGATGCAGGGGCGCAACGGTTCGATTGTCGCGCTCACCTATCTGGGCGCAGTGCGCGCGATTCCTCACTACAACGTGATGGGCATGGCCAAAGCCAGCCTGGAAGCAGGCATCCGCTTTACCGCTGCCTGCCTGGGCAGGGAAGGCATACGCTGCAACGGCATTTCTGCCGGTCCGATTAAAACCCTGGCCGCCTCGGGCATTGCCGATTTCAGCAAACTGCTCGGCCATGTGGCCTCGCACAACCCGCTCGGCCGCAACGTTACCATCGAAGAAGTGGGCAACACCGCCGCTTTCCTGCTTTCCGATCTGGCCTCGGGCATCACCGGCGAAATCACCTATGTTGATGGCGGTTACAGCATCAATGCCCTCAACGACCCCGAAGAAAAGGCCTGAGCCCGTCCAATACGGGATTCAGGTCTCGGTAGCTGCTTGATTAAACTATCCGGGTTTTTGGGTTGGTTCATTTCGGGCAGTTATTCTCGGGTAGCAGGCAAAAGGACGTCTGAAAACCACAGCAATGCTGCTTTTGTATTGCCGGCTTTTTCAGACGGCCTTTTCTTTTCAGACGGCCTGAAACCTTTGCAAAACTCATCAGGCCGTCTGAAATATTCAATTATCGTCATTCCCGCGCAGGCGGAAATCCAGCCTCAAAACCATCAAGTGTTTTATTTCAACAATTTATAAATTATAAAAAACAACTGGATTCCCGCCTGCGTGGAGGAGCGCAGCGGACTTCAAAGCCAATGACGGGATTTAAGCATTTCAGACGGCATTAAGGGTATTTTGCCAAGGTTCCGGCCTTTATTGCCTGCTCCGGCAAAGACGGGCGGGCGTTAGGAAACCGCAAACGCGGCCGGTCAAATATAGTAAACTTGCTTCCTTTAGTTTGCGTTCACGCCAAGCCATGACTGTTTTCATCCCCACCGACCGCGAAACCGCCGAATGGCGCAACGAAAGTACACAGAAGCCGCCGAAACGGGCGGTTTATCTGCACGAATGCGGCGCGGCTGCGGTTTTGAAGCAGGCTTATGCAGACACGGCTACGGTGTGGACGGGCGATTTCCACCATGCCAAGCAGGTGTTGGCAGCGGTAAAAAAGCGCGTGCGCAAGCCCGCTGCCCGGCAGGCGGAGATTCAGACGGCTTTTCACCGCCACCGTATGCGGCAGGCGCAAACCAGCCGTATGCTGAATATGCTGGCGGTAGAAATCGGAGCGGGGTTTACGCTCAAGCTGCCGCGCGCGCCGGATGTTCGCAGCGCGCTGGCCGATGTGTACAGCAGGCCGAACAGCAAGCCTTTCCTGCTGCCGCTCAATCAGTTGCTGGGTTTTATCGGTGCGTACGAGTGGCACAAAAAAGGCGTGTTCGTGCCGGAGCTTGATGCCGCCGTTTATGTGCCGTTCGGTGTATTTTCACCGCTGCGCGGCGAATATCTCGGCCTGATTGCCCGCGCGCCGCTGCCCCAACCTTGCGAAAGCGCGTTCGATATCGGCACGGGCTCGGGCGTGATTGCCGCCCTGTTGGCCGCGCGCGGCATTCCCTGCATCACCGCCACCGACAATAATCCGCGCGCCGCCGCCTGCGCCCGCGCCAATATTGGGCGGTTGGGATATGGCGGGCGCGTGCAGGTTGAAGAAACCGATTTGTTCCCGCAGGGGTGCGCCGATTTAATCGTCTGCAATCCGCCGTGGCTGCCCGCCAAACCCACTTCCGCCGTTGAAACCGCGCTTTACGATCCCGGCCACGCCATGCTGAAAGGCTTTTTAAACGGCGTGCGCGAACGGTTGAACCCCAACGGCGAGGCATGGCTGGTGATGTCGGATTTGGCCGAACACCTGCACCTGCGCGAGCCGGATTTTCTGCGGCAATGTTTTCAAGCGGCCTCGCTGGCCGTGGCGGGCGTTCTGCAAACGGCGCCCGCGCACCGCAAGGCCGCCGATGCCGCCGACCCGCTGGCATTCGCGCGCAGCAGGGAAACCACCAGCCTTTACCGTTTGAAAGCAGTTTTATAGTGGCTTAGATTTAACATGTACAGCGTTGCCTCGCCTTAGCTCAAAGAGAACGATTTTGTAAGCCGCTGAAGCGGCAACAGAATCGGTTCCGTACTACCTGTACTGTCTGCGGCTTCGTCGCCTTGTCCGTGTTAAATTTCAGCCACTATTGAATTTCCATCAAAAACCGTTGCGCAACGGTTTGTAGGAACGGCAGAAATCCATTACTATCCCAAGCAAACCGTTGTCGTTCAGAAGGCCGTCTGAAACCCACCAAGAAAGCAACCACCATGAACCTCAAAAACCGCCATTTTCTGAAACTGTTGGATTACACCCCCGAAGAAATCGAATATCTGCTCGATCTTGCCGCCGAGTTGAAAGCCGCCAAAAAAAACGGCAGCGAAAAGCGCAGGCTGACGGGTAAAAATATCGCGCTGATTTTCGAAAAAACCTCTACCCGCACCCGCTGCGCGTTTGAAGTGGCCGCCCACGACCAGGGCGCAAACGTTACCTATCTCGAGCCGGCAGCCAGCCAGATCGGCCACAAAGAAAGCATCAAAGACACCGCCCGCGTGTTGGGGCGTATGTATGACGCTATCGAATACCGGGGCTACGGCCAGGAAATCGTGGAAGAATTGGCCGAATATGCCGGCGTGCCCGTGTATAACGGCCTGACCAACGAGTTCCACCCCACTCAGATTCTGGCCGATATGCTCACCATGCGCGAACACTGCCGCAAGCCGCTGCGCCAAACCATCTATGCCTATGTGGGCGATGCACGCTACAACATGGGCAATTCGCTGCTGTTGGGCGGTGCCATTCTCGGCATGGACGTGCGCATCGGCGCACCCCGCCATTTGTGGCCGTCTGAACAATTGATTGCCAAAGCCCGCGCCACCGCCGAGAAAAGCGGCGCGCGCCTGCTCTTAACCGAAAACCCCCAAGAGGCGGTTAAGGGCGCGGACTATATCCACACCGATGTGTGGGTGTCGATGGGCGAGCCCGAAAGCGTGTGGAAAGAGCGCATCGAACTGTTGGCACCCTATCAGGTGAACGCCGCGCTGATGGCGGCCTCGGGCAACCCCGATGTAAAATTTATGCACTGCCTGCCTGCATTTCACAACAGCGAAACCGAAATCGGCAACCATATCCGCCAAACTTTCGGCATGGACGGCGTGGAAGTAACCGAAGAGGTGTTTGAAGGCCCTGCATCGGTGGTGTTCGATCAGGCCGAAAACCGTATGCACACCATCAAAGCCGTGCTGGTGGCCACGCTGGCCTAGCATCAGAAAGCTGCCGCGCGGCCGAAACCGGAGCCTTTATCCTACGGCTTTGCGTAAGTGCATCTCCTGCAAACGCGAAACCCCTTTGGCACACACTGGAGGTGTTTTATCATGCACACCGTTTCCACACCACCAATTCCGTTTTCCACCTTCCCGAAAAACGCCGCACCGTCCGGCCCGCAAAAAAACCAACGGCACACGGGGAAGCTCTCTGCATGTTCAGTGCAAGGCGGCAAGACGCTTATTCTTGTTACGGCATTGCCCGAAAGGCCGTCTGAACAAACAGGCCGAAACCTTGGCTAAAATACCCTTAGCCGTCTGAAAATGCTTAGGCTCCATCATTCCCGCGCAGCAGACTTGCAAACTCATAATAATGGTTGAATATTGGTGGTTGAATGTTTCAGACGGCCTGAATAAATTTTGCCAAGGCCTCAGGCCGTCTGAACTCCTGCCCTTTGGATCATCCCTTTATTTTGTTACCGCGGTGCCGCACCCGGCAAAAAGGCCGGTTTTACCGGCCGCCCAAGCGGTAACAGAATCGGTTTCATGCTTTCTCTGTTGCCTTGCCTATGCCGTATCGAAACCATGCACTCCCGCCCGAATCCCCCCGGCAAAATATTCTGTAAAACCCCAGATGACACCAAGCATCCGAATATAAGAATGCACCCCTTTGCGCGGGGTGCAATCTATCAAGAAAAGGCCGTCTGAAAAACCTTTCAGACGGCCTGACGGTTATCTCTCAGCCTGATGGTTATTTCGCGGCCTGATAAGCCTTGTCGGCTTCTTCAAATTTGTTTTCCACTTCTTTGGAAACCCTGCCCATCAGCGATACGGCCACAATGGCAATGAAGCAGGCGATAAAGCCGGGCACGATTTCATAAAGGCTGCTGCCGGTTAAGGGCTTCCAAGCCACCACGGTAACGGCACCGGCAATCATGCCCGCCAACGCGCCGGCGGCGGTCATGCGCTTCCAGAACACCGACAAAATCACCACCGGGCCGAACGCGGCGCCGAAGCCCGCCCAGGCGTAAGACACCAGCCCCAGCACTTTGCTCTCGGGGTCGGCAGCGATGATGATGGCAATCACGGCCACGGCCAGCACCATAATACGGCCTATCCACACCAATTCCTGCTGCGGCGCGTTGGGGCGAAGAAAGCCTTTATAAAAATCTTCGGTGATGGCACTCGAACACACCAGCAGCTGGCAAGACAAGGTGGACATCACGGCAGCGAGAATGGCCGAAAGAATCACGCCGGCAATCCACGGATTGAACAAAATGGTGGTCAGCGCGATAAAGATGCGTTCGTTGTTGCCTGCCATTTCGCCTGCCTGTTCGGGGTGGCCGCCGAAATAGGCAATGCCGAAATAGCCCACGGCACACGCGCCCGCCAAGCAGAGAATCATCCAAGTCATGCCGATGCGGCGGGCGGATACCAGCGATTTCACGTTTTCGGCCGCCATAAAGCGCGCGAGAATGTGCGGCTGGCCGAAATAGCCCAAGCCCCATGCGGCAGTGGAAACAATGCCCATCAGGGTGGTGCCGGCCAGCAGGCTGCCGTATTCCTTGCCGGTGGCGGCGGCCACGCTCTGAATGGCGGCGTTCATTTCATCGGCACCGCCCAAAGCCAGATACACCATCACCGGGGTGATGATAAGGGCAAAAATCATCAGCGTGGCCTGCACGGTATCCGTCCAGCTCACAGCCAGAAAGCCGCCGATAAAGGTGTAGGCAATGGTTGCGCCCGCGCCCAGCCACATGGCCTGGGTGTAGGTTACGTCAAACAGGCTTTCAAACAGCCGCGCACCGGCCACGATGCCCGAAGCGCAATAAATCGTGAAGAAAAACAAAATGATGGCAGCAGAAATCACTTTCATCGCCCTGCCGCCCCCACCGAAGCGGTGAAAGAAATAATCAGGCAGCGTGAGCGCGTTGTTGTTGTATTCGGTGTGTACGCGTAGGCGGCCGGCCACCAAAAGCCAGTTGAAATACGCGCCCACGGTCAGGCCGATGGCAATCCACGCTTCGCTCAGACCGGAGGCGTAGATCGCGCCGGGCAGGCCCATCAGCAGCCAACCCGACATATCGGACGCACCCGCCGACATCGCGGTAACGAAGCTGCCCAAACTGCGGCCGCCGAGAATATAGTCGTCAAAATTGCGGGTGGAAAAATACGCCGCCAAACCAATCAGCAGCACGGCAACCAAATAGATGCCGAAGGTAACGTACATCGGATTAAAAGCACCCATAAAAAACCTCTTTCTCAAAATATTTTTCTGAACAGGCCGTCTGAAACGGCAGCAACGGATACCGCATACTGCGGCCGATGATGCTGCGGCATTTAACCGCAAGCTGCCGCTTTGCGTCAAGGCGGGTTGGAAGCGGTTAAGGCTTGAAAAGATGCCCTCTGCAACCGCCCGCACTGCGGGGCGTGTCCTGCCCTTTGTGCAGGCGGTGCGGGCTTGGCACCCACCCGTCCGCCCTCTGCCGCAACAGTATATTCCGCCACAAACCCGTTGCCGGCAACGGGCAGCCGAAGCGCGTGCCCACCGAATGCGGCGGGGTTCGCCCGTGCCGCCGCAAAGCGGCAAAACTCTGGTATCGGCGTGCGCTCAGGCAGCAGGCTCGCTTTATTTCGGCAGCGGGAGGCAAACCGCAGGCCGTTCAAACGGCACGGAACCGGTTCAAGCGCCGATCGGGCGGCCTGCAAAACCGTTCTATTTGAGAGGGCTAAAAAGCAAGCAGGCTCAAGAAAAGGCAGACTGATGCGCGGCAACACCGCAACGCAAATGAAGCGGGTTCACCATATCATCGCACCCAACCGGCCGGCATAAAGCGCAGAGCCGGACAGCAGCCGGCGGAGCAGGCCATGCCCGAAGCGCCGCCGCAAGGCCGCGCCTGCTTTTCAGACGGCCTCTGCTATAATAACCGTCCACCCCACCCGAAAACAGGTATTCCCTTATGATGATACACCCGCAGTTCAGCCCCGAATTAATCAGCATCGGCCCGTTGGCGGTACGCTGGTATGCGCTCAGCTATATTGTCGGCTTCGTTCTGTTTATCTGGCTGGGAAGGCGGCGCATCGACCGGGGCGGCCAAGTGTTTACCAAAGAGATGCTCGACAATTTTCTCACCTGGGGCGTATTCGGCGTGATTCTCGGCGGTCGTTTGGGCTATGTTTTGTTTTACAAATTTTCCTACTATATAGAACACCCCGCCGATATTGTGAAAGTGTGGGAAGGCGGCATGTCGTTTCACGGCGGTTTTTTAGGCGTGTTGGTTGCCATGTGGCTGTTCGGCCGCAAATATAAAACCGGCTTTTGGCGCACGGCCGATTTCGTTGCCCCGCTGGTGCCTTTAGGCTTGGCCAGCGGACGCATCGGCAACTTTATCAACGGCGAACTGTGGGGACGCATCACCGACATCAACGCTTTTTGGGCGATGGGCTTTCCGCAAGCCGCCTATGAAGATACCGCAGCCGCCGCCCGCAACCCGCAATGGGCAGAATGGCTCGCGCAACACGGTATGCTGCCGCGCCACCCCTCGCAGTTATACCAATTTGCGCTCGAAGGCATCTGCCTGTTTGTTGTCGTGTGGCTGTTTGCCCGCAAACCGCGCCCTGTCGGACAGGTGTCGATGGTGTTTCTAACAGGCTACGGTGTATTCCGCTTTACCGCAGAGTTTGCCCGCCAGCCCGACGACCACCTCGGCCTGCTCACGTTGGGCTTATCGATGGGGCAATGGCTGAGCCTGCCCATGGTTGTGTTGGGCATTGCCGGCTTTATCTGTTTCGGCAAGCGCAACGAGAAGGCCGTCTGAAAACCGCCCCGGCAGGCAGGCCGTTTCAGACGGCTCTTTATAAAAGCAGCAGCAGATTCCGCCGAGCCGGGCAACACCGTATCCTTTGCACGGATACCCACTCCACAACAGGCTGAAACACCATGCTTTTAATGATAGACAACTACGACAGCTTCACCTACAACATCGTGCAGTATTTCGCCGAACTCGGCCAAGATGTAGAAGTGTTCCGCAACGACAGCATCACCCTCGAAGAAATTGCCGCGCTCAACCCGCAGTATCTGGTTATCGGCCCCGGCCCCTGCTCGCCCAAAGAAGCCGGCATTTCCGTGGCTGCCATGCAGCATTTCGCAGGACGGCTGCCGGTGATGGGCATCTGCTTGGGCCACCAAACCATAGGCGAAGCCTTCGGCGGCAATATCGTGCGCGCGAAAACACTGATGCACGGCAAAGTATCGCCCGTGCATCATTTAAACAAAGGAATGTTCCGCAACCTGCCCGACCCCGTAACCTGCACCCGCTACCACAGCCTCGTTATCGACCGCCCCACCCTGCCCGAGTGCTTGGAAATCACCGCTTGGACCGATGACGGCGAAATCATGGGCGTGCGCCACAAAACGCTGCCCGTTGAGGGCGTGCAGTTCCACCCCGAAGCCCTGCTCACCGAACACGGGCATGAAATGCTGGATAATTTTTTAAAAGAATTTGCAGGCTTTCAAACGGCCGAAACGCAAACATAAGGCCGTCTGAAAAGCTGAATAGAAAAGGAATACACCATTGCCGCGCGCAGGTCGCCAACTGTTCCACGCACAGCAGACGGGCTTTTGCAACCAACCCGGCTTCCATTTTCACACGGCCGCCGATGCAGGCAGAGGCCGTCTGAAAAGCTGACGGAGCGGTGAAAAGCAGCGCACTGCGTTTGCGCCCGTGCCGCCGCCCGTTTTCAGACGGCCCGAACACCGCATCAAGCCGTCTGAACACAATAACGGCAAGCCCTGCGCCGTGATTGCGCAAGCTATCGGCAAAAAGCAATACGCCGCAGTTGCACAGGCTCCCGCCCTCCTTTTCAGACGGCTCGAGCGCAAACACAAGGCCGTCTGAAAGCCCGGATATAAAGGAAACGTGTCATGATTACCCCCCAGCAGGCCATCGCCCGCCTGATCGGCAACAACGAGCTTTTTTATGACGAAATGACCGCGCTGATGCGCCAGATTATGAGCGGGCAGGTGCCGCCCGAGCAGCTGGCCGCCATTCTCACCGGCCTGCGCATCAAAGTGGAAACCGTGTCCGAAATCAGCGCCGCCGCCGCCGTGATGCGCGAGTTTGCCACCCCCGTGCCCGTGCGCGACCCAGACCATTTGGTCGATATTGTCGGCACCGGCGGCGATGGTGCCCAAACCTTCAACATCTCCACCACCGCCATGTTTGCAGCCGCCGCAGCCGGCGCAAAAGTGGCCAAACACGGCGGCCGCTCGGTGTCGTCATCCAGCGGCGCGGCAGACGTGCTGGAAGAAATGGGCGTAAACCTCAACCAAACGCCCGCTCAGGTGGGCAGCAGCATCGACCATACCGGCATCGGTTTTATGTTTGCCCCCAACCACCACAGCGCCATGCGCCATGTCGCCCCTGTGCGCCGCTCGCTCGGCTTCAGAAGCATTTTCAATATTTTAGGCCCCCTCACCAACCCCGCAGGCGCACCCAACCAACTGCTCGGCGTGTTCCACATCGACTTGTGCGGCATACTCTCGCGCGTGTTGCAGCAACTCGGCTCGCAACACGTTTTAGTGGTACACGGCAGCGACGGCCTAGACGAAATCACCGTTACCGGCCCAACCCGTGTGGCCGAGCTGCATCACGGCACCATCAGCGAATACGATATTTCCCCCGGGCAATTCGGCCTGGCCACCTACCCCAACCTCGACAGCATACGTGTCAGCAACAGTGCCGAATCGCTCGCCATGATGAACCGCGTTTTGGCCGGCGAGCCCGGAGCCGCGCGCGATATCGTGCTGCTCAATGCAGCGGCCTGCCTGTATGCGGGCAATGTGGCCGACTCGCTGGCAAGCGGTATTCAGGCCGCTGCCGAAGCCATCGATTCGGGCAGAGCCAAAGCCAAGCAGGCCGAGTTTGCCGCCTACGCGCAAAACGGTGGATAACCGCCTCCCCCGAAAACAGCCCCGAATCCGGCATCTTCATCTTAGGGAGTATAGTCAGAATGCTTGTGAAGCGGTTTTTTGAGGAAAAATCCGCAGATGCCAGGCAAAAAGCGCAGTAAGATTGAACATCTTGCGAGCATTTTGAACGCCGCAGATGCAGATTTTAACCAAAAATACCGCCGCAACGCTTTCTGACTACACTCCCCAACCAAATGAAAAATAAGAAATATTGAAAGCACAATCTGCGCTGCCTGCATTTTGCCCGGCGCGCAGATTCGGATAAATTATCGTTCAGGCAAAATCAAAGCAATGTTATACTTGTTTTTTTATGATTCCTTATTTTCAGGCCGTCTGAAAGCCGGGCTGCCGCATTCCGAACCATGAGCAGAATCCAGCAAACCTTTAACGCGTTGGGCAATAACAAAGCCCTGATTCCGTATATCACCGCCGGCGACCCCGATCTCGGCACCACGCTCGCGATCATGCACAGCATGGTTGCCAACGGTGCCGATTTAATCGAACTGGGCGTGCCGTTTTCTGATCCGATGGCAGACGGCCCCACCATCCAGCGTGCTGCCGAACGCGCCTTGGCGCAAGGCGTTTCGTTGAAAGACGTGTTGGAAGTGGTGCGCGGATTCCGCCAAACCAACCCGACCACCCCCGTGGTATTGATGGGCTATCTCAACCCCGTGCATAAAATGGGCTATGCCCAATTTGCCCGTGCCGCCGCCGAAGCAGGCGTTGACGGCGTATTAACCGTAGATTCGCCCATCGAAACCATCGCCCCGCTGCACCACGCCCTGCGGCAAAACGGCTTGGACTGCATTTTTCTGGCCGCCCCCACCACCGGCGAAGCACGCATGGCCGCCATCGGCAGGCTCGCCGGCGGTTTCGTATATTATGTGTCGCTCAAAGGCGTAACCGGCTCCGCACAGTTAGATACCGAAGCTGTTTCGCGTAAAATCAAGATTTTACGCAAATATACCGACCTGCCCATCGGTGTAGGCTTCGGTATCAGCAATGCTGAAAACGCCGGCAAAACCGCCGCTGTTGCCGATGCCGTCATCGTGGGCAGCCGCATTGTTCAGGAAATCAAAAACAACGCCGGCCGTGAAGCCGAAGCTGTCGGCGCGTTGGTGAAACAACTCAAAAACGCCGTTGCACAGGCCGTCTGAAAAAATCTTTCCAACCAAGGAGCAAACATGAGCTGGTTAGACAAAATCCTCCCTCCGAAAATCAAGCGTGCCGGCAAAAACGAATCCAGTGTGCCCGAAGGCCTGTGGCACAAATGCCCTTCGTGTGCCGCAACCCTTTATTCGACCGAGCTGCAACAAAACCTGCAAGTATGCCCGAAATGCAGCCACCACAACGCCCTTTCCGCCCGCGAACGCCTCAACATTCTCTTAGATGAAAACGGTCGCGAAGAAATCGGTGCCAACGTCAAACCCATTGATATACTGAAATTCAAAGACAGCAAAAAATACCCCGAACGGCTCACCGCCGCCCGAAAATCCACCGGCGAAAACGATGCGTTGGTGGTTATGAAAGGCACGCTGAACGGCCTGCCCGTTGTTGCAGCCGCTTTTGAATTCCGCTTTATCGGCGGATCGATGGGTTCGGTGGTAGGCGAACGTTTTGTACAAGGCGTGCGCCGTGCCGCAGCCGATCGCTGCACCTTCATCTGTGTGGCCGCATCCGGCGGTGCGCGTATGCAGGAAGGCCTCAACTCACTGATGCAGATGACCAAAACCAGCGCAGTCCTGCACCTGCTTTCCGAAAAAAACCTGCCTTTTATCTCAGTGCTTACCGACCCGACTATGGGCGGCGTATCCGCCAGTTTCGCCTTTTTGGGCGACATCGTGATGGCCGAACCCAACGCCCTAATCGGCTTCGCCGGCCCCCGCGTCATTGAACAGACCGTGCGCGAAACCCTGCCCGAAGGCTTCCAACGCGCCGAATTTCTACTTGAAAAAGGTGCCATTGACCAAATTGTCGACCGTCGCGAAATGAAACAACGCATTACCGGCCTCATTACCCTGCTGCGCCGTGAGGAGCCTGTAAACACCGCCTGATTTTCAACCGTACACTCCCCCTCACCAACACCACAAAATAAACATCATAATACTCAAATAAGTTAATACATTGCCATTTATTCTAAATAAATGCCACTCGATTGGAATGTAACCGCCTGATTTAAACCTGAACTAAAATAAAAGTGCAGATCTTAGCAGTTGCCTGTATCAAATTTACCGGTTTGGTGCGGGCAGTTTTTTAACATGAAACAGCATGAGGAGTGCACAATGACACATTCATTCAAAGGTTTCAGCGGTGGCAAGAGCTACGGCTGGGGCGGCAAGGGCCACTACGGCTGGGGCGGCAAGGATAAAGGAATCGGTAACTGGTATTGCCCGCCTGTTATCCCCCCGATTATCGGATTTGTTCCGAAACCCCTACCCCCGATTATCGGATTTATTCCGAAACCCCTACCTCCGATTATCGGATTTGTTCCGAAACCCAAACCTCCGATTATCGGACTTTTCCCGAAACCCAAACCTCCGATTATCGAACTTTTCCCGAAACCTAAGCCTCATCCGAAACCCGAGCCGAAACCCGAACCCAAGCCTGAGCCGAAACCCGAGCCCAAGCCTGAGCCGAAACCCGAGCCCAAGCCTGAGCCGAAACCCGAGCCCAAGCCTGAGCCGAAACCCGAGCCCAAGCCTGAGCCGAAACCCGAGCCCAAGCCTGAGCCGAAACCCGAGCCCAAGCCTGAGCCGAAACCCGAGCCCAAGCCTGAGCCGAAACCCGAGCCCAAGCCTGAGCCGAAACCCGAGCCCAAGCCTGAGCCGAAACCCGAGCCCAAGCCTGAGCCGAAACCCGAGCCCAAGCCGAAAGACGACTGCATTGATTGCAAGGATAACAATGCCAATCCCGACAACAGTTTCGGCGGCATCGATAAAAATCCCGGTAATATTATTAAAGGCACACCCAACGAAATAGGCCAAATTCACGGTACCGAGAAAAAAGACACCATTTACGGTACTGATAAAGCTGATAAAATTTACGGTCATGCCGGTGCAGATGTGATCTACGGCGGTGCAGGAGACGACATCATCTACGGAAATGACAACGGCGATACGCTGTATGGCCAGTCAGGTAACGACACGCTCTACGGCGGCACAGGCAACGATTACCTCAATGGCGGAGAAGGCAACGACATCATGTACGGAGGTCTCGGCAATGATGTATATCTGGTTGAGCAGAAAGGAGATTGCGTAGTTGAGCATGCCAACGAGGGCACCGACACCGTTCGCACCTATATCGATTACGAATTGCCGGATAATGTTGAGAACCTGATTCTGATGGGTACGGCCAATCTGAACGGAACCGGTAACAGCCTGAACAACGAAATTATCGGCAACGGCGGCAATAATGAATTGCGCGGCATGGATGGTGATGACCGTCTGATCGGCAAAGGCGGCGGCGACTGGCTTGATGGCGGTGCCGGCAACGACTATCTTGAAGGCGGCGTCGGCAACGACACCTATGTGTTCAATAAAGGTTATGGTCATGATGTAATCTGTGATTACGATACCGATCCGTGTAACCATGATGTACTTGAATTTTGGCAAGGCCTCCAGATTTCCGACTTAAGCTTTGCCCGCTCGGGCAACGATTTAACCATCAAAGCCGGCGGTCAAGATTCGTTAACTGTGAGCAATTGGTTTGAAAGTGCGGCCTACCGCATCGAAGAGTTTAAATTTGATGACGGCACCGTATGGAACAGCACCGCTATCGATAAAGTACTCAACAGCTACGGTATCGATACATCCTATGCTTCTGTGAGCCAAGATCAAATCACCCAACAAACCCAAACCCAAGGCATTATTTAAGTTTGAAATAGCTTAAACCAACAGGCCGTCTGAAAAAACTTTCAGACGGCCTAGGATTTTTCAGCATCTAATTTGCCTCCACACTACAAAATCTTTAGAGACTGTCTTAGATAACCAGGTCAAATTCTCTTATCAATTCTTTTAAAAAGATAATTGAGATTTTATTTTAATGTTGTTAAACATCGTTCACATTATTCAAATACAGCTTGAAATGGGCTTTAGTAATGCCATTGAACTTACACAAATAGCATTTTGACTAATTCTAAAAATTTCCAATGCCGTTAATATGTTTTTGTAGGTTGACAAACTGCTGTGATTTATCCGGTGGTTGAATCTGCCGACATCCAACATATTTTAATTGCATAAATTGTCCGTATAAACTACACTGTCAGGTATAATTTTCCCTGCAATAACAGGGAACCAACTTTCTTTTGAGCATTATTCGTTATGACCGTATAACCTTGCCGCCATGCTTGGGAATACCGGAATCACTATTTTAACTTCCCGAACCGATACCGCAAGCAGACACAGGCCGTCTTAAGGTGGTGTCGGGCCGGGGCGGCAGCACGGTGGAGTCAATGCCGTCCATCGCCCGTTCGAAAGAGGCCGGCAACGTTACGCCGCTATCCTGCAACGCCGTTTCAAGGCGGAAAAGCCAAATGGGAAACGGGTAAGGGCTGCCACGGAGCTCAATAATGCGGGAGAAAAGTTGTATCTTTCTCCGCTGATGGATTGGTTCAACAAGGCAATCATCGGTTGCCGGATTCGATGCCGGTGGGGAAAAGCGCAACTGTTGCCGCTGACGGACTGGTTTAACGGAGAAATCATCGGTTGCTGAATCCCACAACCCGGCGCTGTCGATTCGGTCGGTAAGATATTGAAAGAAGCATTTAAGCAATCAAGATAGTATGTGCAAGTGTCAATGCCGTTGATGTATTCTTTCGGCAACAACCAAGCCGTACCCTGCTTTTGTAGGGCATTTTTCTGTTTGGTATTGTTAATTTATGCTGTTAATCCGTAACGGGTTTTGTCGTATTCCGTTTGGTTTTTCAAAATGTAGAAAGCGATGGTTACCAGCTTTCGCATAATTGCAACAATAGATGAGTTTCGGCGGTTTTTTCCCGGCTTTCAGACGGCCGATAAAGGCGGGAAAGGCGTTCATGCGGTAGGCGGCCAATGCGGGCATGTATAGGGCTGCCCTTAAGTCGGACTTGCCTACCTTTGAAATCCGTTCTTTGCCGTTTACGCTTGTTCCCGGCTGATGCCGTTTTGGACCCAAACCGAAATAGGCGGCCAGTTGGGCAGCGGTATCAAAGCGTGATGTTATGGTCGAGAGCAAAACGGCGGCGGTGTTTTCGCCTATGCCTGTGATGGTTTTCAGGCGTTGGCGGTTTTTGTCGTAATCGGGATTGGCTTTGTAAAAGCTCTGCAAGTCTTTTTTAAGCGTCTGCAAATAGCGGCTCAAGTAGTCTATCGTTGCCTTTATGTGCCGTTTCAAGTAATTGGGGGCTGTTTGATACTTGGTCAGTTCTGCCGCCCGTTGTTTTTTGATGCGAGCTATATAGCGGGTCAGTTCCTGAAGCTGTTTTTGTTCGGACGGCTGCGGCTGCCATGTTTCGGGGTTCATGGCCTTGCAGTAGCGGGCGATGAGTTTTGCGTCTTGTTTGTCGGTTTTGCTTCTTTGCAATACGGCGTTTGCGAAGCCTTTTATTTTTCTTGGGTTGTCCACGCTCATTTTGTAATGGCTGTTGAGATATTCGGCCGGCGGTCTATAGCAGGTTCCCGTTGCTTCGCAGCAGCAGTGCAGGCTTGGGTTGGCGTTATGGCCGTTTAGCATGCTTTCAGCTCGGCTTAACCTGTGGGGCTGTTTCCGAATCGGTGTTCGTAAAAAAAGCCGTCTGAAATCAGACGGCAGTCTATGGTTACTTTGCTCACGTCTATTCCCAAGTACATGGTGTTTTACCTTATCAATGCGGGCTTTGCGCCTTAGATAGTGTTCAAGCTTGATGATTGGGGTAAGCCCCCGCTTCAATCTTTGGGACATGTTTTGAACATCGGCCGTACTTGCGAAGTCGGGGGCTTTATGCCTTTATGGGGCGCTGCCCCAAACCCCGCAATTCCCGCAGTTTCTGCCGCTGATTGGGCGGCGGCTGAGGCAGATTTTCTCAATTCCACACCCAAATCGGATAAACTCAAACCGCTGCCGTTTTCAGACGGCAACGTACCGAGACCGCGCCCGATACCCTTGGCAACAGAAGAAATCGCACCACCCCCGGCAAATTATCCAATGTGGCTCCTGCCGTCATAACGGCATGATGC
Source organism: Neisseria musculi (assembly GCF_014297595.2). NCBI lineage: Bacteria > Pseudomonadati > Pseudomonadota > Betaproteobacteria > Neisseriales > Neisseriaceae > Neisseria > Neisseria musculi. The sequence continues at coordinate 2,567,423 of NZ_CP060414.2, read as the reverse complement.
GCGGCACCCAAGTCATTACCTTGTTTAATCGAACTTCCCAATTGTTCAGAATAAATATCAACGGCCTTTGAAGCTGCACTGCCGACTGCACCCGCAATAATTGCGGCACAGGCCGTCTGAGTAATTTTTGACGGCACTTTTACCTGATTGCCGTATTTTGTCGGCACAACTTGGGTCATCACGGCGTTTGTTGCTTCTTCATGCGTTTGATGGCAGATTCGGCCTACCTGATAACCCATGACTGCACCTTAGCCTACAGAGTCTGCACCGCGTTTGCCGATGCGCACGAGCGCAAAGGCAATAGAGATGCCCACTACCACCGCGCCAATCGCCAAAACGCCTGCTTTCAAACCGCTGATTTCGGTTTTGATGGTTTCCAGCAGATTGGCATCATCGGCCAATGCAACGGCAGGCATGGCGGCCATTGTGGCAACGGCCAAGCCTTTGTACATTTTGTCTTTCAGGTTTTTCATGATTTTTTCCTTTCAAAGTTTAGTAAGTAAAAACAGGTTGGCAGTGTTTAAAGGGTCAATTCAAGGCACACCGCCCAGGCCCTGAATCTTTGTTCAGCTTTCGTCAGAGTAGTAAACGTGGTCTTTAAAAGCACACGGGAATACGCGCACGGTCAAGAGTTGGTTTTGCTGTAACTGCCGTCATCGTTTTTGCGCTCTCTCACCATCATGCGGTGGTCAAAGGCGGCGGTCATGTAAATGCCTTGAACGGGCGGCTGCGGGGTTGGGGTTTTGTTGCTCATGGCTTTTCCTTTCTTAAGGCCGCTTTCCGATAATTCCGCGGTTCAAAAATGCCCATTTGGGGCTGATGGTTTCACTTAAAACGATGTTGTAATTCTCTTCGGTTATATCGGGTATCACCAATCCCCTGACTTCAACGGCATATCTTTTGAGATACGGCCCAACGGCCACACCCCGGTTTTGCAGCTTGCGCCGCCATCGGGCCGAACCGGCAGAGCGGAACGAAAAGTTTGATGTGGCAATCTTCCAAAGGCTTTTTTTGTCAATGGTGGTGCGGATAAGCCTATAGCCCTTGTCTTCGGGAAAACGACTGTCAATATGCTTGGCAATGTACTTGGCGACATAATGCGACAAACCCTTGCTGTTGGTTTTGACCGGCAGCAGTTCGGCGCGGCCGAAACCGTATCTGCCCACGTTTTCGCGTATCCGCTTCCAAAGCCGGCGCAATGCGGGGTTGGCACTTTGGTAGCCACGGGCGGCGGCAAAGTTCAGCCCTCGCCGTATATCTTCACGGGTGTTTACGATTAGGTGGAAGTGAATACGGCCTTTCTTGGTGCGCCCATACACGCAGATGCAGTGTTTGAAATGTTTACTCAGAAAGTTTGTGCGCAGACTGTGAAAGCGGCGGCCGGCTTCTTTTACGTCCTGCACGTCATCGGCAAAGGTTAGAGTTAAAAAGCCGACATGGTTTAGGCCAAATGTTTGTATGAATTGGTGTACGTTTAATTCCAACGCGGTTGCAGATTTCTTGTGCGAAGTCGAAAACACATTCAGTTTTGCGCTCTCTTTTGCCGCTTCGCTTTCAAACCTTTCATGAAATTTTGGCAATTGCTTGTTTTTACTGCCTTTCATGCCTGCAGCATGATTCCCGATGCAGTTGTTACTATTAAGACAAGAAAGCGCGCCGCGCTTCGCGCTTTGCGCCGCTACGGCGCATACATCACAGACGCAGCCCAAAACGCCCGAAAAAGCGGACGTTTGGCGGTACTGGCGGCATTCGGGGCAGCAGCGGGTACTCATGGACACACCCCCCGCTTCAATCCAAGATTGGCCGCCTAATTTGCAGGCCGGCAAAGCCAAATCGTGATGGATTTGGCCGGCAAACCCAAAACCATGCGGGCATGGGTTTGCAGGTTCGTTTTTTGTGAGCATGATTTTTCCGGCTTCGATTAGCTGCAGATTCCAACCGCCGCCGAAACGGGCGGGGTCGGGTTTGGTTCCGTACGTTCTGCACGCCATCTCAAAACCCCTATACGGCCTATGTGTTTTAAGCTGAAACATCATCGTATAAATACGCTGCTCCTGCTTAACAGCATCTTTCAGGCTTTTGGCCGTTCTGGTCGGAAGTTCGCTATAAATTCCATCTTTTCCGGTTTTCCGAACCGCCAGCCTGCCTTTGTCATAGGTAGCAACTTCGCACAAAGTCGGACGGTCGGAGTTACCAATACGCACATAAATATTTCTCATCTCACGAATCCTTAAATAATCAATAAATTAATAAAATTATTATAATTAAAACCCCGCTTTTGCCATCATAACAGTCAATCAGTTTCTTAACGGCCATACGCCCGAATGTGTCGGCTCCGGACAGGGTTTTATTAGGCGGGACAGGGTTTCGTATAGGAAAATTGACGGTTTGCAGGCAAAGCAATCATGGTTCGACTCACGGAATACGCGGACGGTGCAGGATTTGGGAAAACGTTCGGGTTCGGGCGTGATGGTACGGCAGGCTGATGACATTTGAGCCCCCTTTCAAAAGTCGGTTGTTCCGATTTGTAAAGGAGTAGAATGTAAAAATACACCCCTTTTGTTGGGGTGCAATATATAAGGCCGTCTGAAAAACCGATACTGCATTCTGACCAAGGTTGGCAGTATCAGATGGATTTTTATCAAAAGCAGTTAAAAGACAAAGGATTAGTGCAGAGCATGTCCCGTAAGGAAAACTGTCTGGACAATGCGGCCGTGGAAAGCTTCTCCGGCATGTTAAAGTCGGAATGTTTCCATACGCGCAAATACGCTTCCGCTGCCGAACCGGAAGCGGCTTTGCGCGAATCTATCCGTTACTGCAATCATAATGGGGTTAATTGGAATGAAAAGGATTGAGTTCTGTGCCATACAGGATTCAGGCTTTGGGAGTCGATTGATTAAGCTGTCCAACTTTTTTGGGGATAGTTCACACAAACAGAATTTTTTTGCATCTGCCTTAACTACGCGCTAGGATTGGCCGACTCTTTTTGCAAGATACAGCATCATGTGTTTATCGGATAAACAAACACCTAAGAGGAAAAGCATTATGGTCGATATTCCACTTATCTCCCAATAAAGATTACGGTTTTTCAGCACCATCGGTTTGTATCTCTCCCCCCACAGGAGTTTGGGGAACCAACCGTTACCAAAATCTGAAAGCAACCTATGGGCACACGTAAGACGACGCGGCTTTGTTTTTGGACAGCCACGATCGTTATTCGGCAGATGGTGCGGTGCCTTGAACGACCTGTACAGCTTGAACTGCCAAGAAATGGTATCGGCAGCAACCGATAAATGGAGTAGTGATTGATGTTTTTTTAATTTTAAACTCCTTATACTCTAGTGTTTTCTACATCTAAAACTCGTTGAGGCCGTCTGAAATACCTAAACACCATCTTCTTAATTGCATTTTAATCTGAGTAAAACCACCGCGTAAAAAACGCCTTTCCGTTGCGGGGAAGGCGTTTGATAGAGCAAATAGCAGATTATTCGGCGGCCGATGCGGCGGAAGTTGCTTCGGCTTTGGCGCCGGCAGCGGCTTGTCCGCCCCATGATGCGGGGTATTTATAGCCGGCGAAACGCTGTTTGGCGTAGGTTTTGAATTCATCAGAGTTATACGCATCGGTTACGTCTTTTACCCATTGGCTGTCTTGATCGGCGGTTTTGACGGCAGACCAGTTCACATAGGCGAAGCTGGGCTCTTGAAACAGGGTTTCGGTCAGCTTCATGCCGCTGCTCATCGCGTAGTTGCCGTTAATGATGGCAAAGTCCACATCGGCGCGGCTGCGCGGCAGTTGGGCGGCCTCCAGTTCGACAATGTTGATGTTTTTCAGGTTTTCTGCGATGTCGTTTTTAGACGCGGTTAATGGATTAATGCCGTCTTTCAGCTTGATCCAGCCTAACTCGTTGAGCATCACGAGGGCGCGGGCGAAGTTGGAAGGGTCGTTGGGCGCGGAAACGCTGCTGCCGTCTTTCACTTCATCCAGAGATTTCAGTTTGCCCGGGTAGATGCCCAGCGGAGCGGTGGGCACTTGGAAAATTTCGGTAATATCAAGTTTGTGTTCTTTTTTAAAGTCGTCCAAATATGGTTTGTGCTGGAAAATGTTGATGTCCAGAGCGCCTTCGGCCAGCGCGAGATTGGGGCGTACATAATCGGTGAATTCGATCAGCTTGACTTTATAGCCTTTCTGCTCCAATGCAGGCTGGATATGGTCTTTTACCATATCGCCGAAATCGCCGACTGTAGTGCCGAACACGATTTCCTGTTTTTCTGGTGCGGCAGCTTCCGAAGCCGAAACCTGTGCAGACACGCTTTCCTGCTGCCCGCCGCAGGCGGCCAATATCAAGGCCAATGCGGCAGCTGAAAAAGTTTTGAATAAAGGGATTGCAGTCATCAAAGTCTCCTGATAATTGAAATACCGCCAACCTTGCCGGCGGTGCTAGATTGGCCCGAAAAGATATTGGGCATACAGCCCGGCATCACCCTTTTCGCCTGATTCTGAATGGCTGCATCTCTCGGACAAATTCGGATTCTACTGCCGTAAACAGCGAAACTTCAAGCATTTAAAGAGTTTTGGAAAACACTTTTCAAACTTAAAAATGTGCAGGGCAATATCGTAGGCACACTATTATGAATGTTAAAGCATCGTAAAATATTTTTCTTTCCGAGGCCGTCTGAATATCTTTTCAGACGGCCTCGGATTGAATTTTCAAATACGGCATCTACCGCTTATTCCCAATAAGGAATGCAGTTTATTCCCGCCTGCGGCTAAAGGCCGGACTGTGCTCAAACCCAAACTGCCGGGGGCATCTGCAAGCAGGGAAAAGCCTTGTGCTGCCTGTACGGGTGCGGCATACCGCCGGGCAGAAAGCAAAACTCAAACGCATGGTACGGAAAACACAGACGGCCTGATCTTGCAGTTTTATCACTATCTTCCATTCTGTTTGGCCGGCCGGCTCAGCCGGAGGCTGCTCTTTCGGCCGGTTTGCCGTTTTCAAAATACAGTCCTGTATGTGTATCTTGCTGTTTTATTAAAGATGCGGAGGTGCATTTTTCCTGTATTTTCCTGAAGGGAAACAACTTTCTACTTTCTTGCGCCCGGCACTCCGTTCCGGGTTAGAACCCCGCCCTTGTTTCCTGAACAATGCGTTTTGCCGCACCGCAAAGCCCGGCTCCGCTGGTCAAATTTGGTTTGACCGTTTTCAGACGGCCGATACCGAAATTTTATTTTATCTTTTGTCGATACTGCGTGAAATCAGATTGCCCAAACCCTGAATCACCACCACCAGCAATACCAAAATGGCTACGATAAAAATGATGACTTCGGTTTGGTAACGGTAGTAGCCGTAGCGGATGGCCAAATCGCCCAAGCCTCCACCGCCGATCATGCCCGCCGCCGCGCTGTATGAAAGCAGGCCGATGGCCAATACGGTAATGCTCGACACCATGCCTGCACGGGCTTCGTTGAGCAGCACTTTGCGGACAACCTCCATTGGTGCCGCGCCCATACTGATGGCGGCTTCAATCACACCGCGCGGCACTTCGCGCAGATTCTGCTCAACCAAGCGGGCAAAATAAAACAGGCCGGAAACACTCAGCACCAACGAAGCGGCAACCGGGCCGATAGTGCTGCCGACAATGGCCCGGGTGGCGGGAATCATCGCAATCATCAGAATCACAAACGGAAACGCACGCATCAGATTAACCAGATTGTCCAACACCAGATTGACGGGGCGGTTGTAATACAGTTGGCGGTTGGCGGTAACAAACAGCAGCACACCCAAAAAGGTGCCGAATACGGCGGCAAATGTGGTGGACAAACCCACCATTACGAAGGTTTCCCATAAGGCCTGCAAGATTTCACCGCGCATACGGCCAATGGTTTCCAAGGCTTGCGAAAAAGTTAAGCCGCCCATCTTAATCCTCCTGCACCAGTTCGCGCCCGATTTCGGATTGGGCGTGGATTTGGTTGTTATTGACACACACGGTTTCCACCAATCTGCCCTGATGCAGCAGAGCCGCGCGGTCGCACAGGCGGCGCAATACACTCATCTCGTGCGTAACAATAACAATGGTTACATTAAAGCGTTTGTTAATGTCTTCCAAACATTCCAACACACTGCGGGTAGTCGCAGGGTCGAGCGCGGAGGTTGGCTCATCGGCCAGGATCACCTGAGGGTTGGGAGCGAGCGCGCGGGCAATGCCCACACGCTGTTTTTGACCGCCTGAAAGCTGGGCTGGATAGTGTCCGGCACGGTTTTCCAGCCCGACAATTTCCAAACATTGCGCCGCCCGCGCCTGAATTTTTTCAGACGGCCAACCGGCAATTTCCAGCGGAAAAGCCACATTGTCGGCCACAGTGCGGTTGGAGAGCAGGTTAAACTGCTGAAACACCATACCGATATTCTGCCGCACCCGGCGCAGCTGGACGGCACTTAACGCCGTCAGCTCTTGGCCGCCCACCGTTACCGTACCGGTGTCGGGACGCTCGAGCAGATTAATTAGACGCAACAGCGTGGATTTGCCCGCACCCGAGTAGCCCATCAGTCCGAAAATTTCGCCCGCTTCAATTTGCAGTGAAATCGGCTCTACGGCGGTAAACCATGTTTTATCGCGGTTTTGATAGCGCTTGGAAACATTGTTCAAACTAATCATAAGGTTATCCAAAACAATAAAGCCCGATGTATAACACAGCGGGCTTTATTGCAAACAGATGGGTGCAAAGTGCAACCTACGCTTTAGCTGTTTTAACGCCCGCAAGCTGTATCAAATCGGCAGTAAATTTGGTGTCCGACTATACTGCAAACTGCATTCAGGGTCAAGTTTTGTAAATGCAGACGGCTCAAGGCGGGTTAAAAGTTTTTTATATAAAATATTGATTTATATAAAAATAATAATTTTACAAGGCTGTGATTCCCGATTTTTAGGATGGCAGCCTCATCTTGTATCCATATTGCCGGGAAATTTTTTGGACAAAGACAACAAAGATTGGCAGAACGATAGTTTTATCATTTACACATTACCAAGCCTTATCATGAGTTTACCCATATCTGCCGAAATTTTGATTTCTAGCGCGCCGGCCTGCCTGTTGGCGGCTTGCAGCAATCCACACCGTGAAACGCAGATTTCATACGGCCGGAGCGGAAACACCGGTAAAACCTTCTACCGAAAACTGTAGGCATTTTAACCGTTATCACCGGGTGTTGTTTCAGCCCAACGGTTTAACCCGCTATTCGTATATCACACTCGCAATCAAACTTTCGGAGTCAAGTGCGCCGTAAGACTGTTCCCATGCTTGGGCGGCTTCTGCAGCGGCGCATTCGCGTGCAAAAACTTGTTGTTTACCGTTCATTTGCGTGATTCGCAATACATTCAATTTATCGCAGCCCAACTCCGACAGCGGCATTTCGGCGGATTGGGCCTCCGTGTGGCCGGAAGAGAATGCTGCAGCCATTGCGGCCAATGTGCTGACCAACACCAAACCTTTGCGTTGCGTGCTTTGCATGATTTCGCTCCTTTCCCTGCCGGCCGGACTTGCTAAGATTTTATTCAGCTGCTTTGCGGTTTATGTAAAACCTGCTAAACAAAACCAAACAACCATTCCAACTCAGAAGGTAAACATTTGCTTAAATAAATCAGTTTATGAAAAAAAATTAAGTATAGAAGAATGTTACTTATCAAAATCTTAAATTGCAATACTTTTTCTTATTTATTTTCAAAATTTATCTTACATTTTAAGAAAAACTAAAGTAAAATGTAAATGAATCACAAGCTAGTATGCAAAGCTACACTTGATAAGGAACATATGAACACATTTAAAGACAGATTGGCTTTTCTTTGGAAAAACGAAGCCAAGCAGGCCAAAATTGCAGCAGATATCGATATGACGATTGCGGGTTTCAGCCGTATTTGGAACGAAGGCGGCCTACCAAAAGCAGAAACCCTAAAAAAAATCAAGCAATTAAAAGGTTGCAGTATAGATTGGCTGCTCACGGGCGAAGGTGAGCCGTTTCCGAACTCTGCCATGCCAACGCCCTCCGCTGCCGAGGACACTTTAGGCAACCCTGTAAATATCGATGAATTTGTATTCGTGCCCCGTTACGATATCCAGGCGGCAGCCGGATACGGCCGCTTGGTGGGCGATGAAACCCCTGTGTTCAGCATGGCTTTCCGCCGTTATTGGATAGAAAATTATGTAACCCGCGATACCAAAAATCTTTCGGTCATTTCGGTAAAAGGCGACTCGATGGAAGGGGTATTGAACGATGGTGATTCGATTTTGATCAATCACGGCGAAACCATGCCGCGCGATGGTCTTTATGTATTGCGTCTAAATGAAAATCTATTGGTCAAACGTTTGCAGTTGATGCCCGGCGGAATCGTGAATGTGATTTCCGCCAACGAGGCTTACCCCGCGTTTGAAATCAATCTCAATAATATGACCGATGATGTAGCCATTATCGGCAGAGTAGAGTGGTTTGGGAGAAGCATTTAAAAACTGCGCCGGGTCAGCCCCGAATACCACATTATTTGATTTGCACAATATTTCAAGCTGCTCTCTTGATGCGCCAAAATTAAATTTAGATTTGCGTTCTTTCAAGAACAGCCAGAAAAATTTTCGGTCGATTACGCTGCATCTGCTCAGATATATCCAGCCTGATTTGGGGATTTTTTCAATACCGTTAAATATGATTTTGATTCCCTGCTACAGCCGAGAGTAATGGATAAGGCAGAAGGGTGAAGCCGCCGGCATTAATATGTGATGGCTCTTTACATGGCAAACGGTGTGTCGGACATGATTTTTCTTTTTCCAACAACCAACAAGCTTTTGTCCGCCCTTATCCACCGCAACAATCAACATCTCACCCCGGCGCTCAAGAATGCCGAATAAAATTATTTTCCCTGCCCTATGTATTCCCATTTCCCCGAAGTTACCCTTCAAAATAGATTCCTTCAACTCCCCACGGTAAAAAACCGCCCCACCAAGTTTCTGGGACGGTTTTCGGAAGTTTGTAAAACAGATTACGCGCAGATTGTGATTGGAATCAAGGCGAAAGCAATACGTTCACCCCGGCTCTTACTCCTGCTCCGGGTCTTCCACGATATTCACGGGCTGATAAGCGGGAACCGGCGGCGGCAGCAGCGTATCGAGCATCAAACCGGCGGCGTTGAGTGTGGGATAGCCGCTGAATCTGACCGAATAGCCGCCGTTGGATTCAGCGGTGATTTTTGCATGCGCACCCAGCGGAAACGTGGCTTTGTTGGTGATGTGGCCAAACGGGAAGCCTGTCAGCACAGGCACTTTGGCAATTCGGCCGACATTATTGACCACAGTGCTGAAATCATAGCTGCTGTCGTACACATCACGGATAGTGCCCATACGGAAATCACCGAACACCACGGCCTGCTGTTTCGACAAAATACCGGCCAGATGCAGGGTTTGAAGCATACGCTCGATGCGGTAGGGCTGCTCGCCCACGTCTTCGAGAAACAGAATGCCGCCCCGAATATCGGGCATATAGGTGCTGCCGGCGAGTGAGGCCAACACGCTTAAATTGCCGCCCCAAAACGTGCCTTCGGCACTGACACTGCGGCGCTGAACGTTATATACGCTGATAGTATTGTCGGCATGGGTGGTGCCGCGTATAAACGATTCCATCGTATAAATGCTGGGAGCGGGTTTGCCGAACTCGCTGTACACCATCGGCCCGGCGAAGCTGGCCATATTGCCTTTGGCCAGCAGGGCAAGCTGCACGGCGCATAGGTCGCTGAAACCAAAAAACAGCGTGCCGCGCTCTCGCATACGGGCACCGAGGGCGGCAAAATCAATGTGCGGCAAAATGCGCATGGCTCCATAGCCGCCGCGCAGCCCCATCAACACTTTCGGGGTGGCAACGCGGCCTGCTGCCACATCTTGAAAGTCGGCAATCCTTTCACTGTCGGTGCCGGCAAAACGCTGGTAGCGGCGGAAGGCGGCTTGCTGGTTGGTAACGGCAAACCCGGCGTTATGCAGGCGGGTGAGTCCGGTTTCGGAGCGGGCGGCGCTGTCGGCAAAACCCGATGGCGCAACAACGCGCAATATGTTGTCGCCGCTGCGGCCGGGTCGGGTGGTTTTCGGCGGCACGATTTGGGCTTTGCCGGCTTGAGCTGCAGGGCGGGCGGTGCCGCCGCTGCCGCAGGCGGCAAGCACGCCTGCTCCGGCTGCAGCAGCCGAGGCTTTCAGAAAATTGCGTCTTGAAGGTTGCCAAGTCATAAAAATTCCTAGTGTGCGCCGCCCTTTCAGACGGCCGGATGAATGCGTATTACGATCGTATATGATAGTGAGCCCACTTTATTTGCAAAACCAAACCAGCAAGCCGCAAACAATTGCGAACCCGGTTCTGCTGCCGTGCGGCCGACAAAACCGCCCTCTTTGAGCCAAAACGCAGCAGCGCCGTAACGGCAATAAAGTGGATTCCGGCGGAGTTGTCCTATATTTTAAAGGCATTGAGCCGTATCACACAACGCAGGCCGTCTGAAAGCCTGCAAACATTTTCAGACGGCCTGCAAAGTGTGGATTACAGCAATTATTGAGTCTGCCAATGGATTTTCATATCGTTTTCAGACGGCCTGAAGTATGGATTACAGTAATGCTTTGATCTGCTGCGGCCAGTCTTGCGGCAACACCACTCCTGGTTTCCGCACGGCCGGCAGCCAAACAGGGGCGGGAAAATTGGCATCGTTATCAAAGCGGGCAATGATGTGCCAGTGCAGGTGCGGCACCACATTGCCCAGGCTGGCCAAATTGATTTTGGCAGGCCGGAACACCCGGCGCATGGCAGCCTCCACCCGGAAAACCGCTTCCATCAGCTCTCGGCGTTCTGCAGGTTGCAGATCGGTCATTTCGGCAACGTGATGCTGCCAGATAACGCGGCAGAATGCGGGAGCGTTGGTTTCATCGTGTACGGCGATCACACGCAGATTATCGGTTTGCAGCAGCACATCTTCGTTGGCGGCGGCGCACAAAGGGCAAGCCATAATCGGTTTCCTTTAAGATTGGTCGGATATTCTAGCAGAATCTGCACAACACAGCTTTTCAGACGGCCCCACGCATACAGCTCTTCCTGCTAGTTATTCAAATTCAAATGAACCCATGCGGTGGATATGACCCTGTTTTCACCCCGGCAATAATCTTATTTAAAATATTGTATATAATCATTTTTTATAATAAATTCCCATTGCCGGCACTAAAATCCAAACCACAATCCGGCACCTTATCCGAATATCATCATTAATATCCATTCAAATCAAGGAGACTATCATGAGCAGCCAACCCAACGCCACCGGCACACCCGGCGTGTTTTACGGCGACTTTGCCGATAACGTATTCCACATCGAGCATCCGCAGGAGCGCATCATCGAAAAACCCGGACAAGGCACAGACACAGCCTACAGCCGCGTCAGCTACACCCTGCCCGATCATGTAGAAAACCTCACACTGGTGGGGCACGGCGCAATCAACGCCGCCGGCAACGGCCAAGCCAACGTGCTCACCGGCAACAACAACCGCAACCGGCTGCTCGGTTTGGCCGGCGATGATACGCTTTACGGCCACGGCGGCAACGACATTCTTGACGGCGGCAGCGGTGCCGATGCCATGCACGGCGGCAACGGTCATGATATCTATTATGTGGACAATACCCGGGATACCGTAATCGAGTTGGAAAACCACGGCACCGACACCGTGTTCAGCAGCGTGGGCTACACCCTGCCTGCCCATGTAGAAAACCTCGCCCTCACCGGCAGCGGCAACCTCAACGGCAGCGGCAATAACGGCAACAACACGCTGAACGGCAACCACGGCAACAACCTCCTCTCCGGAGGAGGAGGCAACGATACATTATCCGGCCACGGCGGCAACGACCTGCTGATCGGCGGCGATGGCGGCGACAGGCTCTACGGCGGCGCAGGCAACGACAGATTAATCGGCGGCAAAGCCGTCAGCCTGATTGAAAACAGCTTGGGCGAACGCTATTACCCCGATCCCGGCGATGGCGATGATTATCTCGATGGCGGCGCAGGCAACGACTTGCTGGCAGGCGGCAACGGAGACGACACCTATTTCTTCGCCCGCGGCTACGGCCACGACACCATCATCGATTACCGCACCCCCGGCGTAGAAACCGTTTCCGACCCCATCGGCACCAACACCCTGCGCTTCGGAGCAGACATCCGCCCCGAAGATTTAACCATCACCGCCACCGTTCAGGCAGACGGCAACATCGCCAATATTTGGCAGATGGCCGTTAAAGGCAGCAGCGACAAACTCACCATCCACAACCAAAGCGCCGATGAAGAGTCCAACCTCGCCATCACCCGTTTCGAATTTGCCGGTGAAACCCTCAGCCCGTGGGAACTTGCCGAGCGCATCGGCATCACCGGCAACCGCAAAACCATCACCATCAACGGCCAAAGCGGCTACCGCATGAGCGAAGCAGATTTCGGCGTGGGGCCGGACAACGTGCTTGCCGAATACCGCTTCGATATCGAAAACGTAACAGGCGGGCGTTTGGCCTATCTGTCTTCAGACGGCCAGATTATCGAATGGGTGAAAAAAGGCCGCTTCCACGATTTCGATACCGAAAACCTCGTGTTTATTCCCAACCGCGGCGCCACCGAAGCCGCCATCGAATTCAAATTTGACGACAGCACCGCAGCCCGCAGCGGCCGCACCAACGATGCCACCCACACCATCAAATTCGATTTGCAGGATACCCCCGAGAGTAGCGGCATTCTGTTTGGCGACATCAACGGCAACACCATCAACGGCAGCAGCGGCAACAACTTAATCGATGGCTGGACAGGCAACGACAGGCTCAACGGCCTCGGCGGCAACGATATCCTGCACGGCAACTCAGGCCACGACACACTTGACGGCGGCAGCGGCAACGATCAGCTCTACGGCGGCGCAGGCAACGATACCTTTATATTTGCCAAAGGTTACGGCCAAGACACGATTTCCGACACCGAAGGCAGCAACAGCGTGCGTTTCGGCGCAGGCATCACCCCCGAAGACCTAACCATCACCCGCACCGCCCACCCGTGGCTGGCTGGCCAAACCAACTGGGAAATCAGCCTCGCAAACAGCAGCGACAAACTGATTATCGAACGGCAGAACACCGGCAAAAACGCCGCCGTTTCCCGCTTCATTTTCGATTCCGGCACATTCGGCAACGATGTGCTCGAAGGGAAAATCTCCGAAGCCAAACTGGCTGCCGCGCTGGAACAGTCAAGCGGTGTCGCAGCCTCCCACGCCCCGGCCGCGCAAAATGCCCCCGCAGCTTATGCCTATAGCGCAGAGCCGCCGGCGCCGCTTCAGCCCGAAGAATCCGCACCGCTTCATTTCATTGTCTGACCGCCCGAGTTGCGGCCTGGCTTCCGCTATCCATTCCGGTGCAGATCAAACGGCAGTTTGAAATATTTATCTTTCGCCATACGCTTCGTAGGCGGCTTTCTGCCGCTCACGCTGCCGCCTTGCGCAGGTTGGCAGATTTTCCCTGCCTGCACCGAATCTGCCGCTCCCCGCTGCGCGCCGGCCTGCCCGCTCCCATCCATACCGGGCAGGCCGGCGTTGTTATGGTTGTAAAGCGGGCGGCTGCCTGATAATACAAGTTAAATTTGAATCGATTTCCAACACCGGCCATAAGGCCGTCTGAAACCCGCAGCGCAACCTTGCGGCTCCTTCACAGCACCGCAGTCGGATATGCCCCGATAACTTTCACAAACGAAGCGCGTTTCTCCAGCGCGGCAAGTGCTGCCTGCACTTCGGTTTCGTCTTTATGGCCCTCGATGTCGATAAAAAACAGGTATTCCCATAAGCCCGAACGGCTGGGGCGGCTTTCGAATTTGGTCATGGAAATGCCGGCCTCGGTAAACGGTTTGAGCAGGGCGCCGACCGCGCCGGCTTTATTGGGCGCAGAAACCACCAGCGAGGTTTTGTCCCGCCCTGTGGGCGCGGGAGTTTGGTGGCCCAACACCAAAAAACGGGTAGTGTTGTTGGGCTCGTCTTCAATGCTGTGGGCCACTTTGGCCAGGCGGTAAAGCTCGGCGGCGGTTTGACCGGCGATGGCCGCCGCCGATTCATCACCGGATTCGGCCGCCAGGCGGGCGGCCTCCGCGTTGCTCGACACGGAAATGCGCACCGCTTCGGGCAGGTTGCGCCCCAGCCATTCATGGCATTGGGCAAGTGCTTGCGCGTGTGCGTAAACTTTGGTGATGCCTTTCATGCTGCCGCTGTTTTTGCGCAGCAGGTGGTGGTGTATGCGCAATACCACTTCGCCGCAGGCCTGCAGCGGGGTAACGGCAAGCAGATCGAGCGCGCGGCCCACGCTGCCTTCGGTGGAGTTTTCCACCGGTGCAACCACATAATCGGCCTGGCGTGCTTCCACCAGGCGGAAACTTTCGTCTATGGTGGCACAGGCTTGTGTGCGGGCGGCATGGCCGAAATGTTTGACGGCGGCCTGCTGAGTAAACGTGCCGGCGGGGCCGAGATAGGTGATGGTGAGCGGCCGTTCCACCGCCAGGCATTCGCTCATGATTTCGCGGAACAGCCGCGCCACGGCCTCATCGGGCAGCGGGCCGGCGTTTAAATCCTGTATGCGGCGCAACACGGCAGCCTCGCGCTCGGGGCGGTAAACCGCGCCGGTGCCTTTGAGCCCGCCGATGGCTCGGGCATGTCCTGCCCGCTCGTTCAGAAGGCGCAAAATGGCGGCATCGATTTCATCGATGGCGTTGCGGTGCGGCAAAAGTGGGTTGTCGGCAGACATAGCGTTTCCGTTGCGGCTGAATAAGATAAGGAAACCGATTTTAACATTAATCTGCATAGGCAAAGGCCGTCTGAAACGGCAAATGTTTTCAGACGGCCTGTGTAGAAAACCCGGCGTTCCCATACTTTCGGTTTTGGTTTGCAACCCTGCTTCGGGGTTTTGAAAGGCGGCCGGCAACGCGGGAAACGTGCAGCGCCGTGCCGTTTTCCGGCACGCCCGAGAGCCGCAGAGCCGCCGTTTCCCGCAAAACACAAGCCGTGCGCCATAAAAGGGAAACCACCCTGCCTTTTCGGTTTTCAGACGGCCTTCGGGTTTATTTCATTTCACTGCCTTTGTTTTGCAGCCACGCCCCGCGCGAACACAGCCACAGCAGAAAAATGCCGGTCAGTGTCGATAACAGCATCATGCCCGACATCACTGCGGCCGTGCCGTTGTGCAGCCATGTAGCGAGCATCCCCGCCAGAGCGCCTATCACCGACTGGCACACGCCCAGCACGGCGTTGGCGCTGCCGCCTTCTTCACGGAAATACGCCATAAAGCAAGCCTGTGTGTTGGCGGTAATCAAACCCTGCGTGCCCACCGACAACATCACGCAGCCCGCCAGCCACCACATCGGCGGCAGCCCCAGCAGCAGCACCGAGGCAAACATCAGCATGTTGGCCGCAAGCTGAATGGCAATCCCCCATTGGAGAATATCCTGCGCATGGGTGCCCCTTTTCAAACGCAGGGCGGTGATGCGGTTGAAAAAGGCCATCGTGATGATGTTCATGCCGAACATCCACGCATAGGCATGGGCAGAAACGCCGTAGAGCTCCATATACACAAACGATGATTCGGTTAAAAACACAAACATCGATGAAAAGCTGAACGCCTGAAAAAACAGATAGCCCAATGCGGGCGTGTTGGACAATACCCGTTTGTAGCGGCCGGCGGCCACGCTGAAAATGCGGCGGTCTATCGGCTCCGTGCGCCCGGGTTTGGCCAAAAAACGGTAGAGCAGCCCCCACACCGCAGCGGCATACACGCCCAAAAACACGAAAACCGCCCGCCAGCCGCCTATGCTTTCCAACACCGCGCCCAACATCGGCGCCACCAGCGGAGCGGCCATCATGATGATGCCGATTAAGGCAAACATTTGCGCGGCTTTGCGGCCTTCGTAGTTATCGCGCACAACGGCACCCACCACCACCACCGTCATGCCCGCACCAAACGCCTGCACCAGCCGCAACAACAATAATTGTTCGGCCGTCTGAACCACGGTCAGCCCCACCACGCCGGCGATGTATACCGACAGCCCCGTTAAAGCAATGATGCGGCGGCCTTTGATGTCGGAGAGCGAACCGCCCGCCACCTGCCCCAGCGCCACGCCGAACAAAAACATACTCAGGCTCTGCTCGATGCGGTGGATATCCGCCCCCAGGCTTTGCGCCATCGCAGGTATCGCGGGCAGATAGGCATCTATCGAAAACGGCATCAGCGCCACCAGCATGGCCAATAAAACAGCCGTCTGCCGGTCGCCGAGCGCGGTTGTGGTACGGGGCATAATCTTCTTTCTTTCTTTCAATATAACGTTAAATATAACGTTTGCAGCCTGCCAAGCAAACAAACCGCCCACAGGCGGTTTGGCAGACGTTTAACGTGATTATAGCCGAAGTATTGCGTTTTGTTGTATTTCCACCCCAAAACCGCGCCGTGTGTTCAAAATATTTTATAGTTATGAAAAGAAATGCAATCACAGGCTCGGCAGCGTTACGGGGCTGTGTATGATGCGGGCGGAAAATATTTTCAGACGACATATCCCGAAGCGGTTTCAACTGCCGCGCTGAAAATGCTCCAACCGATTCAAACCGAATAATACGAAAGGAATGTTATGGGCTGGTTAGTCACCATTATCGTGGGCTTTGTTGTGGGCGTGTTGGCAAAAGTGCTGCACCCGGGCAAGGACAACTTGGGCTTTATCATGACCACGCTGCTGGGCATCGGCGGTTCGCTGCTGGCAGGCTGGGCCGGGCAGGCCGCCGGCTGGTATGAAGCAGGCCAGCCTGCCGGCTGGATTGCCTCCACCATCGCCGCCGTGGTGATTCTCGCGGTTTACACCCGTGTGGTTAAAAAATAATCCTCGCTATCGAAACAGGCCGTTGATACGGCCTGTTTTTTGTTTTCAGACGGCCTGAAATACCGGTTTGCAGGCCGCCAGATAATTGACAGCGGTGTTGCCGTTCAGGCGGTAAACCTTAGTGAGCGGGTTGTAGCCCATGCCTTTGGTGTCGGCAATATCCAGCCCTGCCTGCCGGCACATGCGCGCCAGCTCGGCGGGCGTGATGAATTTCTGCCAATCGTGCGTGCCGCGCGGCACCAAGCCCAAAATATATTCTGCGCCGAGAATGGCGTGCAGATATGATTTGGGGTTACGGTTGATAGTCGAAAAAAACACCGTGCCCTCAGGCTTTACCAGCTTGGCGCAGGCGGCCACAATGGCGGCTGGGTCGGGAACGTGTTCCATCATTTCCATGCACGTTACCACATCGAAACTGTGCGGCCGCTCTTTTGCCAAATCTTCCACGCGCACACAGCGGTAGCCGATATTGCCCACTCCCTGCTGCTGCGCATGGGCTTGCGCCGCCTGCAGCGATTTTTCGGCCATGTCGATGCCGAGCACACTCCCCGCCCCAAGCTTGGCCATGCTTTCCGACAAAATGCCGCCGCCGCAGCCCACATCGAGCACGGTTTTGCCCGCCAGCCGCACGATTGAGTCGATATAGCCCAAACGCAGCGGGTTGATGTCGTGCAGGGGTTTGAATTCGCCCGTTTTGTCCCACCATTTGTGGGCAAGCCGGCTGAATTTGTCGATTTCGCCGCTATCAACATTGTGGTGTATGTTTTCGCTCATCTTAAATGGTTCCTTAATGCCGTTAATCCATACAAAATCAAAAGCCGTTTAGTATAGTTGTGTTGTTATGGGTCCCTAATGGCGCGGCACACATAAATATTTCCCATAATCATATTTTTGATCGGGTTTGCACACCGTAAACGTCATCGAAATATTTTCATTGATGATGCCGCTGCGGTAATGAACGTGCATCACCCCCGTTGCGGTATTTTCCCCCGAGTGTTCAGAATGCCCCACGCCGACCCGGGAGCCGAAAGATTTGTTAATCACGCCCTGCGGAATCGGCGGGCGTTTTGCCAAAACCAAATAATTAGGTTTCGCAAACCGCTGCCGCCGTGATTTGTCATCCTTGTTTTTCTTGCGGTAAGCAGCCTCAATCATGGTTACCCGCAAACGACTCGGCGTTTGCCTCACGCTGGGAACAAACAGAATTTCCTGGTTGCTCCACGACCGTTCTTTTTTCGGAAACCACTTCGCATTCGTTATTTTTCTTATCAAAAGCATTTTTCGCAAGGCTGACGGTGCACACCGAGGCCAGCAGAAGCCCCAATAAAACAGCTTTTATCTTCATCGGTTTACCCTCTTTACAAACGAAACCCCACCGGGTGCCGCCGGCACGGCTTCGCTACAATTCACACAGATATACGGCGGCAGCGGATCAAACCGCAGCGCGTTCCGGCTTATCTTCAGGCTTCACATAAACGGATAACGGTTGGATTATAGCCGAACTGCCAAAACACATATCAGGCGGCAGGCCGGAAACAGTGCAAGTATGCAAAGCCTGTGCCACTGATTTCAAAGCGCAGCGCCGGCCTCACTCAGGCCGTCTGAACATCCGGCAGCGCCGCCCACAATTCGCGTTTGCACCGGGCGGTGAGTTTTTTCACCCGCGCCTCAAGCCGCGCAGCTTCGGCGCGCGCCACGCCGGCATACACCAGCCGCATCGCCACGGGCTTGTGAATGCGCATATATTTCGCCCCCTTGCCCGCAGCGTGCGCCGCAAACCGCTCCTGCGGGCGGTTGCTGATGCCGCAATAAAGCGAGCCGTTGCCGCACAATACCAAATACACGCTCCAGCCACCCGACTCTTCGGCAGCGGGCAGCGCAAAACAGTCAGGCAATGGGTTGTGGTTTACAGCATTCACGATGGCTTTTCAGACGGCCGGCAACAGCCGCCAAGAATATCAAAGCCGTCATTTTAGCATTTTTCACAGGCCAGGCCGTCTGAAACACCCCTGTATTCGACCGGCCCGTTTTAAAACCATAACAGCCCGGCCGCCCTGCTGTTGTTGTGCCTTACCATCACCCCGCCCCGCACTCATTTTGGCGGATGCGGGTCGGATATAGCAAACGGCCGGCTTCAGCAGATTCAATGTAAGCCGATACGGCACCCGCTAAGCCGATACGGCACCCGCCTTGCGCCTCCATCATGAAACCATGCCCAACAACGAAAAACAAAGGCACCGCGGGCAGCGCAAACAGATTCCGTGCCGTTGCGGCGGCAGAAGTTCTCGATTGAGCCGAGACACAGCATCCCCCGTGCTGCTGCATCATATCCCTCTGCAGCCCGCCACCCGATCCGGTTTTATTTAACCTGCGGTATGTTCTTTTATTCTGCGCCGCCCGTTTGCGCAGCCGTATGAATTATTCTAATATACACTGGTTCTTCAACCGCACAGGCCGTCTGAAATATTATGGATTCCATCATCGAGCTGCGCCATCTCAAAACCCTGCTGGCACTTGAGGAAACCGGCAGCGTTTCGTTGGCCGCCAAGCGGGTGTTCCTCACTCAGTCTGCCCTGTCGCACCAAATCCGCGCGTTGGAAAATTATTATGGAACGCCGCTGTTCGAGCGCAAATCTTCACCCCTGCGCTTCACGCCTGCGGGTGAGCGGCTGCTGCAGCTGGCGCGCGACCTGATGCCGCAGGTGGCCGCCGCCGAGCGCGATTTAGCCCGGATTGTCGAAGGTGAAGCGGGCGAATTGCGGCTGGCGGTGGAATGCCACACCTGCTTCGACTGGCTGATGCCGGCGATGGGCGAGTTCCGCCCGCTGTGGCCGCAGGTGGAGCTGGATATTGTTTCGGGCTTTCAGGCCGACCCGGTAGGGCTGCTGCTGCAGCACCGTGCCGATTTGGCCATTGTTTCCGAAGCCGCCCCGCAGGCGGGCATCACCTATCAGCCTCTGTTTGCCTACGGCATGGTCGGCATCTGCGCCAAAGATCATCCGCTGGCCGCCAAAACCGTGTGGGAAGCCGGAGATTTTGCCGGTGAAACGCTGATTACCTACCCTGTTCCGGACGATATGCTCGATCTTCTGCGCAAAGTATTGCTGCCCAAAGGCATCAACCCGCCGCGCCGCCACAGCGAATTAACCATTGCCATCATCCAGCTTGTGGCCAGCCGCCGCGGCATCGCCGCCCTGCCCTATTGGACGGTGATGCCCTATATCGAAAAAGACTATGTGGTTTCGCGCCGGATTACCCGCAACGGCCTGCAAAGCGAGCTTTACGCCGCCATGCGCGCGGAAGATGCAGGCAAAGCCTATTTGGAAAACTTCTGCCGCATCGTGCGCGAGCGCAGCTTCGCCGACCTGCCCGGGCTGAGCGTGCTGCAACAGTAACCGCCATCAAGAGGCCGTCTGAAAAACAGGCCGGCGGCGCAAACCTCTGCGCCCGCCTATCCGCAAACCCGCCGCGTTCCTGTTTTATAATCCACCTTTTCCCACCTGCACCGCACCGTTATGAAATGGCTTAAACGTACCCAAACCATTATCCGAACCGTTTACCGCTACGGCCTCGCCGATCTGATTGCCGGCCGGGTGCGCCAAAGCTGGCTGCGCTCGCTGTTGCAGAAACTGCCGCAACCGCCCGATGCGCAACACACCCCCTTGCCGGTGCGTTTGCGCGAAGCACTCGAGCATTTGGGGCCGGTTTTCGTGAAATTCGGGCAGGTGCTCTCCACCCGACCCGACCTGATTGCGCCTGATTACGCGCGCGAACTTGCCAAACTGCAAGACCGCGTACCGCCGTTTGACGCAGAATTGTCGCGCCGCCAGATTGAAGCCTCGCTGGGGCAGCCGATTGAAACACTTTATGCCGAATTTGAAACCGTGCCTGTGGCCAGCGCCTCGATTGCACAGGTGCACAAAGCCCGCCTGCACAGCGGTGAAGCCGTGGCGGTTAAAGTGTTGCGCCCCAATCTGCTGCCCGTTATCGAGCAGGACTTGGCCTTGCTGCGCTTCGGTGCCGCCTGGGCAGAGCGGCTGTTTGCAGACGGCAAACGCTTAAAGCCGCGCGAAGTGGTGGACGAGTTCGACAAATACCTGCACGATGAGCTTGATTTGATGCGCGAGGCGGCCAACGCCGGCCGGCTCGGCCGCGATTTCCAAAACAGCACCATGCTGATTGTGCCCAAAGTGTATTACGACTATTGCAGCCGCGACGTGCTCACGATCGAATGGATGGACGGCACACCGATAGCAGACACCGCCGCCTTGAAAGCCCGAAACATTGATTTGCGGCAACTGGCCCGCTACGGCGTGGAGATCTTCTTCACCCAAGTGTTCCGCAACGGCTTTTTCCACGCCGATATGCACCCCGGCAACATTCTGGTGGCCGGCGACGGCCGCTATATCGCGCTGGACTTCGGCATTGTCGGCAGCCTCACCGATTACGACAAACGCTATCTGGCGATTAATTTTCTCGCCTTTTTCAACCGCGACTACCACCGCGTGGCCACCGCCCACATCGAATCGGGCTGGGTGCCGCCCGACACCCGTGCCGAAGAATTGGAAGCCGCCGTGCGCTCGGTGTGCGAGCCGATTTTCAACAAGCCGCTCTCGCAAATATCGTTCGGCCTGGTGCTGATGCGCCTGTTTGAAGTGAGCCGCCGCTTCAATGTCGAAATCCAGCCCCAACTCGTGCTGCTGCAGAAAACCCTGCTCAACATTGAAGGCTTGGGCCGCCAGCTCGACCCCGACTTGGATTTGTGGGATACCGCCAAACCGTTTTTAACCAAATGGATGGGCGAGCAGATCGGCCCCAAGGCCTTTATACGGCAACTGAAAAACGAAGCGCCGGATTGGGCGCGGATTCTGCCCGCGCTGCCTCGCAAAATCAATGCGCTGGTTGATGAAACGCGCCGGCAGGAAATGCGCGATGCCTATCTGCATCTGGTGAGAATCCAGCAGCGGCAAAGCCTGTGGCTGGCCGTGATAGCCGTGGCGCTGGTGTTGATCGTGTTATTTAAATAAAAGCGCAGATCATCCACATCAAGGCCGTCTGAAACGCTTTCAGACGGCCCAAAATATTTTAAACCGTTGTTTTTTTATTATTTTTCACACATTCCATATACAAACAAAGCGGCAGGCACGCCCGCTTACACCGTTATGTTTCCTGTTTTCAGACCATCCTTTCACGGCCGGCCAAATCTGCCGGCACAAAATGCGCACGTCTGCCTGCGGCGGCAAGCCCGCAACGGCAAAGCCTGCGGTTGGCCGTGATAGCCGCGTTGTTGGTGTTGATTGTGTTATTTAAATAAACATGGCTTAGCGTGTTTGAGATGACAGCTGAGGCCGTCTGAAAAAATACTTTCAGACGGCTTCGGTTGCCAAAACCATCTGCGTCATTAAACATCTACGTCATACTCGGGCTTGAACCGAGTATCTTTATTGCCCCAATAGAATTTGTCCCAATAGAAATAGCAGATACTCGCGTCAAGCCCGAGTATGACGGCAACCAACTTTCTTCGGATTCCGGTGCACCTTTCAGACGGCCTCTGCACCGCCAAAAGGCCGTCTGAAATATGCTACAATCGCGCGTTGAATTTCACCTGCTTCAGGAACACACATGAGCTTAAAATGCGGCATCGTCGGCCTGCCCAATGTCGGCAAATCCACCCTGTTTAACGCGCTGACCCAATCGGGTATCGAAGCGGCCAATTATCCCTTCTGCACCATCGAACCCAATGTCGGCATCGTTGAAGTGCCCGACCCGCGCATGGCCGAGCTGGCGAAAATCGTCAACCCGCAGAAAATGCAGCCCGCCATCGTTGAGTTTGTCGACATCGCAGGCTTGGTGGCCGGCGCCAGCAAAGGCGAAGGCTTGGGTAACCAGTTTCTCGCCAATATCCGCGAAACCGACGCCATCGTAAACGTGGTGCGCTGCTTCGACGACGACAATATTGTCCACGTTTCAGGCAAAGTCGATCCCATTGCCGACATCGAAACCATCGGCACCGAACTGGCGCTGGCCGACCTTGCCAGCGTTGAAAAAGCCATCGTGCGCGAAGGCAAACGCGCCAAATCCGGCGACAAAGACGCGCAAAAACTGGTGGCCCTGTGCGAAAAACTGCTGCCGCATCTTAATGAAGGCAAACCCGTGCGCTCGTTCGGCCTCGATGTCGAAGAAACCGCCATGCTGCGTCCGCTGTTTCTGCTCACCGCCAAGCCCGCCATGTATGTGGGCAACGTTGCCGAAGACGGCTTTGAAAACAACCCCCACCTCGAGCGTTTGAAAGAACTGGCCGCCAAAGAAAACGCTCCAGTGGTGGCCGTGTGCGCCGCGCTGGAAAGCGAAATTGCCGAACTCGAAAACGAAGAAAAAGCCGAATTTCTCGCCGAAATGGGCTTGGAAGAGCCGGGGCTGAACCGCTTAATCCGCGCCGGCTACGAGCTCTTGGGGCTGCAAACCTATTTCACCGCCGGCGTGAAAGAAGTGCGCGCGTGGACGATTCACAAAGGCGACACCGCCCCGCAGGCCGCCGGCGTGATCCACACCGATTTCGAACGCGGCTTTATCCGCGCCCAAGTGATTGCCTACAACGATTTCGTTACCCTCGGCGGCGAAGCCAAAGCCAAAGAAGCCGGCAAAATGCGCGCCGAGGGTAAGGAATATGTGGTGCAGGATGGGGATGTGATTCATTTTTTGTTTAATGTTTAGGTTGTCTGAAAACCTTTGCCCCAATACTGTGAAAACGGTTTGGGGCATACTGGAAATCAAAACAAAACCATTAGCCGGATACATTATGAGTAAGGTTTTTGCTTATCGGCCTGATATTGATGTGTTGCGCGCCGTTGCGGTATTGTCTGTCATTATTTTCCATTTTGAAAAATCTTGGCTGCCGGGCGGTTTTTTGGGTGTAGATATATTTTTCGTCATCTCAGGTTTTCTGATTACCTCGATTATCCACAAAGAGATGAATACGGGGGCATTTTCTTTTAAATCTTTCTACATACGGAGAATTAAAAGGATTTTGCCTGCATTTTTTACTGTACTCGCCGGTACACTTGCCGTAGGCGCGTTACTGTTTGCACCGGACGATTTCAACCTGCTCGGCAAGTCTGCGCTTGCATCTGTACTGTTTGCCGCCAATCTCTATTTTTCCAGAGGGCAAGGCTACTTCGACCCTGCACAAGAAGAAAAGCCGCTGCTTCATATTTGGTCTTTATCTGTAGAAGAGCAATATTATTTTATTTTCCCCTTTTTCTTACTGCTGTTTATCCGCCGCAGCTTAAAAACCCAAATGGCGGCCATTGCCGCCTGTATGTTGGTAAGTTTGCTGGCGGCTTATATTCCCACCCAACTCGACAAATACTACCTTCCCCATCTGCGCGCATTTGAGATGCTGACAGGTTCGCTGCTGGCCGTATTCGTATGCCATCAGGCCGCAAACAGCCAAGAGGCGGTTTGGTGGGGAGAAAAATTTGCCGCTTTCGGCTGTGCGGCCGCATCGGTGGTTTTGGCTGCCTGCTTAGCGGCATATCACACTGAAACCGCCCACTTTCCCGGGTGGGCAGGGCTGATTCCCTGTTTGGCAGCGGCGGCTTTAATTTATTTCAACGGTTTCAACCATTCTTTGAAAAAAATATTTGAATGGGAATGGGGTGTAAGAATCGGCCTGATTTCGTATTCTCTGTACTTATGGCATTGGCCGGTATTGGCATTTGCACGCTATATCTACGGGCAGGCACATTTACCCGCAGCATGGCTGCTGCCTTTGGCCGTGCTGATATTGATTTGTTCTTGGGCTGCTTACCGCTGGGTGGAGCAGCCCGCTAAAAAATGGAAACTTTCTTTTGCCAAAAGTTTGACGGCATTTTACATATTGCCGGCCGCGTTGCTTGCTGCGGCTTGGTTCGGCTTGCAAAAAACGCCTTTAATCAGCCAATACCAGAAAGACGGCTTGTCCCGCTCCTACGCTTCCTGCCACAATAATTTGGAAAAACAATGCGTTTGGGGTGCGAATGACACAAAGCCCACAGTATTGATGCTGGGCGACTCTCATGCGGACCACTACAAAACGTTCATCGACCATATCGGTAAAAAAGAGGGCTGGGCAGCCACGCTGGTTTCTGCCGACACCTGCGCTTTTGTAGAAGGGTACGATGCTGAAATCTTCAAAGGCAGCAACTGCAAAGCAGTTTATCAATATGCGAAAGCGCATTTAAACGACTATCCTGTCGTGATGCTTTCCATGCGCTGGGGCAACCAGCTTCCTGCACCCAAACCTTCCATCGGTTACGATAAAGACTTTTTCGCCAAAATGGATAAAATGCTTGCCAAACTTTCCAAAGAAAAGCGGGCGGTTTATCTGTTTACCGACAATCCGAATATTCAGTATCCGGGATTGAGGGCATATAAAATCAGCGGGCTTATTCCTTTGCGGCGTATTGCGTTTCATGAAAACGATTCTTCTACCCGTGAAGGCAACCGGAAAATAAGCGAAACAGCAGCCAAATACCGAAACATACATATTGTAGATGCTGCGGCTCTCCTGCCTGCCGATTTTGAATTCGACGGCAAACCCGCCTATTCGGATTTAGACCATATCAACCCGTTTGGCGCAGAAGCCTTAGCCAAACGTTATACCGAAAGCCGGCATTTATTGCAGCGCGATTAGTTGCCGCAATGTGCATCTCATTTTCCGAAACACCTTATCCGCAATGTAAAAACATAACCATTGAAAGACTTAGCATGAGCGTAATCCAAGATCTCCAATCGCGCGGCTTAATCGCGCAAACCACTGATGCCGAAGCCTTAGACGCTTTGTTAAACGAACAGAAAATCGCCCTGTATTGCGGTTTCGACCCCACGGCAGACAGCCTGCATATCGGCCATTTGCTGCCCGTGCTGGCTTTGCGCCGTTTCCAGTTGGCCGGACACACGCCGGTGGCTTTGGTAGGCGGGGCAACCGGCATGATCGGCGACCCGAGCTTCAAAGCCGCCGAGCGCAGCCTGAACACGGCGGAAACGGTGGCGGGCTGGGTGGAAAAAATCCGCAGCCAGCTTGAGCCGTTTTTGAGCTTCGAAGGCGGCAACGCGGCGGTGATGGCCAACAACCACGATTGGTTCGGCGGCATGAACTGTCTGGACTTTCTGCGCGACATCGGCAAGCATTTTTCGGTGAACGCGATGCTGAACAAAGAATCGGTAAAACAGCGCATCGGGCGCGACGATGCGGGCATTTCGTTTACCGAGTTTGCCTACGCACTGTTGCAGGGCTATGATTTTGCCGAGCTCAACAAACGCCACGGTGCACTGCTGCAAATCGGCGGTTCCGACCAATGGGGCAACATCACCGGCGGCATCGACCTCACCCGCCGTCTGAACAAAACCACGGTATACGGCTTAACCCTGCCGCTGGTTACCAAATCAGACGGCACCAAATTCGGCAAAACCGAAGGCGGCGCGGTTTGGCTGAGTGCGGAGAAAACCTCGCCCTATCAGTTTTACCAATTCTGGCTGAAAACAGCCGATGCCGATGTGTATCAATTTTTGAAATATTTCACCTTCTTGTCGGTTGGAGAGATTGACGCCATCGAAGCGAAAGACAAAGCGAGCGGCACCAAGCCCGAAG
The DNA here is from genome assembly GCF_014297595.2 of Neisseria musculi. Lineage (NCBI taxonomy): Bacteria > Pseudomonadati > Pseudomonadota > Betaproteobacteria > Neisseriales > Neisseriaceae > Neisseria > Neisseria musculi. Next base: position 2,540,872 of record NZ_CP060414.2, on the reverse strand, counting down.
CGCAGCGTATTTTGGCCGAAGAAATGACCCGCCTGGTTCACGGCGAAGCGGCGTTGCAGGCGGCGCAGCGCATTTCGGAAAGCCTGTTTGCCGGAGACCAGGGCGGCCTCACCGAATCCGATTTCGAACAACTCGCGCTGGACGGCCTGCCTGCGTTTGAAGCCTCCGGCAGCGTGAATGTGGTGGAAGCATTGGTGTTGTCGGGCCTGGCGCAGTCAAACAAAGAAGCGCGCGGTTTTATAAACAGCAAGGCGGTGCTGGCCAACGGCAGCGCGGTGGAGCCCGACAATCCCAACCACGCGCCCGACAAACCCGATGATGCCTATCTTTTAACCGATGCACACAAACGTTTCGGCAAATACACCATTCTGCGGCGCGGCAAACGCAACCATGCCCTGTTGGTGTGGAAATAGCCGCCCACAGGCCGTCTGAAAGCGGCGCAAACCGCCGCATCTACACAGAATTTATCCGACACGAAAGCGCGTTATGCCCGAACTGCCCGAAGTCGAAACCACCCTGCGCGGCATTGCTCCCCATATCAACGGCCAAACCGTTGCATCGGCAGCCGTGCGCCAACCCAAGCTGCGTTTTCCCGTTACCCCCGGTTTGGCTGAGGTTTTGGGCGGGCAAACGGTGCAGGGCTGCACGCGCCGCGCCAAATACCTGCTGGTTCATTTTCCCGCCGGCCTACTGCTGGTGCATCTGGGCATGTCGGGCAGCCTGAGGATTTTCACCGCCGGCGATGCCCGCATCGCCGGCCCCGGCAAACACGACCATCTCGACATCACATTCGCCAACGGCACGGTGCTGCGCTATCACGACCCGCGACGCTTCGGCATGGTGCTGTGGTTTACGGGCGCCGCCGAACACCACCCGCTCTTGGCCGCGCTCGGCCCCGAACCGCTGAGCGGTGCTTTTGATGCCGCCTATCTGTACGGCAAACTGCGCACCCAAAAACGCGCCGTAAAAACGGCACTGATGGACAATGCTGTGGTGGTGGGCGTGGGCAATATCTATGCCAACGAAAGCCTGTTCAAAGCGGGCATTTCCCCCAAACGCCCCGCCTGCACAATCAGCCGCAAAGAGTGCGCCAAACTGGTGGACGCCATACGCACGGTGCTGCAACGGGCAATTGCTGCAGGCGGCAGCACCCTGCACGACTTTGTCGACAGCGATGGCAAAAGCGGCTATTTCCAGCAGGAATACACGGTTTACGGCCGCCACAACCAACCCTGCCTGCAATGCGGCAGCTTGATTTTGAAAGAAACGCTGGGGCAGCGCGGCACATTTTATTGCGGCAACTGCCAGAAATAGCGTTCAGACGGCCTTAAAGTGGATTTGGCAACATTCGGGAAAACCAACCCACCGTTATCCGCCCTGCCCCTGCCATAGGCGCAAATGACCGTGGCCAATGTTTCAGACGGTCGTTCACATTCAGCAGACCCCGCCTGAAAGCGTTTTATCATCTATTTTGAAATCATGCCGGCATGATGCCGTTTGTGCAGCCGTACCCTCTGCGGCCTGCTGCACGGCTTGATTTTAAGAGTTTGGCTGTCAAAAACTTTCAAGAGAAAACGCCCAGGCCGTCTGAAAATATTCCGCCCGCCTTTACACAGCTTTCCCCGCCCCGCGTTCCGCCAACTCCCGCCGCTTGTTATAATTCCCGCCCACAACTTTCACACACACTGCACCATGTCCCGACAAAAAGCCCCGATTTTTCTGCGTTTCACCCGTTTGGCCAAACTGGCCGTCTGGCTGTTTCAAACCGGCCGCAATTTGAGCAGGCTCAACGGCAGCGACCCGCAGGCGCGCGACAAGGCGCTGATGACGCTGGGCTCCGGCGCCTTGCAGGCCGTGGGCGCAAAACTCAGCGTCACCACGCCGCCCGGGCATTTTTCCGTAAGCGGCACGCTGGTGGTGGCCAACCACGTTTCATGGCTGGATATTTTCGCCATGAGCGCGCTGTTTCCCAGCAGTTTTATCGCCAAACAGGAAATCGGCACCTGGCCGGTACTCGGCAAAATGGGGCGCAACGCCGGCACGGTGTTTATCAACCGCCATTCCCGCAAAGACGTGGAACCCATCAACCAAGCCATCGCCGCCGCTCTGAAAGCCGGCCGCAACGTCAGCTTTTTCCCCGAGGCCAAAACTTCATCGGGGCTGGAAGTGCTGCCGTTCAAAGCCGCGCTGTTTCAGTCGGCGATAGATGCCGGTGCGCCGGTTCAAACCATGGTTTTGCGCTATTACGACCGCAACGGCCGCCGCACCGACACCCCTTCTTATGCCGATGTGAGCCTGGTCCGGTCGCTGTGGCGCATCGTTTCCATGCCCGAGCTCCATATCCGTGTGGATTTCGCCAAGCCGATATTGCCCGCCGACTTCTCCGGCAAAGACCGCTTTGCTTTGAAAGATGCCGCCGAAGCCTATGTGCGCGGGAAAGTATTGGAAGACGCAGCCGTCTAACCCGCATACCCACCGATAAAAAACAGGCCGTCTGAAAAGTTTTCAGACGGCCTTTGTTTATAGTGAACCCACTTCATTTTTGATAGCGGGCAGCAAGCCGCAGACAGTACAGAACCGATTCGGCTGCCCTTTCGGCTGCCTATAAAAACTCTCTTTGAGTTAAGGCACGGCAACCCCGTAACAGAAATGCAGTGGTTCACTATCAAACCGCACCATGTTTTTCATGCAGGATCTGAAACCACTCAACCCTCCACTTTCACTTCCACGCGGCGGCCTTCGGCATCGTTACCGGTTGCGCCGGTGGTGTTTTCGGGTTTGCGCAATTCGATATTGGCGGCATCCACGCCCTGCGCTTCCAAGAAGGCTTTTACGGCACCGGCGCGCGCTTTCGACAATTTTTCGTTTGCAGCCGCATTGCCGGTGCTGTCGGCGAAGCCGCTGACAATCAGTTTCTTGCCTTCTTTGCCGGCCGCAATCACTTCGGCCGCCACGGTTTCGGCACCCTCGGCCACATCGGTTTTGGCGGTGGCAAAGTAGAATTTCGCCACGCCGTTATCATAGCTCACGCCGGCCTTATTCGGGTCGATTGCCGCCGGAGCAGCCTCAGAGGCGGAAGCAGAGGCTGCTGTGTCGAGCACCACAGAAGGTTCAGACGGCATCACGACAGGAACCTCTGCGCCCTCCGGCTCGGAAACGGCAGAAGCGGCTTCACCGGCAACCGGAGCCGATGATGTGCCGCCGGCAGCGGAAGAGGCGGGGTCGGTTTGAGTGCCGCAGCTCTTATAGGCAAACAAAGCCAACAATGCGGCAGCAACCAATGCAATCCATTTTCCCAAGCCCGACCCCTTACCGGCCGCCACTGCCGCCGCACCCGCAGCGGCATTGCCGACACTGCCGGCCAAACCCGACAGGCTGCCGAACAAGCCGCTCAGGCTGCTGATGCCCAAAGCCGAAAGCATGCCGCCGCTCAATGCGCCGGAAAGCCAGCTTTGCTGCCGGCCGAGCAGACCCAGCAATTGGCTCGGGCTGAGATTGTCGTCCTTTACCTTCCCGCGCAGCACCGACAACACCAGCGGCAGCGACAACGACAGCAGCAAACCTGCGCCGGCTTTCGACACGCCGCTTTCCCGGGCAATCTGGTCGGACACATCAGCCGCATTGCCGCCCAGCAGCTCCGGCAGCTTGCCCTTGCCCCAGTCGGTCAGGCTATCCAGAGCACTGCCGCCTTCTTCAGCCTGCGCCACCGCATGATTCAGCGGACTGCCCGCGCTGCCTTGAACCAGCTCGAACAGGCTGCCGGCATTGCCCGGGTTGCCGCCGATGTGCTTCAACAAACCCGCCACCACAGCAGGAACTGCCAAACCTGCGGCTTTGGTGCTGCTTTCGGCACTTTCTCCGTTTTGAGTTAAAAACCGGCCCAACACGCCGCCCAACCTGTCTTGCAGCAAACTACCCAAATCAAAAGACATGACTCACTCCTTGCATTGAGATGTGTGGAAAAACCAATCGATATCCGCCAACCTTCAAACAGCGCGGCTTCTCAGGCATTTTTACTTTTCTTAACCCCGAATCAGCCCTGCAAAAACGGATTGTTCCGCTTTTCGTGGCCGATAGTGGTGGTTCTGCCGTGCCCCGCCAACACCATGGTATGTTCGGGCAATACCAGCAGTTTGCTTGTAATATTGCGGATTAAATCGGCATGATTTCCGCGCGGGAAATCGGTTCTGCCGATTGTTTCATAAAACAAGACATCGCCTGCAATCAATAATTCCGCATCTTTACAATAAAACACAACATGACCGGGCGTGTGGCCGGGAATATGCATCACTTCAAAAGCATAGTTTCCCACCTTGAGCGTATCGCCTTCCTGCAGCCAGCGCGAAGGCTCGAACGAAGGCGACACAGGAAAGCCGTATTGCGCCGTTATCTGCGGCAACTGCTCCAGCAGAAACGCATCGTCCTGATGAGGCCCCGACACCGGCACATCATACTGCGACAGCAATTCCGCCACCCCGCCCGCATGATCCAGATGACCGTGCGTCAGCCAAACGGCCGCCGGTTTCAAACCGCGTTTGGCCGTTTCTGCCAACACAAACGGCACATCGCCGCCCACATCAATCAGCACGGCATCGCCGGTTTCATCGTCCCACAGCAGTGTGCAGTTTTGCCTGAACGGCGTTACTGCAATGATTTCATAGCGCAAAGTCATAAACACTCCTTTATTTTTCAGACGGCCTGTAATAATATCCCAGTTTACAAATAAAACAAAAAAGCAGAAAACCAAATGAAAAGCATCATACTCGCTTGCGCCTTATTGTTCACGCCCACCGCCTTTGCCGCCGCACCCGGTTTGCTATTGGCCAAAGAATACCAAACACAAAACATCTCCGGCTGGGCGATGAGCGAAAAGCTGGACGGCGTGCGCGCCTATTGGAACGGCAAACAGTTGCTCAGCCGCCGGGGTTATCCCTTTACCCCGCCCGCCGGCTATCTCGACCATTTCCCGCCTTATCCCATCGATGGCGAGCTGTTCGGCAAACACGGGCAATTTGAGCAGATTTCTGCCGCCGTGCGCACCACATCGGGCAACTGGCGCAACATCAAACTGCATGTGTTCGATGTGCCGCAAGCATCCGGCAATCTCTACCAACGCCTGGCCGTACTCGAAAAATGGCTGCAGAGCCACCCGGATGCACCGATTGAAATCATCAAACAGACGCCCGCCCAAAACAACGCCCACGCGCAAGCCTTTTTAAAGCAGGTAGAAGCCAAAGGCGGCGAAGGTGTGATGCTGCGGCATCCCGAAGTGCCTTACCGCAGCGGCCGCAGCGACTATCTGCTGAAACTGAAAAGCCGGCACGATGCCGAATGCACCGTTACCCGCTACTATGAAGGCAAAGGTAAATACACCGGAAAACTCGGCGCACTCGGCTGCAAAAACCAGCACGGCGAATTCAAAATCGGCAGCGGCCTAAAAGACAGCGACCGCACCAACCCGCCCGCCGTAGGCAGCACCATAACCTACCGCTACCGTGGTTTCACTCAAAAAGGCACACCCAGATTCGCCACTTTCGTGAGAATAAGAAACGACCGGCCAGCCGGACACTGAATCAGAAATCTCCAAGCCGCCCTACAGCCAACCCAGCTAAAAAATAGCAGGTCAGCGCAGATTGGAAGTTGTAACAGGCTGCCAATCTGCGCGGCTCCTTAAAAAATATCAAGGCACCCTTGCTGTGCCGCGCATACTGCCTGCGGTTCGCCGCCGTGTGCCGATGTTCAAACCGGATTCACGATATCGTTTGCCTTCTACGCCGCTCACACATTTTCTTCATCGTTTTCCCGCCCCGGGCAGTCCGACCGTCTCCCCCGCCGCTTTTTCTACCAGGCTTTTTTCCAGCTGTTTGGTGGCTTTTACACCGAGCCTGCGCAGTTTTTCAGCGCGGCCGACCAAATTGCCGCGCCCTTCGTAAAGCTGTTTGCAGGCGGCTTGGTATTGGTTTTGCGCCTGCTCGATATTTTTGCCCACCCCTTCGAGCGTGGTAATAAAGCCGACAAATTTATCATAAAGTTTGCCGCCTTCTTCGGCAATTGCCAGCGCATTTTGGTTTTGCTGCTCGTTGCGCCAGATATTTGCCACCGTGCGCAGGGTAGCCAGCAGCGTACTCGGGCCCACAGGCATGATGCGCTTGTCGAAGCATTCCTGAAACAGGCTGTCATCATGCTGCAAGGCCAGCAGATAGGCCGGCTCCACAGGAATAAACATAAACACAAAATCCAGCGTGTTCACGCCTTTCAAGTCGCTGTATTGCTTGAGCGACAGGCTTTTAATATGGGCGCGCACGCTGGCGGTGTGGGCGGCCAGCGCGCTTGAAGCTTCTTCGGGCGTTTGCGCGCGGGTGTAGCGCACATAAGCCGTGAGCGAAACCTTGCTGTCGATGATGATTTGCTTGTTGTCGGGCAGACTCACCAGCACATCGGGTTGCAAGCGGCGCACGCTGCCGTCTTCTTCGGTGCGCGTAGCGGCCGTCTGAACGAAATACTCGCGCCCCTTAACCAAGCCCGAATTTTCCAGCACGGTTTCCAACACCATCTCGCCCCAGTTGCCCTGGGTTTTGTTTTGGGTGCCGGTGAGTGCATCGGTAAGTGCTTTGGCATCATCGTGGAGCCGGTTGTTGAGGCTTTGCAGGCGTTTGAGTTCGTTTTCCAGCGTCAGCCGCTCTTTGGCTTCTTTTTCATAAGTGTTTTGCACCAGCTCGCTGAATCTGCCCATACGCTCGTTGAGCGGCGTGAGCAGGCGGCCGATGCTTTCGGCGTTGTGTTCGGTGAAGCGTTTGGCTTTTTCTTCGAGAATATTGTTGGCAAGGTTTTGAAACTGGTCGGCCAGGCTTTGGCGCGCTTCGGCCAGCAGGGCGATTTTTTCTTCGTGGGCGCGCTGTTCCTGCTCGCTGCGGGTGTGCAAACGCTCATAGCGCAGCTGCTGCTCGGCCAAAGCCTGCTGCAAACTGCCGTAATCGTTTTTCAAACGGCCCAGCTCATTTTCCCGCTCCTGCAGGCTTTCGATGCGTTGGCGCGCAGCGGCCAGACTGCCCAGCGTTTCCTGAAGCGCAGCCTGCGTTTGCTGCCCGGCGCGGCGGCTTTCGGCCAACTCCTGCCGCAGCGGCTCCACCTGTGCGGCGCGGGTTTCGGCGGCAGCCGCTTCGGCCAGCAGGCGGTGTTGCGCGGCTTGGTGCCGAAAATGCATCAGCAGCCAGGCAAACAACGCGCCCAAAAAAATGCCCGCCAGAGCAGCGGCCGAAAAATAAAGCAAGTTGTCCATATAATGTTCAATATATATATATAAAGTTTCGGAAAAATTCAGCGGCAGGTGCGCCGTGGCAGAGCAGGCATCTTTAAAATCCAACCCGTTGGTTCGGAAGATTTCAGCCATTTTCAACATACCGCGCCGTCGTGCCGCAAAATTACAATGCACCGGAAAAAATGGGGGTCAGCAGTAAAATAGGCCGTCTGAAGCAGGCTGAACCATACCCGCCAACGGCAGAATCCCGCCCGGGCCGTCTGAAAACCGCCCAAACGCAGCGGCCTAATATATCATGTTCTAATATATCATGTTTCAGACGGTCTCTGCCTGACGCCTTACGGCTTGCCGCAAGCCGCTTCCATGCCGCCATTTTCACCGCCTGCCTCGTTCGGCGTTGTTGAAAACCATTTTTCCCAACCATCATGTGCACAACGTTGCCGGCTCTGTTTTATTTGCCGCTGAAGGCATAGCGGCATCGGGAAGCATCGGGCCGGTGCCGCCCCGCAAACCCTTGTATCAGGCCGTCTGAAAGCGGCAAAAGCCCCCGCTGTGCCGAAAAACAACATAAACCGTATCGGTGTTGCAAACATGCCAAAACCCGCTTTTAATTTTTATCCAAATGATTTAAAAAAGATTTTTAAAATTGTTTAGAATAAAAACTGTATATTCCCCGCCGGGCGCGGTATAGTTCAGGCCGATAAGATTTGTTTTTTTACAACGAAGCAATTATATTAGCAGGCATGAAATCGCTAAAACCCTGCGATGAATGCAAGAGCTTGAGTGGCCTAACCCCCATTTGAGTTTGTTTTCTTAAACAATAGAAAAGGAATACAGCAATGAAAAAATCCCTGATTGCCTTGAGCCTGGCCGCCCTGCCTGCTGCCGCTTTTGCCGATGTAACTCTCTACGGCCAAATCAAAGCAGGTGTTGAAGTTTCTCAAAACCAAGTAAAAGTAAACGGCGTAACCACTAAAGATCACACCACAACCGAAATTGCCGATTTCGGTTCGCGTATCGGTTTCAAAGGCCACGAGCACTTGGGCAATAACCTGAACGCCATTTGGCAGGTTGAGCAGAAAACGCCCGTTGCCGGCGGCGGTCAATGGGGTACCCGTGATTCGTTTATCGGCTTGGAAGGCGGCTTCGGTAAAATCCGCGCCGGCCGTATCAGCACCCAGCTGAACGACATGGATGCCATCGATCCGTGGGAATACAACAACAGCGCTTTGGGCTTGGGCGTATTTACCCGCACCGGCACCCGTGAAGTTTCTGCCCGCTACGACACCCCCGTATTCGGCGGTTTCAGCGCAAACGTACAATTCACCCCGCGCGACAACCAAACCGAAGGTAAAGTACGCGGCACTACTGATGCCACCGGCCGCACCAGCAACGCCAGCGATACCTCTGCCTATTACGCCGGCTTGAACTATGAAAACTCAGGCTTCTTCGCCCAATACGGCGGCGGTTTCAAGAAAACTGCCTATGTTGCCAACGGCAGCAGCAAATCAGGCCAAGCCCACCAAGTTCAAGTAGGCTATGATGCCAACAACCTGTTTGCAGGCTTGGGCTATCAATACACCAACGGTTGGGATAGTGAAAACAGCTATAAAGATGCAATCTACAATGTAAATGCATATGATGCTGCGGCTGCTGCAGCTGACACCAGCGCAGGTGTGAAAACCCAAGAATTGGCTGCAACCGTTGCTTACCGCTTCGGCAATGTAACCCCGCGCTTGTCTTATGCCCAAGGTTTCAAAGCAAAAGCTAAAAATAACGGTCAAGAGCGCAAATTGGATGGCACCCAATACAAACAAGTGGTGTTAGGTGCGGATTACGACTTCTCTAAACGCACTACCGCTATGGTATCTGCCGGCTGGCTCAAAGCAGGCAGCGGCGACAACAAAGCCGACACCACTGCCGGTTTGGTTGGCCTGCGCCACAAATTCTAATCATCTGATCATTTGGTTTGGATTTCATCTGATCATTTGGTTTGGATTTTTAGAACCGCAACAAGAAAGAGCCTGCAAATGCAGGCTCTTTTTTATGGGCAGCCGGTTGGCTTGCTTGAAATGTGGGCAGGCTGCATATTGCCGATAGGCTTCTGCCCAGCCCGTTGTATGTATTCTTACGGATTTGCCGCATCAGGCCGTCTGAAAGGTTTTTCAGACGGCCTGATGCTTTCGCAAAACTCCCAAAACACCACATGAAATTTATTTTCCGTTATCAGCTTTGCAAGCCCGCTACCCCTCCCCGCGCCGGCGGGGAACCAAGCATTAACACCCCAATATTTGTTTGCCCGGCACCACAGTATTTTAATTCTGATTCCCGCCCGAACGGGCAGCGGGCTTGACAACGGGCTTACGGAACCAATAACAGTATTTCAACCTTTCAGACGGCCTTCGGGTTCTTTTGCAAAGCCGCCTGCCTCTCACGATTCATAACAAAACAAAAAATATTTCACGCGGCTTCCCTGGCCCATATCTTCCAACTACATATTCATGCCGTAAAATCTTTATCTTTTGAATTTAAATTTTAATTTTTTTTATTTTGAGCTGATATTTTGTTTTTGTGTTTGCCTTCCGACCAGAGTGCTTGCACTTTAAACACAAATAAATTACATTCTGCTACACAACGTGATTCACATCACCAAGCCAAGTGTACAAAGGCATATATTAAAAAATAGAGAGAAATTTCCGGCATCATCGAAAACAGGCTGCTTTTCATAAAGCAGCCTGTTTTATTGCGTGTCGATATTGTTTTTCCGAAACACTAGCGGTGTAAAATGATTTCCAGCACGAATTTGCTGCCAACATAAGCCAGCATCAGGCTGATGAAGCCGATAATCGTCCACACGGCGGCTTTTTTGCCGCGCCATGCCGTTATGCCGTGTTTCAACAACAACCCGCCGTAAATCAGCCACGAGATGATGCCGAAAACCGATTTGTGAGTCCAGGCAAACGGTTTGCCGAACACCGTGTCGGCAAAAAATGTGCCGCTTATCACAGAATAGCTCAGCAGCAGAAACCCTACCCATATGCCTTGGAACATCAATTTTTCCAAGCTCAACAGGGGCGGCAGAAAAGAAACCAGCGGTGAAAATTTTTTCTTGTGCAGATCGCGGTTCAGCAGTAAAACCAACGCGGCCAGCAACGTTACAATGCCGAACAACCCGTAAGCCAGCAGTGATGCGCCGATATGCAGCATAAACGGCCAATCGCTGATTTGGTAGCCGGTAAACTTGCCGGGAAACACCGCAGCAAGCAGCAACGACAATGCCGCACACGGATAAAGCAGCAACTGTAGCCCGCGCAGGTTATAGAAGAAGCTGCCCAGGCAATACATCATCAGCATCAGCCACACAATCAAACTGATTGAATAACCAAAGCCCATCACCAGCACTTTGTCGTGCAACACCGGCAGAAACAGCGCCGCGCCCTGCAACAGCAGCGCAGGGGCAAGCACCGCCAATTCTGTTTTTAAGGGATACGGCTTATCGTTGCGTTTTTTGTGGTGCAGCCATACAAACACCGCCATTCCGGTATAGAGCAGCATCAGGCAAATTAATATTATCGGCATGACAAACTTTCTTTTGCACGCATACTCACGAAGCTGCGTGTGGTGTAAAATAAGCCGATTTTATCAAAAACGGCGGCACCTATTGAAATTTAATGCGGTTTTGCCGTTTTCAGACGGCCTCCCACCCCGCCGCACGCCCCGATTTTTAAGGAAACCCATGTTAGACAACTTAACCAGCCGTTTCGGCAATGTGCTGAAAAATATCCGCGGCCAAGCCAGGCTCACCGAAGACAATATTAAAGAAGCCCTGCGCGAAGTGCGCCTCGCCCTTCTCGAAGCCGATGTGGCCTTGCCGGTGGTAAAAGAATTTATCAACAACGTTAAAGAAAAAGCACTCGGCCGCGAAATCACCGGCAGCCTCACGCCCGACCAAGCCTTTATCGGCGTGGTAAACGATGCCCTTGTCGAATTGATGGGCAAAGAAAACAGCAGCCTCAACCTTGCCGTTTCGCCGCCTGCCGTCGTGCTGATGGCCGGTTTGCAGGGCGCAGGCAAAACCACCACCGTGGGCAAACTTTCGCGCCTGCTGAAAACCAACCATAAAAAGAAAATTCTTGTGGTTTCTGCCGATGTTTACCGCCCTGCGGCCATCGAGCAGCTGAAGCTGCTGGCAGAGCAGGTGGGCGTGGATTTCTTTCCTTCCAACACCGGTCAGCAGCCCGTTGATATTGCCAAAGCGGCGGTAGATTATGCCAAAAAGCATTTTTACGATGTTTTGATGGTCGATACCGCCGGCCGTCTGGCCATCGATGAAGAAATGATGAACGAAATCAAAGCCATTCATGCAGCGGTTCGCCCTATCGAAACCCTGTTTGTGGTGGATGCCATGCTCGGCCAGGATGCGGTAAACACCGCCCGCGCCTTTAACGAAGCCCTGCCGCTCACCGGCGTGGTGCTCACCAAAATGGACGGCGATTCGCGCGGCGGTGCGGCGCTGTCGGTGCGTCAGGTAACCGGCAAGCCGATTAAATTCATCGGTGTCGGCGAAAAAGTAACCGGTCTCGAGCCGTTCCACCCCGACCGCATCGCCGGCCGCATTCTCGGAATGGGCGATGTGCTGAGCCTGATCGAAGATGTGCAGAAAGGCATAGACGAAGAAACCGCCGCCAAAATGGCAAAAAAGCTGCACAAAGGCAAAGGTTTCGATTTAAACGATTTCAAAGAGCAAATCCAGCAGATGCGCAACATGGGCGGCTTGGAGAGCCTGATGTCGAAAATGCCGGGCGAACTGGGCCAGCTTTCCAAGCAGATTCCCGAAGGCACCGCCGAAAAAGCCATGGGGCATGTGGAAGCCATCATCAACTCGATGACACCGAAAGAGCGCGCCAACCCCGCCTTAATCAAGGCTGCCCGCAAACGCCGCATTGCGGCAGGCTCCGGCACCACGGTGCAGGAAGTAAACAAAATGCTCAAGCAGTTTGAACACTCGCAGCAGATGATGAAGATGTTCAGCGGCAAAGGCATGGCCAAGCTGATGCGCATGGCCAAAGACATGAAGGGAATGAAAGGCATGTTTCCGGGCATGTAGCCGCAGGGCTGCCGGAATATTTCAGACGGCCTCCAACGCCGAGCTTGCCAAACAGAAAAAGGCCGTTATGCATTGGCATACGGCCTTTTTCTGATAACCAATACAACCACAGCCGGCCACAGCCAACCCAAAATAAACAATACCGCCTCCAACACCGCCGCCCTGCCCCGCAAAGCCGTCATCAAAACCGGGCAGATTTCCACAGCAGATTCACCATAACGATAACTTCCGCTTACACAGAGATAACGAAAACAAACCTTTTCAGACGGCCGATACCGGACTGCTGCTTCGACTTACCCACGCCGGCCATCGGGAATATTGTGCATATCCTGTGGATAATATTCTGCTTCCGTTGAAATATAATAAAAAATTTATCATGCTTAAAATTTCACCATCAAATCGGCCATTCCCATAAAACTGTTTATCCAAGTGTGCACAGCCTGTGGATAAAACCATTAAACCCATTATTTTCCACATAAAAAAATTTGCGGTTAAAAATTAGGCAGCCGTGCGGGCATTTTATCCGCAGCGGCTGAAACCAGTATAATCAAAGCCATGACCAACCGGAGACCGCCATGCACACCTTATCTGCCCAAGCCCGCGCCAACCGGGCGGAAGTGCGTTTGAAAAAAAGCCGCCGCCTGGCCGCAGGATTGTTGCTGCTGGCTTGTGCGCTGTTTGCCGTGTCGGCTGCGTATGCCGTGCAATACCCCGCGCTGGGCTATGTGAAGGCCTTTGCCGAGGCGGCGATGGTGGGCGCGCTGGCCGATTGGTTTGCCGTTACCGCGCTGTTCCGCCGCCCGCTGGGGCTGCCGGTTCCGCACACTGCGATTCTGCCGCGCAACCAGCACCGTATCGCCGATGAACTGGGACGGTTTATCGAAAACAATTTTTTGGAAGGCAGGCCGATTGCATTGCGCATCTATCGCGCCGCCCCGAGCAAAAAACTGTTGGCGTGGCTGGCTGAGCCGCAAACGCGCGCCCAATGGCTGCCGTGGCTGGCCGCGCAACTGCCCGCGCTCTTCAAAGCGGCCAAACCCGGGCAAGCCGCACGTTTTTTCAGTATGCTGGCCGGGCAATACAGCGGCGAGAGCATCGGCAAAACGCTTTCAGACGGCCTCAAAGCCCTGAAAGCACAAGGCTGGCACGATGTCCTGTTTACCGCCCTGCTGAAACAGACCCGCCGCCGGCTGCAAGACCCCGAAACCCGCCAGCAGCTCGAACACAACCTGCACGCGTGGGCGGCCAAAATCGAAAGCGGCGCACCGAGCACATGGGAAAAATTAAAAGCCTCGCTCAAAGGCACGCTGGCAGATAAAGTGGACGGTTGGGTGTCGGAAAAAGCCCTCGATTGGGCAGACGGCTGCCTGGCCGCCGCGCTGGCCGATCCCGACCACCCCATCCGCCGCAGCTTTAACGAACAATACGACCGACTGGCCGATGCCCTGAGCCGTTCCCGCCTGTGGCACAAACGGTTGGAGCAGGGCAAAGCACAACTCGCCCGCTCGCCGGCCGTGCGCGAAATGCTGGAAAATGGCTGGCGGAGCCTGCAGGCTTGGACGGAAAACGACATGCATCAACCGGATTCGGTATGGCTGGCGCAGTTAAACAAACTGCTGGACCATATGCTTGCGCAGGCGCAACGCCACCCGCAGTTTATGCGCCGCGCCGATGTGCGCATTTCGCTGATGGTGCGCGATTTCGTGATGCACTATAAAAGCAGGGCAGCAGTGTTTGTGGCCGACAAAGTGAAAAGTTGGGACAGCGCGCAGATGGTGGAAAAGCTGGAGCTGAGCATAGGCCGCGATTTGCAGTTTATCCGCATCAACGGCACTTTGGTCGGCGGGCTGGTGGGGCTGGCGATTTATTGCGTGTCGCAATGGCTGTTTTAGCCCTCGGCCGAAACGCGGGCTAAAAGTGCAAAGGCCGTCTGAAAGCAATGATTAATCATGTTTCAGACGGCCTTTGCATGTTTGCGCCGGCGGGCTTATCACAGATCCCTGATTCTCGGCGTCAGGCCGCAGGCCGCACAGGCGTACCGAGCCGGTTCTGTTGCCGTTTCAGCGGGGCGCAAAACCGTTTCCCTTTGCGCTAAGGCAGGCAGCACCGCAATGGAATAAAGGGGATTCGCCATATTTCAGGCCGTCAGAACGAATCGATATCAACGGCCTTTCAGACGGCCTGTTTTAACATAACCAACGTTACCGGCCTGCTGCTGCCTGTGTTATCTACGGCTCGCCTACCGATGTTTGTTTGGGCGGATCTGCTATGGTGGATTCATTGTGAAACACCATAACAACGAAACAAAAATGCAGAGCCGCAAACAGCAACCGCCCGATGCGGCAAGGCTGTAACCCGGCAGGCGGCAGTGCCATCAGCAAGGCTCCGATTCTGTCGCTGCTTGAGCAGGGCGCAAAACTGCCCACTTTTGAATGGCGGCGGAGTGAAAGCGCGAAATGCGGTAACGGAAAATCAGCCGCTTCGCTGCATTCCCATTTTCAATATGGTGCGGAAGGTCAGGTTAATGCGCGGCCGGCTTATTTTGGTGCTCCTCATCACCGCGTGCAGCCAATGGCTTTGCGTTTCGCCGCGCATCACAATCAACTGCCCGTGTTCGAGCATCAGTTCGCGCTTTTCGCCCGTACGTTTATGTTTGAACGCAAATTTGCGCGTGGCACCGAAACTCACCGAGGCAATCACGGTGTTGCGCCCCAACTCTTTTTCATCATCGCTGTGCCAGGCCATGCCTTCGAGGCCGTCTGAATAAAGGTTGAGCAGGCAGGAATTAAACACGGTGGGGCTGACGGCGGCCAGCCGTGCTTCTACCATGCATTTGATTTCGGGCAGCACGCCGCTCCACGGCAGGGCGGTGCGGGTGATGCCCGAATAAGTGTAGGCAAACGCACCATCGCCATACCACGCTACTTTGCGCGCGGTGGTGATGCGGCGGCCGAAAACCACGGCTTCATCGTACCGCCACGGAATATCGCGCAACAGCGCATCCAGCAGGGCATCGGCACGGGGAGCGGCGAAAATCACGCCGTAATCGTTCACCATGCCATCATAAGGCAGCAGGTTGGCTTGCGGCTGCGGCGGTGTGTCGAATAAATCCAAGTTCATCTCAATTCCTTACTTGCCGGTTGAAACCCCGCCATTTGGGCGGACAATTAAAACAGGAGGGACGCAGCCCTTTCTGTTTCAGGGCAATACATAGAGCGGTGCTTTATGTATTGCCCTATGTGTTGAAACATGCGGTGCGTTCCAATTCTTTGGCCAACAAAGCCATTTTGCGTCCGCGCTGCCAGCGGTAGCCGCCGATGATGCCGCTTTCGCGAATCACGCGGTGGCAGGGAATCAGCACAGCCACGGGGTTGCTGCCGATTGCGCTGCCCACGGCGCGGGCGGCCCGCGCTTGACCGATGTCGGCAGCCAAACCGCTGTAACTTTTCAGACGGCCTGCAGGAATCTGCAACAGGGCCTGCCACACTTTGAGCTGAAACGGCGTGCCTTTCAAATGCAGCGGTATGGTTTGTGCAGTCTGCCCGCCCAAGGCGGCCAAGGCTTTTTCGTGCAGCGGATGGGCAGCTTCGGTAAGCCGTGCCTGCGGGTATTCGGCAGTCAAATCCTGCAAATCCTGTTCGCGGTTATCGGCAAAGGCGAGCCGGCAGATGCCTTTCGGGGTGGCGGCCACCAACACGTCGCCGAACGGGCCGGGCGCGAAAGCGTAGCAAATCTCAAGCCCTGCGCCGCCGTTTTTGTATCCGCCCGGCATCATGCCTTCGATGGACACAAACAAGTCGTGCAAACGCGAGCGGCCGCTCAAGCCGCTCTCGAACGCGGCCGTCTGAACGCTGCCCTGCCGTTGCAGCACGCGCTTAGCATTTTCGATGCTGATATATTGCAGCATTTTTTCGGGCTTACACCTGCCCAGCTTTGAAACTGGCGCTGCAAATGCGCCGGGCTGACATGAACGTGTGCCGCCACTTCTGCCAATGCGGGCTGTTCGCGGAAATGGTCGTAAAGATATTCGATGGCCGCAGCGATGCGGGCAAATTGCAGGGTGTTGGTGTTTTTCATTATGCTATGTTCCGGTGTGTATGCGGCTTGCAGTGGTTATTGTAGCGGCTGCGGCGCAAACCGCAGCCCGATTCTTGCGCAGTTGCGGTGTGCTTTTCAGACGGCCTGTCCGCTCCGCACGGGCTGGGCAAACTTGTAAAAACATGCAAAGCCCCATATAATCCACCGCTTCACGAAATTCGATTTTCAGGTATGTAGCTCAGTTGGTTAGAGCACCACCTTGACATGGTGGGGGTCGTTGGTTCGAGTCCGATCATACCTACCAATATCGCCGACAACAAAAGCATGCCCGCCCGGCTGCTTTTGTTGTTTCTTTACATCTGTTTTCTATGCGGCAGGCCGTCTGAAAAGGCTTGCCGGTTTCGGAGTGTTTTTGATGATTAATATTACCTTGCCCGACGGCACCGTCCGTCAATACGAAGCCCCTGTTACCGTGGCGCAGATTGCCTCGTCTATCGGCGCGGGGTTGGCCAAAGCCACGGTGGCCGGCAAGGTAAACGGCGTGCTGCGCGATGCGGGCGATCCGATTAACGAAGATGCCGCCGTGCAAATCATCACCCCCAAAGACCCCGAAGGCTTGGAAATCATCCGACACTCGTGCGCCCACTTGGTCGGCCATGCGGTGAAGCAGCTCTACCCCGATGCCAAAATGGTGATAGGCCCCGTGATTGAAGACGGCTTTTATTACGACATCGCCACCGAAAAACCGTTCACCCCCGAAGACATGGCCGCCATCGAAGCGCGCATGAAAGAGCTGATTAACCAGGATTACGATGTTGTCAAAGTGATGACCCCGCGCGCCGAAGCCATCAAAACCTTCACCGAGCGCGGCGAAGCATACAAACTGCGCCTGATTGAAGATATGCCCGAAGTCGAAGCCATGGGGCTTTACCACCATCAGGAATATGTGGATATGTGCCGCGGCCCGCACGTGCCCAACACCCGCTTTCTCAAAAACTTCAAACTCACCAAACTGGCCGGCGCCTACTGGCGCGGCGACAGCAACAACGAAATGCTGCAACGCATCTACGGCACCGCCTGGGCGGGTAAAGAAGATTTGAAAGCCTACATCACCCGTATGGAAGAAGCCGAAAAGCGCGACCACCGCAAACTGGGCAGGCAGCTTGATTTGTTCCACCTGCAGGACGAAGCCCCCGGCATGGTGTTCTGGCACCCGCGCGGCTGGACGCTGTGGCAGGTTATCGAGCAACATATGCGCCGCGAACTCGAAGCCGCAGGCTATCGGGAAATCAAAACCCCGCTGATGATGGACAAAGCCTTCTGGGAAAAATCCGGTCACTGGGAAAACTACCAGGAAAACATGTTTGTTACCGAGTCGGAAAAACGCACCTACGCCGTCAAACCGATGAACTGCCCCGGCCACGTTCAGATTTTCAACCACAGCCTGCGCTCCTACCGCGACCTGCCCATGCGCCTGGCCGAATTCGGCTCCTGCCACCGCAACGAACCTTCCGGCGCCCTGCACGGCCTGATGCGCGTGCGCGGCTTCGTGCAGGACGATGCCCACATCTTCTGCACCGAAGAGCAGATCACCCAAGAAGCCAAAGCCTTTAACGAGCTGGTGATGAAAGTCTACAAACAGTTCGGCTTTGAAAATGTGTCGGTCAAACTTTCGCTGCGCCCCGAAAAGCGCGCCGGTGCCGATGAAATCTGGGACAAAGCCGAACAAGGCCTGCGCGATGCCCTCACCGCCTGCGGCATCGAGTGGCAGGAACTGCCCGGCGAAGGCGCGTTTTACGGCCCCAAAGTCGAATACCACATCAAAGACGCCATCGGCCGCTCGTGGCAGTGCGGCACCATCCAGCTCGATTTTGTGCTGCCCGAACGCCTCGGCGCAGAATACGTTACCGAAGACAACGGCCGCGCCCGCCCCGTGATGCTGCACCGCGCCATTTTGGGCTCGATGGAACGCTTTATCGGCATTCTCATCGAAAACCACGCCGGCTCTTTCCCCTTGTGGCTTGCCCCCGTGCAAATGGTGGTGATGAACATCACCGAAAAGCAGGCCGGCTACTGCCGCGAAGTGGCAGCAAAACTCAAAGCCGCCGGCTTCCGCGCCGAGCTTGACCTGCGCAACGAAAAAATCGGCTACAAAATCCGCGACAACAGCCAATACCGCTACCCCTACCAAATCGTAGTGGGCGAAAACGAAAAAGAAAACGGCCAAGTGGCCGTGCGCCGCAAAGCCGAAGACTTGGGCAGCATGAAGATAGAAGACTTTATCGCCGTCCTGCAGCAGGAATTGGCACAAACTTCCGCCTAAGTTTCTACATACCGCGCAAACCGCAGGGCTTGACAAGCAAACACAGTTGCCATACCGGGCGGAGCCGTTTCAGACGGCCTGCTTTAACGGAAAAACCCTAAAACAAGGAAAATCTGCCTGCCGTACAAATACTGATCTCAAGTTGCAGGCTGAAAGTTTTAAAAACACCTTAAGGCCGTCTGAAAACAGCAGTTTGGCATCATACAAACTGCTGTTTTTAAACCATAGTATATTTAATGGATTTCTGATGCCAAGCAGCTGGCGGCAGGCAAAAAGAGAATGGGGCAAAAAGCAGCAACGCCGCATCAAAGCAAGTGGTTTATTATATTTTCTTGAAACACAAAGATAAGGGTAAAGTCATGGCAACCGAACCGAACCGAACCGAACCGAACCGAACCGAACCGAACCGAACCGAACCGAACCGAACCGAACCGAACCGAACCGAACCGAACCGAACCGAACCGAACCGAAATTATACACGAATTAGAAAATAATTACAATAAAAACAACCTATTAAAACTAAAATCTCTGTTTCCAGAAGTGTTTGGCGAAAACCAAATCGACTGGGAAAAACTCAAACTGGTTCTCGGCGAAGACAATCTTTGCGCCGACAACGAACGCTATCATCTCAATTGGGCGGGCAAAACCGCCGCCTACCGCGCCCTGCAAACGCCGACATTCAATACCCTGGTTCCCTGCAAAAGCGAAAGCGTGGATTTCGACACCACGCAAAACGTGTTTATCGAAGCCGAAAACATGGAAGCGCTGAAAATCCTGCAAAAATCCTATGCAGGCAGCGTGAAAATGATCTATATCGACCCGCCGTACAACACCGGCAGCGATGCCTTTATTTATCCCGATAAATTTTCCGAAACTCGCGAAGAATACGCCCGCCGCATCGGCGACAAAGACCAAAACGGCTACCTGAAACGGGACGGCGTATTCCAGGGCGCATGGCGCAAAAACAGCAGAGACAACGGCCATTACCACAGCAACTGGCTCTCCATGATGCTGCCGCGCCTGCATCTGGCCAAAACGCTTTTGCGCGAAGACGGTGTGATTTTTATCTCGATTGACGATAACGAACAGGCGCAATTGAAACTGCTGTGTGATGAAGTGTTTGGGGCAGAGAATTTTTTTGCAGATATGATTGTTATTCGTTCAGAAGGTGGAGGATTGGCAAAACGAGTAATTAAAGGGCATGACAATTTAATTGTATATACTAAAAATTTTCCTTGCTTCAAAGGAATTTTTAAACCAAAAGATATTCGTGGGAAGGTTATTCAAAGAGATGGCATTGAATATTGGATAGAGGAAGATTGGTTAAGAAAAGAATTTGGAAAATATGGAACGTTATTATACGAAGAAATTGAGAAAATTAAAGGTATTGATAAAAAACAAGAAATTGATACAGGAATTCTCAATGGGGAGTATATATTAATTCCAAAAGGTCAAAATCATATTGTTGGCAGATTACGCAAAATTGATGAAGATGGGAGTAAATTTTACAGTATTCTTAAACACTTAAATAAAAATGGAGAATCTGATTTAAAAAATATTGAATTAAATAATTTCTTTGATTATCCAAAACCAGTTAGTTTAATTAAAGAATTAATTCAAGGAAGCAGCCTATTTTCAAAAAATGATGGTGAAATTTTTCTAGATTTCTTTTCAGGCAGCGGCACCACCGCCCACGCGGTGATGCAGCTCAACGCCGAAGACGGCGGAAACCGCCGTTATATCTGCATACAGCTTCCCGAAGAAACCGCCGAAAATTCCGAAGCCCGCAAAGCCGGCTTTGCCAATATCGCCGAAATCGCCAAAGAACGCATCCGCCGTGCGGGCAAACAGGTTTCAGACGGCCTGAAAGCAGGCCGAAGCACAGATACGGGCTTTAAGGTGTTCAAACTGGCCGAAAGCGCGTTCAAACAATGGCGCAACCCCGAAAAACGCGATGCGGAAAGCCTGCAAAAAGAGCTGGAACTCTTCCGCGATGTGGTGAAATCTGATGCAGCCACGGAACAGACGGCCTACGAACTCGCCTTGCGTTTAGGCTTCCAACTTACCGACCCGATGCAGTTTTCAGACGGCACCGTATGGCTCAACGATGCGGCAGGCTTGCGCAAAACCGCGCTGCTGCTGGAAACGGTAAACGAGGCTTTGCTGTATCAGATATTGGCGCAATCGCCGCAAAAGGTGTTTGCTTTGGACAAGGCGTTTAACGGCAACGATGCGCTGAAAACCAATGCTGCTTTACAGTGCAAAGATGCCGGCGTGGCATTTGAAACACTTTGAGGCCGTCTGAAAGATAAGATCGGATATATCGTTGATTTTGGTGCATCAAGACGCACCCAAACGGTAAATAATCAGGATAGTGCAATAACTTGCACCCTACAGGTAATGGATATGCAGCTTAAATTTGAACACCAGCAATATCAGACCGATGCGGTGGGCGCGGTGGTGCGCCTGTTTGAAGGCGAGCCAAACCACAAGCAATTGTTTGAATTGAACGCAGGCGGAGCATCGCCGGTGGTGGCCAACCGTCTGCATCTGCCGCACAGCGAAATCGGCCGCAATCTGAATGCAGTGCAAAAAGCGTTCAAGCAGCCCGAGACGCAAATCGGCGAGCACGGCTTGAATTTTTCAGTGGAAATGGAAACGGGCACGGGCAAAACCTATGTTTATCTGCGCACGGTTTTTGAGTTGAACCGCCGATACGGCTGGAAAAAATTTGTGATTGTGGTGCCGAGTGTGGCGATTCGCGAGGGTGTGGTGCAGAGCATACGCGCGATGACGGCGCATTTTCAGACGGCCTTCGACAAGCCCGCTTTCCAATTTCATGTGTACAGCAGCGAACGTTTGAATGCGCTGCGCAATTTTGCCGTGAACCATCATATTGAAATTCTGATGATGAACATCGATGCGTTTAACAAAGACAAAAATGTGATCAACCGCGTGAACGAAAGCGGCAATGCCCCGATTCAGTGGATCAGCGGCACGCGCCCGATTGTGATGATTGACGAGCCGCAAAATATGGAAACCGATTTGGCCAAACAGGCAATTGATGCACTGAACCCTTTGTTTGTATTGCGTTATTCGGCCACACATAAAAACCCGTATCATAAAATTTACAGCCTGAACCCGATTGAGGCTTACAACCTGAAGCTGGTGAAGCAGATCGAAGTCGAGCCGGTTTTGGCCAAAAACGATGTAAACGGCGCGTATGTGGTGTTAAAAGGGTTTGTGCCCGGCAAAAAGAAATTGTCGGCTAAAGTGGAGATTCATTATCAAGATAAAAAAGAAACCAAGAAAAAAACGGTAACTATTGCATCGGGTGATGATTTGTTTGACAAATCGGGCGGCAATGAAAGCTACCGGCACGGCTTTATTGTGAACAGATTGGATGCAGAAGCCGCAGAGATGGTGCTGTCTAACGGCCAAATCATCACTTTGGGCGAAGGTGGTGATGCCCTACGCGATGAGGTAATGAAAAAGCAGATTGAGTGCACCATCAAAGAGCATCTGGCAAAAGAAAAACGCCTGAATCCCAAAGGTATCAAAGTGTTATCACTGTTTTTTATCGACAGGGTGGCGAATTACCGCAACGGCGGCAAGTTTGCACGCTGGTTTGAAGAGATTTATGAGCGCGAAACGGGCAAAAGTGCGGCAGGCGCGCACAACGGCTATTTTTCGCAAGACAAAAACGGCGATAAAGACACTAACGGCAGCAGCGCGGCCGATGAAAAAACCTATGATCTGATTATGCGCGACAAAGAAAAACTATTGTCTTTCAACAGCCCGCTGCGCTTTATTTTCTCGCATTCCGCGCTGAAAGAAGGTTGGGACAACCCCAATGTGTTTCAAATCTGCACGCTCAACGAAACCCGCTCGCCGGTTAAAAAACGGCAGGAAATCGGGCGCGGTTTGCGTTTGGCAGTGAACCAGCGCGGCGAACGGGTGCGCGATGAGGGCGTGAACATTCTCACCGTGGTTGCCAATGAAAGCTACGAAAGTTTTGCCGCCAACCTGCAAAAAGAATATGAAGACGAATGCGGCATCGAGTTTGGCAACGGCGGTGCGAAGCCAAGAGCAAAGCGCACGCGCCAGCACTTCCGCAGAGGCTTTACCTTAGACCCTGCTTTTTTGGAAATATGGAAAAAACTGCAGCATAAAACGCGCTATTCGGTGCAATTTGAGCGGGAAAAACTGATTCAGACGGCCTGTGAAAAAATCAAAGAGATGGCGCAGGTGCAAAAACCGCAGATTATGGTGCAGAAAGCGGTAATCCGCCAAACCCAAACAGACGGCATTTGGGGAGAAGAACGCAGCAGCCGGGCAGAGCAGGCCGATATTGATTGGGAGATTCCCGATGTATTGCACGAAATCCAAAAGAAAACCCTGCTGACACGGCAAACCGTGTTCGAGATTCTGCACCGGTCAGGCAGAATCGGCGAAATCGGCAATAACCCGCAGCGGTTTATCGACTTGGCCACCGAGAAAATTCAGACGGCCTTATACGGTTTGATGATGGAGGGCATCGAATATTTCAGGCTGCCATACGATGATTCGGTTTATCAACAAAGCCTGGCCAGCTGGCAGGAATTGGAGCAAGACGGTAAAGAGTTTTTCAAAAACGAACACACATTTGCAATCAATCAGAAAGACGGCAAAAAAAGAGAAAAAACCATTTATGCCGACTATATCCCACTGGATTCCGACACAGAAAACCGGTTTGCCCTCGATTGCGAAAACTACGAAAACGTGAAGTTTTATTTCAAGCTGCCCAAGTGCTTTAAAATCCCCACACCCATCGGCAACTACAACCCGGATTGGGCTTTAGTGATGGAAAACCAGGAAAAAGTGTATTTCGTTGCCGAAACAAAAAATACCGGCAAAGGCATACAGGAAGGTGTGGACATGGATAAATTGCGCGAAACCGAGCAGCAGAAAATCCGATGTGCCGCACGGTGTTTTGCGGTGTTTGACGGAGTAGCATACCGAACAGTAAAAAAAGTGGAAGAATTGGCTTAAATGCAATATGGCCGCAACAACCAACAGCGTGTGCTCGATAATGAGCTTTCCAAGTTACTGAGGAAGCGTTTAAAATAGCGGAATTTAACGTAAGGCTGCATTCTTCGTTTTTTATGGCAGAAGGCTGCAAAAACCAACCCAATACAGGAGACATCATCATCGCACAAGAACGCGAAGCACGAATCAACGGCGAAATCACCGCCAAAGAAGTGCGCCTAATCAGTGGAACCGGCGAACAGCTCGGTGTGGTATCACTCAAAGAAGCTTTGGCTATGGCAGAAGAGCAAGAGGTGGATTTGGTGGAAATTTCCCCTACAGCCAAGCCGCCTGTATGCAAGCTGATGGACTACGGTAAATACAAATACCAACAGGCCAAAAAGCGGGACGAGGCCAAAAAAAACCAAAAACAGGTGCAGATTAAGGAAATCAAATTCCGCCCCGGCACAGATGAGGGCGATTACCAAATCAAAATGCGCAACATCAACCGCTTCTTGGCAGACGGCGACAAAGTGAAAGTTACCCTGCGCTTTCGCGGCCGCGAGATGGCGCACCAACAATTGGGAGCACAACTTTTGGAGCGGGTGAAAGAAGAATTGGTTGAAGTAGGCACCGTTGAACAGTTTCCGAAAATGGAAGGCCGTCAGATGGTGATGATGATTGCGCCCAAAAAGAAATAAAACTATAATCCGAAGCTTGCTTTAAGCTGCCGCGTAAAGAGATTGACACTCTGTGGCAAAAACCGTGGCATCAGGGTTTCAAGTGTTTAAAACAATGTTTTAAAGCCCCTTATGCCTTATCTAATAAGTGAATGGAGTATCCCATGCCTAAAATGAAAACCAAGTCGGGCGCCAAAAAACGCTTTAAAGTACTGGGTAACGGCGGTGTGAAACGCGCTCATGCGTTCAAACGCCATATTCTGACCAAGAAAACCACCAAAAACAAACGCCAGTTGCGCGGTACCGCGATGGTAAACGAACGCGATTTGGCTGCTGTTGCCAAAATGTTGCCCTACGCTTAAGGAGTATAGAAGATGCCACGCGTAAAACGCGGTGTAACCGCACATGCCCGTCACAAAAAAGTATTAGCGCTCGCCAAAGGTTATCGCGGTCGCCGTAAAAACGTCTATCGTGTTGCCAAACAGGCGGTAATGAAAGCCGGTCAATATGCCTATCGCGACCGCCGCCAGCGCAAACGCCAATTCCGCCAACTGTGGATTGTGCGTATCAACGCGGGTGCCCGTGAAAACGGCCTGTCTTACAGCAAATTCATGAACGGCCTCAAACGTGCTGCTGTCGAAATTGACCGTAAAGTTTTGGCTGATTTGGCTGTATTTGACAAAGCAGCTTTTGCCCAACTGGTAGAAAAAGCCAAAGCCGCGTTAGCCTAAGCCCCAATATTTGAATTTCAAAAGGAAACTGCGGTTTCCTTTTTTTATTTTAAAAGCCGTCTGAAAACCAACGGATATTGGTTTTCAGACGGCTTTGTATGCTATAGCTGATTCGCTAAAATGAAGTGATAAGGCGGCTGATCCAGATAGCGCAAGTAGTGGCATCAAGGTAAGCCTATACTGTTACCACCCTCAAAGTAGCTTGGCTATATATAGTGAATAACACAGAAGCAAATAATGCAGTATATTCTGTTTTGCTTTATCCTTCACCGGCAATACACTTGATTGCCGATGCAAAGCAAACGATTGGGAATATGCTTTACCCCTTACAGCCGTGCAACAAACTGTCCAATCACAACCCCAAATCGTGCCACATGGCATCGACTTTGGCCACCGTGTCGGCACTGCGCTTGATGACTCTGCCCCACTCGCGGTCAGTTTCTCCCGGCCACTTATTAGTAGCGTCCAAACCCATTTTACCGCCGAGGCCGGAAACGGGGCTGGCGAAATCCAAATAATCAATCGGTGTATTTTCAATCAATACCGTATCACGTACCGGATCCATTCGGGTGGTCATTGCCCACACTACTTCTTTCCACTCACGGCAGTTTACATCATCGTCTACCACCACAATGAATTTGGTATACATAAACTGGCGCAAAAAACTCCAGCAGCCCATCATCACGCGTTTGGCATGGCCTGTATATTGTTTTTTAATGCTGACTATTGCCATACGGTAGGAGCAACCTTCGGGAGGCAGATAAAAATCAATGATTTCAGGAAACTGCTTTTGCAGCAGCGGCACAAACACTTCGTTCAACGCCATGCCCAGCACGGCTGGCTCGTCAGGCGGTTTGCCGGTATAGGTGCTGTGGTAAATTGGATTTTCGCGCATAGTAATGCGCTCAACTGTGAACACGGGAAAGTAATCTTGTTCATTGTAATAACCGGTGTGATCGCCATAAGGGCCTTCCAGCGCAGTTTCATTAGGATGAATCACACCTTCCAGCACAATTTCCGCGCGTGCAGGCACTTGCAAATCATTGCCGATACATTTCACCAATTCGGTGCGCGATCCGCGCAATAAGCCAGCAAACTGATATTCGCTCAAAGTATCCGGCACCGGCGTTACTGCTCCCAAAATGGTGGCCGGATCGCAGCCCAACACCACCGCAACCGGATATAGAATACCCGGATACGCTTTTTTATAAGCCTGAAAATCCAAGGCACCGCCGCGATGCGCCAACCAACGCATAATCAATTTGTTTTTGCCGATAAGCTGCTGGCGGTAAATACCGAGATTTTGACGTTTTTTATACGGGCCGCGCGTTACCGTTAAACCCCAAGTCACCAACGGCGCAACATCTTCCGGCCAGCAGTGCTGAATCGGCAGTTTATTTAAATCAACCTCATCACCCTCCCAAACAATTTCCTGACACGGTGCTTTTTTCACCACATTCGGAGCCATACTCCAAATATCTTTCAACAGAGGTAGTTTGGAAAATGCATCTTTAATGCCTTTGGGCGGCTCGGGTTCTCTCAAGTAAGCCAG
Source organism: Neisseria musculi (assembly GCF_014297595.2). Lineage (NCBI taxonomy): Bacteria > Pseudomonadati > Pseudomonadota > Betaproteobacteria > Neisseriales > Neisseriaceae > Neisseria > Neisseria musculi. The sequence continues at coordinate 2,514,176 of NZ_CP060414.2, read as the reverse complement.
CGTTTGGCCGATTTCACGCAGCTTGGCCACACTGTCCGCGCCCATACCCATCGCAACCCGTTCCGGTGTGCCGAATAAATTGGCCAATACGGGAAAATCATAGCGGCCACCATTAGCGCATACTGCATTTTCAAACAGCAAAGCCGGCCCTTCTGTGCGCAATACACGGTCAGCGATTTCGGTCATTTCCAAATATGGAGAAACCGGTATACTGATGCGTTTTAGCTTATTTTCTTGTTCGAGCTTTTGAATAAAGTCTCGTAAGTCATTATATTTCATTGACATTATTTTAAGACCACCTAAGGTCGTCTGAAAAAATTACAAACCGTTTCAAACGACCAGCCTAATACGGGCTGAAAAGGTAGTTATTATAACAAAACTTGGAACCGTACTAGATTACCACACTATCCGGCATGATTTTCTTCGTAATAACAGGCAACAAACTCTCTTTTTTGGCGTTATCCACGACCACGGTATAAACCTTGCCGCCACGTTTGAGGATACCGAAAACCACCACTTTGCCTGCGGCTCCTGTGCCGCGTTTTCCTTTGCGCTTACCGCCGGAGCAGCTCTCATCTGACTCTACGGAACCTTCAAAAACCTGATCGGCCTCCAAGGCCGAATGACGGCTGATGACGAGGCGGATTTTGCGGTAAAAGAGTATGGCGGTGTTGGGCCGGATACCCAAGACATCGGCAGCCGAACGGCGGTAACTTCCGGCACAAAATATCCGAGTAGTTTCTTCTGTGCTTTTTTTGCTTAATTTACAGTTTGTTATCTTCATTTTAGCAGCCTGTCATGAGCGCTAATCTACGTCAGCCCCCCTTAAAAAAACCTAATCTACCTTCAGAACCAAATGTATGCCTGCACCGTTTGGCGGTCCTGTACCTGCTGCGCCGGCGCACTGCCCGCGGCAGACTCTGCGGATAAACAAAACCCATACGGCAGCTGCTGCCGTATGGGGAGAAAGAGAAGCGGGGAGATCCTGTTTTGGGAGACAGCTGTTCACAGGCAGAACAAAGGCCGGTGTGCCGCCCGTCTCCTACTTGGCCGGTTTCTTCACTGCCGGCTGCGCTTTCCCCGCTGCTTTGCCCTCTACCGTTGCTTCCTCCCTCAACTTGGACAGAATCCCTTCGCCTATCCCTTTCACATTCTTCAAATCGTCCACGCTTTTAAAGCTGCCGTTCTGACTGCGGTACTCCACTATCGCGGCAGCCTTCGAGGGCCCTATCCCCGGCAGCGCCTTCAGCTCCTCCGCCGTTGCCGTGTTGATGTTTACCGCCGCCAGCAACAGCGTCGGGGTTATCGCGCTCAAGATACCCAATAAATAAAGTTTCAGTTTCATGGTTTTGCTCCGTAATGAATATTGTGGCGGTACCGCCCTTCTTCCCTCATCTGTCCGGTACTGCATTCATCATAAACGATGGGTCCCGTTTTTCAAATACTTTTCCGCCGGCAAACGGTAACCATGGTAACTGTTGTTGCCGTCCGGCAACACTTTACTTTTGGGATTTGGATTGGTTCCCTTATTCCGTTATCTCTGCGCTTCTATAGCGTTTCCCGTTTGTTGTTTTCTGACCGAAAGCAAGCCCCCGATACTTCCGTACCGGGGGCTTTGAAGGGGTGTCTGGCAGTGACCTACTTTCACATGGGTATCCACACTATCATCGGCGCTGGGTCGTTTCACGGTCCTGTTCGGGATGGGAAGGCGTGGGACCAACCCGCTATGGCCGCCAGACTTAAACTGTACAAATCAAAAAGCCGTTACGGAGGTTTTGCTCCGCTTATTTATTCTTTAACCAACATTGCGAGTATCGGTGATGAAGTATCTTCATCGGTAAGCTTTATCTCTGAGGCTTTGTTTATGTTTCAAAGTCCTTCAAATGATAGAGTCAAGCCTCACGAGCAATTAGTATGGGTTAGCTCCACGCGTTACCGCGCTTCCACACCCCACCTATCAACGTCCTGGTCTCGAACGGCTCTTTAGTGCGGTCAAGCCGCAAGGGAAGTCTCATCTTCAGGCGAGTTTCGCGCTTAGATGCTTTCAGCGCTTATCTCTTCCGAACTTAGCTACCCGGCGATGCGACTGGCGTCACAACCGGTACACCAGAGGTTCGTCCACTCCGGTCCTCTCGTACTAGGAGCAGCCCCCGTCAAACTTCCAACGCCCACTGCAGATAGGGACCAAACTGTCTCACGACGTTTTAAACCCAGCTCACGTACCACTTTAAATGGCGAACAGCCATACCCTTGGGACCGACTACAGCCCCAGGATGTGATGAGCCGACATCGAGGTGCCAAACTCCGCCGTCGATATGAACTCTTGGGCGGAATCAGCCTGTTATCCCCGGAGTACCTTTTATCCGTTGAGCGATGGCCCTTCCATACAGAACCACCGGATCACTATGTCCTGCTTTCGCACCTGCTCGACTTGTCGGTCTCGCAGTTAAGCTACCTTTTGCCATTGCACTATCAGTCCGATTTCCGACCGGACCTAGGTAACCTTCGAACTCCTCCGTTACGCTTTGGGAGGAGACCGCCCCAGTCAAACTGCCTACCATGCACGGTCCCCGATCCGGATCACGGACCTGGGTTAGAACCTCAAAGACACCAGGGTGGTATTTCAAGGACGGCTCCGCAAAAACTGGCGTTTTTGCTTCTCAGCCTCCCACCTATCCTACACAAGTGCCTTCAAAGTCCAATGCAAAGCTACAGTAAAGGTTCACGGGGTCTTTCCGTCTAGCAGCGGGGAGATTGCATCTTCACAACCATTTCAACTTCGCTGAGTCTCGGGAGGAGACAGTGTGGCCATCGTTACGCCATTCGTGCGGGTCGGAACTTACCCGACAAGGAATTTCGCTACCTTAGGACCGTTATAGTTACGGCCGCCGTTTACCGGGGCTTCGATCCGATGCGCTAACATCTTCAATTAACCTTCCGGCACCGGGCAGGCGTCACACCCTATACGTCCACTTTCGTGTTGGCAGAGTGCTGTGTTTTTAATAAACAGTCGCAGCCACCGATTCTCTGCGACCCTCCAATGCTTACACCGCAAGGGCTTAACATCAGAGGGCATACCTTCTCCCGAAGTTACGGTATCAATTTGCCGAGTTCCTTCTCCCGAGTTCTCTCAAGCGCCTTAGAATTCTCATCCTGCCCACCTGTGTCGGTTTGCGGTACGGTTCTGATCCAACTGAAGCTTAGCGGCTTTTCCTGGAAGCGTGGTATCGGTTGCTTCGTATCCGTAGATACTCGTCGTCACTTCTCGGTGTTTTGAGCGCCCGGATTTGCCTGAACACTCCACCTACCGGCTTAAACAAACTATTCCAACAGTTTGCCAACCTAACCTTCTCCGTCCCCACATCGCATTGAATCAAAGTACGGGAATATTAACCCGTTTCCCATCGACTACGCATTTCTGCCTCGCCTTAGGGGCCGACTCACCCTACGCCGATGAACGTTGCGTAGGAAACCTTGGGCTTTCGGCGAGCGGGCTTTTCACCCGCTTTATCGCTACTCATGTCAACATTCGCACTTCTGATACCTCCAGCATGCTTTACAGCACACCTTCTACGGCCTACAGAACGCTCCCCTACCATGCGCCAGGCGCATCCGCAGCTTCGGTTACAGATTTGAGCCCCGTTACATCTTCCGCGCAGGACGACTCGACCAGTGAGCTATTACGCTTTCTTTAAATGATGGCTGCTTCTAAGCCAACATCCTGGCTGTCTGGGCCTTCCCACTTCGTTTACCACTTAATCTGTCATTGGGGACCTTAGCTGGCGGTCTGGGTTGTTTCCCTCTCGACAACGGACGTTAGCACCCGCTGTCTGTCTCCCATGATTGCACTTTCCGGTATTCTTAGTTTGCCATGGGTTGGTAAGTCGCAATGACCCCCTAGCCATAACAGTGCTTTACCCCCGGAAGTGATACATGAGGCACTACCTAAATAGTTTTCGGGGAGAACCAGCTATCTCCGAGTTTGTTTAGCCTTTCACCCCTATCCACAGCTCATCCCCGCATTTTGCAACATGCGTGGGTTCGGACCTCCAGTACCTGTTACGGCACCTTCATCCTGGCCATGGATAGATCACTCGGTTTCGGGTCTACACCCAGCAACTCTGCGCCCTGTTAAGACTCGGTTTCCCTGCGCCTCCCCTATCCGGTTAAGCTCGCTACTGAATGTAAGTCGTTGACCCATTATACAAAAGGTACGCAGTCACCCCAAAAGGGCTCCCACTGTTTGTATGCATCAGGTTTCAGGTTCTGTTTCACTCCCCTCCCGGGGTTCTTTTCGCCTTTCCCTCACGGTACTGGTTCACTATCGGTCGATGATGAGTATTTAGCCTTGGAGGATGGTCCCCCCGTCTTCAGACAGGATTTCTCGTGTCCCGCCCTACTTGTCGTATACCCAGTACCACCATTCGGATTTCGAATACGGGGCTATCACCCGCTATGGCTGACTTTTCCAAGTCATTCTTCTATCCCAACGGCTATCGTATACAGGCTCCTCCGCGTTCGCTCGCCACTACTTGCGGAATCTCGGTTGATTTCTTTTCCTCCGGGTACTTAGATGGTTCAGTTCTCCGGGTTCGCCTCTCCGGAGCTATGTATTCACTCCGGGATACTTAGTAAACTAAGTGGGTTTCCCCATTCGGACATCGCGGGATCTCAGCCTTATTGCCGGCTCCCCCGCGCTTTTCGCAGGCTTACACGTCCTTCTTCGCCTATCATCGCCAAGGCATCCACCTGATGCACTTATTCACTTGACTCTATCATTTGAAGAACCTTCCGACTTCGCAGTAACCGGCGTTGACTACCAATCCTGCTTAGATTCCCTAATCTGATAAAGCTTACTGCTTTGTTGTGTACCATATCCTGCCTTTTGTCTTTCAGGATACGGTCGATACAATCATCACCCAAATACTGCGGCCGGATTCTTTTCAGACGGCCTCAACCGCCCAAACCCCGGCATCTTGCAGATGCCCGAGTCAAATCCGACCAACTTTGTCTTTGTTTGTTGATTTCGGCTTTCCAATTTGTTAAAGAACAATGCGGTATCGGGAATGTTTGTTCCCAACAACGCAAATCAAAGCAAACTTTACAATCCGCTTTCATTTGCACTGTTTTGGTGGAGGCAAACGGGATCGAACCGATGACCCCCTGCTTGCAAAGCAGGTGCTCTACCAACTGAGCTATGCCCCCAATCATGGTGGGTCTGGGAGGACTTGAACCTCCGACCCCACGCTTATCAAGCGTGTGCTCTAACCAGCTGAGCTACAAACCCAGGCCCCGTTACGGACAACAAACATTGCGCCTGCCCTCCGAAACCTTTAACCGCATCTTCAATGCCACAGTTCACCGATAAGTGTGGATGCCCCAAACCCTCTTCTTTTCTCTAGAAAGGAGGTGATCCAGCCGCAGGTTCCCCTACGGCTACCTTGTTACGACTTCACCCCAGTCATGAAGCATACCGTGGTAAGCGGCCTCCTCGCGGTTAGCCTGCCTACTTCTGGTATCCCCCACTCCCATGGTGTGACGGGCGGTGTGTACAAGACCCGGGAACGTATTCACCGCAGTATGCTGACCTGCGATTACTAGCGATTCCGACTTCATGCACTCGAGTTGCAGAGTGCAATCCGGACTACGATCGGTTTTATAGGATTGGCTCCGCCTCGCGGCTTGGCTACCCTCTGTACCGACCATTGTATGACGTGTGAAGCCCTGGTCATAAGGGCCATGAGGACTTGACGTCATCCCCACCTTCCTCCGGCTTGTCACCGGCAGTCTCATTAGAGTGCCCAACCAAATGATGGCAACTAATGACAAGGGTTGCGCTCGTTGCGGGACTTAACCCAACATCTCACGACACGAGCTGACGACAGCCATGCAGCACCTGTGTTACGGCTCCCGAAGGCACCCTTCCGTCTCCGAAAGGTTCCGTACATGTCAAAACCAGGTAAGGTTCTTCGCGTTGCATCGAATTAATCCACATCATCCACCGCTTGTGCGGGTCCCCGTCAATTCCTTTGAGTTTTAATCTTGCGACCGTACTCCCCAGGCGGTCGATTTCACGCGTTAGCTACGCTACTAAGGCATCAAGTGCCCCAACAGCTAATCGACATCGTTTAGGGCGTGGACTACCAGGGTATCTAATCCTGTTTGCTACCCACGCTTTCGGGCATGAACGTCAGTATTGTCCCAGGGGGCTGCCTTCGCCATCGGTATTCCTCCACATCTCTACGCATTTCACTGCTACACGTGGAATTCTACCCCCCTCTGACATACTCCAGCTACCCAGTTCAGAACGCAGTTCCCAGGTTAAGCCCGGGGATTTCACATCCTGCTTAAGTAACCGTCTGCGCCCGCTTTACGCCCAGTAATTCCGATTAACGCTCGCACCCTACGTATTACCGCGGCTGCTGGCACGTAGTTAGCCGGTGCTTATTCTTCAGGTACCGTCATCAGCAGTTGATATTAGCAACCACCTTTTCTTCCCCGACAAAAGTCCTTTACAACCCGAAGGCCTTCTTCAGACACGCGGCATGGCTGGATCAGGGTTGCCCCCATTGTCCAAAATTCCCCACTGCTGCCTCCCGTAGGAGTCTGGGCCGTGTCTCAGTCCCAGTGTGGCGGATCATCCTCTCAGACCCGCTACTGATCGTCGCCTTGGTAGGCCTTTACCCCACCAACCAGCTAATCAGACATCGGCCGCTCAGATAGCGCGAGGCCGTAAAGTCCCCCGCTTTCCTTCTCAAAGTGTATGCGGTATTAGCCGCCCTTTCGGACAGTTATCCCCCACTACCCGGTACGTTCCGATGCATTACTCACCCGTTCGCCACTCGCCGGCAGAAGTGCAAGCACTCCCCCGCTGCCGTCCGACTTGCATGTGTAAAGCATGCCGCCAGCGTTCAATCTGAGCCAGGATCAAACTCTTATGTTCAATCTCTAACTTAAAACTTCTGGTCTGCTTCAAAGAAACCGACAAGTCTGTTCCTTGTCTGTCTCTACGCAGTGCAGGGCCTAAGGCACCCACACTTATCGGTAATCTGTGTTGTTAAAGAACAGCTCCGACACCGGAGCAGAAAGCGAACTATACACAACCCCAACTCCAACCGTCAACACAATATACAAAAAATCAATACAAAAAAATTACAACAAAATGTTTTATATGGAAATTTTGTTGCCAACTTAAATGTTGTTTGTTGCCCCCCCTGCCCACGGTCTGTATTTTAAACCTATCTTGCCCGCCCGATGAGTGCGCTTGTTTGATATGATACAGAATTCGTTTTTCGTTTTAATGAAGGCTCGGCCATGTCGGTTTACACTAGTGTTTCTGATGATGAAATGCATCGGTTTCTAATGGATTATGATTTGGGTGATTTTGTGTCTTTACAGGGCATTGCCCAAGGGATAACCAATAGTAACTACTTTCTCACCACTACTGCCGGATGTTTTGTGCTGACGGTGTTTGAGGCGTTAAAACAGAAAGAGCTGCCTTTTTTTCTAATGCTCAAGCAGCATTTGAGCGAAAACGGTGTTGCCTGCCCCACTCCGGTTGCCCGCAAAGATGGGCGTTTAGACTCGGTGCTGGCGGGCAAACCGGCCTGTTTGGTTACGCGTTTGAAAGGTTCCGACACCAGCTGGCCGTCTGAAAGCCAATGCTTCCATACCGGCGCCATGTTGGCCAAAATGCATTTGGCCGGCCGGAGTTTTCCTTTGAAAATGAACAATCCGCGTTATACGCAGTGGTGGCACGATGCCGGCATCAAATTGCAGCCCGTATTAAACAGCGGAGATGCCGGCCTGCTCCAGAGCGAAATGCTTTTTTTAGACAATAACAGCGGCGGCCATCTGCCTTCGGGGGTTATCCATGCCGATTTATTTAAAGACAATGTTTTGCTCGATGGCGATCAGGTGGCGGGTTTCATTGATTTTTATTATGCCTGCAACGGTAATTTCATGTATGACCTGGCCATCGCCGCCAATGATTGGGCGCGCACTGCCGACAACAAACTGGATGCGGGGCTGGAGGCTGCCCTGCGGGCAGGCTACGAAAGTGTACGGCCTGTAAGCGAAGCGGAAAACCGTTATTATCCGGTTGCCAAACGTGCAGGCTGCGTCCGTTTTTGGGTTTCCCGTTTATTGGACTTTCACTTTCCGCAAGAAGGCGAGATGACTTTTATCAAAGATCCGAATGTGTTTCGGGATTTGTTACTCAGCTTGCGATAATCAAACAAATGGTTTAAAGGCCGTCTGAAAACATTTTCAGACGGCCTTTAACATACATCAATGCCCTCCCCCTCCCGGCGGGCCGAATGGTGGTTTGGCAAACCAAACCACAACTATCATTGCAACAAACAGCAGGCTGCCTGCCCAAAAAATTTCGTTCGACCCGATAATAAAACCCTGCCGGGTAATATTTTTGACGATAACGGTCAAGCCTTCTTCTGCCCCGATTTCTGCCTGCGCCATATTCTGCAGAGCCTGTTGGGCGGTCGGTGAATAAGGTGTGATTTCTTCGGCAAGACGGGCATGGTGCAGCGCTTCCCGGCGCTCCCACAGCGTAGTTGCCACCGACACGCCCACCCCACCCATAAACACCCGCAGAAAATTCGAGAGACTGCCGGCGGCTGCAATCTGCGCGCCCTGCATGCGCGACAAGGTAACGGCGGTAAGCGGCAGGAAAAACATCGCCACACCCAAGCCTTGCCAAAACTGCGGCCAAACCACATTGGCCATGTCCATCCCCGCATAGAAGTTGGTGCGCCAATAAAAGGTGAAGGCAAAAACTAGAAAACTGGCCGTTACCAGCCAGCGCATATCGATGCGGCCGCCGAATTTGCCGATAAGCGGCGTTAAGATAACCGGCAGTATGCCCACAGGCGCGGCCACCAAGCCCGCCCAAGTCGGGGTGTAGCCAAAATTCGACTGCAACACCAGCGGCAACAACACCAGCGAACCCATATACACCATAAAACCCAATGATGTGGCGATAACGCCCACAGTGAAATTGCGGTCTTTAAACAGCGACAAATCCACCACGGGATGTTCTTCGTCCAGCTCCCACACCACAAAATAGGTCAAACACACTACCGCCACCGCCGCCAACGCGATAATTTCGCCCGAAGCAAACCAATCAAGCTCTTTGCCCCGGTCGAGCATCATCTGCAAGGCGCCCACACCGAGCACCATCAACGCCAAACCGGTATAGTCTATCGGCGTTTTTTTGATTTCGGTTTCCCTGTGGCCGAGCTGTTTCCACGTTATCCACGCGGCGGCAATGCCGACAGGAATATTGATAAAGAAAATCCAGCCCCAATGCCAATTGTCGGAAATCCAGCCGCCCAGAATCGGCCCCAAAACCGGCGCCACCACTACCGTTACCGCCCACAGTGCCAATGCCTGCGTGCGCTTTTCAGGCGGATACGAAGCCATCAGCAAACTTTGCGACAACGGAATCAACGGCCCCGCCGCCAAGCCCTGCAACACCCTGAACAACACCAACAACTGCAGATTCGGCGCCATGCCGCACAACCACGAAGTCATCACAAAGCCGATAACCGCGCCTAGAAACACCCTCACTTCACCGAAGCGGCGCGACACAAACCCGGTTAACGGCACGGAAACGGCATTGGATACGGCAAATGCGGTAATCACCCATGTGCCTTGTGTGGCTGCCGCGCCCAAATCGCCGGCAATCACCGGCACCACCACATTGGCAATGGTGGTGTCCAACACTTCCATGAAAACGGCAAGGCTCAACGCCAGCGTTACCAGCACCAGGCCGGCGCCCTGTAAAGGCGGATAGGTTTTTGCTTGGTCCATAAAATCAGCTTCACCCCGCAGCCTCGGGCAGCGGTTAGGTTGTTTCAGACGGCCTTGAAGATTGTTTCAGACGGCCTTGAAGATATTGAAGCCGTCTGAATCAAGGTTTCAGACGGCCTGCCCGTTATTTGGCGTATTTCTCGAAAATCTGTTCGATTAAGGCATCTGCCGCGGCCCAGTCCACAATATCGGTTTCGGCAGCTACCGCGCTGCGGCCGCCCGCTTCGGCCATGGTTTTACCGGCGGCATCGGAAGTATCCACCTTAACCGACATCGACAAGCCCACCCGCAAAGGATGCGCCCTCACCTGCTGAGGGCTCAGACTGATGCGCACCGGCACACGCTGCACCACTTTAATCCAGTTGCCGGTAGCGTTTTCCGGCGGCAACAGCGAAAACGCGCTGCCGGTGCCGGCCGACAAGCCCATCACCTTGCCGCGGTAAACCACGCGGCTGCCGTATAGATCGGCGGTCATTTCCACCGGCTGGCCGATACGCATTTTGCGCAGTTGCACTTCTTTGAAGTTTGCATCCACCCACAGATTGTGCATCGGCACCACCGCCATCATCTGCGCGCCCGGGGCGATACGCTGCCCCACCTGCACATTGCGCTTGGCCACCTGGCCGGCCATCGGTGCGCGGATTTGCGTGCGCTGCAGATTCAGCCAGGCATCTTTGATGCGGCTGACGGCCGTCTGAACGGCCGGCTGCTGGCGCAAAGGAATATTTTTACCCAACACCGCCTGCGCCGAAGCTTCTTCAGCCTCCACCGCCTTCAATGCGGCCTGCGCCTGCACCACGGCGGCACGGGCATGGCTCAATTCTTCGCCCGACACCGCATCGGTGCCCGCCAAGCTTTCGCGGCGGCGCAAATCGGCCTGCGCTTTGGCCAAATCGGCTTTGCGCGCCAACACCTGCGCTTTAGCCTGTGAAGAAACGGCGGTTTGCTGCCTGTTTTGGCGTATGGCCTGAATCAGCTCGTTTTGGGCGCGGTCGTAGGCAAGCTGGAAATCACTGTCGTCCAGCGACACCAACACATCGCCTTTTTTGACGGTGTCGGTATCGTCCACCAGCACTTTGCGCACCGTTCCCGCCACCTGCGGCGTGATCTGCACCAAATGGCCGGCAACATAGGCGTCATCGGTTTTTTCTTCATGCTGCCAAACCAAAAAATAAATCATGGCGGTTGCCAGTGCCACCACAATAAAAAACAGCGTAACCAACGTCAGATTACGCTTACGGCGCGACAATCTGCGCTTGCCCGGCGCACCGTTGGTGTGTTGCGGAGTGTTCATCTCTACCCGTATCCGGTTTTGCCCCGATGCCGGCAAATGTTGCACTTCAGGCGCAAAGGCCGTCTGAAACACCCGCATCGGAGCTTATATCCTATTGAAGTTATTTATTTTTCAGAAATCCAACCACTGGATGAAACGTCTGGAAAAACAGTTATATTTTATTGCTTCCGGCATTATTCAGGCAAGCTGTCGTGCTCAGATGCACCGTTTGCGTCCAAGCGCGCAAACGGCATACCCAAAGCCTCCCGCCACATCGAAACATAGGAATGGCCGAGGTTTTTCACCGCTGTTAAAAACAGCACGCCGCCCGCCTGCACCCATGCTTTCAGACGGCCGGCCTCCTGCTGCTGCGCGGCACCCTGCAACACTTCCCAATAACGGGGCGGCAGATATATCAAACCGTTGTTCGGGGTTTTCGTGATACCAGCGGCGCAGTTATGCACTTGGTGCCAACGTTTTCAGCCAATGCACACCGGTCATTTTTTCTTTAGGCACGCCACGCGGATAAAGCCGGTCAACCAACACCGCCGTTTTTCCACCTGCTGCAACGGCTTGGCACTCATCAATACGTTATACGGTTATCTTCAATTTTCAGACGGCCTGAACCCTTTGCAAAATTCATTCAGGCCGTCTGAAATATCCGACCATCGTCACTCCCATGCAGCAGACTTGCGAAGCTAATGACAGGATTGAAGCATTTCAGACGGCATTAAAGGTATTTTTGCAGAGGCCACGGCCTTTCATCGGGCAAGCCCGCTTAAACAACTATCTGCCAACCGCATCCGATGCCGGCAGCAAAGCGGATATATCCACATAGGCAGCGGCATCTTCCGCCCCCGCCTGCGGCAGAAACGGCATCACCCCGAGCAGCGGCGCGGAAATGCGCGCCCGCAAAGCAGCCAGATAGTCCGCAAAACGGTGGGGCTGCGCGCTCAAACAGTTTGCCACCCATCCGGCCAACGGCAAACCCGTATGCCGCACGGCCTGCGCGGTGAGCAGGGCATGGTTGATACAGCCGAGCTTCAAACCCACCACCAATATCACCGCCAACCGCTCTGCCGCTACCCAGCCGGCAAAGTCGGTTTGCGCGCACAAAGGCGTGAGCCAGCCGCCCGCGCCTTCCACCAACACAAAATCGCCGTGCTGTTTGATGGCGGCCAAGCCCCGGCTCAACGCCGCCGCTTCGATGGATACACCGGCATCGGCGGCGGCCAAATGTGGTGCGGTGGCTTCGGCGAAGGTGTAAATATTGTGCAGGGCATAGGGCAGGCGCACGGTCGAAGCGGCCTGCAATACGGCCACATCGGTATTGGTGCCGGAGCCGTCCGCTCCCGAAGCCACGGGCTTGAAGCCGATGCTGCGCCTGCCTGCTTGCGCGGCGGCTTGCAGCATGGCTGCGGTGCAGAATGTCTTGCCTGCTCCGGTGTCGGTGCCGGTAACGAAATAAACTTGCTGCTGCATGGTTTCAGACGGCCTTTGACGGATTACGGTCAATCATTATAGTGCATTCGCACATTTGCGGTGCAAAGCAAACCGCAGGCAGTGCAAACCACAAGGCAAAATAACACCGTAACTGAAATCAAGCACTTTCACCGCTATCTGGCGGCAGGACGGGGTTTGCCAACCCTGCACACTCTGCGCTTTCGAGTGCGGCCATATCGACCTATCGGCCATGTTTTCCGATTGGGAAATGCCTGCGCGCCCCAAACAAGCAGTCCTTCGGGCTTACTGTGGTGCATACCCGATATAGCGGGCATACGCGGGTTGTTTCAGCCGCAAACACGGCCGTCTGAAACCGGCCGGCCGGGCACTTGTGCTTGGAAGCAGTAGAAATGATGGAGGTAGTGGAACACAAAGCCCCAGGCGCGGAACCATATGGTAATGCCGATGCGCGGTGCGTAAACATTGCCGTATCCCCAATATGGCCAATCTGCTTAAGGTCTGCGCGCAGATTACGGGCAACCCGGTTGGCGGCGAAATGGTCCCGATACATAAAAAACGACCCGAAACACTGTTTGGGCCGTCTGAAAAACTGACTGTATTTGGTTGAAAACAATTTGTTTTAAGGCAGTTCGCCGCTCTTGCGCTTGGCTTTGAAGTCTTTGGTTTCTTTCACAATCACACCGGAAAGCAGCAGCAGGGCAATCAGGTTGGGAACGGCCATCAAACCGTTGAAAGTATCGGCTGCCAGCCACACCAAATCCAAGCTGACTACCGTGCCGAGCATCACGGTGGCCACATAAACCACGCGGTAAACATTGGCGAAACCATCACCAAACACATAAGCCGCACATTTTTCGCCATAGTAACACCAGCCCAAAATGGTTGAATAAGCAAAGAATATCAGGCCGATGGTTACTACCCAGCCGCCGGGGCCGGGCAACAGGCGGTCAAAGGTGGAAGTGGTGAGTGCCGCGCCGGTGATTTCCGGCTTCACAAATTCACCGCCGGCACCGAGCAAACCCATCACCAACACGATGCCGGTAATCGAACACACAACAATGGTGTCGAGGAAAGTGCCGGTCATCGACACCAGCGCCTGACGCACAGGGTGGTCGGTTTTGGCCGCTGCCGCCGCAATCGGTGCAGAACCCATACCGGCTTCGTTGGAAAACACGCCGCGCGCCACGCCGTAGCGGATAACGCTGCCGATTGCCCCGCCGGCAACTGCCTCTCCGGTAAAGGCATCGCTGAGAATCAGCTTCAGGGCAGGCAGCACCAAATCAAGATTGGCCATAATAATCACCAGCCCGCCCGCCACATAAAACACGGCCATCAGCGGCACAATCAGCGAAGAAGCCTTGGCAATGCTGCGGATACCGCCCAGCACCACAATGGCCGTCAATACGGTTAATGCCACACCGGTGTAAACGGTATCGATCTCGAAACTGGCCTGTACGGCCTGCGCCACCGAATTAGACTGCACCGAACTGCCGATGCCGAACGATGCCACCGTGCCGAACAGGGCGAACGCATAAGCCAGCCATTTCCATTTGCTGCCCAAACCGCGCTCGATGTAATACATCGGGCCGCCCGACATTTCGCCTTTTTTATTGACCACGCGGTATTTTACTGCCAGCACGCCTTCGCCGTATTTGGTGGCCATGCCGAAAATGGCGGTTATCCACATCCAAAACACCGCCCCGGGACCGCCCGCAACCACGGCGGTGGCCACGCCGGCGATATTGCCCGTGCCGATGGTGGCCGAAAGCGCGGTCATCAATGCACCGAAATGCGAAATATCGCCATCGTGGTCGCTGCCGTCTTCTTTTTTGTGGTGCGGCATAAACGCCTGTTTGAGCGCATAGCCCAGCATACTGAATTGCAGACCCTTGAGCAAAACGGTCAGCAACACGCCGGTGCCGACAAGCAGCACCAGCATCGCCGGCCCCCAAACCCAACCGCCCACGGTATCAAAAAAATGATGTAAGGCTTCCATATTCACTCCTGATTGCTGACATTTTGTTCTGATGCCCAGCATTTCAGCACAAGGCGTAAAGAATTGCAAGCAGGGGTAAACCGCTCTAGCGCCGCTATCAAACCGAGGCCGTCTGAAAACTATTCAGACGGCCTCAAATACACACAAACAAAGCCCCGCAGGCAAACGGTTAATGCACCGCCACATCAGCCCTCAAATCAAATTTGGGAATCGGCACGGAAAACCGCCCGCCGCAACCGTCTTCAAATTCATAGCTGCCCTCCATGCAGCCCCACGGGGTGTTGAGACGGGCGCCGCTGCTGTAATAATAATCTTCGCCGGGATACAGCACGGGCTGCTCGCCCACCACGCCGACACCCGACACTTTTTCTACTGCACCGTGCGCATCGGTAATCTGCCAATGGCGCTTGCGCAGGGTAACCACTTCACCGCTGTTGTTGCGGATGGTGATGCCGTAGCCGAACACATATTGATCTTTGGCGATATTGCTTTGCTCTGCCAAAAAACTGGGTTCCACAATAATTTCGATTTCGTCCATCATACAAATTCCGGATAGTGATGTTCAGACGGCCTGTATTTTGGGTTACATCACCCTTGCGGCAATGTGCAGCACGGCCAGCGTAAAACCGGCGGCCACCGCATCATCAAGCATAATGCCCAAACCGCCGTGCAGGCGCTTGTCCAGCCACTTTATCGGCCAGGGCTTAAATGCATCAAACAGGCGGAACACGGCAAATGCGGCCAGCCACCACGTCCAATGAAACGGCACGAATGCGAGCAGCAGCAACATGGCAACCATTTCGTCCCACACAATGCCGCCGTAATCCATGATACCCAGTTCGCGTTCGGTATGGCTGCAAATCCATATTCCCCACCCAAAGAGGATAACGCACAACGCTGCCAGCCACCAACCCGTTATACCGGCCAAATACAAAACAAATGCTATCGGCAGTGCGGGCAGCGTGCCGAACGTACCCGGCGCCACCGGAGCCAAACCGCTGCCGAAGCCGAAGCCGAGCAGGCACAACGGCCGTTGCTTCAGCCATGAAAAAGTGGGTTTGAAATCACTCAAAATGATTGAATCCTAAAGAAGCCAACGCAACCGGCATACCGTTGGCGTTTAAAATATTCAGACGGCCGCGATCTTGCGTTATTCTGCCGATGCGCGTTACCGGCGTAGCGCTTGCCCTGCCTGCCTCAGCCACAGCACTGCGGCACGACCGTGGTGCGGTAAACACCAGCTCATAATCATCCCCGCCCGCCAACACGCAGCCGTATAGGGCCGTTTTATCCAAAACATCGTGTAACTGCGGCAAAGTAGGCACATTGTCGGCAAAAACCTCGGCTCCCACGCCCGAAGCCTGCAAAATATGGTCCAAATCCTGCGCCAGGCCGTCTGAAACATCTTGCGCAGCATGAGCCACCGGCAACAATGCCTGCCCCAAAGCCACTCTTGGCTCAGGTCGCAGCCGCGCCCGCTCGCAACAATCAAAAACCGCATCGGGCAAAGCAAACGTATGCCAATGATGGTGCAGTGCCGCAGCTGCCAAGCCCAACTGCCCCGATACCCACACATCGTCTCCCGCCTGCGCAGCATCCCGCCGCAACGCCCTGCCCTGCGGCAATTCGCCGACAATGGTAACATTAAATACCAAATCGCCTTTGGTGGTATCTCCGCCGATAAGCGTGATGCCGAAATGCTGCGCCAGCACAAACAAGCTGCCGCAAAACTCTGCCAACCAATCTTCCTGCAGCTGCGGCAAACCCGCCCCCAACAAAGCCCAGCGCGGCGAGGCACCCATTGCCGCCATATCCGAAATATTCACCGCCAACACTTTATATGCCAAATCAGCAGGTGCAACATCCCCAAAAAAATGCCTGTCTTTCAACAGCATATCGCTACTAAAGCACAAGTCATACCCTGCTCGCGGGCGGATAACGGCTGCATCATCGCCAATACCGATCAATACATCTGCATCGGCTTGGGAACGGTGTAAATAGCGGCGGATAAAATCAAATTCTTTCATAAAATAATCGTCAGGCCGTCTGAAAAAACAGGAGCCCGGCCAATCACCCGGCGTAACAAGCAACTGCTCTGCAACCAAACATCCCCGTTCGAATCCCGATTCGGTAAATCATTATAAACCGTTTACCCTCAAACCATACTGTCTCCTTTAACACAAAACCCCGCCGAAGCGGGGTTTGCTCTTCAACTTTCAGTTGATTAAGGACGGGTGTAGCCGTGATATTTGGAAGCGGGGCCGGGAATCCAACCTTCTTCAGAAGCAGGGCGCTCGCCCTCAACCTGACCCGGAGCAACCTGTTTGGTTACCAGCGTACGGATCTTAACATCTACACGGCGGTCAGGCTCGATACATGCAATCAGAGCAGTACGTTTTTTGGCTTTGGAAACTTTTTTACCTAAGTTGGCAACTTCGGCTTCGCAAGAAGCAGTCATGCGTGCTTGGGACTCGCCCAAACCAACGGCGGAAATCTTATTGGAAGCAACGCCTTGACCTACCAAGTAGTTGGCAACTACGTTAGCACGGCGCTCAGACAGGGCTTGGTTGTATTGCTCGGAACCCATAAAATCTGTGTGGCCCTCAACACGCACGGCTTCTACATTGGTGTTGCTCAAACGCTGGGCCAAAGCGTTCAGGGTTTCGGTAGCTTCGGGACGCAGATTGTCTTTATCGAAGCCGAACAGGGTGTTGGCAGACAGAGAAACGGTTTCATCGGCGTATTGGGGGGCGGTAGCTACCGGAGTAGCATCGCCACACTCGATGCGGCCTTGGGTTTCTTTATCGAAATAGGTATTTTTCCAGCACTCGCCATAGTTGTTGCGGACGATGGTTTGTTCGCGGTCAACGGTATAACCGTGTTTGGTATGCGCCTCACTGGCCATTGCGGTACCTGAAGCAACCAAGGCAACAAACAAGGTGCTTAATTTCAGCTGTTTGGTCATTTTATTCCCTCATCAAAGATTGTTATACAACGGGCGCAGAGCGTAGCCGCTGCAAATCACCAATATACAGGCCACTGTTGTAAACGGCGGCAAATCGGATATATCAGTTTGCACTATAAAGAAACGGAGGGCAAACTGTCAATACACAACTGCCCGCGCACAACGGCAAAGACCCGCTTCCCATTTCTAAATCATGCCGAAAAATCAAGCCCGTGTCATTCATTGGCAAGCAAAACAACATTTATACGCCAATCCCGTTGCACATAAACAACAATCAGCACCACTCTGCACTCATGACTGTTCAATATCAATAAAAGATTGTTTATTAAAAAACAAAAACTTTAAGCCCTTCAGTGGGGCAACCGGGCAGATTTTGCCAAAATGTGCTAAATTGGCAGCCCTTTGTCGTACAGAATCCACAAGCTCCGCCGCTTGGTTTTTCTTGGCTTTTTTAAGATGAAATTACAGCAATTACGCTACGCACTCGAAGTTTACCGCCACAATCTGAATGTGTCTGAAGCTGCCGAGGCTCTGTTTACATCGCAACCCGGCATTTCCAAGCAAATCAGACTGCTGGAAGAAGAATTGGGAATACAGATTTTTATCCGCAGCGGTAAGCGCGTAGTTTCGGTTTCCCAGCCCGGCAAAGTGGTTTTGGAACTGTCCGAGCGGATTTTGCACGATGTGCAGAATATTAAAAATATCGGCAGTGAGTTTACCGGACACGACAGCGGCCCGCTGACCATCGCCACCACCCACACGCAGGCACGCTATGCGTTGCCTGCCATTGTGGCTGAATTTGTGCAGCGTTACCCCAAAGTGCGCCTGACCATCAAGCAGGGCAGCCCTGATACACTTGCCCAAATGGTGCTAAGCGGCAACGCCGACTTTGCCATTGCCACCGAAACATCGGAGGAAAGCGGCGAATTGAGAAAACTGTCCTGCGAAACATGGACATATGCGGCAATCGTACCGGACGGCCACCCGCTCTTGGACTGCCGCCATCCGCTGACAATTGAAGATTTGGCAGCTTTTCCGCTGGTAACTTATGAATTTGCCCTTAACCACAACAACAATATCGCCCGTGCATTCCAAAAGGCCCGGCTGGATTTGCCCGCTGTGGCTTTATCTTCGGCCGATACAGATGTGTTGAAAACCTATGTACGGCTGGGCTTGGGCGTAGGCTTAATGGCAAAAATGGCTTATGACGGTAAAACAGACGGGGATTTGCACCTAATCGATGCATCGCACTTGTTCGAGCCTTCCCACACCTACATCGCGCTGCGGCCTGATACTTATCTGCGCGGCTATACCTATGAATTCATTAATTTGTTCTCCCCCAAACTAACCCGTATGCAGATAGATAAAATATTATACGCGCCGATTGAAGAAGATTTTTCCATCTGAATCTTGATTGAACATATTGACTTGATTGAACATATTGAAAGGCAAAGGCCGTCTGAAACAGCATTTTTCAGACGGCCTGCTTTCTGTTAATGGTTGATTTCAAATGCCTATACGGCATGCTCGCAACCGGAAACCATTTTCTTCAGCACTTGCGGCTGTAAGATTTTAATGTGTTTGTGTTCGACCAAAATCAGCCCTTCGTGATGAAATTTCGACAGGGTGCGGCTGACGGTTTCCAGCTTCAGCCCCAAATAACTGCCGATTTCTTCGCGCGACATCCGCAAAATGAAGTCATTGGCAGCAAAACCGCGGGCATACAGACGACCGGAGAGATTGAGCAAAAAAGCCGCCAACCGCTCTTCGGCGCGCATATTTCCCAACAGCAGCATCACCCCCTGGTCACGCACGATTTCCCGGCTCATCAAGCGGAAAAAATGGTTTTGAAGGCTGGGAATATTCTGCCCCAATTCTTCCATATGCAGAAACGGAAGCTCGCACACCTCGCTGTCTTCCAACGCCACGGCATCGCAACTGTGGGTCTGCGTACAGATGCCGTCCATGCCGATCAGCTCGCCCGACATAAAAAAACCGGTTACCTGGTCGCGCCCGTCCTGACTGGCGATAGTGGTTTTGAAAAAGCCTGTACGAATGGCAAACAAAGAAGCAAAAGGCTCGCCTGCGCGAAAGAGATATTCGCCTTTTTTCAAACGGCGGCTTTGGCGGATAACGGTATCCAACTGGGCAAATTCGGTCGGCATCAACCCAACAGGCAGGCACAGTTCGCGCAAGGAACATGTTGAACACAGCGTTTTCATCTGATGCTGGGCAGTGTGTGCAGGCATGGCAGGCACCTTTTCTTCTAAGCAACTTCCATTTATCATTTATATAGTAGAGCCGCGACTTAAGGACTATTGACTCCGGTCAAGGCTTGTTTATGATAGTGCGGATATTCTATCAAACTACCTTTGATTTGCCTATCTACCCCCGAATCAAGAAAACCATTTAATGAAAATTATAAATATACATAACCACACCGAAACCGAATTCGACCGCAGGCTGATTGCCTCGCTGCCTTCCAGCGGCCCCCGCTACACTTCCTATCCAACTGCCGACCGCTTTCACGGCAGCTTTAGCGAAACCGATTATATAAAATCGCTTGAGGCGCGAAACGCAGGGGCCTTAAACAAGCCCTTGTCGCTTTATATCCACATTCCTTTCTGCAACACCATCTGCTATTACTGCGGCTGCAACAAAATCATCACGAAAGACAAATCCCGCGCCGATGCCTATATCGAATATCTCGAAAAAGAGATGGCGCTGCTCGCCCCGCATCTGAACGGCCGCCACCAGCTGGCCCAACTGCACTTCGGCGGAGGCACGCCCACGTTTTTGAGCGACGGCCAGTTGGAGCGCGTTTTTGCGATGATACGGCGTTATTTCGACTTGGTTCCCGGCGGGGAATATTCGATAGAAATCGACCCGCGCAAAGTCAGCCGTGAAACCGTACTGCATTTGGGCCGCTTGGGCTTCAACCGCATGAGTGTGGGCATTCAGGATTTCGACCCTAAAGTGCAACAAGCGGTCAACCGCGTGCAAACCGTTGAAGAAACACGCGAAGTGGTCGATGCTGCACGCGAAGCGGGCTTCAAATCAGTAAGCGTGGATTTGATTTACGGCCTGCCGCACCAGTCTATCGAAAGCATCAAGCCCACTCTCGAAACCGTGCTTTCGCTCGACCCCGACCGCCTGGCGCTCTACCACTATGCCCATCTGCCGCATATTTTCAAGCCGCAGCGCCGCATCGACACCGAAGCCGTGCCCGGCAGCGAAGAAAAACTCGATATTCTGCAATACGCCGTACAAACACTCACCGCACGCGGTTATGTGTTTATCGGCATGGATCATTTCGCCAAGCCCGGCGACGAGCTTTCACGCGCCTTGAAAGAAGGCCGTCTGCAACGCAATTTCCAGGGTTATTCCACTTATGCCGACTGCGATCTGATTGCCCTGGGTGTATCCTCTATCGGCAAAACCGCCAACACTTATGTGCAGAACGAGCGCGATATCGATGCTTACTATGCCGCCATCGATGCCGGCCGCCTGCCCGTGATGCGCGGCTACCGCCTCAACCAGGACGACTTATTGCGGCGCAACATCATTCAAGATCTGATGTGCCGTTTCACCTTAGATTTCCGAGTGTATGAACATATGTTCGGCATCTCGTTTGCCCATTATTTCCAAACCGAGCTGGCAGATTTGCGGCAGTTGGCCGAACTCGGCCTGCTGGCAGTCAAACCGCACGGCCTGCAGATTACGCCCAAAGGACGGTTCTTAATCCGCAACATTGCCATGGTGTTCGACTACCACTTGCGCCATAAAGAAACCACGGCGCAATATTCCAAAACGGTTTAGCAGCGTGTCGCAGGCAAAGTTGAACCGAGGTGGGTTTGCCAATAAAGCCGGGGCCGTCTGAAACCCGTGTTTGCCCGCTCCCTGTGTCCACTGCCGCATCGCGTGGCGCGGATATTGCCTGCACCTTGCCCAATAAGGTTTCAATGTGCGGTGCCGGCGCTGCATATTGTGCGGATACCGTTTTCCGGTTCTGCGCAATATCTCCCCCAATCCGATACAGACCGCTGTTTTTTTCAGACGGCCTAAGTTACAAGCCAATCCAATAAAATCAAGCACAACGCGATAAGCTGCAGGCTGCGCCGCAAAGCAAACCAACGCTGCCGTTATTTAAGCCGGCCGGCTTATTTTTGCAAAATTCCGGCCTTTCATAGCCCGCAAGCAGCACAAACTGCCGCTCCTGCCACCATGCCGTCATGGTGAACCCGCCCCCGTTTCCATTACGGTATTGCTGCACCCCGCGCCGGAAATGACAGGCACGACAAACCTTATCCCTGCAACGGCTCACTATCCCGTGCCGTTAATTATTTGCTACACTTAAACCGTTTCACTCTCCATCTGCCGCCCCATGCTGACCTACACCCCGCCCGAATCCCAACCTCCCGCCCCAACAGGTGAAAAACCCTGGCTGTTGCTGCTGCTGGCTTTTGCATGGCTGTGGCCGGGCATTTTTTCACGCAACCTGTGGAACCCCGCCGAACCCGCCGTGTTCACCGCCATAGAAGCCTTTTCAGACGGCGGCTCCGCATGGCTGCCCACCGTGCTCGGGCAGCCCTATTTCAACGTGTCGCCCGTGTATCTGTGGGTTGCCGCATGGTTTGAGCAGCTGCTCTCACCCTGGGCGGCCGATGCCTATTCCGCCGCCCGTTTCGCCAGCGTATTGTTCACCGCACTCGGCCTGTTTTGCTGCGGCAGCGCGGGATTCCGTCTGCTCGGCCGCCATCAAGGGCGCAGCGTGGCGCTGATTTTAATCGGCTGCACCGGCCTGATTACCATGGCACACTTTCTCGGCAGCCAATCGGTGGTATTTGCCGCGCTCGCCATGTGTCTGTACGGATTCTCGCTGGCGCAGACACACGTGATTATGGCCGCACTGATGCTGGGCGGCGGCTGGGTGTTGCTGTCGGTGTCGGCCGGGCTGCTGCTGCCTGCCGCGCTGATGCTGGCCGCCGCCGCATTGGCAGCCCATCCCTGCTGGCAGTTCAAACGCTACTCTCTCACGCTGGTGGGCGCATTTGCCGTTGCCCTGCCGCTGCTGCCGGTTTACCCCTTCGCGCTGCTGAAAACCAACGAAGCCGCCTTCCACATCTGGCTGCACCACCACGCCTTCGGCGCATTCGGCGGCACACAAAGTTTTCAGACGGCCTTTTCGCTGCCCTATTACCTGAAAAACCTGCTGTGGTTTGCCTTTCCCGCCTGGCCGCTGGCCGCCTGGACAGCCTCCCGCACCCGCCTGCTGCAACAACGCTGGGGCGTACTCGCCGTATTTTGGCTCACCACAGCAACCCTGCTGCTCACACTCACCCCCCACCGCCACCCCGACCACCTGGTTTGGCTGCTGCCCCCTCTCGCCCTGCTCGGCGCAGCGCAGCTTGACGGCCTGCGGCGTGGCGCAGCAGCATTCATCAACTGGTTCGGCATCATGGCTTTCGGCCTGTTTGCCGTATTTTTATGGCTGGGCTTCTTCGCCATGAACTACGGCTGGCCGGCCAAACTGGCCGAACGCTCCCATTATTTCAGCCCCCACTACATTCCCGACATCGACACCATACCCATGCTGGTAGCCGTATCGTTCACACCCGTGTGGCTGTGGGCGATTACCCGCAAACACATCCGAGGGCGGCAGGCCGTTACCAACTGGGCGGCCGGAGTAACGCTGGTGTGGGCGTTAATGATGACCCTGTTTCTACCCTGGCTCGATGCCGCCAAAAGCCACGCCCCCGTGGTTCGGCAGATGGAAGCCGCCCTGCCCGCCGCAGTGAAAACCGCCCTCGCAGAAGGCACAAGCTGCGTGGGCATAGATGCCGGAGCCGCCACCGCCCGCATCGTATGGCAGCAATACGGCACCCTTCAACTGCGCGTAAACGATACTTCATGCGCCTACCGGCTGGTGCAGCAGCCCAAAGGCAGCCCCGCCCCCGAAGGCTGGCATCTGCTGTGGGAGGGCGCACGCCCGCGCAACAAAACAGAAGGCTTCGCATTGCTGAAAAAGGCCGCAGCCGTTGCCAAAACACCTTAAGGCCGCCTGAAAAGCACCAATGCCGCCATTCCCGCGCAGGCGGGAATACAGATGAAAATATTGAAGTATCGATTAAACCCATGCCCGAATACCAAACGTTTGGCCGCCCAAACTGCGCAGAAACAAAATCTTCAAACAGTTCCAACAGCCTTCATTTCAAACTGCCTTGCAAAAAATTTTTGCCCAAACCCCGAGAGTAGAAAAATCCGGTGCTTATTTACACTTTTCGCTTTTTGCCCGAAAAGCCGTTTGGGAATGTTTGAGTTGCCAAAAGTGCCGAAAGAGCAAAACCGCAAAACTCCCAAACACACAAAAAATCACCAACCCATTGTTTCAACATAAAAGTGCAACACCCCACCCCTTCCCGACACCCAAAGATTTGCTAAGAAACAAAATGTAAAAACGCCCCCCTTTCACAGGGGGGCAATAAGGCCGTCTGAAACGGTTTAACATGGCTTCAAACGGCTTTAGAATATGATTGCTTAATTTGAGCCGGTTGTGGATACTCGGGCAGTGAAACCCAATTTCCAAAAGGAAAGCGGTTTCTGCGGTGCTGAAATGGTTTTGCAGGCCGCAGGCGGCGGCAGGGCCGGTTCTATGCCTTCCTTTGCCACCGGCGGTCTACACCGACCGGTGCTGAAAAAATAAAGCGGGCTCGCGATAGCGGCGCCGTCTGAATGTTTCAGACGGCCTTGGGTTTGGCCGGTTTTCCCGTTTGCTCAACTGCTGAAATAAACCTGCCCGCCGCCGCACATGCGCCGTATCGGCCATTAGTGCACTTCGGCGAGCAATTCCAGCCGCATCACGGCTTTGGGCGCGCCTGCGGCGATAACCCTGCCCTGGTTGAGCAATACAATATGCTGCGCGTATTGCGCGGCCAGGTTCAAATCGTGCAGCACCATCAGTACGCTGAAACGCTGCGTTTGGCGGTTGAGGTAGCGCATCAGGCTGTGTTGGTGGCGGATATCGAGGTGGTTGCACGGCTCGTCGAGCAGCAGCACGGGGGCGTTTTGCAGCAGGGCGCGCACAATGTTGGCGCGCTGTTGCTCGCCGCCGGAAAGATCATGGACGCGTTTGTGCGGCAAACCGGCCAAGTCGAACACTTCAAGCAGCTCTTGTGCCGCAGGCGGCAGCGGTGCGGCCGTCTGAAACAGCTTACCGCTGCTTTTCTGCCCCAATGTGATGTATTCGTGCACACTCAGCGGCATCCGGTAGCTGCCGTGCTGCCCCACCCAAGCCACCTTGCTCTGTTTCAGCTGCGGGGCGACGGCCTGCCCGAACAAAGTAATTTCTCCTTGCCCCGCCTGCCCGATTAAGGCTTTGAGCAGGGTGGATTTGCCCACGCCGTTGGGGCCGATTACGGCGGTGTGGCAGCCGTACGGAATATCCAAAGCCTCCACCCGCAGCAGGATTTTACTGCGGGCGGAAACGGTTAAATTGCGGATGGAAAAAGAGAGGTTGTCCATAATCGGTTGGATTGGGGAATAAAGAACGGTATGTGCTTTTTATTCCGTAATAAACAGCAGATACTCGGGTCAAGCCCGAGTATGACGGGTATTCTGAATCTTTTCAGACGGCCTCAGCTGCTGCGCACCGGCCGCAAAAACAGCCACATGAAAAACGGCCCGCCCAACAGCGCAATCACAATGCCCACCGGCAAATCCACCGGATAGGCAAGCCAACGGGCGGCACTGCCCACTGCCAACAAGAATACCGCGCCGAACCAGGCCGACAGCACAATCAGCCTGCTGCGCCGCCCGCCCGCCGTTTGTGCCAGCACATTGGGAATCATCATGCCGAGAAAGCCGATAATGCCGGAAAGCGACACTGCAGCCCCGGTGAGCAGCGCCGCACCGGCCACCGTTTGCAGGCGCACGCGCGGCACCGAAATGCCCATGCTCACAGCGGTGTCTTCGCCCAGCATCAGAATATCCAGCTTTCTGCCCGCCCCCAGCAGTAACAGCAAACCTGCCAGCATCGCCGCTACGGCATAAGCGGGCGGGGCAAAGCCTGCCTCTTTTCGGCCGCAACCCTGCCTGACACTGCGGTACCGCGGGGCTGTGGTATAAAAACGGCCTGCCGTTTGGTTTCAGACGGCCTGTTAGAAATGCAGTGTTCAGGCCGTCTGAAAAATCTGCGGACTCGGCGGCGGGACAACTCCGTTGTTTCACATGCAAACGGGAGCCGTGGCATGTCGCTCAGCCGGCAAGCAGCGCGCCGGTGAGGCTGTGCCAGGCGGCCGGCTCGGTTTCGCCCTCCTGCCGCCTGCCGAAGATCTGAATCACGGTTTTGCGGCGGTTGTCAAACCCTTCCAGGCAGATAACGAAGCCTTCGCGTATCGGGCGGCGCACCACCCAGGTTTCGGCGATTTCATCGTCTTTCAGGTGCAGGCTGAAGCCTTCTTCTTTTGCATCGAGAATATTCAGCCAGCCTCGGGCGCGCACGAGATTGTGCACCCGCCCGGTCTGAATCTGCACCACTCCCCGGTTGCCTGAAAAAATCATGATTTCCAAGCCCTGATCTCTGGCCTGCTCCAACACTTGCTGCTACGCGCCCTGCTCCAGCCGGCGCGTCAAACCGACGGGTGCGTGGCGGTAGGCAGCCCGGCGGTCGAGGCCGAAGGTTTCGAGTAGAGCGCCGAAATGGTGGATGTCTTTCAACTCGTTCCAGCGTTCCTGAAAAGCAGCGGTTTTTTCGGCAGGCAACGGCGCGGGTTCGACCGGCGGCGGCATGGCTGCGCTTTGGAATTCGGGTTTCCGGTTCTTGCCGAAAGCGGCCGATAACGCCTGCCATTGTGCTTCTCTGCCCTCTTCTTTTAAAAACACTTTCTGCACCGCCACGCCGAATTCATCGTAAAACTGCACCGAGCGCGCAACCTTGCCGTTTTCCCGGGCGGTAACGGCCAGCGCATGATGCCAGCGGGCGGTGAAAATGCGCAGGTCGATGCCGCCGATATTCAAAGCGATGCCCGAGGCGGGCGCAAAGCTCACGTTTTCATACACGCCTTGTTTTTCGTGCACGCACAGGCTGTTGCGCACCACACACTGCACCTGCCCCAAAGTGCGCAGTTCCAACACGATGTTGCGGATATTTTCTTTGCCGCCGAGATAAACGCTTTCGGGCGCATCGGCCATCAGCCTGCCCTCGCTCACGCCCAACTCGGCCGCGCCTTCGCGCGGAAAATAAAGCCCCTGTTTTGAAGCCTTGTTGGTTTGGTATTGCTGCCAGAGATTCATCACTGCTTCCTTTCATGTTTTCAGACGGCCTGACCCATACCGTGAAGGCCGTCTGAAAAACAGTTTTCCGTTAAAACTTCACCTGCGCTGTGGCAGCAATGTTGCGCCCGCTCATGCTGTACAGATCCATCACGCCGGAGTCGGCCATGCCGGCCACATCGGCGTGCTGCCAGTATTTTTTGTTGCCGAGGTTATACACGTTTACGCCCAATTCGATGTTTTTCGCGGGTTTGTACCATGCGCCGGCATCCCACACGCCGTAGCCCGGCGTTTTGAAATGGTTTTCGCTGCTCGCGCGTTTCTGCCTGGCCGCCCAGCGCAGCTTGGTGCCCGCGCCCCATTTTTCCTGCACATAATCCACACCGAGCACGCCGTTTGGCGGGTAGGCGGTATCGAGCGGCCTGCCGCTGCCTTCTCGGCCGCGCATCCAGGCGATGCTGCCGTTAAGATGCCATGCGCCGTCCAAACGGTGGGATGCGGCGGCTTCGATGCCGTAGGTTTTCACTTTATCGAAGTTTTCGAAGCGGAATATCTGCATGCCGTTTTCCATGCCGGCAAATTGCCGTGAGATAAAGTTGCGGTAGCGGTTGTAAAACGCGGTTACCTGCGCTTTGCTGTTGGTGCCTTTGTATTTCATGCCCAACTCAAAGCTGTTGGAACGCTCTGATTTCAGGTTGTTGTTGGGCACGATTTGGTAGCCGTGCTGAGTGTTGGAAAACGACATGGTGGCCGAATCGAAAGGCGGCGTGCGGAAACCCTGCGAATAGGTGGCAAAGCCGGTGAACGCGCCGCCCAGCGGCCAAATCAGGCGCAGGCTGGGAGTGAGTGCACTGTCGCTGAAATTCTGCGGCAGGCTCTCGGGGTTGCCGTTGAGATAGGCTTGATCGATTTGCGGCTTGAGTTTTTCGTATTCGTAGCGCAGTGCGGGAGTGAGCATCACGCCGCTATCGCCGAAGGCGATGCTGTCTTGCGCATAAATGCTGAAAGTGCGCCGTTTGCTGTCGGGAAAGGTTTTGTTGGGATAAAGGCTGCCTGCATAGGTTTTGCTGCGGCGGCCGTCTGAATAAACGGTGATGCTGTCGCGGCTGCGCCCGGTGTCGGCATGTTTGAATTCCGCGCCTGCCACTATGGTGTGTTTCAGACGGCCTGTATCCCATTCTGTTACTGCGCGGCTGTTGATGCCGCTGATGGTTTGTTCGAAGCCGTAGTCGGAATAGCGGGTGCCGCTGCCGGCGGCGCGGCCGTTACCCGCCGTTACGCTCACGTTTACCGCATCGTCCTGCGCTTTGAGCTGCTGGCGGTAGGCGGACAGTTCTGCCTCTTTCAGACGGCCGCCGCCGCTATAGCGGTAGCCCAGGCCGAAACGCCGGCGGCGGGCGGAATCATCGGCTTGGGCCTGTGTTTGCACGGTGGTTACTGCAACGGGGCCGCGCACCACGGTGCTGCTGCCCAGCGTGTTGAGCAGATCGGTTGTGTTTTTGCGGTAAAACTGCTCAAACACGGCTTCGATACGGTGGATTTCGTTGCCCGCGCTGCCTTTGGCCAGAATATTGTAGCCGTTGTTGTGTTGCGGATTGTTGCGGGTGCGGCTGCTGTCGTGCGTGTCGATGCTGCCTTTGTTTTTGATTTCATGCCCCTGTCTGCGGGTGAGCATCAGCAAACCCTCGGCGTGTTCCGTATAACCCGCCGCCGTGGCGGTGATGCCGTGGCTTCGGTCGCGGCTGCGGTAGCCGTATTTCAGGCCGAAGTGGGTGGGTTTGCCGGCATCGACAAAATCGGCGGGCGAATAGGTGGTCAGGTTGACCACTCCGCCCAGCGCATCGCTGCCGTAGAGCGCGGAATACGGCCCTTTCACAATATCGGCCTGCCTGAGCGTGTCGGACTCCACCAAATCGCGGCCGGAAATGGCACCGTTGCTGCCGCCGCCCGCATAAGATTCGGGCAGGCGCACGCCGTCTACCATCATCAGAATACGGTTGCCGTCTATGCCCCGTATATTTACACCGGCATTGCCCCTGCGGCTGTGGTCGGAAGGCACCCACACGCCCGGTTCGTATAAAAATATATCATCGAGATTGGCGGCGGCCGCCTGATTAAGCGTTTGGCGCGGCACCACTGCCACATTCGGCGCAGAGCGGTCGAGTTTTTGCGCGTTGCGGTCGGCGGTTACAGTGATGGTTTCCAGCTCGGCGGTTTCGGGGCGCAAGGTTTCGGCATAAAGTGCAGGCGCGGCAAAAGCCAGCACCACAGCGCAGACACTGGGTTTGAGCTTCATGTTTTTCATCAGGAAAAGTTATCCGTTTGCGGGAAAATGATCTGTTTTATTTGGTAGGAAAGCGGAGCCCTCTTGCCGGCCGTCTGAAACGCTTCAGGCAATCTTTTCAACAAATAATTTGATAATGGTTTTTATTTATATATCTAATCTGCCAAAAATACAAGTTTTCCAATGTAAAAAACAACTGCATAAATAACGTGAGGCCGGGTTTCACTCTGTTTGCCACCTTTTCAAAACAATCAGGCCGTCTGAAAAATCTTTCAGACGGCCTGGGGGCTTGAATTGGGTGAATCTGCTTTATTTCCGGCGCACAGCCGCAAACCATACCCGGCCGGCTCTGCTACCGCCCGGACTGCCGGCAAAACCTTTCTCTTTGAGCCGGAGTGCAGCCCTAACCCGCCGGCAGAAATAAAACGGCTTCGTTTCAGCCTCTTCAATCTGCTTCGGGATAAGTGCCTTTCACCAAAATCTCTTTGCCCACATCATGAATATCGCGGTGGCCGGTAAACGCCATCGAAATATCCATTTCTTTATAGAGAATTTCCAGCGTACGGGTTACTCCCTCTTCGCCGTATGCACCCAGTCCGTAAAGGAAAGCACGCCCTATCATGGTGCCGCGCGCGCCCAGCGCCCACGCTTTGAGAATATCCTGGCCGCTGCGGATGCCGCTGTCGAGCCACACTTCGATGCTGCTGCCCACTGCACCCACAATAGCGGGCAGGGCTTTGATGGTGGAAACGGTATCATCGAGCTGGCGGCCGCCGTGGTTGGAAACCACAATGGCATCTGCTCCGCTTTTCACGGCCAGCTCGGCATCTTCAGGCTCCATAATCCCTTTGATAATCAGCTTTCCGCCCCACAAATCTTTGATGCGGGCAACATCGTCCCAACTCAGGCGCGGGTCGAACTGTTCGGAAGTCCACGAAGAAAGTGATGACAAATCGCCAACATTTTTAGCATGGCCCACGATATTGCGGAACGTGCGCCGCTCGGTATTGAGCATCTTCAGGCACCATTCGGGCTTGGTGGCCAAATTAATCAGATTGGCAAGAGTGGGCTTCGGCGGCGCGGAAAGGCCGTTTTTGATGTCTTTGTGGCGCTGGCCGAGCACCTGCAAATCGGCGGTAAGAATCAACGCCGAACAGTTCGCCGCCTGCGCGCGCTTAATCAGGTTTTCCATAAACTCACGGTCGCGCATCACATAAAGCTGAAACCAAAAAGGCGCGCTGGTGTTTTCAGCCACATCTTCAATCGAACAAATCGACATGGTGGAAAGTGAAAACGGTATGCCGAATTTTTCGGCGGCGCGTGCAGCCAGAATTTCACCGTCTGCATGCTGCATACCGGTAAAGCCCGTCGGCGCAATGGCCGCCGGCATTTTCACATCGTGCCCGATCATTTTGGCGGCCAAGCTGCGACCTTCCATATCCACCAACACCCGCTGGCGGAATTTGATGCTTTTGAAATCCGAAGTGTTTTCGCGGTAAGTGGCTTCCGACCACGAGCCGGAATCGGCATAATCGTAAAACATTTTCGGCACTTTGCGCTTGGCAACCCGGCGCAGGTCTTCAATGCAGGTTATCTTGCTCAAATCATGTTTCATGCTTTAATCCACCTTAGTAACCAATTAATTTTAATTTATGTTTTTCAAGAAACCTAAAACAGGCTGTTTGAGAACCTTTATCAATTTACACCAAGCATACAGATATATCAAACGCTTTCCCACCCGGTGCGGCCGTCTGAAAGCGGATATACTTGACTAAAACACTCAGATACTAGACAATCCAGCCGATAACAGCCATAACACTAAACAATACTGCCATGCGACTCACCACAAAAGGGCGGTTTGCCGTTACCGCCATGATAGATTTGGCACTCAACGCCCAAAACGGCGCCGTCAAACTCAGCGCCATCAGCGAGCGGCAGCATATTTCCCTTTCCTATTTAGAACAGCTTTTCAGCAAACTGCGGCGCGCAGAGTTGGTAGAGAGCCTGCGCGGCCCCGGCGGCGGCTATATCCTGGCCTCTCCTGCCGCCGAAATCAACATCGCCCAAATCATCGCTGCCGCCGAAGATTCTTTGGATGCCACCCAGTGCAACAGCAGGGCCGACTGCCGCAAAGGCTCACCCTGTCTCACCCACGATTTGTGGGCAAACCTCAACAAAACCATCCACAATTATCTCAGCAGCGTTACCCTGCAACACATTATCGACCATAAAAACAACCACCCCGGCCACGATAAAATAATCGAATTCAACCAAACCCATATCCATTAACACCATATCAAGAAAGAACACAGCCATGACCATCAAAACTCCGATTTATCTCGACTATGCCGCCACCACTCCTGTTGATCCGCGCGTGGCGGCCAAAATGATTCCCTACCTCACCGAGCAGTTCGGCAACCCCGCCTCCAACAGCCACAGCTTCGGCTGGAGCGCAGAAGAAGCCGTAGAAAACGCCCGCGCCGAAATCGCCAAACTGATTCATGCCGATGCCAAAGAAATCGTGTTTACCAGCGGCGCCACCGAATCCAACAACCTTGCCATCAAAGGCGCGGCGCAGTTCTACAAAAACAAAGGCAAACACCTCATCACCGTCAAAACCGAGCATAAAGCCGTGCTCGACACCATGCGCGAGCTCGAACGCCAGGGCTTTGAAGTTACCTATCTGGGCGTGCAGGAAAACGGCCTGATTGATTTGGAAACGCTCAAAGCCGCCATCCGCCCCGACACCATCCTGATTTCCGTGATGTGGGTAAACAACGAAATCGGCGTGGTTCAAGATATTCCCGCCATCGGCGCAATCTGCCGCGAACACAAAATCATCTTCCACGTTGATGCCGCCCAAGCCGCCGGCAAAACCCCGATAGACGTAGAAACGGCCAAAGTGGACCTGCTGAGCCTTTCCGCCCACAAAATCTACGGCCCCAAAGGCATAGGCGCGCTCTATGTGCGCCGCAAACCGCGCGTGCGCCTCGAAGCGCAAATCCACGGCGGCGGCCACGAGCGCGGCTTCCGCTCAGGCACGCTCCCGACCCACCAAATTGTCGGCATGGGCGAGGCTTTCCGCCTGGCACGCGAAGAATTGGAGCAAGACCGCGCCCACGCCCTGAAGCTGCGCGAAGTGTTTCTCAAAGGCATCGAAGGCATCGAAGAAGTGTATATCAACGGCGATTTGCAGCAGCGCGTGCCCACCAACCTCAACGTGAGCTTCAACTTCGTTGAAGGCGAAAGCCTGATTATGGCGGTGAAAGAATTGGCCGTATCCAGCGGCTCCGCCTGCACTTCCGCCTCGTTGGAGCCCAGCTATGTTTTGCGCGCACTCGGCCGCAACGATGAGCTCGCACACTCCTCCCTACGCATCACCTTCGGCCGCATGACCACCGAAGAAGAAGTGGCATTCGCCGCCGGGCTGATTAAATCAAAAATCGGCAAACTGCGCGAACTCTCGCCATTATGGGAAATGTTTAAAGAAGGCATCGATTTGAACACCGTTGAATGGGCAGAGCATTAAGATTGATGCATGAGGCCGTCTGAAACGGCAGGCCGGGTTTGCGAATCCGGCAAAACGGTTTTCAGACGGCCGGAAACCCTATCCATAACCATCAAACACGAGCCAAAACAAATGAAACACCCTGCCGCCGCTTTATTGGGTATGCTGTTTTGCCTGCCCTGCGCTGCCGTGTGGGCGCAAACACCGCAGGCCGGTTTTATCGGCGTGTACAGCCACCGCTCTGTGGACAGCGTGGTCTCTTTGGCAGTATTGCCCGATCACACTTTCTGCCTGAGTGCCATTGCCGGAGCCATGGATATCCACTCCCCCGGCAAATGGGAGCAATCAGGCAAAGACCAAAACGGCATCCGGCTCAAATTTACCCGCACTTCACGGTTTCCCAGCCGTTTTGTTGTCTATGCCGAAAAGCCGGGCAACCCAACGGGCAAAAAAACGCTCAAACCCGAGCTACGCATCAACACCGCAGCCTTCAGCACCTTACAGCGCGATGTTGTGTTCGGCAGCAGCAACAGCCCGCAAACACCGGCCGATATGGCTCCGTTTTTCTCGCCCCAACAAAATGGTTTCAGCGCGCATGAAACGCTGCCCTTGAAACACCGCTATCTGTTTTTCGGCTACCCGCGCCGGGAAGGCGGCTGGCAGATTACCCGTTTCGACATCGGCAGGCCGCGCGACCATGTGTGGATTAATATGAGTGAAGAAGCCATGCAGGATCAACAATCTTGGGAAGGCCGCTTCCAAAACGGCAAACTGCTGATGATCGGCAGCGAAATGTACGGCAACCATACCAGCATGGGCAAACCCGACCCCCTAAGCGCAAAAGAAGTAAACGAAATCCGCAAACACTGCACCGGCCTTGAACATCCGCCCGGCTTGACGCTTATCCGCCCCCAAGCGGAATATCCCGCCAACAGTCTGCCCGACAAACCGGCACTGTTCGGGCGCGATGAAGATTACGGCGAAGCCGCGCATGCCCCCGAAGCCGTTTTCCATATCGAATAAACGCGGGTTGGTTTGAAAAAACCGGCAACCCCCAACCCTTTTAAGCAAACCTTTCAAACCACACAGCAAGCCCCCAGCCGCCTTGAATTTCTTTTCAGACGGCCTTAAATAATCTTATAAACCAAACCACAAGGAAACACATCATGGCATACAGCAGCAAAGTAATCGACCACTACGAAAACCCCCGCAATGTCGGCTCGTTCGACAAAAACGATGAATCGGTCGGCACCGGCATGGTCGGCGCACCCGCCTGCGGCGATGTGATGAAGCTGCAAATCAAAGTAAACGGGCAAGGCGTGATTGAAGACGCCAAGTTCAAAACCTACGGCTGCGGCTCGGCCATCGCCTCTTCTTCATTGATCACCGAATGGGTGAAAGGCAAAAGCCTCGATGAAGCGCTGGCCATCAAAAACAGTGAAATCGCCGAAGAGCTGGAGCTGCCCCCGGTGAAAGTACACTGCTCGATTTTGGCCGAAGACGCGATTAAAGCCGCCGTTTCCGACTATAAAAAGAAAAACGGCGTTTAACCGCTCAGACGGCCTGCAACGGTTAAAAACACGCAAGGCCGTCTGAAAACGCATTTCAGAAAGGAATCGCCATGCCTTTTACCGAAGCGGAAACCCAATCCCTATTGGCCGAAAAAGGCATAGGCAAAACCGTGTTGCAGCGTTTGCAGCAAATGGGTTTGGACGATGCCGCCAAGCTCGTCCGCGCCGCCGTTAACGATATTTTGCAACAAGGCGCGGCCCTAACCGGCTCGATCTGCCGGAAAAACAGCCCGCAGGCCAAAACCGCCGTCGCCGCCGCAGTAGCTTGGGCGAAACGGCAAACCCAAGCCTAGGGGCTGTCGACAATTAACGCAACGGCGGTATTTTTGGTCAAATTCCCCCCGTCTGCGGCGTTAAAAATGCTCGCAAGGTGTTCAACCTTGTTGTGCTTTTTGCCTTGCATACACGTTTTTTGCCTCAAAAAACCGCTTCGCCGGCCAATTGTCGGCAGACCCTAAGGCTTGCTATATACCCGCCCGTTTAAACCGTTACCCAGCTGACGCACAACCTGCAATATTTTGGCATCACAAGGATAAAACCATGATTACCCTAACCAAAAAAGCTGCCGACCATATCCAAACCTTTTTAACCAAACGCGGCAAAGGCGAAGGCATCCGCTTGGGCGTGAAAACCAGCGGCTGCTCCGGCATGGCCTATACTTTGGAATTTGCAGACACCGTGCAGCCCGAAGATTTGGTGTTTGAAGGTTTCGGCGTAAAAATATTCGTTGATCCGAAAAGCCATATTTATCTTGACGGCACGGAATTGGACTACACCAAAGAAGGCTTGCAGGAAGGCTTTAAGTTCCAAAACCCCAATGTGAAAGACGAATGCGGCTGCGGCGAAAGCTTCCACGTTTAACAGCACCCGTGTCAGCCGTTTTTTTCCGTCAGAGCCTTTGTTTCTTTCAAAAACACAAAGCAGATTGAGCCCGTCAAACACCGGCCCGGCCGTATTCTGCCGCGCCCACAACAGATACCCTGGCTTGGCCCAATATCTTTTTGCTGCAAAAACAATTGAGAAAAACGATTAGGCATGATTACAAAACAAACAGGCCGTCTGAAAACTTTTTCAGACGGCCTCTCTCCTGCCTATTGCCAAACAGCACAAATTATTCCGCCGCGCTGGCTGCTCCGGCTTCGGGCAGTTTTTCCACCCTCACAGCACTTTGCTTTTCGGCAGCACCGGCCTGGTTGGCGCGGGCGGCATTGGGCACCACCGTTCCCTGCGCTTCTGCATTGGCTACCGCATCACTCTTGGCCGGAGCGGCTTTACCGCCCACCGAAACAATCTCCGACCGATCCGAAGGGGCGGCCTTCCCGGCTACTGCCGAACCGCCGCTGCCGCTTTGCGGCAAAAACTGCCACCCGCCTACCGCTACCGCCAGCACACTGGCCGCAACGGCAAAACCTCTAAAGGCGTGGTTGTTGGCTGCGGGGGGAACCGCCCTGCTTTCGCTGCGGCCGGATTGTTTCACGGCAACCGTCTGCACCACCGCCGTTATGCTTTCCCGGGAAACGGATACCGTTTCTTCACGCGCGGCAGGTTTTGAGCATTGCAGGCAATCGCGTATGAAATGGTATTCGCGCCATTTTTGTCGTGCTTCGCTGTCAGACAATAATTTATCTAATATTTCTTCCGACAAACCATCATCGTCCATGGCGGCAGAAACAAATTCATAGTCTTTATTTTGGTTCACTTTACCACCTTTGGTTTTCAGACGTGTCCAACAGCGGCCTTAAATCTTTGGCAATGACCTCGCGCGCCCTGAAAATCCGCGAACGCACGGTGCCGATGGGACAGTCCATAATCTGAGCAATTTCCTCGTAAGACAAACCCTCCATTTCCCTCAGGGAAATGGCTTTGTGTAAATCATCGGGCAGTTTGGCGATGGCCGCTTCCACGGTTTCCAATATTTCCCGGTTCAGCATCTCGGCTTCCGGCGTATGATCATCGGCAAGCTGGTCGGCCAAATCGAGAATATTTCCTTCATCGTTGGCCACATCGGCACTCACGAAAAGCCGTTTGCCCGAAGTAGCCAAGTAGTTTTTAGCGGTGTTCATGCCGATACGGTAGAGCCAGGTGTAAAAGGCACTCTCGCCTCGGAAGTTCGGCAATGCCCGGTAGGCTTTTATCAGAGCTTCCTGCACAACATCGTTTACTTCGTGCTCGTCTTTAATAAAGCGCGACAACAAACGGGTAAGGCGGCGCTGGTATTTCGACACAAGAAGCTCGAATGCTTTATGTTCGCCTTTCTGCGCCCGCTCTACCAATGCCTGATCGATTTTACGATCATTCATGCTCAACCCTTAAATAGCCAGATGACAAAGACAGAAAAGGTAAAGCGTTCGTCTATGGCTTTCTGACACTTTACCTTTACTTTGGTTCCAAAATAAAGCAATTAAATTTATCAAAAACAGGGATAGCCCCGTTCGGGCTGCTATGATGAACGCTAACCCGGATATTGGCAATAGCCGCGCAGCGGTTGCCGCTGTCGGCCACCACCGGCCAATAGCGCCTTGCAAACGGCGGCACTTTGCTTTCTTGTAAAACTTTCCAAACATTTTTACGACCAATGGTCGTTTGAATCACATCTTCGGCATTTGCCGCCCGAATCACGCACTCTTCATTTAACAATTTCTCACACATTCCGAACGAATGCGGTTTAAGGGTAAAACCGTTTTCAGGCAGTATATTTTTCAGACGGCCTGTTAAAACCGCGCCGCCCGCAACCCAGGGCAGCGTGTCTTGCCAGCCTGTTTTTTGGGCAAACAAGGTATCGCGGTAGGCATGGATTTTTCCATGCGGCAGCGGCCACTCTGCCGATACCGTTTTCATCGTGCCCAACACCCGCGAAAAATCGGCGGTGCTTTCTGCGGCAGGCACACCCAGCCCGTGCAGTTTGGCAAAATGCAGCAGCTGTTGGCGGCGGCGTGCTCCGCTCAGGGTTTTCCAGCGCGCAATACTGAATGCGCCGGCTGCGCAGATATAAGCGTAATCCTGCTCCACAATTTCGTTGAGCAGGGTCAGCTCGTTTTGCAGCGAACCGATGCTGCGGACGATATGGCGGTCTAAATGCGGCACGCGGTTGCGCCATTGCGGCAGCGCTTCGTGCCGCAGCCAGTTGCGCAGAAATGCCGAATCGCCGTTGCTGCCGTCTTCCACATAAGCCAAGCCCTGTTCGGCTGCATAGCTTTCGAGGGTTTCGCGCGACTCCTCCAGCAGCGGCCGCCAAAGCTCGATGCGCCCGCCCAGCGGCCGCCGCTGCGGCATGGCCGAGAGCGCGCGCAGGCCGCCGCCCCGCAGCGCGGCCAACATAAAGGTTTCCACTTGGTCGTTTTGGTGGTGTGCCAATGCCAGCACATCGCAGCGGCCGTCTGAAAATACCCGGTAACGCTGCCTGCGCGCTTCTGCTTCGATGCCCAAACGGCTGTTATCCGCCACGGTTACTTTTTCCAGACGCAGCGCAATGCCCCATTCCCGGCACAGGTTGCGGCAGAAATCTGCCCATTCATCGGCACAGGCATTCAAACCGTGATGCACATGCACGGCACTCAACGCAAAACCGAAGCGCGGTTGCAGGGCGGCGAGAAGGTGCAGCAGCACCACCGAGTCCAAGCCGCCGCTCAAACCCGCTTCGATACGGGTGCCGGCAGGAAAATCATGCGGCCAGGCGGCAGCCAGGCGTTGCTGTAACGGATGCAGGGCAGTGTTCATAGATTGGGGACGACAAAGTAAAAAAGGCCGTCTGAACGTTTCAGACGGCCGGTATTTTACACAAATGCGGCTTCCTGCCGCTCTTGCTCTTTGCGGGCGGGCTGCGCGCCTGTAAGATTGATGATTTCCTGCACGCCCAAGCCGATGCGGCGGGCGTAGTTGATGTCGTTCATCAGCGATGAAGTTTCCCAACCGCCGATTTCTTTTTTGCGCAGTTTTACCAGCGTGCGGGCGCGGAAATTTTCCAATGTGTCGATATGTTTCGACAGCAATGCTGCCTGCCCGAACCATTCTTCCGAATAGGCAGCCAGCGCGCTGATGCGGCGGAACAGCACCAGCGTTTTAAACAAATGGCGGCGCAGGCGCATATAGTCGCGGAATGCGGGTGAGTCGGGCTGTTGCAGGTGCAGCTGCATATTTTTCTGCAGGTGTTTGCTTTCTTTAACGATTTCTACCATTTGAAACGCCGCTGTATAAGCAGTGGAAAGCTGTTGCTGCTGCTCTTCGCCTTCCATGTCTATTTTGCTGGCGAAATCCAACACTTCGCTATAGAGCGGCTTAATCTGGCTTTCATACAGCGCCTGCGCATCCAGGTTCAGCGGAGGTTTGGGCGGCTGCAGCGCTTCATCGGCATCGGTTTGCTCTTC
Source organism: Neisseria musculi (assembly GCF_014297595.2). Taxonomy (NCBI): domain Bacteria; kingdom Pseudomonadati; phylum Pseudomonadota; class Betaproteobacteria; order Neisseriales; family Neisseriaceae; genus Neisseria; species Neisseria musculi. The sequence goes on along the minus strand of NZ_CP060414.2, from coordinate 2,475,653 downwards.
ATAAAGTTTCTCCACCGGAATAAACAAAACGTGGCAGATGGCCTCTAAACTCACCGCGTTCAGATGGCCTATTTCTTTAAACACCGAGCGGATTGCCGTTTCGCCCGAGCGCAGCATATTGTGGTTTAAATGCAGCGCGCGCACCGGCTCGTGCCCCTCCGGCAGCAGGTGCGCGCGCTCTTCTTTTTCCGGCAGCCATTTGATTAACTGCGCCGCCAGCCTGTTTTGCAGCTTCCAAAACACCGCCAAACCCAAGCCGTTGAACAAGGTGTGGAACAAGGCCAGTTGCAGCAGGCCGCCCATGCCGGTCAGTTGCGCGGTGAACGTTACCAGTTTGGTGAGCGGCAGCCACAGCAGCAGCGACAATACCGCCGTTACCGCGTTAAACAATAAATGCGCCAATGCCAGCCGCTGGCCGCTGCGGTCGCTGCCGAGCATACCCACAAACGCAGTGGAAATGCTGCTGCCCACATTGGAGCCGATGGCAACGGCAAACCCCTGCGCCACGCTTATCTGCCCCGCCGCCAACGCCGCCAATGTTAAAATCAAAGTGGCATGCGAAGACTGCAAAACAATGGTTAAAAACAGGCCGATGGCGCTGAAAATGGCGATTTCCGCCACCCCACCCGCGTTTACAGACGAAAAATCCACCTGCCCGCCCAGGGTCTGAAAGCCGTCTTTAATCGCATCGACACCCAAAAAAATCAAGGCGATGCCCACCAAAACGCGGCCTATGGTTTTGCCTTTGCTGTTGATCAGCCCGGCCAGAATGCCAAACACCAACATCGGCACGGCCACGGGGCTCAAGCTGATGCTCTGCCCTGCTGCCGCCAGCAGCCAAATGCCGCTGGTCGCCCCCAGATTGGTGCCCAAAATCACCGCAATGCCGCCCGCCAGCGTAATCAGCCCGGTGCTCAAAAAAGCAATGGTCAGCAGCGAAACCAAAGTGCTCGACTGCAAAATAAAGGTTGCGCCGATGCCGAACAGCAAGCCTTTGGCAGGCGTGGACGTGCTTTTCGCCATCAGCCGCTCCAATGTGCCGCCCGCCGCGTTGCGCAGGCCTTCTTCGATACACTGCATGCCGAACAGAAACAGCGCCAGGCCGTAACACAGCTTCAGCCACGGCGCGCTGTACCAGAAACTGTATGCCAGCACCGACAGCGCTGCGGCGGCCAGCATCCATTTCACCTGATGGTTGTTTACTTTTTTCATATTCTTCCCGCTTCTCCCGAGCCGCGCACAAACCCTCTCTTCTTCAGACGGCCTGCGGCACAAAACCCGCCATGCCGGCGGTTGCGGCAGACAAGGCCGTCTGAACAGCGGCACAGCGCACAAACCGCCTCTGCCGGGCATCACCGCCTTTGGCTGCGGCGGCGGCGGGGCAAACCGGCTGCCGCACGCTTCCCACACCCAATCAACCGATAAACAGCCCCGCACCATTTTCACAATATGCCACACCGCCCCTGCGTGCCGCACATGGGCGAAAAGACAGGGGGCGGATGAAACAAAGCCTAAATTTCCGCATCATTACGGGCCGTCTGAACGGTATCGAAAATCAGGAAGCCCACGATGGCCGGCCCACTGCGTTTCTTTTGCAGCCATTCCGCGCCTTAACTCAAAAACCAAACTCAAAAAACGGTTTTGCCGGCCGGACGGTGAAAATCGGCTCCATGCCGTATATACCTTATGCAGCTTGCCGTTTTGCCGGAAATGCGAATGCATTACATACATTTCATCGCGGCATTTTAACATAAGCAAACAAAAGGCCGTCTGAAATTTTCAGACGGCCGCCTGTGCCGGCAAGGTTTAAAATGCAACGAATTGGGTCGGATTCACAGGCTTACCGTTTTGGCGCACTTCAAAATGCAGTTTGGTGCGGTCGGCATCGCTGCTGCCCATACGGGCGATGGTTTGGCCGCGCTTGACGGTTTGCCCTTCTTTCACCAGCAGGTTTTGGTTATGGCCGTAAGCCGTTAAAAAGGTGGGATTATGCTGCACAATCACCAAGTTGCCGTAGCCGCGCAAACCCGAGCCGGCATACACCACTTTGCCGTCTGCGGCGGAAACCACCGCCTGCCCCGCCTGGCCGGCAATATCAACGCCTTTGCTGCTGCCGCCGAAGGGAACAATGATATTGCCCGCAGTCGGGCGCTGCCAAACGATGCCGGACACCGTGCGCACGCCGCCGGTGGATACCGTGGGGGTTTTGGCGGGGCTTGCGGCCTGCGGGCTCCGCGCGTAATCGGCATTGGAAGGTGCAGGGGTGGTGGCGGCAGAAGCCGAAGAAGGCGGCACGGCGGGTTTGGACGCTGCCGTTGCCGCCGGCGCGGAATAGCCGGCCGGTTTCACGCGCAGGTTTTGGCCTACGCTGATGGTGTTGTCGGCACTAAGATTGTTCCACTCGCGCACATTGTCTTGGGTGATGTTGTAGCGTTTGGCAATATTGTAAACCGTGTCGCCCCGCACCACGGTGTGTGTGGCGGCATGGATATCGACCGGCGCATTGGAAGGAATATAGGCACCGCCGCCCGATGGAGCGGCCGCCGCCGCAGTTGCAGGCGGCGTGTAAGGCTCGGGGGCGGCAACGGCGCCCGCCGCATTCGGATCGTAAGGCGCGGCACCGTAGGGGTTGCTCTGCGCCGATGTGCCGGAAGCACCCGATGCCGCTCCTGCGGTTACGGGAGCAGCAGGCTGCTGGAACCATGAACACGCGCCCAGCATCAATACCAAAACTGCCGTGCCGGTGCGGAATGCGGTTTTTTTCAACATATTTAGATGACCTTCTGTTTTGTTTGGTTTAAGTGTGGAATCGGGGCATATCATAATCAAATTATGCCTCTTTCTACAAGTTTTTACGTGTTAAGAAGCGTGGAGAATGCAGGCTCGGCGCGCCGGCGGCATTCAGACGGCCTCACGGGCATTCACTCCCCCGCCCCGCTCACCAACGGCACGAAATTGGCTTCCTGCACACAGGTTTCGCGGTAGCCTTGCGGTGTTTTTTCAATCAGCCACAAATATTGTATACCGCCCTCATCGAGCGGCAACACCATGCGCCCGCCGATGGCAAGCTGCTGCAGCAGTGCCAGCGGTATTTCGGTGGGCGCGGCAGTAACGAGAATGCCGTCAAACGGCGCCACTTCGGGCAGCCCCAAATAACCGTCGCCGCACACCAGCCGCGCTTTGGCCAGCAAACCGGCCGCACGCAAATGCTGTTTGGCACGCTCGTGCAGCGGGCGCAAACGCTCCACCGAGAAAATTTCCGGCAACGCCAGCGCCAACAGCACGGCCGTCTGATAACCGCAGCCGGTGCCGATTTCCAGCACGCGCCGCATATTTTGCGGGGCATCTCCCAATAAAAGCTCCGTCATTCTGGCAACCGTGTAGGGCTGGGAAATGGTTTGCCCCAAGCCCAGCGGCAGCGACATCTCATCATAGGCACGGGTTTGCAGGGCTTCTTCCACGAAAAGATGGCGCGGCACCCGGCTCACCGCCTGCAATACCAACGGCCCGATGCCCATCTGCGAGAGGCGGTCGGTCATGCGGCGGCGGCGGTTTTCAAAGCCTGTCCAGTTGGTGTGCATCAGGGCATCACTCCCTGCCAGAATGCTGCCACGCCGGCCGTGGTGTGATAGTCGGTCAAGTCGATTTGCAGCGGCGTAACCGTGATATAGCCCGCTTCGCTCTCGGCGAAATCGGTGCCGTTTTCACGGTCGGAAACACTGCCGGCCGGGCCTATCCAATAAACCGCTTCGCCGCGCGGGTTGCGCGCGGGCACCACGCTCTGCACATGGTGGCGGCGGCCCAGGCGGGTAATTTTGCAGCCCTGGATATCTTCGGGCGCAACGGCGGGAATGTTTACATTCCACAAAACCGGCTGCCGGGGCGGGTTTTTCAGCAGGTGCGACAACATCGTCCAGGCGGCTTTTTCGGCGGTTTCCCAATAACGGCCGCCAGAGTCATTCAGCGAAAAGGCCACGGCGGGAATGCCCAGCAGATAGGCTTCGGTGGCTGCGGCCACCGTGCCCGAATAAAGGGTGTCGTCGCCCATGTTGGCGCCGTTGTTGATGCCCGATAAAACCAAATCGGGCTTGAACTCGGGCAGAGCGTGCAGGGCAAGGTGGATGCAGTCGGTGGGGGTGCCGCTCACATAATAAAAGCCGTTGGCGGCTTCGCGTATGTGCAGCGGGCGGTCGAGCGTGAGCGAATTGCTCACGCCGCTGCGGTCGCGCTCGGGCGCCACCACGCGCACATTGGCAAACTCTGCCGCCACCCGCGCCAGCACGGCAATGCCGGGCGCGAGATAGCCGTCGTCGTTGCAAATCAAAATGTTCATAATCAACCTTGTTTTCAGACGGCGTGAATTTTACCGATTGCCTAGCTAAGTGTCTATTTTTCAGAAATATAATACAAGGCCGTCTGAAACTTTTTTCAGACGGCCTGCCGGTTGCCCCTGCCGGTATATTCTTTAATATATGCTTGCCCGGCAATAAGCGATTTTTTCTTTTTTCAGCTTGTATTCGTTCACCAATTTTTCACGCTGTGCTTCGGCGGCTTTACGTTCTTCGAGCGGGGCACCCCAAGCGGGGTCTTTCAGGCTGTTTCTTTTATTTCGGTATTCTTCTTCCAATTGTTTGCACAATTTCTCGTTTTGCTCCAGCTCGGTTTTGAAAGCAGTAAAATCAGATTCGGAAATTTTACTGTATGACCGGTTGTCAATTCTCAGGGTTTTGCCATCTTCCGACAGCACTACCGGAATCACACCAATGCCTATATTCATCCCCATCTCCCCTTTCTCACCCAAATCCAGCACACGGCCTTGTTTCTTGTTTCTAAAAAATCCGTTTCTTGCAATATATTTTCATTAAGCAGATAAGTTTTACCGTCTTCTTGGGTGACAGGAACATCACTGCCCTCATCTTTCCATAAACCCACATAACGGTCGAAAGATTCGCCCGGGCAGGCCAGCAGTGCCGCCGGTATAAACCATAAATAACGCATATAACATTCCCAAATTGGTTGATTATTAATGGATAAAAATACAGTAATACAAAACAAAGTCCGGCATGGACATCCGATATGCAATCCGTTTTCTGCACAAGAAAAAAGGCTGGACGCAACAACAGCTTGCCGATTTTTCCCACACATCGAAAAGCAATATTTCCAACCTTGAAAACGGCAACCAGGGCTACAGCCCCGCCATGCTCCAATATCTGGCGCAGGCTTTCGGCTGCCCCGTTTCGCAAATCTTTTTGCCGGCCGAAGAGTTGGCCAAACAAAACAACCCGCCCGATCCCGACTGGCAGAAAATGCCGGCCGGGCTTCTGTTTATGCAGCTTCCCGAAGACATGCAGCCGCTGTTTAAAAAACTGTTTGTCGAAATCATCACACAACGCCGATAAGGCTTTCAGACGGCCGAATGCTTCGATAAAGCAGCCCGGCGGTATCCGCACCGCCGCACGGCAGACAGAGCCGCGCCAAACGGGCAGGCACCGCGCAGCCATTTCTCCGCAGGACGGCTTTATCCGCCGTTGTCGGCCTCGCCAGCCCGCCGCCCGCGCAGGCGGCAATTTAGGTGGGAACCTATGTGTATGAAAATATTTAAGTATCGATTAAAAATACAGATACCGGGTGTTGGAATTTCCGTCTGCGCGGGCAGCGGGCTGGCGAAACCAATGACGGCATGTAAACCTTTCAGACGGCCTTAGGGCTGTTTTTCAAAAGCCCCAAGGGTAGCCCCCCCGCGTTGTTTGCATTTTTCATTTTTTCCTGAAAACCCGTTTTAGGGCTTTGAGAGCTGTTTGGAAACGCCAAAAGCACGGCAACGCCGCGCGGTTTCCGGCCGCCATCGAAAATCACGAAACCATCGTTACGGCAAAACAAAAGCCGTTCGGCGCAGGTGCAAACAAGCCGGCTTTTTCTACACTTCAGGCCGTCTGAAAAGGTTTTCATACGGCTCAAGGTATGGCTGCACAAGCCTGCGGCCGTCTGAAACGGGTATAATCGGACAACCCCACTATCTGCATCAATCTGTTATGGACTACGAAATTGTGATTATCGGGGGCGGCTTGGTCGGCGCGGCGGCAGCGGTTGCGCTCAAACAGCAGGGGCGCGGCGTTGCCCTGCTGGAAACCCGTCCGCCCGCTGTTGATGATGATGCCGCCAAAAGTGGCTGGGATGCACGCATCTATGCCGTCAACCCTGCCAACCGCGCCTTTTTGCAGTCGCTCGGCGCGTGGCCGTCTGAAGAGCGCGTGCAGGCGGTGCGGCGTATGGACGTGCGCGGCGACAACGGCGGGCACATCGAATTTTCGGCCGCCGAAGCCGGCGTGCCGCAGCTTGCTTCGATTATTGAAAACCACGGGCTGCAGGCCGCGCTGTGGCGGCAGGTGCGCGCGCTCGGTATCCCCGTGGTTACCGAAGCCGCCGCATCGCTGTCTGCCGGTGTTCAGACGGCCTCGCTCACCCTGCAAAGCGGTAAAACACTCACCGCGCAGCTGATTGTAGGCGCCGACGGGGCCAATTCCTGGGTGCGCGCGCAGGTTGGGATTACCGTTAAAGAAACGCCTTACGGCCAACACGGCGTGGTGGCAAACTTCCACACCGAGCTCGACCACGGCGGCACTGCCTTCCAATGGTTTGCGGGCGGCGATGTGCTGGCCTATCTGCCGCTGCCCGGCCGTAATATTTCTATGGTTTGGAGCACAAGCAAACCTGAGCGGCTGACTGCGCTCCCGCCCGAAGAATTGGCCGCCGCCGCAACCGAAAAAGGCGGCGGCGTACTCGGCAAACTCACCGCACCCTCGCCTGCGTTTGCCTTTCAGTTGGTGATGCGCCGCCCCGAAACCACCGTGGCGCAGCGCGTGATGCTGATCGGCGATGCCGCCCACACCGTGCACCCGTTGGCGGGGCAGGGCGTGAATCTGGGCTTCGGCGATGTGGTCGAGTTTGCGCGCATCAGCCGCCACGCGCCTGATGCAGGCGCACACCAGCTGCTGAAACGCTATGCGCAAAACCGTTTGGAGCCGGTGCGCACCATTCAGCTCGGCTGCGATGCCCTGCTGCGCCTGTTCGGCACGCAAACCTTCCCCGCCCTGCCCCTGCTGCGCAATGCGGGGCTGAACCTGGTGAATGCCGCGCCGCTGCTGAAACACCGCTTAATCAAACACGCAATGGGTTTGCCGGGCTGAAACCAAGCCGGTTTTCCAAAGAAAACGATAAATCGCCGATGCATTTTGCCGCGCGGCAGCCGCTTGAAAAATAAATGTAAAGCGGCAAACCTCGGCAGTATGGCAAAGCGGCCGGACTGTATGTGCGCCGGCGTGCCGACTGCGCCGAACGGCAAAGAACAGGACAAAAGCAGTATTCTGCCGTCCAAAAGAAGCGGAACCTGCCTGCGGCTGCTGGTGTTTTGGATTGCCGCTTTTGATCGATTGGGTGCAGTTCCATGAAAACTGCCGCAATACGCGCCACTTTTACCTAAAATGAAAGCATATCGGAATTTATTTTATATGGCGTTTAAATCTTGGTTTGCCGCCGCATTGCTGCTTTCTCCACCGCTTGCGGCACAAGAGATAAAAGCAGAAATTTTAAGCAGAATGGCGGTTTCACCCGCCGAGCTTGCTGAAATTTGCCGGCAACTGCCCAAATGCGATAAAGATTCAGGTGGGTTATTCAAACGAAAATCGCCGGAAGCATACTATTTTATCGACCACACCCCGCAGCTTGCCCGCTTCACGAAAGGCTCGGCTTACCAACTCAAACAACGGTGGGATTTTGCCGATTATGTTCACGGCAGTGAAATTACCCGGGCAGCAAGCGATCCCCGCCTGTCTATCCACTCCGCGCTTTATCCGCTGGGCAGAGGGCAATGGGCGGTTGCGCTTATCAAAGGGGCTCCCGACTGGTTTTCGGGCGGCGCCGCCACAGAAGAGAAAGCAGATTTCGTCCAACTCAATTCAGACGGCAGCCATCAAGTTGCCTTAAAAGATATTCCCTTTTATTACAGTTTGACGGTAAAGGCCTGTTTTCAGGAGGATGAAGAAACCCAGATACTGAAAACTTCCTATCGGAACACCGGCAAACCCTATTATCAATGGCAGGCAACCTATACTTTCACGCAATGGCCCACCCATACCCCCGAAAACAAAGCAACTGTTTACACAGAAAAGCAGCAGCTTGTGCCGTTTGAACCACCCGGCCTGCGCCCTGATGCCCGATAACGTTCTGTGCGGTTTTGCCATAAAAAGGCCGTCTGAAAACGGTGATACGGTTTTCAGACGGCCTAGATTACCGGATATTCTTAATTACTGAATATTCTTGATGGCCGGATATTAATGAATGCTGCCGAAGCGGCCGCTGTTGAAATCATTCACGGCTTGGCGGATTTCTTCGGCGGTGTTCATCACAAACGGGCCGTAACCCACCACCTGCTCGGCAATCGGCACGCCGGAGAGCAGCAGGATTTTCACTTCTTCACTGCCTGCGGCAATGCGCACTTCGCCGCCGTCTTTTTCAAAGCTCACCAACCGGCCTGCACCCGCCTGCTCTTTGCCGTTGAAGGTTGCGTTGCCGCGCAACACCACCAGCGAGAGGCTGTGGCTTGCAGGCACGTTGATAACGGCTTCTTTGCCGGCATTCACCACCACATCCCACACGTTCATTTCGGTAAACGTTTCGGCCGCGCCTTTCACGTTTTCATGCTCGCCGGCAATCAGGCGCAGGTGGCCGGCCTGATCGGGAAGCTGCACCACGGGGATATTGTCTTTGGCCAGATGCTGGTAGCGGGCGGGGGTGTTTTTATCTTTGGCGGGCAGATTCACCCACAACTGCACCATTTCAAACATTCCGCCGTTTTTGCTGAACGCTTCTGAGTGGAACTCTTCGTGGATAATGCCCGCGCCGGCAGTCATCCACTGCACGTCGCCTTCTTTAATCACACCGCCGCCGCCGCTGGAATCGCGGTGCGCCACCTCGCCCTGATAGGCGATGGTTACGGTTTCAAAACCTTTGTGCGGGTGTTGGCCGACACCGCGCGGGCTGGAAATCCTGCCCGGCTCGAACACGCGCGGGGCGGCATAATCGAGCATCAGAAACGGGTCGGTGCCGCGGTCTTCGCCCATGTGGGAAAACAGGGGCTGCACCAGAAAGCCGTCTCCCACCCAGTGTTGGCTGTCGGCACGGTAGATTTGTTTCACATTACGCATTTCGGTTTCCTTTCGGTAGGTTAAATCATCATTTATTCGATTGTTACTGAACCTGCATTCCCGCAGCCTGTGCTTCGCGCAGCTTGGCGGGGGTAACATCGTTGCCCTCGGTGTCGATAACGGTCAGCGTGGAGAGCATATTGGTGAGCTGGCCGCACACTTTATCGATATAGGCCCGGCGCAACGCTGCGCGTTCGACCAGCTCCGCTTCGGTTAAGCCGGCGGTTTTGGCTTTGCGGGCCAATTCGTTGATGCGGTCTAATTCAGCGATACGCATAATGCGCTCCTTTCGTTTGGTTTGGCCGTCTGAAACCGTTTCAGACGGCCTTTGGGTTTTTCATTCATGCCCATAAATTTTTATAGGCTTTTTGTTTCGTTAGGCGTATTATACGCAATACAATTTTTCATAAAAGTACGCACATTTTTTATACTGTAAAACCCACCCTCCAAAGGAAGCAATATGAAACAACCTGCGCCCGAACACGAAACCTGCTGCCCCGTGGTGGCCACGCTCGATATTGTCGGCGGAAAATGGAAAGTGTTGATTCTGTATCACTTAAACACCCAAACCCGCCGTTTCAACGAATTGCAGCGGCTGATGCCTGCCGTTACCCAGCGTATGCTCACACTGCAGTTGCGCGAGCTGGAAAGTGACGGCATCGTACACCGCGAGGTGTATCCGCAAGTGCCGCCGAAAGTGGAATACTCCCTCACCGAGTTCGGCCTCACATTAATGCCCGTTATCGAAGCCATGCACCGCTGGGGGCAGCAATATGCCGCCGAATGTGTGAAACATCAAAAAACAGCAGACCCGGCCGTCTGAAAACAGCCCTGCCGTCAGTTTGGCATGGCGGGTGCTTTTATCATCCGCAGCTTCGCAAAAAACAGACAGGATGCAGAATATGCAACCGCAGCACAAAAGGCCGTCTGAAACGGGCATATAAATCCACCCCGCCGCCTGCGATGCCTGTTGCACCGTCTGTGGCGGCGGCAAACGTGCCCCGACCGACTATCCCAAAGGGAAACCCTGCCCGCCAAGCCGGACAAATAGACAGTGGCCGTCTGAAAAACCGAAAAGAAAACCAAAAAGCAAAAGCCCGGGCTTTTTAAACCCGGGCTTTCAAAAAGAAACAACGGCTTATTCCAGCACCACTTCCACACGGCGGGCTTCGGCATTGTTGCCGCTGCCGGTGGCGTTTTCGGGTTTGCGCATCTCGATTTGCGACTCGGGCACGCCCAAGCCCAGCAGCGCATCGCGCACGGCGAAAGCGCGTTTTTTAGACAGTTCTTCATTTTTTGCGCGGTTGCCGGTGGCATCGTGAAAGCCTGAAATAACGGCTTTTTTGCCCTCTTTCGCGCCGTCCAGCACATCTTTCAGGGCTTCTTCGGCATTGGCCGCCAAATCGGCCTTGCCGGTGGCAAAGTAGAATTTCACCACACCGTTTTCAACCACGGCCTGCGCGCCCTCGCCCGCTGCAACGGTTTCGGTGTCGGCCAGAATCTGCTCGGCAGCGGTGCCGGATGCGGCAGCCCCGCTTTCGGCTTCAGCGGCAGGTTCGGCGGCCAAAACTTCAGAAGTTTCAAAATCCTGCATTTCGGGCGCGGAAGCTGCCGCAACGGTTTCTTCAACCACCACCGCCGAGGCCTCTTGTCCGTAGCCCGGCGAGCCTTCGATTCTGCCGTTTTCCCAACCCCAAACAGCGTAAAAAAGAACCGACAATACCGACAGCGCCGCCGCACCGCCTGTAATCCATAAACCGATGCGCTGTTCTTTGTGGCCGTTGTTGTCCGACATTTGCTTTTCCTTTGAATATGAATAGATTACGGATAGATACAAAACCTGCGGCATTATAGCGGAAAAATTTATGGTTGGCACAGGGCTGCAAACCGCAGAGATAATGCCGCCCAGTTAGAAACGGCAATGCCGCGCCGCATCCAAACTTCCGCCAGGTATCTGAAAATCCGTGCAAAGCAGGCACCGCCGCAAGCCTACACAAAACCCTGCCGACACAGTAAAATGCCAGCTTTTGCGATCATCCGAACCTCGGCAAACATCATGCTCACCTTCCAACAAATCATTTTCAAACTGCAAACGTTTTGGGCCGGCAAAGGCTGCACCATCATCCAACCTTTCGATATGGAAGTGGGCGCGGGCACCAGCCACCCGGCCACCTGCCTGCGCGCACTCGGCCCCGAGCCGTGGTTTGCCGCTTATGTGCAGCCGAGCCGCCGCCCCAAAGACGGCCGCTACGGCAACAATCCCAACCGTCTGCAACACTATTACCAGTTTCAGGTAGCCTTAAAGCCCGCGCCGGCCGATATTCAGGATTTATATCTGGATTCGCTGCGCGAACTGGGCATCGACCCCAAAGTGCACGATATCCGCTTTGTGGAAGACGATTGGGAAAACCCCACCCTCGGCGCATGGGGCTTGGGCTGGGAAGTATGGCTCAACGGCATGGAAGTTACCCAGTTTACCTATTTCCAGCAGGTGGGCGGCATCGACTGCTCGCCCGTGTTGGGCGAAATCACCTACGGCATCGAGCGTTTGGCCATGTATCTGCAAGGCGTGGAAAACGTGTATGACTTGGTGTGGAGCCTCACGCCCGGCGGCCAAACCGTTACCTACGGCGATGTGTACCACCAAAACGAAGTGGAGCAGTCGGCCTATAACTTCGAATACAGCGATGCCCGGTGGCTGCTGGAGCAGTTTAACGGCTACGAAGCCCAAGCCAAACGTTTGCTTGAAACAGACGCAGGCCTGGCACTGCCCGCCTACGAGTTGGTGCTCAAGGCCGGCCACACGTTCAACCTGCTCGATGCGCGCGGCGCGATTTCGGTAACCGAGCGCGCCGCCTATATCGGCCGCATCCGCGCCTTAAGCCGCACTGCGGCGCAGAAATTTGTGGAAAGCCGCGAGAAGCTGGGCTTTCCGCTGCTGAAACGGCAAGCCGCTTAAAACAGGGTTTTCAGACGGCCGCAAGGCTTACAGGCCGTCTGAAAACGCCTTGCAACATTTTTCAAACGGCCCGGACTTTATGATAGAAAAACTCACCTTCGGCCTCTTCACCAAAGAAGATTCGCATAACTTTATGCGGCTGATGAAATATGTGCGCCCCTATAAAGGCCGCATCATTTGGGCTTTGGCCGCCATTTTCGGTGTGGCCGCCACCGAAAGCTATCTGGCCGCCTTTATCGCGCCTTTGGTCAATCAGGGCTTCGCACCGCCCACCGCCCCACCCGAACCCTCCACCGCCACCGGTATCATCGCCGCCCTGCAAAACTGGAGAATGCAGTTCACCTATATGATTTGGGGCACGCCCGACAAAGTGTGGGTCGTGCCGGTGTTTTTTATCGTTTTGGTGATGATACGCGGCATCTGCCGCTTCGCCAGCACTTATCTGATGACTTGGGTTTCGGTGATGGCCATCAGCCATGTGCGCCGCGACATGTTTGCCAAAATGCTGCTGCTCTCGCCGAAATTCCATCAAGAAACGCCTTCCGGCCATGTGTTGATGAACATGGTTCAGATGGCCGAACAATCCATCAGCAACGCCAGCAATGTGTTTATCACCCTCACCCGCGACACGTTAATCGTTATCGGCCTGGTGTGTGTGCTGCTCTATCTCAACTGGCAGCTCAGCCTGATTGTGGCGCTGATGTTCCCGCTGCTCTCGCTGCTCTCGCGCTACTACCGCAACCGCCTCAAACACATCATCGCCTCCGCCCAGCAAAGCATCGGCACACTCAACAACGTGGTAAACGAAGTACACCAGGGGCACAGCGTGGTAAAACTCTTCGGCGGTCAAGAGCAGGCCGCCGGCCGTTTTGCCGAAGTAAACAACACCATCGTGAGGCTGGGCAAAAAAATCACCCAGGCCACCGCCGCCCGCTCGCCGTTCAGCGAATTAATCGCTTCTTTCGCCTTGGCAGTGGTGATTTTCATCGCCCTGTGGCAGAGCCAAAACGGCTACACCACCATCGGCGAATTTATGGCCTTTATCGTGGCCATGCTGCAAATGCTCGGTCCGATTAAAAACCTTGCCAACATCAGCATTCCCATGCAGACCATGTTTCTGGCTTCAGACGGCGTGTGCCAGTTTTTAGACAACGAACCCGAAAAAGACACCGGCACCCAAACCCTGCACAACGTTACCGGCCGTCTGAAATTCGAAAACATCGATGTGCGCTACCGCGCAGACGGCAAAAAAGCGCTCGACAACTTCAATCTCGACATCCGCCCCGGCGAGCGCGTGGCGCTGGTCGGCCGCTCCGGCAGCGGCAAAACCACCGTGGTCAACCTGCTGCCGCGTTTTGTGGAGCCGAGCGCAGGCGCGGTTTGGCTGGACGGTGCCAATATCGCCGACCTCACCCTGGCCAACCTGCGCGCGCAATTCGCCCTGGTGTCGCAAGACGTGTTTCTGTTTGACGACACCCTCTTGGCCAACGTGCGCTACGGCCGCCCCGAAGCAAGCGAAGAAGAAGTGCTGGCCGCGCTGAACGCCGCCAACCTGCAAGACTTGGTAAACCACTCGCCGCACGGCCTGCACCAACCCATCGGCGCCAACGGCAACCAGCTTTCAGGCGGCCAACGCCAGCGCGTATCCATCGCCCGCGCCATCTTGAAAAACGCCCCGATACTGCTGCTTGACGAAGCCACCAGCGCGCTGGACAACGAATCCGAACGCCTCGTGCAGCAAGCCCTCGAGCGCCTGATGCACGGCCGCACCAGCATCATCGTTGCCCACCGCCTGAGCACCATCGAACAGGCCGACCGCATCATTGTGATGGACGAAGGCCGCATCATCGAGCAAGGTTCGCATCAAGAGTTAATGAAAAAAGGCGGCTATTACGCCGCATTGAGCAATATGCCCAAACAAGCCGGCAACCCTTAACACCATGCGTTTCAGACGGCCTCGGGTTTGCGGCTGCTCATTCAAACACCGGGCAGGTTTGCATCGGTATTATTCAGAGGCCGGGAATAAAAGATCTGCAGAACAGCACGATATGTTGGCCTGCGTTTTGCAACATTGGCTTTCAGCATCAGGAGAGAATCAAATGAAGCCGTTTATCAGCATAGGCATATTGGCCTACAACAACCCCGTTTCCGAAATTTCCCGCTGTTTGGAAGCGGTTTTCAGCCAAACCTACGGCGCAGAAAATTTCGAGGTGCTTATCCGCAACCAAGGCAGCAGAAAGCTCGTGGCAGAGATGGAAACCCTGGCTGCCGCCAAAGGGTGGCCGGTTAAAATTTACGAAGGCGAAAATCTTGGCTTCGGCGGCGGCCACAACCGCATTTTTGCAGAAACATCCCCCCACTCTACCGCCTATCTCTGCATGAACCCCGATGGTTTTCTGCACGATCAAGGCTTGGAAAAACTGGTTGCCTTTGCCTGCAAAACCGATTGGCACGGCTTGGTCGAAGCCATACAGGAGCCGATCATGCACCCGAAAACATTCAACCCTGCAACCGGGCTGACCGGCTGGTGTTCGGGCGCATGTGTGCTGATTCCCAATGAAATCTATAAAAAAATACATGGTTTTGACGAAGATTTCTTTTTATATTGCGAAGATGTGGATTTATCGTGGCGGGCAAAAGCGGCAGGTTTCCACTGCTACACCTGCGCCGATGCGCTGTTTTTCCACTATGCCATGGAAAGGCAGTCGAGAGAGTCGGAAATCTGGCGTGCCGCCACTTGTCTCGCACATAAATGGCGTGCCGAAAAATTTCAAAACACAGCCTTGAATATATGGATGAAATATGTGGATTTGAGCAAAAAAGATTTGTTGCAGCAGCTTGAAAAAATCCCGCAACACTCGGTTGAAGAAGTGTTGAAAGCCAATCCCGATTTCAATAACGGCTTGCATTTCGCGCAGCCTATGTGGAGCTGAACATGAATCAAACCGTTTCTGTCGTTATCCGCACCATGCCCGGGCGCGAGCATTTTTTAGATAAATGCCTGTTTATTTTATCCGGCCAGCAACATCATGATTTAGAACCCATTATTGTTTCCCAATGCAAAACCCGAACAGATTCGTTGGAAAAAACCCGGCTGCTGATTGAGAAATGGCAAAAATACTACCCCAATATCCGCTTTTTACACCATGTATCGGAAGCCGATGCACGCTCGCTCAGCTTAAACATGGGCATGGAAGCCGCTACCGGAAGATATCTGGCCTTTTTGGACGATGACGACAAAGTTTATCCCCATCATTACCAACAGCTGGTTCAGGCATTGCAAAAAAGCAAATTTGCTTGGGCTTACAGCGGCATTGTCAGGGCAGATTTCAACAAAGACGGGCAACTGATATCACGCAGCTATCCTTTCTATCAAGGAGAGTATTCGTTTCACGAACATATGAAAAACAACTTTATCCCAATTCACTCTTTTGTGTTGGATAGGGAAAGGGCCGGCGGTCTCGGCACAGTAAATGAGCAGCTGTGCAAAAATGAAGACTATGAATTTCTACTGCGCCTGGCCTTTAGGCATGAACCGCTGCGTGTTCCGGGGCACAGTGCGGAATACTGCATACGCTCAGACGGCAGCAATACGATCTTATCGGGCGGTGCCGTAACTTCACACGAAGCCATGCAGAAAAGAGAAGCATGGCATGAAGCCGACCGCCAATTGTACCGGCTAAAAGTAAAACACTTCGGCTGGTGGGTAAAAGAAATCGACACCATTGCGGTCAATCGTATTTTCAACGGCAGCCCGGCAAACAGTTTGCCGGCCTCGCAACACCTGGCCGATATTTACCGTTCCCACACTTGGAAAATCATCCGCTTCGGTAAAAAAATCAATTGGGCAATGCGCGGCAGGCCGAAAAAACGCAACATTATTCCCCCAACAGCAGGAGCAGAGGCAGAATTATTCAAAATAATATTTTCACCGGCTTGGCTGCTGTTTAGCCCCCTGTATTGTTTGGAGCAGTCGGTGAGAAAACTGTTTAGAAAACAGCGAGTGAGCTAACGGCATTTTCAGACGGCCTGCATCATAACCGGCCGCATAGGCCGAGACCAAAACATACCTTAAGGCCGTCTGAAAAACACATCCGCAAACCATAAAAACGCTTATGAACAACCCCATCGAAATCTACCAAACCCCCGATGGCCACACCCATGTGGAAGTGCGCTTCGGGCAGGAAACCGTTTGGCTGTCGCAGACGCAGATGGTGCAACTGTTCGGCAGAGACCAATCTGTGATTTCCCGCCATATCAACAATGCGGTTGACAAAGGTGAAATCAGTGAAAAAGCAATATGCAAAAAATGCATATTGCTTCTGCCGACCGGCCGGTTACCTTTTATGACCTTGAAACCATTATTTCGGCGGGCTACCGCATCAAGTCCCCGCACGGCGTTGCGTTCCGCCGTTGGGCAACCGGCCGTCTGAAAGACTATCTGCCCAAGGGCTACACGCTCAACCAAAAGCGTTTGCAGCAGAATGCCGGTGAGCTGCATCAGGCTTTGGCGCTGATTCAGAAAACCGCCGCATCGCCCGACAACCATACAAAGCGGGCGCGGGCTGGTGGATATTGTCAGCCGCTACACGCAAACATTTTTGTGGTTGCAGCAATATGATGAAGGGCTGCTGAGCAAGCGGCTCGGCGAAAATGGCGGCACTCTGCCGACCGCAGCCGGACGCAGCATGCTTTGGCAGGTTAAAAATGCAATTGATACAGCGGGGCGAAGCCACCGAATTGTTCGCCCGCGAACGCGGCAACGGCCTGGAAGCCCTGTTGGGCAATCCGACACAAACCGTTTTCGGCAAAGCAGCCTGTCCCGGCATGGAGGCAAGGCCGCGCATTTATTGTATTTTGTCGTGAAAAACCACCCGTTTGCAGACAGCAACAAGCGCAGTAGTGCCTTTTGATTTGCCGATTTTCTACACCGCAACGGCAGGTTGCGGACAAACACGGCAACCCCGTGATTAACGACACCGAGCTGGCAGCTTTAACGCTGCTGGTGGCAGAATCCAACCCCAAACAAAAAGAAACTTTAATCCGCCTGATGATGCACATGCTGAATCAAGCCGTCTGAAAGCCTGTTGAAACCCTTAACCGAACAAACACAAAAAGAAAGCAACAACAATGACCCAAACCCTGTTAATCGAACTCTTAACCGAAGAGCTTCCCCCCAAAGCCCTCAATAATCTCGGCAACCACTTTGCCGCCTCCGTTGCCGAAGGGCTGGAAAAAGCGCAATTAACAGACGGCAGCGCCGGCTACACCGCCTATGCCTCGCCGCGCCGCCTGGCCGTGCAGGTAGAAAACGTGAAAACCGTGCAGGCCGACCGGCTGGTGGTAAAAAAAGGCCCCGCCGCCGCCCACGCCGTGAAAGACGGCAACCCCACCCCCGCCCTGGCAGGATTCGCCCGCTCGGCCGGCGTGGAAATTGCCGACTTGAAAATCATCCATGACGGTAAACAAAATGTTTATGCCCACGAGTTTACCCAAGCGGGCAAACCTTTGGGCGAACTGCTGGAAGACATTCTCAGCCAAGCGGTGAAAAAGCTGCCGATTCCCAAAGTGATGCGCTGGGGCAGCAGCACACACACCTTCGTGCGCCCCGTGCACGGGCTGGTGGCCATGCACGGCACAGACACCGTGCCCGTATCGGTGTTGGGGTTGCAGAGCCGCAACTTCACCCTCGGCCACCGTTTTCTTTCAGACGGCCCGATTGTGCTGGCCGATGCCGACAGCTACGCCGTGCAACTGAAAAACGAAGGCAGGGTGATGGCTTCGTTTGCCGAGCGCAAAACCGCCATTCAGACGGCCTTAACCCGGCAGGCAGTCCGCTTGAACGCCACCGTGGCCGCCGATGATGCCTTGTTGGAAGAAGTTACCGCGCTGGTGGAATGGCCGGTGGTGCTGGAAGCCGGTTTTGAAGAACATTTTCTCGCCGTGCCGCAGGAATGCCTGATTCTCACCATGCAGCAAAACCAGAAATATTTTCCGCTGCTGGATAAAAACGGCAGACTAATCAACCGCTTTCTGCTGGTTTCCAACCTGCAGGCCGAAGACCCTTCGCATATCGTTCGCGGCAACGAGCGCGTGTTGCGCGCGCGGCTGGCCGATGCCGAGTTTTTCTACAGGCAAGACCAAAAAACCACGCTCGAAAGCCGTTTGCCGAAATTGTCGCAAGTGGTGTACCACAACAAACTGGGCAGCCAGGCCGAACGCATCGAACGGCTCGCCGCCGTCAGCCGCCATATTGCCGCCGCCCTGGGCGCCGATGCCGATGCCGCCGAGCGCGCCACCCGCCTATCCAAAGCCGATTTGGTCACCGAAATGGTGGGCGAATTTCCCGAACTGCAAGGCACGATGGGCAAATACTACGCCCTTTCGGACGGCGAAACCGAAGAAACCGCCAACGCCATCGAGCAGCATTACCGGCCGCGCTTTGCCGGCGACCAACTGCCGGAAGGCAAAATTGCCACCGCCGCCGCGCTGGCCGACAAGCTGGAAACGCTGGTCGGCATTTGGGGCATCGGCCTGATTCCCACCGGCGATAAAGACCCCTACGCGCTGCGCCGCTCCGCCCTGGGCATTCTGCGTATGCTGATGAACAGCGATTTGAGCATCAGCGATGTGCTGCAAGCCGCTTATGCCGCCTTCCCCGCCGGCAGGCTGGCCGGTAACACGCTCGCCGAAGTGGCCGAGTTTATGCAGGCACGGCTGGCGGTGCTGCTGCAAAACGACTATCCGCAAGACGTGGCGGCCGCCGTGCTGGCCAAACAACCCGACCGCCTCAACGATCTGCCTGCCAAACTGCAAGCGGTGGAAGCATTTAAAAAACTGCCCGAAGCCGCCGCGCTCACCGCTGCCAACAAGCGTGTGCAAAACCTGCTGAAAAAAGCCGATATCCAACCGGGTTCGGTAAACGAAAGCTTGTTGCAGCAGGCCGAAGAGCAGGCCTTGTTTGCCGCTTCGCAAGCCTTGCAGCCGAAAATCGATGCCGCGCTGGCCGCGCAGGATTTTCAGACGGCCTTAACCGGGTTGGCCGCCATCAAACCGCAGGTCGATGCCTTTTTCGACAGCGTAATGGTGATGGCCGATGATGCCGCCGTGAAACAAAACCGCCTCAACCTGCTCAACCAGCTGGCCTCTCAAATGAACGCGGTGGCCGATATCGCGCTGTTGGGCGGCTGATACACTCCTGCCGGCACAAGGCCGTCTGAACCCTAAAACCGGGCGGTTTGACCAAACGGTTTTCAAGGGCGCAATCCTGTATTGCGCAGGATTGCGCCCTTTTCCATTCACGTCTTGCCCCGTTATCACGCCTTTGCCGTTATCACGGGTCTGAACCGAACGGCAAACCTGCCCCGACCGCCCGAAACGCCCTGTTTCCCAACCCCGCCGTACCGCGCGGTATCCGAAAAATATGTATCTCACCGTTTCAACATTTTCAGACGGCCGAAGCCCTTTATAAAACACTTTGAGGCCGTCTGAAAGGCTTCAACGCCATCATCACCATCCTTTCCGTATTCCCGCGCCGGCAGCAATAACGGCAGCAAGCCTTGTGTTCCTTTGGTGTTCCTTTGGTGTTCCTTTGGTGTTTTTGAATGTTGCCCAACCACGGCTTGAGAAAATGCGGGGGCTTTCCCTGCATCGGCCATACTTGTCGCGAGGCACGCTTTTCATTGGCGCAGAGTCTTTTCCAACGCCGTGGATTGCCGCCGCGTTCGCTTAAGCCGTCTGAAACGCCTGCCCGACCGTATTCCCGCTCAGGCAGCAACGGCGGTGTTGCGGTCGAGGGGGGGGATTTTCCGGCTTAATCTGAAGCAAAGCGGCCGCCGCGCACGCATAAAGGCCGTCTGAACAGCGTTTCAGACGGCCTTTCATACCAACGGAAAATTCAAACAGGCTATTCTTTCACCCGAGTTGCCATCAACGTGTGCAGCCTGCGGTTGTCGGCGCGGGCAACGGTAAACTGCAGGGAGCCTATCACCACTTTTTCGCCGCGCACAGGCAGGTGGCCGATTTCCTGAATCACCAGCCCGCCGATGGTGTCGGCTTCTTCGCTGCTGTAGGCAGTGCCGAAATATTCATTGATGTCTTCGATTTCGGTAACGGCGTTGATGCGGAAGCGTTCGGCAGAAACGGGGAAGATATTGTCGGCACTTTCATCGTCATCAAATTCGTCTTCGATGTCGCCGATAATCTGTTCGATGATGTCTTCAAGCGTTACCAGGCCGGAAATGCCGCCGTATTCGTCCACCACCACCGCCATATGGTTGCGCTGCTCGCGAAATTCCCTCAACAGGGTGTTGAGCGGTTTGCTTTCGGGCACAAACACAGGGGGGCGCAAGATGCTTTGCAGGTTGAACTGCTCGGGATTCAAGGCATATTTCAGCAGGTCTTTGGCGTGCAGAATGCCCAATACGTTGTCTTTGTCTTCGCCGATAACGGGAAAGCGCGAATGGGCGGTTTCGATAATGTAGGCGATGATGCGCTCCATGCTTTCGCCGGCCTTAATCACATCCATGCGGCTGCGGGTAATCATGGCATCGCGCACTTCGAGCTCGGAAAAATCCAGCATTTTTTCAAGGTGTTGCAGGGTTTCGCTGTCAAACACCTGCTGCTCGTGCGCCTGGCGCAGCAGGCTGACGACGTCTTCGGCGGAATCGGGGGCATCGCCCGAAATGCGGGAGATGATGCGTTCGAAAAAAGAAGGCTTCGACTGGCTGTCGTCCATTTTAGTGTTCAATCCTAATCAAACATACGGGTTGGGATATCCTAACTGATTCAGCAGGCGGGTTTCAAGTGTTTCCATGATTTCGGCTTCGGCTTCGTCAATGTGGTCGTAGCCCATCAGGTGCAGCGTGCCGTGCACAGTGAGGTGGGCGAAATGCTGCGCGGGCGTTTTGCCTTGCTCGGCGGCTTCTTTCAGCACCACCTGCGGGCAGATAACGATATCGCCGAAAAGGCCGTCTGAAAGCTGTTCGGGGAAGATTTCGCCTTCGTTGAAGGCAAAGCTCAACACATTGGTGGCGTAGTCTTTGCCGCGGTAGTCGCGGTTGTAGGTGCGGGCGGCTTCTTTGTCGAGCAGGATCAGGCCGATTTCGGCGCGGCGGAAGCGGTGTTTCAGCGCGTGCCAGATCCAGCGGTAGAAATCGTGTTCGGCCGGTAGGGCGGCGATGCCGCTTTGGTTGCTGAAATGCAGTGAGAAGCGCTGCCGCTGCAATTTGAGAAAAGGGTATTTTTTGGCACGTTTCATGATGGTTGATAAAAAATCGGCAATAATTATTTGGTATTTTAATTTTTTTTTTTGAAACTTTGAACACTTGGATTTGTCCTTATTTTAATTATGATTTAACTGGGCAAATCATATGAAATATAAAATATTATGTATTTTTCATGATATTTTTGTTTTTGAAATAAATTTCACTTCAGATAAAGGATTCATAGTTATGAAAGAATTAAATATTTTTGATATGAAAAAATTTCAGGCGGTTATATTTATCGCATGAGACCGGTAAGCTCTAATGTAGAAGACAGAAGAGGATTGGGAAGAGGTTTGTTTTGGGGAATTGGGGCCGGTTGGTGAGATCTGTCCTGATTTATCAATAATTATAGCACATCCCTCTACATCCATAGGGCAATAAGTCTCATAGCGGAGTAAGAGAATTTGCTGCAAATGATAACTTCAAGGTTTAGCCCGCCGAAAATCAAATAAACCGATTTATTGATTTGCGGCGGGATATTTTTTATAAATCACTAACAACAATTGAACATGAAAAAATTTCTTTATTCTGTGCTGATTTTCTTGTCTGCCTGTAGTGGGTACGATCAAACAGAAGCTGAGGAAGGCAGCAAGCCAACAGTAAGGCAACAAACAAATGCCGCAACCGCTTCTTCGTCTGCGACGGCTGTAACGCCGTACCAAGCAGCAAGCAACAGCGATAACGCAGTAAAAATGACGGGAACAGTTCATTTTTCATTCGAGCAGGCAGAATTTGTTACTTCCGAAAAAACTTATTTTATTATCAGCGGTTACAGTTTGATTAAGAATGTGGAGACTAAACGCGAACATTCGGGTGCGTATAACGTTACCCTGAACGATGTGTGCATCAACGGCCGCATCCTCACCAAAGCCCAAAACAACGGCAACGGTTTCGGGCCGTTGGGGCGCTACAATCAGGCGGTGGCGGTGGAGAGTTTGTGTTAGACTTATGCGCCCCGTTTCACCCGTTTTTCAAAGCAAACCATGACCCCGAAAAAACTCGTTATCGCCAGCCGCGAAAGCGCGCTGGCCACGTGGCAGGCCGAGCATATCCAAGGCCGTCTGAAACAGCTTTATCCTGATTGCGAAGTGGAAATTCTCGGCATGACCACGCGCGGCGACCAGATTCTCGATAAAACCCTGTCGAAAATCGGCGGCAAAGGGCTGTTTATCAAAGAGTTGGAGCAGGCCCTGCAAGACGGCCGTGCCGATTTGGCCGTGCATTCGATTAAAGACGTGCCGATGGATTTGCCCGAAGGCTTCGCGCTGGCCGCCATCGGCGAGCGCGCCAATCCGTTTGATGCGTTTGTTTCCAACCGTTTCCAAAGCTTGGCCGGCCTGCCCGAAGGCGCAGTGGTCGGCACATCGAGCCTGCGCCGCGAGGCGCAGCTGCGTGCCCGTTTTCCGCATTTAAACGTCAAGCCCCTGCGCGGCAACGTACAAACCCGTTTGGCCAAACTCGACAACGGCGAATACGATGCCGTTATCCTTGCCGCCGCCGGCTTGCAGCGGCTGGGTTTAAACGAACGCATCCGCCTGATTCTGCCGCCTTCCGAAAGCCTGCCCGCTGCCGGCCAGGGCGCATTGGGCATAGAAATTGCCGCACACCGCCGCGACCTGCTCGAAGTGCTCCGCCCGCTCAACCACCCCGTTACCCACGCCTGCGTTACTGCCGAGCGCGCACTCGCCCGCGCGTTGGACGGCAGCTGCCAAGTGCCGCTTGCCGCCTACTGCACCGAAGCAGACGGCCTGCTGAGCCTGCGCGCGCTGGTCGGCCACCCCAACGGCTCGGTGATTTTGCAGGCCGAAGCCGAAGCACCTGCGGCCTATGCCGATGCCCTCGGCCGCGCCGTTGCCAAAAAACTGGCCGACGATGGCGCGGCAGAACTGATTCGCGCTGTTTTGGCAGAACAGCATCAGGCGCAATAAGCCACAGATTCAGGCCGTCTGAAAAATGAGGGTTGTTCGGCCTGACTGCATACCCGTGCAGCGGCGGCTGCGCCGATTAGCTGAAAAAACAGGCCGCCGGCCGCATGTTTTCAGACGGCCTGCCTCAGGCGGCGAACTGCCGCACAAGCCTACGCAGCGTCCGCACACCACCCAAACAGGAAAACATCATGACAACCGAAGCAGTATTATTTGATTTGGACGGCACGCTTGCCGACACCGCACTCGATTTGGCCGGCGCACTCAACACCTTGCTGCGCCGGCGCGCTCTGCCCGAAAAAAGCATGGCCGAAATCCGCCCCGTTGCCAGCCACGGTGCCAACGGCCTGATTCTGATGGGGGCGGGCATAGGCAAAACCCACCCCGAACACGGCCTTTGGCGGCAGGAATATCTGGCCGAATACGAACGCTGCTT
The DNA here is from genome assembly GCF_014297595.2 of Neisseria musculi. Taxonomy (NCBI): domain Bacteria; kingdom Pseudomonadati; phylum Pseudomonadota; class Betaproteobacteria; order Neisseriales; family Neisseriaceae; genus Neisseria; species Neisseria musculi. Next base: position 2,451,864 of record NZ_CP060414.2, on the reverse strand, counting down.
CGACAAAAAAACCGTTTTATTCAACGGAATCAACAAGCTGATTGGAAAACTCAACGAGCGCAACATCCGTTGGGGCATCATCACCAACAAACCGCACACCTTCACCCACCGTCTTGTGCCCAAGCTCGGCTTCACCGTTGCACCCGCCGTGGTGGTGAGCGGCGACACCTGTGCCGAAGCCAAACCCAGCACGCTGCCCATGTTGTATGCCTGCCAACAAATCGGCGTGAATCCCGGCAACTGCATCTATGTGGGCGATGCCGAGCGCGATATGCAGGCAGGCCGAAACGCCGGCATGAAAACCGTGTTGGCCAACTGGGGCTATATCGCCGCCGATGACGACACCGCTCTGTGGCCGTATGATATGACCATCGACAAGCCTTTAGATTTGCTGAAATATATCTGACAAAAAGCGAATATTCCGTATGCCCGCCATGTGTTTCGGAGCTGCCCTGAATCATTCAGAGCAGCTTTTTTTGTTTGCGGGCGGCATCCTTGACGGCTTTTTCGGCGCAAACCGGCATGACGAAGCCACTTTATTTCCGTTACGGCGTTGCTGCGTCCCGGCTCAAAAAACAGTTTGGCCAGCCCCAAGCAGCAAACCCGTTTCCTGCTATCTCCGTATTCTCCGACTTGCTGCCCGGTGCCGAAAAAACGGTTGAAGGCCGTCTGAAAAACTGCACAACGCTGTTTTCAGACGGCCTAAAAACTTTTCAAAATTCAAAAACATCATCAAAAACATCAGAAGTTTGTTTGCCGCTATTCCCCCGCAGACGCAACTGGCGGCATTCGGCATTCAAGTATTTGTTGAGTCAATACTTCGATATTTTCATCGGATTCCCGCCTGTGCAGGAATCATGATGTTTCAGCCCTTCAAACCTTTCAGACGGCCTAAAAGGTGTTTTTGCAGAACCTCGGCCTTCGCCAATACGCACTTTCCCGCAGCCCGAAGCCTGCCGCTGCCGACCGCGAAAGAGCGTGTTTCAGCGCAGCTCGCGGATGTCGCGCCAGCCATCGCTGGTTTTCACCATAGTGGCCGCCAAATTTCGCGTAGTGTCGGGGTGTTTCCAGCCGCTGCCGCCTTCGCGCATAAACCGCTCGGCCCATTTGGCAGTTTCCAGCCGCGCTTCATAAGACACTTTCGACACAGTTACACCATCGGCAGGCGTCGGCTCGGTGAACCAATTCACCTTCACCACTTTCAGCGAGCCCATGCAAAAACGCACACCGTTCGGGCCGGGCCGCGCCTGCGCCCTGCCCTTGTCGGTCAATTCATAAACCTGCACTTTAATCTCACGGCCGTTTTCGGGAGAAGGCACGGTTTCGGCCCGCCCCTGTTTATAAAAGCCCTCTTTATCGAGCAGGCGCATCTGCCTGAAGGCCGATTCATTGATTTTACGGCCTTCCGAATCGCGTTCGGCAATTTTCACCAGCGGTTCGCCCACTGCGGCCGCACCCGTTAAAATGCCGTTTTCCACATTCAAAACCAAAGGCATACACATACCTTGCGCCGCCGAATACCGGTTGATGGCTTTTTCAAAGGTTGCCTTGTCGGGCTGCGGTTCCGAACAAGCGGCCAACAACAGCACGGCAGAAGCGGCAAAAGCGGTTTTATACATAGCGTGGCTCCTATTGATTATCCGGTTCGAAAAGCATAGCCTGTTTTCTGCCGCATGACAAACCCCCGCAGTGGTTTTACAATCAGGCCGTCTGAACACCCTTTAAGGAAAACCCATGACTATAGTTTACGGCATCCCCAATTGCGACACCGTGAAAAAAGCCCGCGCATGGCTGGCCGGAAACGGTGTGGACTATGAATTTTCCGACTTCAAAAAAACACCGCCCGATGCAGCACTGATAGAAAGCTGGCTGCGGGATATCCCGCTCGCAACCCTGCTGAACAAGCGCGGCACCACCTGGCGCAAACTCAGCACCGCCGAGCAGGCAGAAGCAAACTCACCAGAGGGTGCCGTGCGGCTGATGACGGCCCACCCCAGCATCATCAAAAGGCCCGTTCTCTGCCATAACGGACGCTGTTATGCAGGGTTTCAAACGACCGAATATGAGCAAGTGTTCCGCTGAAACAGCAGACCCGGAACGGTTTTCCGAATACCCCAACACCAAACAATGCAGCATTGCCCCACCCCGGCCGGCCCAAAATAAAAAGCAGTTTGGCAAACCACCGAAGCTGCAATAGAATCAGTTTCTCTGAAATATAGTGAACCTGCTTTATTTCCGTTATAGAATAGAATACTAAGCTTTAGTTCAAGAAGAATTGCTTTGCAAACCGCTGAACGACTCCGTGTGGTTTATGATAAATAACCGATAAAGGCTGTCTGAAAATATTGGGGCTGAGGCAAATTGAGCTCCCCAAATATTTTAGACGAACAGACTGCCAACATATCAGCCGGAGCCCTGCCATCTGAACAACGTTTAAAACCGATTGCCGCCCATTTCATTGCTATCGGTGCTGTCTGCAACCTATTGTCTTTCAGCGAAAATAAAGCAGATTCACTATAATTCAATTCTGCCTGAAAGCTGCAAGGGGCGAAATCTTGGAGGCAACGGCAGAAGCCTTTGCAAAAGGTGCAAAACACCACCCAAACGGCAAATAAACCTTTGAAATGATTTTTTAGGTTATCAAGATTTTGAGTTTACAAAGGTTTCAGGCCACCTGAAAGCCAATCTGCGTTCTCCTTCCGCCCGACAAACTTGTCGTAAGCGGTCAAGCGCGGTACCATCACCCGTTATTCTCCGACAAAGGCCGCCCCGGCTGCGGGCTGCCAACGGACTTTACACTCATCTGACTGATTTTATTGGACTTGAAAGTAAAACAATGATTAACGATATTCAAAAAACAGCCGACTCCAAAATGCAGCGTTCGCTTGAAGTTTTGCGCGAAAATCTAACCAAAGTGCGCACCGGCCGCGCCCACACCGGCCTGCTCGACCAGGTGGAGGTGGAATATTACGGCAGCCCCGTGCCGGTGAGCCAGGTGGCCAACGTTACCCTGCTCGATGCGCGCACTATCGGCGTAAAAGTTTATGAAAGCAATATGGCCGCTGCGGTGGAAAAAGCCATCCGCGATTCCAATTTGGGGTTGAACCCCGCTGCCATGGGCGATGTTATCCGCGTGCCCATGCCCATGCTCACCGAAGAGCGCCGTAAAGACCTGATCAAAGTGGTGCGCGCCGAAGCCGAAGAAGGCCGCGTAGCCATCCGCAACGTGCGCCGCGATGCCAACAACGATTTCAAACGCCTGCTCAAAGACAAAGAAATTTCCGAAGACGACGCCCACCGCGGCGAAGAGCAGATTCAGAAGCTCACCGACAAATATATCGCCGAAGTCGATAAAATGCTGGCGGCTAAAGAAGAAGACTTGATGGCGATTTAACCCGAAGGCCGTCTGAAAACCACCGGCATTCTTTAGCGTTTTTGTTTTTCAGACGGCCTTGCCCGCCCCGATTCTTCCGTAAGGAATGCACATATGAAAAGCAGCACGCAAACGGTTTTGGAGCACACCCGCATCCCGCGCCATATCGCCGTGATTATGGACGGCAACGGCCGCTGGGCGAAAAAACGCTTACTGCCCCGCGTGATGGGGCACAAACGCGGTCTTAATGCGTTGGAAAACATGGTGAAGCGGTGTGCAGAATCGGGCGTGCAATATCTCACCGTGTTTGCGTTTTCCACCGAAAACTGGCGCCGCCCCGAAGACGAAGTGTCGTTTCTGATGGGGCTGTTTCTGCAGGCACTGCAAAAACAGGGGCAGCGCCTGCACGAAAACAATATGCGCGTGAAAATTATCGGCAACCGCAGCCGCTTCAGCAAAGCCATACAGCAGGGAATCGCGGCGGCCGAAACCTTAACTGCAGGTAACACCGGGCTCACCCTCACCGTGGCAGCCGACTACGGCGGCCGCTGGGATATTCTGCAGGCGGTAAACAAGCTGATAAGCGGGGGGGCGGCAGAAGCAACCGAAGCAGACTTGGCCCGACACCTGATGCTCTCTGAAGCGCCCGAGCCGGATCTGTTTATCCGCACCGGCGGCGAAACCCGCATCAGCAATTTTCTGCTGTGGCAGATGGCCTATGCCGAGCTGTATTTCACCGACACCCTGTGGCCGGATTTCGATGATGCCGCGCTCGATGCCGCCATACGCTCCTTCCAAACCCGCGAAAGGCGTTTCGGCCGCACCAGCGAGCAACTTCCCCCCGAACAACAACGGAGCGAATAATGCTGAAACAACGTGTGATCACGGCTTCGATCCTGCTGCCCTTGATGCTGGGCATGCTGTTTTGGGCTTCAGACGGCCTGTGGGCGGCTTTCAGCGGCCTGATTGCCCTGCTGGCGCTGTGGGAATACGCCCGCATGAGCGGCATGGCAAAAGCGCAAAACCACCACTATCTCGCCGCTGCCTCCGTGTTCGGCACCACAGCCTATGCCGGCGGCTGGCAGCTTCCCGTGATTTCGTGGCTGGCGGTGCTGGCATTCTGGCTGCTGCTGGTGCCGCTGTGGCTGTATAAAAAATGGCCGCTTAAAGCCGATTGGAAGGCTTACGCCGCCGGCCTGATGCTGATGCTGCCTTTTTGGTTTGCGCTGGTATCGCTGCGGCCGGATGCTGAATCCGCCCTGTCGCTGCTGGCCGTGATGGGCTTGGTGTGGGTGGCCGATATCGCTGCTTATTTTTTCGGCAAGGCCTTCGGCAAACACAAACTCGCCCCCGCCGTCAGCCCCGGCAAAAGCTGGGAAGGCGCGCTCGGCGGCGCATTGTGCGCGGCCGTTTATATGATTTGTGTGAACAGCGCCGGCTGGCTGGCTTTTGATGTTTCATGGTTCGGCGCCGTGCTCACCGGCTGGCTGCTGACCGCCGTGAGCATAATCGGCGACCTGCTCGAAAGCTGGTTCAAACGCTCGGCGGGCATCAAAGACAGCAGCAGCCTGCTGCCCGGCCACGGCGGCGTGTTTGACCGCATCGACAGCCTGATTGCCGTGTTGGGCGTGTATGCCGCCATGATGGCCGTGTTCGGCTGAACAGGATACAGCAAACCCTTTCATTTCCGTTGTGCCCCGACTGCGGACACGGCCGGGCAAGCCGACCAAGCGGCAGCAAAACCAGCTCCTATTGCCTGCTGCCTGCCGCCCGGCACCGGAAATGAAAAATCCACTCAACGGCTCTACCCTGCTGCGGCTTGCGCCCGCTATACTGCCTCCGTGCTGTTTGCGACCCGACACGCAACGCGCAAACCCGCCGCCGGGCCGTCTGAAAACCCGGCGGCCGGTTGCAATCCGTTATTTTGATATTTTGAACGGTTTAGGCCGTCTGAAACCAACACAGGGCGGGGTGCACTGCGTGTTCAGACGGCCAGCCCAAACGAACCCAACCATGACACAACAAGTTTTAACCATTTTGGGCAGCACCGGCAGCATAGGCGAAAGCACGCTCGATGTAGTGTCGCGCCACCCTGAAAAATTCCGCATTTTCGCACTGGCCGGGCACAAACAGGTACACAAGCTGGCCGCGCAGTGCCAACGTTTCAACCCGCAGTTTGCCGTGGCGGCCGATGCCCAACACGCCGCCCTGCTGGAGCAGTTGCTGAAATCCGCCCGCTGCCGCACCAAAGTGCTCTACGGCGCGCAGGCTCTGATCGATGTGGCCGGTGCGGGCGAAGTTACCGGCGTGATGGCCGCCATCGTGGGCGCGGCAGGGCTGCCTTCTGCGCTGGCAGCCGCAGCCGGGGGCAAAACCATTTATCTGGCCAACAAAGAAACGCTGGTGGTTTCGGGCGCGCTGTTTATGGAAACCGCCCGTGCCGGCGGTGCGAAAATCCTGCCGGTAGACAGCGAACACAACGCCATTTACCAAGTGTTGCCGCAGAATTATTCAGGCCGTCTGAACGCACACGGCATCGAATCGATTATCCTCACCGCCTCGGGCGGGCCGTTTCTCGATACCGATTTGGCCGCATTCGACCGCATCACCCCCGCGCAGGCGGTGAAACACCCCAATTGGGTGATGGGGCAGAAAATTTCGGTGGATTCTGCCACCATGATGAACAAAGGGCTGGAGCTGATTGAGGCGCATTGGCTGTTTCACTGCCCGCCCGAAAAACTCGAAGTGGTGGTACACCCGCAAAGCGTGGTTCACAGCATGGTGCGCTACCGCGACGGCTCGGTGCTGGCGCAGATGGGCAACCCCGATATGCGCACGCCGATAGCCTATTGCCTGGGCCTGCCCGAACGCATCGAATCGGGCGCAGGCGCGCTGGATTTTGCCACCTTGTCGGCCTTAACTTTCTGCCAACCCGATTTGGCCCGCTACCCCTGCCTGAAGCTGGCTTACGATGCCCTGCACGCAGGCGGCGGCGCGCCGTGCGTGTTGAACGCCGCCAACGAAGAAGCCGTAGCCGCCTTTCTGGCAGGCAGAATCCGCTTTACCGACATCGCCCGCACCGTGGCATATTGTTTGGAACAAGGCTTTTCAGACGGCCTCAACGATATAGAGAGCCTGCTGGCACAAGATGCGCAAACGCGCGCCCAAGCGCAGGATTTTATCGGCAGATTGAAACAAGCCGTCTGAAATTATCTGCAGAGGCAAACCATGACCACACTCAAAATATTGGCTTCTATCCTCATGCCGGCAATGCTTGCCGCATGCGCAGCAACAACCGCAGGCACACCGGATCCTGCCGGCACCGAAAGCAGCAAAAGCCCTCGGAGCTTCCGTATCATCGAAGACTTTTCAGATGCCGAAGTGTAGTTCGGGCAAATACCGCTACCGTTTCCAAATGGAAGATTTTTTTCGGCGGGTTGATTGTTCATCACCCTTATGCGCTTTCCCACCGCAGCGAAACACCGCCTTTCGTTAAAGAGGAGAAAAATGTATTTCAAGGCATCACCGATTCAGAAGGGCGCACGGCGGTTTTCGCTTTCGACCACCCGATGCTGGCAGAAGGCTGGGTATTGAGACCGCGCGCGGGAGCAGGCCCGTTTGGCGAGCAGTTCGTTATTAGAGACAGCCACGGCCTGCCGCTGCCCGGCGCAGATTATGCACTGCTGATTTGCAACAACCCCCCGGATATTTACAGAGGCTACAGCGATGCCGAAGGTATGACCGCTTATTAAGCTCTATGAAGTGGGAGATGAGCCGAAAACCAAACGGGCCGTGCGCGAGGCGTGCCGGAAATAAACGGAATCTGCCTGCAGATATTCAGACGGCCGGCCGTCTGAAAACATAAACACCACCATCAACAGGGAGTTTCTCTTGCAAACACTGCTTGCTTTTATCGTTGCCATTCTGATTTTGGTCAGCCTGCACGAGTTCGGCCACTATATCGTGGCGCGCTTGTGCGGCGTGAAAGTGCTGCGCTTTTCGGTCGGCTTCGGCAAACCTTTTTTAAAGAAAAAGCGTGGCGACACCGAATGGTGCATCGCACCGATACCGCTGGGCGGCTATGTGAAAATGGTCGATACCCGCGAAGGCGGTGTGGCCGAAGCCGACCTGCCCTATGCTTTCGACAAACAACACCCCGCCAAACGCATCGCCATCGTAGCGGCCGGCCCGCTCACCAATCTGCTGCTGGCAGTGTTGTTGTTCGGGCTGAGTTTTTCGATGGGCATCACCGAGTTGCGCCCGTATGTGGGCACAGTGGAGCCGGCCAGCATCGCCGCCCGCGCGGGCTTCGTTCCGGGTGACAAGATTGTGTCGGTTAATGGCGTGGCGGTGAACGATTGGTCGGCCGCCCGCAACGAAATCGTGCTCAATCTCGAATCGGCCGAAGTGAATGTGGCAGTGGAAACCCAAAACGGTCGAAATGCCGTGCGCACCATCAACATTGCCGGCACCGCAGATGCCGGGCAGGTGGTCAAACAGCAGGGGCATATCGGCCTCTTGCCGTTTAAAATCACCAACACATTGGCCGAAGTGCTGCCGGGCAGCCCGGCCGCCACCGCAGGGCTGAAAAAAGGCGACACGCTGGTGACCGCAGACGGCAAACGGCTGCATTACTGGTCGGACTGGTCGTCGCTGTTCCGCCAAAGCCCCGGCAAAAGCCTGACCATACAATATCTGCGCAACGGCCAAACATTTGAAACCCGCCTGCGCCCCAACTCGGAAGAATTGCCCGACCACACCTTAATCGGCAAAGCAGGCGTTGCGCCGCAAAGCGATGAAGCATGGACAGAAAAAATCCGCCGCCAATACACCCCCACGGTAGCACAAGCCTTTGGGATGGGCTGGCAGAAAACTGCGGATTATTCGGCCATGATGGTGAAATTCTTCGGTAAATTATTGACCGGACAAGCATCTTTGAGCCATATTTCCGGCCCGATAACCATTGCCGATGTAGCGGGCAAAACCGCTTCATACGGCCTGCAAAGTTATGTCGAATTTCTCGCGCTGGTCAGTATCAGCTTAGGAATCATGAATTTATTGCCCATTCCGGTTTTGGACGGCGGGCATTTAGTGTATTATGCCGCCGAATGGATACGCGGAAAACCGCTGAGCGGGCGCATACAGGCCGCCGGCCTGCGCTTCGGCCTTGCCCTCATGCTGATGCTGATGATGGTGGCTTTCTTTAACGATATAACCCGTTTGTTTGGATAATGTTATGAAATTGAAACAGATTGCTGCAACCTTGATGTTGATAGGCTTCTCGCCGCTGGCTATGGCCGACTTTACCATTCAGGATATTCGTGTAGAAGGCCTGCAACGCACCGAACCGAGCACGGTATTCAACTATCTGCCCGTGAAAATCGGCGATAACTTCACCGATGCGAAAGGTGAAGAAATCATCAAAAATCTCTATGCCACAGGCTTTTTTGACGATGTGCGCGTAGAAACCTCAGGCAATCAGGTGCTGCTCACCGTGGTGGAGCGCCCGACCATCAGCAGCGTCAATATCACCGGCGCAAAAATGCTGCAAAACGAAGCCATCAAGAAAAACTTCGATGCCTTCGGTTTGGTTCAATCGCAACCCTTCAACCAAGCCAGACTCAACGAAGCACTGGCCGGTTTGAAACAGGAATACATCACCCGCGGCAAGCAGTCGGTGCAAATCACCCCTACCGTCAGCAAACTGGCGCGCAACCGCGTGGCCATCGATGTGAAAATCGATGAGGGTGCTACCACCAAAATTACCGATATCGAATTTGAAGGCAACGAACAATATTCCGACCGCAAACTGCGCCGCCAAATGTCGCTGAGCGAAACCGGCGCCATGAGCTGGCTCACCCTCAACAACCGTTTCAACGAGCAGAAATTTGCTCAAGATATGGAAAAAGTAACCGATTTCTACCAAAACAACGGTTATTTTGAAGCCCGCGTCATCGACACCTATATCCAAACCAACGAAGACAAAACCCGCCAAACCATTCATGTGAAGGTGCATGAAGGCCCGCGTTACCGTTGGGGTAAAGTGCAGATTGAAGGCGACACCCGCGAAGTGCCGAAAGAAAATCTGTATAAAATGCTGAAAATGAAAGAGGGAAAACGCTACGAGCGGCAGAAGATGGTTGAGAGCCTGCAGGCGATGCAGACGGCCATGGGCAGCGCAGGCTATGCTTTCAGCGAAATCAATGTGCAGCCTGTGCCCAATCCCGAAACCGGCGTAGTGGATTTCGTGCTTGCAGTGGATCCCGGCCGCAAAGTTTATGTGAACGAAATCAATATTTCCGGCAACAACAAAACCCGCGATGAAGTGGTGCGCCGCGAACTGCGCCAGATGGAAGCCGCACCCTATGACGTTTCCAAGCTGCAGCGCTCCAAAGAGCGCGTGGAGCTGTTGGGTTATTTCGATGATGTGCAGTTTGAAGCCAAGCCCGTAGAAGGCACGCCCGATCAAGTGGATTTGGATATGTCGGTTAAAGAACGCTCCACCGGCTCGCTTGATTTGAGTGCGGGCTGGGTGCAGGATACCGGTTTGGTATTGTCGGCAGGCGTAGCTCAAGACAACCTGTTCGGCACAGGAAAATCCGTTTCAGCGCGCGTATCGCGCAGTAAAACCACTCAAAGTGCCTCACTGTCGTTTACAGAACCGTATTTCACGCCCGATGGCGTAAGCATGGGCTACGATCTTTATGGCCGGGTTTACGACCCGCGCGAGTCTTCTTCCAGTGCCCAGCAATATAAAACCACGACTCTCGGCACCGGCGTGCGCATGGGCATTCCGGTTACCGAATACGACCGGATCAATCTCGGCTTAGGGGCAGAGCATTTAACGGTAAATACGTATGACGGCGCGCCCAAACGCTATCGCGACTTCATCAACGAACACGGCGAAGGCACCAACGGTATCGGCAAATTCAAAGGCTGGATCTACAAAGGCAATATCGGCTGGGGCCGAAACAAAACCGACAATGCCTTGTGGCCCACGCGGGGCTATCTCACCAACGTAAACGGCGAAATCGGCCTGCCCGGCAGCGATTTGCAATATTACACCCTAACCCACAACCAAACCTGGTTTTTCCCGCTCAATAAAAACCTCACACTGATGCTCGGCGGCGAAGTGGGCTACGGCAACGGTTACGGCAAAACCAAAGAAATGCCGTTTTTTGAAAACTTCTACGGCGGCGGTTTGGGTTCGGTCCGCGGCTTTGAAAGCGGCACACTCGGTCCGAAAGTGTATGACCGCTACGGCGACATGATCAGCTACGGCGGCAATAAAAAAGCCAATGTCAGCGCCGAATTGCTGTTTCCGATGCCCGGCATCAAAGATTCCCGCACCGTGCGCTTGAGCCTGTTTGCCGATGCAGGCAGCGTGTGGGACGGCAAAACCTATAACGATAGCAGCAGCGATGCCTATTACACCAACGGTGCCACCCAAAACGTTTACGGTGCGGGTGCCGCCCATAAATCCACCTTTAAAGAAGAGCTGCGTTATTCCGCCGGCGCGGCACTGACTTGGCTGTCGCCCCTGGGTCCGATGAAATTCAGCTATGCTTATCCAATTAAGAAAAAACAGGGCGACGAAATCCAACGCTTCCAGTTCCAACTGGGCACCACATTCTAAGCCTGAAGCATGAAACACCCCGGCCGCCGGGTGGTGCCTTTTCAGCTTCAAGCGATGGGCAAAAAGGACTTTATTATGAACCGGAATCCACATTGGGCATACTGGTGTGCCGCTGCCGTATTAGGCTTCGGTCTGATGGGCAGCGCGGCCGCCGAAGGCGTGCAGAAACTCGGCTTTATCAATGCCGAACGGCTGTATCAAGAATCAAAACAGGCTCAGGGAATTCAAAAAACGCTGGAAAAAGAATTCAGCGGCAAACATAAAACCCTGCAAAAAATCCAACAGGAAGGCGCGGCTTTGGAGAAAAAACTTGCTTCAGACAAACTCACCGAAGCCGAGCGCGAGAAAACCGTGCGCCAGCTCGGCGAATTGGTGCAGAAATTCCGCCTGCAGCAAGAAAAATTAGCCGAAGAATACAACCTGCGCCGCAACGAAGAATTTGCCGCCTTGCAGCAAAACGCCAACCGCGTGATTATCGATTTGGCCAAAAAAGAAGGTTACGACCTGATTTTGAAAGATGTTATCTATGTGAACAGCAAATACGACATCACCGACCGCGTTATCAAAGCCATGAACGCCCGTTAATGCTTTCAGACGACCGAAACCCCGCCAGCCCTCCCGAATGCAGATAAGGCTCAGGCAACCCAACCCGGCCGCCGGCATCAATATATACAGGGCAGCCTCTTTTCAAAGGCATGGATGTGCAACACAGCAAGAGGCCGTCTGAAAACCGTTTTGCCGGAACTCCGGCTTTTTCAACCGCAAAGGCAGCCCTCTGAATGGATACCGTTTCTTACACCTTGTCGCAAATTACCGCCGAGCTGGGCGGAGCATGGCGCGGCAGCGATGTTTCAGTCAGTGCGGTAAAACCGCTGGCCGATGCGTCTGCCGCGCACATCAGCTTTTTGGCCAACCCCAAATATAAAGCCGATGTTACCGAAAGCGCGGCAGGCGCTGTGATTGTGTCGCCCCAAACCGCCGATGAGTTTGCAGGCCGCAACCTGATTGTGGCGCAAGACCCTTATCTTTATTTTGCCAAAGTGGCGCGGCTGTTTTCGCCGCTTGAAAAAGCCAGCGGCCTCATCCACCCGACTGCCGTTGTCGAAGAAAGTGCCACCGTTCCCGCCGGATGCGAAATCGGCGCGCACGCCTATATCGGCGCCGATACCGTGCTCGGCCAAGGTTGCCGCATTCTGGCCGGAGCTGTGATCGAACACAACTGCACATTGGGCAACGAAGTGGTTATCCACCCCAACGCCGTTATCTGCCACGGCTGCACGTTGGGAAACCGTGTGGAAATCCATTCCGGCGCGGTTATCGGTGCCGACGGCTTCGGCTTGGCATTTGCGGGCGATTCGTGGTTTAAAATTCCGCAAACCGGCGCTGTTACGCTGGGCGATGATGTGGAAATCGGCTCCAACAGCAATATCGACCGCGGTGCGATGAGCGATACCGTGGTAGGCAACGGCACCAAAATCGACAACCAGGTGCAAATCGGCCACAACTGCAAAATCGGCAGCCATACCGTGATTGCCGCCAAAACCGGTATTTCCGGCAGCGTAACTGTCGGCAGCTACTGCATTATCGGCGGCGGTGTCGGCACGGTGGGCCACATCGAAATCGCCGACAAAACCACCATCGGCGGCGGCAGCAACATTACCCACAGCATCAAAGAGAGCGGCCAACACATCGCCGGCCCCTATCCGATGCAGACCCATAAAGAATGGGCGCGCAACGCCGTGCACATCCGCCGCTTGAGCGAAATAAACCAACGCATCAAACAACTTGAAAAGGCTTTGGAACCCAAGCCTGCCGATAATCAATAAGGAATAACGCATCATGGAAATCCGACTCCCGCTCGAAGCCAAAGACATCCACAAACTGATTCCTCACCGCTATCCGTTTCTGATGATAGACCGCATCATTGCATTTGAGAGCATGAAAAGCCTCACGGCGATTAAAAACGTTACCATGAACGAGCCGCAGTTTCAGGGGCACTTTCCCGAGCTGCCGGTGATGCCGGGCGTGCTGATTATCGAAGCGATGGCACAGGCCTGCGGCACATTGGCCATTTTGAGCGAAGGCGGCCGCAAAGAAGACGAATTCTTTTTCTTCGCCGGCATCGATAATGCCCGCTTCAAACGCCAAGTGGTTCCGGGCGACCGGCTCGTGTTTGAAGTGGAGCTGATTGCCAACAAACGCGGCATCGGCAAATTCAACGCCGTGGCCAAAGTCGATGGTCAAGTTGCCGTTGAAGCCGTGATTATGTGCGCCAAACGCGTAGTCGGTAAGTAATCTGCCAAAGCCGTCTGAAACCCGAAAAGCAGTTTTCAGACGGCCTGCAATAAAGGAAAGCCCGCATGAGCTTCATCCACCCCACTGCCCTCATCGACCCCAAAGCCGAACTCGACTCCGGCGTTAAAATCGGCGCCTACACCGTTATCGGCGCGAATGTGCAGATCGGCGCAGGCACCGAAATCGGGCCGCATGCCGTAATCGAAGGCTGCACCACCATCGGCGAAAACAACAAAATCTTCCAGTTTGCCAGCCTCGGCGCCCAGCCGCAGGATAAAAAATGGCGCGGCGAACCCACCCGCCTGATTATCGGCAACGGCAACACCATCCGCGAATTCACCACCTTCAACACCGGCACCGTTACCGGCATCGGCGAAACCCGTATCGGCGACGACAACTGGATTATGGCCTATGTGCACCTGGCGCATGACTGCGTAATCGGCAGCCACACCATCTTCGCCAACAACGCCTCGCTGGCCGGGCACGTTACCATCGGCGATTATGTGGTGTTGGGCGGCTACACGCTGGTGTTCCAATTCTGCCAAATCGGCGATTATGCCATGACTGCTTTCGCCGCCGGCGTGCATAAAGACGTACCGCCCTATGTGATGGCTTCGGGCTACCGCGCCGAGCCGGCCGGCCTCAACAGCGAAGGCATGCGCCGCAACGGTTTTTCGCCCGAACAAATCGCCCGCGTAAAAGAGGTGTATAAAATCCTCTACCGTCAAGGCTTGGGTTTGGAAGAAGCCAAGGCCGAAGTGTTGAAAATGGCCGAAACCGCGCCCGAGCTGGCAGTGTTTAAAAACTTTTTCGACACTTCTTCGCGCGGGATTATCCGCTGATAGAAGAGAAGAAAGGCCGTCTGAAAAATATTTCCCCTCAACCGGGGGTCTTAACCGGTTTGAGGGGCGTTTTTATGGTGAAATCCAATCACTCATTCAAAAGAAATATATACCTGATACATGAAGCCGCATGCGCTAAACCGGCGTGTTTTGCGGGATAGCCGCTTTTGTTTTTCAAACGGTGCAATATTGCCGGACTCTGTCAGGCAAAGGCGGGATTTTCTGTATCCGGTAAAACACCATAACGGGATGGTTACAAAGCAGCTGCGGCCTTTGGCACTGCAAGCAGGAAAATGCAGACTTTGGGGCAAAATAAAATACTTTTTCAACCCAGTTTCAACTTATCAGCCCTATTTCTTCACAGCCCTGCCCCTTGCCCGCACCTGCCTTCAAACCCACCGCAGCTATACGTCAAATGCCGACCGCCCATCGGGGCGGAGTGTCTTAAAAAAATTCCAATCATCCATAAGCCCGCTGCGTGTGCGGTTGAAGAATAGGAAAGGCGGGCGCGCCAAGCGTATTAACCGGGGAAGCCCTATTATGCCGAAAGTATGGTGCGCCCACTTTATTTTCGTTACCGCATTACCGCGCCCCAGCCCTAAAAAGATTTTGCCAGCCGCCCAAGCGGCACAGAATCGGTTTCGTGCAGCCTATTGCAACGGAGTTAGATAGAGGTGCGCCTTCTCCCCCCTGCCTGCCGCACCGTTCCGGGTAAGCGGAAACGGCATGCTCCGGTATTTCAGACGGCCCGGGTTTGCCGATCCGGGCGGGGCATACCCACGCCACACACATACAAAAAACACCCCGCATTTTTGGTGCGGGGTGCGGTCGTTTCCGTGGTTACAGCGAATAATACATTTCAAATTCCAGCGGGTGCGGCGCCATACGGATGCGCTTGACATCTTCTTCTTTGAGCGCGATGTAGCTCTCAATCCAGTCTTTGCTGAACACGCCGCCGCGGGTCAGAAACTCGTGGTCGGCTTTCAATGCTTCCAACGCTTCTTCCAGAGAGACGCAAACGGTCGGCACCAGCGCATCTTCTTCGGGCGGCAGATCATAAAGGTTTTTATCGGCGGGATCGCCGGGGTGGATTTTGTTTTGTATACCGTCAAGCCCGGCCATCAGCAGGGCGGCAAAAGCCAGATAAGGGTTGGCCATCGGGTCGGGGAAACGCGCTTCGATACGGCGGGCTTTGGCACTGTTCACCGCCGGAATGCGGATAGATGCCGAACGGTTTTTGGCCGAATAAGCCAGCTTGGTGGGGGCTTCGAAATGCGGCACCAGGCGTTTGTAGGAATTGGTCGAGGGGTTGGTGATGGCGTTGAGGGCTTTGGCGTGTTTGATGATGCCGCCGATGTAGTAAAGAGCGGTGTCGGAAAGGCCGGCATAACCATCGCCTGCAAACAGGTTTTGACCGTCTTTCCAGATGGACTGGTGTACATGCATACCGCTGCCGTTATCGCCCATTATCGGTTTGGGCATGAAGGTGGCGGTTTTGCCGAAATTGTGGGCCACATTGTGAATGATGTATTTCATATCCTGGGTCTGGTCGGCACGGCGCACCAGCGTGTCGAACCGGGTGCCGATTTCCATCTGCCCGGCGGTGGCCACTTCATGATGGTGCACTTCAACGGGAATGCCGATTTCTTCGAGCAGGTTTACCATCGCAGAGCGCAAATCCTGACCGGAATCCACAGGTGCAACGGGCAGATAACCGCCTTTCACGAAAGGGCGGTGGCCGGTGTTTTGACCGTCATAGGATTTGCCGCTGCTCCAAGCGGCTTCTTCGCTGTGGATTTGGTAGCGGGTGCCGCCCATGCCGGTTTCAAATTCTATGCCGTCAAACACGAAAAATTCGGGTTCGGGGCCGAAATAAGCAGTGTCGCCGATGCCTGAAGATTTCAGATAGGCTTCGGCACGTTTGGCGATAGACCGAGGGTCGCGGTCGTAGCCCTGCCCGTTTGCGGGGTCGATAACATCGCAGGTAACCACCACGGTGGCATCATCGTAAAACGGATCGAGATAGGCGGTGGCGGCATCGGGGCGCAGCTGCATATCGGAAGCCTGGATACCTTTCCAGCCGCCCATAGAAGAGCCGTCAAACGCCTGGCCTTCTTCAAACCATTCTTCGGGGTCTTCCAATACGGTGCGGGCAGGCACGGTAATATGCTGCTGCTTGCCTTTGGTGTCGGTGAAGCGCAAATCTACAAAGCGCGCTTCGTTTTCTTCGATGAGTTTGACAACTTCTTTAACAGACATAATCTGCTCCTTAAGAGGATAGTGAAAGAGAAAGCGGTTTTAAAACAACCCAATCCGGGTGCAGGCGGAAAACAGGCATTGTGCCACAACCGCCGGGAAAATGGGCGCATAAACGGCATGATGCAGCAATGGGGCCAATATAATTTTTGCCGGCAACACCGTCAATAATCTGCCGTGTAAAGCATTTTGGCCGTCTGAACGTTTTTCAGACGGCCTCCCCCTTACCACAACCTGCCGTAGTGAATGAAATTCCCCATTGTTATACTGCTTCCACTATCGGCAGCCGCCTTTTACTGATTTTCAAGCGGGTTGGCAGTTAGGATGCCGTGTTTAAATGCAATCCATTATACCAATACAGATACAGGCCGAACCTTTATCCGGCCTATGCCCGCCGGGCATAGGCCGCCGGCACCTCAGGTTTTATTTTGAAACGGCTGATATATAATGCGCCTGTCTGCGCGGATTCCATTCCGCGTTCGAATGTATTGTTACGGAGCCTGCCGCAATGGCCGCCACACTTCCCCGTTATGCCGTTTTCGGCAACCCGGTTGCCCACAGCAAATCGCCGCAAATCCACCGACAATTTGCCTTGCAGGAAAAGGTGCAGATCGAGTATGGCCGCATCTTGGCAGAGCCGGGCGGGTTTGCCGCCGCCGCCGGCCGCTTTTTTGCCGAAGGCGGCTTGGGCGCAAACGTTACCGTGCCGTTTAAAACCGATGCCTATGATTGGGTGGACGAACATTCCGAACGTGCAAAAGCCGCCTGCGCAGTCAATACCATTATCCCGTTGGGCAGCGGCCGTTTCCTCGGCGACAACACAGACGGTGCGGGCTTGGCGGCAGACATCACCGAAGCGCAGGCAACCGCCCTGCAAAACCGGCGCATTCTGATTTTAGGAGCAGGCGGCGCAGTGCGCGGCGTAGTGCCCGTGTTGCTGCAACAGCAGCCTGCCGACATCACCATCGCAAACCGCACCGAGGCCAAAGCGCGGGAATTGGCAGAGCGTTTCGGCATTCGGGCGGCACCATTAAACGGCCTGCCCGCCAACCGTTTCGATATTATCATCAACGCCACATCAGGCAGTTTAAGCGGCGAAATACCGGCAGTTGCGCCCGAAGTGTTCGGCAGCTGCGTGCTGGCCTACGATATGGTATACGGCGCGGCGGCGCAGGCGTTTTTGGATTATGCCCGCCGCAGCGGTGCTCAAAAAACTGCCGATGGTTTGGGTATGTTGGTGGGGCAGGCCGCGTTTTCCTACCGGCTTTGGCGCGGTTTTTCTCCCGACATCCAAGCCGTTATCCGCTATATGAGAAAGGCCGTCTGAAATGATTAAGTGGCTGCTGGCGCTGCCGTTTGCGGCGTTTATCCTGTTTCATGCCTATATATACGGCAGCATCATCACCTATCGCGCCGTAGCGCCGCACAAAACCGCGTTTATGAGCATGCGCATGAACGAGTTCCGCGCCCAAGGTAAAGATATCCAATTAGATTACCGCTGGGTGCCCTATAGTCGAATTTCCACCAATCTCAAAAAAGCCCTGATTGCTTCGGAAGATGCCAACTTCGCCGCCCACAGCGGTTTCGATTGGAGCGGCATCCGCAACGCCATGAAGCGCAATCAGCAGAGCGGCAGAATCCGCGGCGGCGGCTCCACCATCAGCCAGCAGCTGGCAAAAAACCTGTTTTTAAACGAAAGCCGCAGTTATTGGCGCAAGGCCGAAGAAGCCGTCATCACCGCCATGATGGAAGCCACCACCGATAAAGACCGTATTTTCGAGCTTTACCTAAACGTAATCGAATGGGACTACGGCATTTACGGCGCCGAAGCCGCCGCACAGCATTTTTATAAAAAGCCGGCCGCAAACCTAACCAGGCAGCAGGCCGCCGAGCTCGCCGCCCGCGTGCCGCGCCCGCTGTATTACGCCGATAATCCGCGCGACCGCAGTTTGCACAGAAAAACCAACATCATCATGCGCCGTATGGGCTCTGCCGCATTGCCGGATACCGAATAAGGCGCAGCGCAAACCCGCAACTACCGTAAAGTTCAGGAACGTTTACGCGGAATCCTGAAAAACCACCGGCTTGAAACCTGCCGGCCGTTGCAGCCGTCTGAAAACATCAGGCAGACATTGCCGCCCGAATTAAAAACAAAACGGCACCAAACCGTTTTACTGTTGTTCAGACGGCCTTTGCAAGCCATTCAAGCCGTCTGAAACCTGTTTCCCGTTACCGCCCCCGCAAGCCGCCCGCACCGCCCGTGCGCAGCAGTTCATCATACAAAATACAATCCGCCTGCCCCGCTGCGGCGTTGCTGCGCCTTAACGGGGTCATGATCAACATGCCGCCGCCACAAGCGCGCGGTGATAACGGTCGGCAGTATCAATAGCCCGATACCGGCGTTTTTTCTGATTACCCTCCGCGCCCTGCCTATCCAATAATCAATCGATTGCTCAAACCCGCCCCCCCCCCCCGTCTGCCCGGGAATGACGGCGGCCGAATGTTTTCAGACGGCCTGATGCTTTGCAGAGGCCGTCTGAAAACATCAGGCAGATATTGCCGCCCAAAATAAAAAAACAAAACGGCATCAACCGTTTTGTTGCTGTTTTTTCAGACGGCCTCTGCAAAGCATCAGGCCGTCTGAAAGGCTTTACTGCGCCGTTACACATTCACTTTTGCGGCCACTTCGTTGTAGCTGTCAATTTCGTTGAAATTCATGTAGCGGTAAATCTGATCGCCCTGCTCGTTGATGATGCCGATATTGGCCTGATACTCTTCCACGGTGGGGATACGCCCCAGCTTGGAGCAAATCGCGGCCAGCTCTGCCGAGCCCAGATAAACGAAAGTGTTTTTGCCCAAACGGTTGGGGAAGTTGCGGGTGGAGGTGGACATCACCGTTGCCCCTTCGCGCACTTGCGCCTGGTTGCCCATACACAGCGAGCAGCCGGGCATTTCCATGCGCGCGCCGGCACGGCCGAGCACGCCGTAATGGCCTTCGTTGGTCAGCTCTTGCGCGTCCATTTTGGTGGGCGGCGCCATCCACAGGCGCACGGGAATGTCGCTCTTGCCTTCCAGCAGTTTGGAAGCGGCGCGGAAGTGGCCGATATTGGTCATGCACGAGCCGATAAACACTTCGTCAATCGGCGTGCCCGACACTTCAGACATGAATTTCACATCATCAGGGTCGTTCGGGCAGGCCACAATCGGCTCTTTGATGTCGTCCATATTGATTTCGATAACGGCGGCGTATTCGGCATCTTGGTCGGCTTCCAATAGTTGCGGGGCGGCCAGCCAGGCTTCCATGGCTTTGATGCGCCGCTCCAGCGTGCGCGGGTCTTTATAGCCGTCTGCAATCATGTTTTTCATCAACACGATGTTGGACTTCATGTATTCGATAACCGGCTCTTGGTTGAGCTTCACGGTGCAGCCGGCGGCGGAGCGTTCGGCAGAAGCATCGCTCAATTCAAACGCCTGCTCTACTTTCAAATCGGGCAAGCCTTCGATTTCCAGAATGCGGCCGGAGAAAATGTTTTTCTTGCCGGCTTTGGCCACGGTGAGCAGACCCTGCTTGATGGCATACAGCGGAATGGCGTTTACCAAATCGCGCAAGGTAACGCCCGGTTGCAGTTTGCCGCTGAAACGCACCAACACGGATTCGGGCATATCGAGCGGCATCACGCCGGTGGCGGCGGCAAAGGCCACCAAGCCCGAACCTGCGGGGAAGGAAATACCGATCGGGAAGCGGGTGTGCGAGTCGCCGCCGGTGCCCACGGTGTCGGGCAGCAGCAGGCGGTTGAGCCACGAGTGGATCACGCCGTCGCCTGGGCGCAGGGAAACGCCGCCGCGGGTAGAGATAAACTCGGGCAGCTCTTTGTGGGTTTTCACGTCTACCGGTTTCGGGTAGGCGGCAGTGTGGCAGAACGACTGCATCACCAAATCGGCCGAGAAACCCAAACACGCCAAGTCTTTCAACTCATCGCGGGTCATCGGACCGGTGGTATCTTGCGAGCCGACTGTGGTCATGCGCGGTTCGCAGTAAGTGCCGGGGCGCACGCCCTGCCCTTCGGGCAGGCCGCAGGCGCGGCCGACCATTTTCTGCGCCAGCGAGAAACCTGCCTTGCTCTCGGCAGGCGCCTGCGGCAGGCGGAATTCGGTGGAGGCGGGCAAGCCCAGCGCTTCGCGGGCTTTGGCGGTTAAGCCGCGGCCGATAATCAGGTTGATGCGGCCGCCGGCCTGCACTTCATCGAGCAATACTTGCGATTTCAGTTGGAATTCGGCAACGGTTTCGCCGTTTTTCACGATTTTGCCTTCGTAGGGCAGAATATCGACCACATCGCCCATTTTCAGCGCGGAAACATCCACCTCAATCGGCAGTGCGCCCGAGTCTTCTTGGGTGTTGAAGAAAATCGGGGCGATTTTGCCGCCCAGGCACACGCCGCCGTAGCGTTTGTTCGGCACAAAAGGAATATCCAGGCCGGTGTGCCAGATCACGGAGTTGGTGGCAGATTTGCGCGAAGAGCCGGTGCCGACCACATCACCCACATAGGCAACGGGGTGGCCTTTGGCTTTCAGCTCTTCCAACAATTTGATGGGGCCGACTTCGCCGGGTTTGTCGGGGCTGATGCCCTCGCGCGGGTTTTTCAGCATGGCCAACGCGTGCAGCGGGATATCGGGGCGGCTCCAAGCATCGGGCGCGGGAGAGAGGTCATCGGTGTTGGTTTCGCCATCGACTTTAAATACGGTAACGGTGATTTTTTCGGGCACTTTTTCGCGTGAGGTAAACCATTCGGCATCTGCCCACGATTTCAGCACGGCTTGGGCGTGAGGGTTGCCTTGCTCGGCTTTTTCCTGCACATCGTGGAAAGAGTCGAACATCAAGAGGGTGTGTTTCAGCCCTTCTGCGGCAACCGGTGCCAGTTGTTCGTTGTCGAGAAGCTCAATCAGCGGGTGGATGTTGTAGCCGCCGAGCATGGTACCCAGAAGTTTGGCGGCGTATTCGGGCGACACCAGCGGGCTGTGTACGCTGCCTTCGGCAACGGCTGCCAAAAACGAGGCTTTCACTTTGGATGCATCGTCCACACCGGGCGGCACGCGGTTGGCGAGCAAATCTACCAAAAACCGGTCTTCGCCTGCAGGCGGGTTTTTCAACAGCTCCACCAAATCGGCGGTTTGCCGGGCGGTGAGCGGGAGGGCGGGAATGCCCAGAGCTTCGCGCTCTGCGGCGGCTTTGCGATAGGCTTCTAACATCTTATTGTTCCTTTTAGTGGTTTTTCTTCTGGGAACGCCGCACATTGTAGTGCTGCGTAGTTTCCAAATCATAAACCAATTTTGTGTAAATAGGAACTTTCTTTTGCAGCGGCCCGATAGAATTAAAGGCCGTCTGAAAAGGGTTTCAGACGGCCTTTGGGATACGCCGGCATCAGTGTTTGCGCCTGCGCGAAATGCACACCGACCATGCCAGCAGCAGGTTCAGTTGGGCCAACACCACCACAGCGGCTGCTTTGACCAAATCAATCAGTGTCCGATTGCCTACAATGGGGTTAAAAAGCAGGCTGCGGTGGTTGTTGACAATCAGATAAGCCGTCAGCAGCCACAACGACCAGGTTACGGCAAAAATCAACATACTTTTGGTGCTGATAACCGGATTGGGATTGCGCGCTTTGCGGATAACCATCAGTTCGCGCAAGTCCTGAACTTGTTCGGGCATAAGCTTCTCCTTGTTTTACTATGATAAAGATGCCGTGCGGCAAACATCCTACTGCACGCCCCTGTCGGGGCTGACCCAGGTGGCTTTGCGCTGCTTGTCGCGCAAAAGCGCTTTGGGGAAACCGTGAATCAGCGTGATGCTGTTCAGCAGCCAGAAAGCGTAGGGATACCAAATACAGCTGATGAAATAGCGGAACAGGTTGCCTTCATAGCGGCTGTCGATAAACATGCTCACGGAAAACTGCAAAATAAACATCATGAAAGTAACCAGACTCGCCACTTTTAGCAGCACAAAATCGTGCGGATGGCCCAGTGCCCACTCCGCCAAACCCACAATGGTGATGGCCAAGAGCGAATACGCCCACAGCAGGGTGATGAAATATTCGGCATAAAGCGGCCACAGGCGGATATGGTGCAGCCGCCAGATGTTTTTGAAATACTTCAAAACCACTTCCGCCCCGCCCTGCGCCCAACGCAGCCGCTGACGGTAGAGGCCGCGTATGGTTTCGGGCATCAGCACCCAGCACAGGGCGCGCGGTTCGTAGGCGATGTTGTAGCCGGCGATTTGGGTTTTCCAACTCACATCGATATCGTCTGTAATCATGTTGTCGCTCCAACCGCCTATACTGAGCAGCACGTCTTTGCGTATGCACATAATCACGCCCGATACGGTAAACAGCGTGCCGACAACGCTTTGCGAGCGTTTGATCAGGCCGATAATCGAGCTGAATTCGGCCACCTGCAGCTTGCCCAGCACCGTGCTGCGGTTGCGCACGCGCGGATTGCCGGTAACGGCACCCAATTCGGGGTTGTCTTCCAGGTTTTGAATCATGTATTCGATGGCACTGTAGTCGAGAACGGCATCACCATCGATGCCGACAATATATTTGCCCAATGCGTGGTGTGCGCCGTTATTCATAGCCGAGGCTTTGCCGCCGTTGGGTTGGTCCACCACAACGATTTTTTCGGCTTTCTCCGCCCAGCGGCGGATGATTTCGAGCGTGTTGTCAGTGCTGCCGTCATTGATGAAAATCAGCTCGTAATTGGGGTAGGTTAAATTGAGCAGGTGGGGTATCGATGTGTCGAGGTTGTCTGCCTCGTTGTAGCAGGGAACCAACACGCTCACCATGGGCGCATACCCTTGATACATAAACTCAGGCTCGCCTGCCCTGTTTTCAAAAAACAGAAAATAAAAAACGCCCGAAACCGTCCAATACACGGCCATCATGCCCGGATAGAGCATCACGAATGCCGCCAAATATTCATACCAGTCCATCGGAAGTTCTGCCCTTGCTGTGCGTATTTGAAACGTTTGTTTTGATAACGGGGTTTGTTTTCAGACGGCCTCACACCCTATGGCGGCAGGCCGTCTGAAAATAAAGCTTACCGGCAGCCTGCCGGTAAAACCGGGCTCAGCGCTGCACCGAAAATACCGGTTTGATGGTTTTCAGCGGCGGCCTGTCCTGCAAAAAGTCATCAGGGTAATAGGCCAGATTTTTCACGCCTTCTTTTTTGAGCAGGCTCATCCACCCTGCCAGTTCTTTCCCGCCAGCAGGCTGCCCGGTGCGCGGATCGGCCGTCTGAAGTTCAAACACGGTTTTATCGAGCGGCACACCGCTGCGCTTGACTCCGGCCACCAAACCGACCAACCGGCGGGCGGCTTCTTTAGGGCTTAACGGCTGCCCGTTTTCCAGGTAGGGCAGGGCCGTGAAGGCGGTGTAATCGTAGGCTGCTGCAAATGCGGGCAGGCTTTGGGCGGGCAAACCGCCATCAAGGCTGCGCACGGTTTTCATGCCGTTTATGCCGTTGAAGCTGTATTTCAGCGCCGTTTGTTTGAGCAGCTTGGAATAGTCGATTAAATCACCGCGCTTATCTCCGCCATCGCGGAACACCAGACCGTTGAAGCGGCTGCTGAACGCCAAGTCTTCATAAATTTCGGCTGCGGCGCGGCGGTTTTCGGCACCATCGGGCGAAAGGCGCAAAGGGCGGCCGGCCTCGGGTTTGCCGGTGCGGCTGCCGGAAACGTAACCGCTACCCAAGTCGAAAGCCGTCAGCGGCATCTGCGCATACACTTTCACGTTGGCGCGCGTCATCAACTGCCAGGCCACGCGGCTGAACAGGTCGGCCTTCACTTTCAGATGGCGGTTGGGAAAATACGCGGCTTCCGCCACTCCGTTTCCATCATCATCAGCAAAGGCCTGCAGATACACGGTGGTGATGCCCATTTTGTAGATGCGTTCGATGAGTTTGTCGAAATTGCGCGCAAACTGTGCGGGGTCGGGGGTGTACAGACGGCCCAAATCAATATGCACGGCGCGCTGGTGCGGCGGGGTAAACATCTGCCCCTCCAGATAGGCTTTCATCAGCGGATAGCCGGTTTCGTTGTCAATCAGGGCGCGGCCGATGCTGCGCTGCTCTGTGGTGTTGGGGGTTTCGTCAAACAGGGTAAAGTCGTTGTCCAGCCCCACTTCGGCGGCGATTTCGCGGGCGGTTTCGTTAAAATGACCGTAAGGCCACACAATCACATTCGGGCGCACGCCGGTGCGGGCGGCGATGATGTCCACCGAGCGTTTCAAATCGTTGCGCACGCGCTGCCGGTAGGCATCACGGGTTTCGTAGCGGCCGTTTTCATATTCGGGAAACACGGCGGCAAACTGCGAGCCGGCGGGATTACCCGTGATGCTGCGGTGCAGGTCGTGGGTGTGCGAGGCGATTTCCACCAAGCCGCTTTTCTGCATCTCGCGCACCTGCTCCCAAGTGATGAAGGCCGAGCGCGGCAGCTTCTGTTTGCCGTAATCGACAAGGCCGCCCTGCGGGGTTTCCATCCAGCCCGTCACCAAGGCGAAAACCGCCGGATAATCAAAGGCTTTCAGCAACGGATAGATTCTGGTGTAGAAGCTTAGGTAGCCATCGTCAAACGTAAGCAGCACGGGTTTGGGCGGCAGCTTGGCGCGGCCTGCCCTTGCCGCTTCGATCTGCTTGAAGCTCACGGGGGTGTAGCCGTTGTCGCGCAGCCAGTTAAAGTGGGCGGCCAGCCTTTGCACGGTGATGGTTTGCGGAAAGTAACGGCGTTGGATTTCACCCTTCATTTCCCGCTCTTCCTTAGTTTTGATAACGGGAGCGGTTTCATCGACTACATCGTGATAACACATCACGCCGTAACGCACATCGGCGGCATAAGCGGCTTGCAGCATAATGAGGCCGGCGAGGAGGCCGGCGAAGAGGCGTTTGCAGTTCATGTTTTTCTGCCTTCGGTAATCTTGGTTTCAATGGAATGCCGGCTGGTGTTTTCAGACGGCCTTGAAGCCGGAGCCGAGGCCGTCTGAAAAGCAGACATTCGGTCAGTAAAACTTCACGCTCAACTTGGCGCCGCCGAAGTTTTGATATTCGAGACTGCCGTCATACATGGCGCGGCGGCGGCCGAACTCGTAACCCAGCGCGGCGCGG
Source organism: Neisseria musculi (assembly GCF_014297595.2). Lineage (NCBI taxonomy): Bacteria > Pseudomonadati > Pseudomonadota > Betaproteobacteria > Neisseriales > Neisseriaceae > Neisseria > Neisseria musculi. Next base: position 2,426,309 of record NZ_CP060414.2, on the reverse strand, counting down.
CGGCCGAAACGCCAATCGTGGCCGTATTTAATCTGCCAGGTGTTTTCGGCTGGGTGGCCGGCCTGCCGGTAACGCCCTGCGCTGCCGGCGGCGGTTTGGGTGAACCTGATGCCGTTGTCCAGCGGCAGGGTGTAGGAAAGCGCCAGCTCGCCGCTCACGGTTTTGCTGTTTTCGGGGTTGTAGTAAAAGGCAGAGGGAATATCTTTGTTGCGGCTGTAATCTGCCCACAGCGAGCTGCCCAATTTCCAGCGGTTGTGTTGGAAAATATCGTGTGAAAGCCAGGCATGGACGGTTTGGCGGGTGTTGCCGTCATCAAATTTCATCACGCCCGCACCCATGCCCGCGCGGGTGGCCGCCGAATGGGTATATTCCGCGCCCAAAGTGTATTCATCGGCATACACTTCCTGCCACAGAGCTTTAACGGGGGTATTAACGCTGTTGGAGGCGGCGCGGGCGGTGAAGCCCACAAAGTCGTTTACGCGCCAATCCGCACCCAGCACAGCGTAAGCTTTGCCGTTAAGCTGTGTGCCGTGCCCTGCTTCGGCATGCACCACCACCGGATAAAGATTGATTTCGGCACCCGCCCCCACCCGGCCGGCACGCAGCGGCCTGCCGTGGTTGGGCACATCGTTGTGCTGCTGCGCAATATAGGCACGGTGGCCGCTGCTGCTGCGCGGGCTGTAGAGTTTGGCAGTTTGCGCCCATTCGGTGCCGTCTGCAGGCGAGGTAGCTTTCATTGCCATGCCGCCGATTTCCAAACGGGCGGCGCGCTCTTCATCGTAAAGCTGCCAAAACCCCTTGTGACCGACATCATCGCGGCCCAGCCCTGCGGATAATCTTGCTGCCGCCCGCCAGTTGCCTGCCGACATATGAGCAGCGGCAGCTTTGCCGTCTATCCACTTTTGTCCGGGTTCGCCCAAATATTCGCGGGCGGCATCGAACCTTGCCAAGGCGCGGTCTTCATGGCCGTCAATCTGCGACAACTCACCGTCCAAAACCATCGCCCACGGGTCGGCGGGGTGTTCGCCGAGCCAGTCCTGCATCAGTTTGTGCGCGCCTTTCACATTGCCGTTCCAGGCTTCCAGGCGGGTATTCCAAAAATATTGGGTATCGTAATACGGGTTTTCCACTTCAACGGTGTGGGTGAAGTCGGGCGTGTATTTTTTCGGATTCCAATGTTTGATTTTTTCTTGAGCGGCCGAAAACTCCATCAAATCGGCATCGGTTTCCGCCAACATCTCCACTAATTCAGGATCAAGTTTGCCCTGCACCGCCATCTGGCGGTTCATGCGCCCGTGCAGCACCTTGCGCGCTTGACGCGGGCTTCCGGCCATCAGCAGGGCCTTAGCATATCCGTCCTGCACATAATCGGGCTGCCTGCCCTGCCCTTCCAGCATCCGGTAATCGCGCAACGCCTGTTTTTCGTTGCCTAAAGCCACGGCGGCGGCCACGCGGTCGCGCAATGCCTGCGTGTGCAGCGGGCTGCCCGCTTCCGATTTGCCGACCACTTCGCCCAGGCTCTCATAAGCCTCACGGATTTGCGCCGGATCGCCGGTTTGGCGGGCGCCACGCAGCAACACAACCGCTTTGGCCGCCTGCAGCCACAAACGGTCTTGTTCGCCGAACCGCTCGGGAAACTGAGCCATAATCCGCTCCTGCTGCGGAAAAAGCTGCAATTGGGCGGCAGTGCGGTAAAGCTGCAAGGCATGGTCACCGTTGGCGGGGTCTGCTTCAAACAGGCGCTGCTGCTCGGCCAGACGCTCGGTGAGCGGCTGCGTGCGCTGTTTCAGATAGGCTTGGGCGTTGCGTATGCCCTTATCGTTACCGAAACGCCTGAGGTAAGATTCGATCTGCTGCTGTGCAGCGGCATAGTCTCCGCTGTCCACCGCAACCAGCGCGCTCCCCAGATAACCGGTTTGATTCTGCGGCGCGGCAAGCTGCAAGCTGCGGTAGAATGCGGCGGCCTGCGGGTATTGTTTGATGTCGCGGGCGGCCTTGGCGAGGTTTTCCAACTCGTCTGCACTATAGCTTTCAATCGGGCAGCCGGCACATACGGCCAATGCCGCTTCCGGTTTTTCCTGCCGCACCAGCAGGGCAATCAAATCGGCGCGCACTTTTGCATCGCCGCTTTGCGCATACAGATCGCCCAACTGCGCCACCGATTCGGCAAGCTGTGCCTCTCCGCTGCGGGCGTGGAGCGCCCAGCGTTCGCGTTCGGCCTGGATGTCTTGGGCGGCCGCAAACGGCACAGATGCAAAAGCGGCCGCCGTGCATAAAGAAATTTTGTGGATTCGGCTCATGATTTGATTTGGAAATTTCAAGGGGGTTTCCGCATCTTGAGAAACGTGATGCAGTGATTTTTCAAATGAGAAACAACAGAACGTTTTACCGCAAACCAACACAAAACGATGCAGTTGCATCCGGCCTTACCCGTCTGCGCCGCAGTCGGCTGCCTTTTCTTGTCCGGTGTGGTTTCACGATTTGTAAGTAATGTGAGCCAACTTATTTTTCAGCCTGACACCAACCCTCAGGCTCAATTTATAGTTTGATACAGCTTATATTAACTCCCGTAAAAATTGCCTGAGTCCAGTCTTAACGGTCAAATTCAGAATATGAACGGCTTTATATAAATATATGAAACTATTGCATTTGATTTAATCATTATATTGAATATAAATATAAAAATTTTGTTCTGCCAAACCAAATCTGTCTTTACCCTTGCCCCCGGAGCCGTTCGGATAAATAATAGGCCGTCTGAAAACCCTATGGAAAAACAGGAGAATGCCATGCCCCACCCCCGCCCCGACAACACCGCCTGCATCGTAGTCGATATTCAGGAGCGCCTGAACCCTGCACTCCACCAGGCCGCAGAAATGGTAGAAAACAGCCTGACGCTGCTGCAAGGTTTGCAGGCTTTGGGCGTGCCGCTGGCGGTCACCGAGCAATACCCGAAAGGTTTGGGGCGCACGGTTGCCCCCGTTGCCGGCCTGCTGGGCAGCGCGCCCGTGTTTGAAAAAACGCGTTTTTCCGCGCTGATACCCGAAACCGAGCAGTTTTTGCAGAGCCGCCGGATTCAAAACGTGATTCTTATCGGCGCTGAAGCCCATGTGTGTATGCTGCAAACCGTGCTCGATTTGCGCGCGGCAGGGTTGGGTGTGTATGTGCCGTTTGAATGCACCGCATCGCGCGCGCCCGCCAACAAAGCCAATGCGCTGGAGCAGATGCGTGCTGCCGGCGCGGTGGTTTCCAATGTGGAAAGCGTGCTGTTCGGGCTGTTGGGCGATGCCAAACACCCGGCGTTTAAAACCGTGTCCAAACTGATCCAATAAAGCGTAAAGCCGTCTGAACGCCATATTTTCAGACGGCCTGTATGTTCAGACGGCCCGTCCCAACCGCCCTGCAATAACGAGGCCGTCTGAAACCGACCGCCGGCAGCCTTTGCAGACACGCCGGCTTCCGCGCCAACCCCAGCCGCCCGATTTCTGCCATGCAAACCCTCACTGCCAACGCCCGCCGCCATTCCCTCTATCTCGCCCGCCATCTCGACAACGGCAACCTCAAGCCCGAAATCCTGCACCCCATGCTGGATAAAGTGCTCGACACCGCCGATTTCCACGCCTTTGCCGATTGGGAAGCCATTCTTGCCGGTGAAAACGAAGCCGAGCTGGCGCGCCAGTTGCGCCTGCTGCGCCGCTATGTGGCCGCGCAGATTATCGTGCGCGACATCAACCGCATCAGCGATTTGGCCGAAGTTACCCGCACCATCACGCTGTTTGCCGATTTTGCCGTGAATACCGCGCTCGATTTCGCCCATGCCTATTATCAGGATAGGTACGGCACGCCCATCGGCCGCCACACAAACGAGCCGCAGCACCTGAGCGTGGTGGCGATGGGCAAGGCCGGCGGTTACGAATTAAACGTGTCTTCCGATATCGACCTGATTTTTGTTTACCCCGAAGCGGGCGACACCAACAGCAAACGCACCCGCAGCAATCAGGAATTTTTCACCAAAACCGGCCAGAAACTGATTGCGCTGCTAAACGACATCACTTCAGACGGCCAAGTGTTCCGTGTCGATATGCGCCTGCGGCCGGAGGGCGATGCCGGCGCGCTGGTGCTGAGCGAAACCGCGCTGGAGCAATATCTGATACAGCAGGGGCGCGAATGGGAACGCTACGCCTGGTGCAAAGGCCGCGTGGTTACGCCCCACCCCAACGGCATCGCCCCGCTGGTGCGGCCTTTCGTGTTCCGCAAATATCTCGACTTCAACGCCTACGCGGCCATGCGCGCGCTGCACCGCCAAATCCGCAGCGAAGTCGGCCGCAAAGGCATGGAAAACAATATCAAACTCGGCGCGGGCGGCATCCGCGAAATAGAATTTGTCGCCCAGATTTTCCAAATGATACGCGGCGGCCGCATCCGCAGCCTGCAGATGAAAGGCACGCAGGAAACCCTGCACGAACTCGCCCGCCTGGGCATACTCGAACGCCACACCGCCGACACCCTCTTAGCCGCCTACCGCTTTTTGCGCGATGTGGAACACCGCCTGCAATATTGGGACGACCAGCAAACCCAAACCCTGCCGCAAAACCCCGAACAACAACAGCTGTTGGCCGAAAGCATGGGCTTTGCCGGCTACGCCGCCTTTTCAGACGGCCTCAACCGCCACCGCAACCGAGTCAACGCCATCTTTAACGAAATCCTCGCCCAACCGGAAGAAACCCCGCAACAAACCGGCAAAAGCTGGCAGTGGATATGGCAGGAAAACGGCAGCGGAGAAACCCTGCGCAACCGCCTGGCCGAACACGGCTTCGAGGCCGAAACCGTGGCCGAACGGCTCGAACAACTGCGCCGCAGCCACAAATACCGCCGCCTTTCCGCCCACGCCCAACCGCGTTTTGATGCCGTGATGCCGGCCCTGGCAGAAGCCGCCGCCGCCCAACCCCGCCCCACCGCCGCCCTGCTGCGGCTTATCGACTTTCTCGAAACCGTCAGCCGCCGCTCCGCCTATCTGGCCTTTCTCAACGAACACCCGCAGGCGCTGCGGCAACTGGCCGGCATCATGGGGCAAAGCTCGTGGGTGGCCGCCTACCTGTGCCGATACCCGATACTGCTCGATGAACTTTTGAGCGCTCAGTTAATGGAAACCGAATACCACTGGCCCGCGCTCGCCGCCGCGCTTTCAGACGGCCTCGCCAACGCCCGGGGCGACACCGAAGCACAGATGGACATTCTGCGCCACTTCCAACACACCCAGATATTCCGCCTTGCCGTGCAGGATTTGGCCGGATTATGGACGGTTGAAGCCTTGTCCGACCAACTCTCCGCGCTGGCCGACACCCTGCTCGCCGCCGCCCTGCCCGCCGTGTGGGCCGACACCCCCAAAACCCACACCGACACCCCGAATATCGCCGTTATCGGCTACGGCAAACTCGGCGGCAAAGAGCTGGGCTACGCCTCCGACCTCGACCTGGTCTATCTCTACCACGACCCCCACCCCGATGCGCCCGACATCTACGGCCGCTTCGTGCGCCGCCTCACCAACTGGCTTTCCGCCGCCACCGGCGCAGGCACGCTCTACGATGTCGATTTGCGCCTGCGCCCCAACGGCGATGCCGGCTTTCTCGCCCACAGCACCGCCGCCTTTGAAAAATACCAGCACGAAAGCGCGTGGACGTGGGAACACCAATCCCTCACCCGTGCCCGCTTCATCTGCGGCAGCAGCGCAATAGGCACGTTTTTCGACCGCCTGCGCCAACAAGTACTCACACAGCCGCGCGATGCCGCCGCGCTCGCCCGCGAAATCATTGCCATGCGCGAAAAAATGTTCGCCGCCCACCCGCCGGCCGACAGCGATGTCAAATACGCGCGCGGCGGCGTGGTCGATGTGGAATTTATCGTGCAGTATCTGATTCTGGCGCATTCGTACCGACACCCCGAACTGCTCGACAACTACGGCAACATCGCCCTGCTGAACATCGCCGCCGATGCCGGCCTGATCGATAAAGCCCTGGCAGAGCAAAGCCGCACCGCCTACCGCTTCTACCGCCGGCAGCAGCACAACACCAAACTGCGCGATGCCGACAAAGTCAACCTCACCCCCGAGCTGTTAAACCATTACCAAAACGTGCGCAGCCTGTGGCGGCAGGTGTTCGGCGAAGATGCGCGCTTCGAGGCCGTCTGAACATGACCGTCTGAAAAACACCGGATGGTTTTTCAGACGGCCAAACGCTGCCGCCCTCCGCCGCCGGGTCTGCCGAACCGTTCCCTTTGAGCCAAAGCGCGGCAACGTCTGCAACAGAAACCAAACGGGTTCGCGATACGGCGTTATCCCCGCCGTGCCCGCAACTTGACAGGGTAAAAACCGCTTGACACTTATTCACTTTCTTGAAAAGAATAGTGCCGAAACCGTATCTTTATAGTGAATCCGCTTTATTTTCAGTATCGGGCGGCCTGCAAACCGTTCTCTTGCGCAAAAGCGCAGCAACGCCGTAACGGAAACGAAGGATTCACGCCAATCATGCGGCGTTGCCGCCCACAGGAGTAACGTTATGCAGCCTTATCCCACCTCTCGATGCCTTCCCTTGATATGGGCCTTATCGGCCGCATTCGGCCTGGCGGCCTGCGGCGGCGGCTCTTCTGCCGGCGGGCAAACCCAGTCTTCCGAGCCGGCCGAAAAGCAGGAAATCACGGTAAACAACGGTGCCGAACCGGAATCGCTCGACCCCCACAAAGTATCGGGCGTGCCCGAGAGCAATATTCTGCGGCAGATGCTGGTGGGGCTGGTTTCTACCGACAACAACGGCAACACCGTGCCGGGCATGGCCCAATCGTGGGAAAGTGCCGACAATAAAGTTTGGACGTTCAAACTGCGCGATGCAAAATGGAGCAACGGCGACCCGGTTTCTGCCGAAGATTTTGTGTACAGTATGCGCCGCGTGGCCGATCCCGCCACCGCCTCGCCCTATGCCAGCTATTTGGCCGATGTGAAAGTGGCCGGTGCGGAGCCGGTTATCAACGGCAAAGCCAAGCCCGATACGTTGGGCGTGAAAGCCCTTGACGGTAAAACGCTGCAAATCACCCTCACCGAGCCGGTGCCTTATTTTCCCGATGTGCTGATACACACATCCACCAAGCCGGTGCACCGCGCCACCGTGGAAACATTCGGCGAAAAATGGACGCTGCCTGCCAATATGGTGGTAAACGGCCCCTACAAGCCCGCCGCATGGGAGGTAAACAGCCAAATCGTGCTCGAGCGCAACAGTGCCTATTATGACGATGCCGCTACCACCATCAACCGCGCCGTGTTGCTGCCCATCTCATCGGCACACACCGACATCAGCCGCTTCAAAGCAGGCGAAATCGATGTCAGCTACAACGATATTCCCACCGAGCAGTTCAAACCGCTGCAGCAGGAAATGGGCAGCCAAGTCAAAACAGCCCCTTATCTGTGCACTTATTATTATGAGTTCAACCACACCAAGCCGCCGTTTGACAACCCCAAAGTGCGCAAAGCCCTGCAACTTTCGCTCGACCGCGAAACGCTGACGGAAAAAGTGGTCGGGCGCGGCGAAACCGTGGCCTACCAGTTTACCCCGCCCGCCGCGCAGGGCATGGCAACGTTTACGCCCGAGTGGAAGGCATGGGATAAAGCCAAGCGCATCGCAGAAGCGAAAAAACTGCTGGCCGAAGCGGGCTATGGCGAAACCCGGCCGCTTTCGTTCGAGCTGCTCTACAACACCAACGAAAACCACAAGAAAAACGCTGTGGCCGCCGCCGCATTGTGGAAAGAAGCGCTGGGCTTTGTGAACGTGCAGCTGGTAAACCAAGAATGGAAAACCTATCTCGACACCCGCCGCAACCAACGCCACCAAATGGCGCGCGGCGGCTGGTGCGCCGACTACAACGAAGCCTCTTCGTTTTTAAACACCTATAAATCCGACAACAGCAACAACTACGGCAAATACCGCAGCGCCGGGTTCGACCGCCTGATCAGCCAAACGCTGGCCGCAGGCGTGTCGCCCGAAGCGCGCGCCAAACTCTACCGCGATGCGGAGGCCGTGTTGGATCAGGATGCCGCCACCATCTTTGTTTACCATTACACCAATGCCCGCCTGGTCAAACCCTATGTGGCCGGCTATTCGGTGCAAGACCCGATGGACAACTGGCAGATTAAAAACTGGAAAATCCTGAAACACTGAGTTTGGGCGGCCGTCTGAAACACCGCCCGGCGGCAGCACACACAGATGCAACAACCATAAAAAACTACGGAAAAACAGCAGGATAAATCAAAAAAGCTGTCTGAAACCGGCTGCAAACACAACACCTAACGAAGATTGCCCATGCTCAAATTCATTATCCGCCGTATGCTCGAAGCCATACCCACGCTGTTTGTGCTGATTACCGTGTCGTTTTTCATGATGCGGCTCGCACCGGGCAGCCCGTTTACCGGCGAGCGCAACCTGCCGCCGGCGGTATTGGCCAACATCGAAGCCAAATATCACCTCAACGACCCGATCTGGCTGCAATATCTCAACTATCTCAAGCAGTTGGCGCAAGGCGATTTCGGCCCTTCGTTCAAATATAAAGACTACACGGTTAATGAGCTGCTAGCGCAGGCTTTTCCCGTGTCGCTCGAAATCGGCCTGTATGCGTTTGCGGCGGCGCTGCTGCTGGGGGTAACGCTGGGCGTGTTGGCGGCGTTAAAGCAAAACACCTGGCCCGACTACCTCACCATGGCCGCCGCCATGACCGGCGTGGTGGTGCCCAGCTTTGTGAAAGCGCCGCTGCTGGTGCTGGTTTTCGCCGTCTGGCTCAAATGGCTGCCCGCCGGCGGCTGGAACGGCGGTGCCGCCGCCAATATGGTGCTGCCGGTGGCCGCGCTGGCTATGGCCTATGTTTCCGGCATCGCCAGGATTACGCGCGGCTCGATGATTGAAGTGATGAACAGCCCGTTTGTCCGCACTGCCCGCGCCAAAGGGCTGCCCGCCCGCCATATCGTGCTCAAACACGCCCTGCGCCCCGCGCTGTTGCCGGTGGTTTCCTATTTGGGGCCGGCTTTTGTGGGCATCATCACCGGCTCGATTGTGGTGGAAACCATTTTCGGCCTGCCCGGCATCGGCCAGTTGTTTGTAAACGGTGCACTCAACCGCGATTACGGCATGGTTTTGAGCCTCACCATTCTGGTGGGCGTGCTCACCATCACCTTCAACGCGGTGGTGGATATTCTTTATGCCGTTATCGACCCGAAAATACGCTATTAACCCCACAAGGCCGTCTGAAGCCCGCGCTCGGCAAGCCGCCCTTTTCAGACGACCGCAAACCACACTGCAACCGATAAAGGCCGCTCATGCTCACCGATAAAAAAACCGCCCGGGCGCTGGCCGCAGCCCTCGACCCCGCCGCCGGTATCAAAGGCCGCAGCCTGTGGCAGGATGCCTGGCGGCGTTTCCGCCGCAACCGCGCCGCGCTCTGCGGCAGCCTGGTTCTGCTGGCCGTGTGTATTTTTGTGCTGGCCGCGCCCGCACTGGCACCGTTCGGCTACGACCACACCGATTGGGGCTTTATGCAGACACCGCCCTCGTTGGAAAGCCGCCACTATTTCGGCACCGATTCGCTCGGGCGCGACCTGCTCGCCCGCGTGGCGGTGGGCGGGCGCATCTCACTGACGGTGGGCGCGGCCGGCGCGCTGGTGGCCGTGGTGATCGGCGTGGCCTACGGCGCGGTGGCCGGCTTTTTCGGCGGCAAAACCGATGCGCTGATGATGCGCTTTCTCGAAATACTCAACGCTTTTCCGTTTATGTTTTTCGTGATTCTGCTGGTAACGCTGTTCGGCCGCAATCTGGGCTTTATCTTCGTGGCTATCGGCATGGTGTCGTGGCTGGATGTGGCCCGCATCGTGCGCGGCCAAACCCTCAGCCTCAAGCGCAAAGAATTTATCGAAGCGGCGCAGGTGGCGGGCGTTTCCGATATCAGAATCGTGTTCCGCCACATTGTGCCCAATGTGTTGGGTGTGGTGGTGGTGTATGCCTCGCTGCTGGTGCCGGGCATGATTCTGTTTGAATCGTTTTTGAGCTTTCTCGGCCTGGGCGTGCAGGAGCCAATGACCAGCTGGGGCGCGATGCTGCAAGACGGTGCCAACACCATGCAGGTTGCGCCGTGGCAGCTTTTGGTGCCCGCCGCCTTTCTGGTGGTTACGCTGTTTTGCTTCAACTTTATCGGCGACGGCCTGCGCGATGCCCTCGACCCGAAAGACTGCTGAGTACCAAAAAATTTCAGATGCAGAAATATTTTCAGACGGCCTTTGCCGCCAACGCTTGCCGGCAGCCGCAAACCGTGCCCCCCCCGCCGCGCGGTGTAGCGGCGGCCGTCTGAACAGGAGCCATCATCATGAACACACCGCTGCTGCAAGTGCGCGATCTCGAAGTGCGCTTTCACACCGAAGACGGCACGGTAACCGCCGTAAACCAACTCCATTTCGACCTGCACGAAGGCGAAACGCTGGGCATTGTGGGCGAATCGGGCTCCGGCAAATCGCAAACCGCCTTTGCCGTGATGGGGCTGCTGGCCAAAAACGGCCGCGCCTGCGGCTCGGTGCGCTTTAACGGGCGCGAAATCCTCAACCTGCCCGAAAAAGCGCTCAACAAAATCCGCGCCGAACAAATCGCCATGATTTTTCAAGACCCGATGACTTCGCTCAACCCCTATATGCGGGTGGGCGACCAGCTCGCCGAAGTGTTGCGGCTGCACAAAGGCGCAGGCAAGGCCGAGGCATGGGCAGAGTCGGTGCGTATGCTTGATGCGGTGAAAATCCCCGAAGCCAAAAAGCGCATTCAGATGTATCCCCACGAATTTTCGGGCGGAATGCGCCAGCGCGTGATGATTGCGATGGCACTGCTGTGCCGCCCCAAACTCTTGATTGCCGATGAGCCCACCACCGCGCTCGATGTTACCGTGCAGGCGCAGATTATGGCGCTGCTGGGCGGGCTCAAACGCGATTTCGGCACCACCATTATTATGATTACCCACGATTTGGGCGTGGTGGCCGGCATCTGCGACCATGTTTTGGTGATGTATGCCGGCCGCACCATGGAATACGGCAGCGTCCGCGACATCTTCTACCGCCCCACCCACCCCTACACCATCGGCCTGCTCGGCGCCGTGCCGCGTCTCGATGGCGGCCGGGAAGCCCTGCCCACCATTGCCGGCAACCCGCCCGACCTGAGCAGCCTGCCCGCCGGCTGCCCGTTTCGGGAACGCTGCAGCCATGCCTTTGAACGCTGCCTGGGCGCGCCCGAGCCGGAAACCTTCGCCCCCGGCCGCCGCCGCGCCTGCCACAGGCCGTCTGAAACCCTGCAGGGAGCGCAATCATGAGCCTGTTATCCGTATCCGATTTGCAGGTTTTCTTCAATGTTAGAAACAGCAAAACCGCCTTTTGGCAGAAACCCGCCACCCTCAAAGCCGTAAACGGCATCTCGTTTGACCTGGCCGAAGGCGAAACATTGGGCATCGTGGGCGAATCGGGCTGCGGCAAATCCACCCTGGCCCGCGCCATCATCGGCCTCACCCCGGCCAACGGCGGCAGCGTCCTGTGGCGCGGCAGCAGCCTCTCCGGCCTTTCCGCGCAGGAGCTGCGCCGCAAGCGGCGCGAAATCCAAATGATTTTCCAAGACCCGCCCGCCTCGCTCAACCCGCGCATGACCATAGGCGAAATCATCGCCGAGCCGCTGAAAACCCATTTTCCCAAGCTCAAAAAAAGCGAAACCGAGCATCAGGTGAGAGAAATGATGCTGAAGGTGGGGCTGCTGCCCAACCTCATCAACCGCTACCCGCACGAATTTTCAGGCGGCCAATGCCAGCGCATCGGCATCGCCCGCGCCCTGATTCTCAAGCCCAAGCTGGTGATTTGCGATGAACCCGTGTCGGCGCTCGATGTATCCGTGCAGGCGCAGGTGGTCAATCTGCTCAAAGCCCTGCAGAAAGAAATGGGGCTGGCGCTGATTTTTATCGCCCACGATTTGTCGGTGGTGAAACACATATCCGACCGCGTGCTGGTGATGTATTTGGGCCATGCACTCGAGCTTGGCCGCTATCACGAAGTGTACGGCCGCCCCGCCCACCCCTACACCCGCGCCCTGATGTCGGCCGTGCCGCTGCCCGACCCCGATGCCGAACACAGCAAAACCATACAGCTGCTGGAAGGCGACCTGCCCAGCCCTATCAACCCGCCCTCCGGCTGCGTGTTCCACACCCGCTGCCCGCAGGCCGATGAAGCCTGCGCACACACCAAGCCGCAATGGCAGGGCAACGGCAGCCACTTCGCCGCCTGCCTGAAAAACCGCACAGTCGGGCAACCCGAAAGCCGGTGAAACACAGCAACGGCAAACATACACAAAAATTAATCCGCCAACGCCCGCAAGGCAGCAGAGCAGGCACCCGGCGCAGAAGCGGTTCAGAAGACCTGACGCCGTTATAGGCCGGCTATAATTTGACACCATACAGGGCGGTTTTACAGCCCTCTGAAACCCAGCCGCACAGCCAATCCCCTGCATTTTCGGCACCATGCAGACAGGAGAGTACGGAAACGGTTCCGCTGCCACTCGGGTTGCCCGCCCAAAACCGTTTGCTTCAAACCAAGCTCAACAACGCCGTAACGCCTATGAAAGATTCCACCCCATAACGCCGCAAACCTTTGCCGATACGCAGGCTCAAGCCTTTGCAGGCCGTCTGAGAAAGCAGAAATTCAAATGAAACGCTGCAAACCCATGCCGGGAAGCCAAATGTTTGGCCGGCTGCCTGCTCGGGATCGGCGCCGCCGGCTTGCAAAGCCGATAACGGCCAATAAACTTCGTAAGGTTTTTTTTCAATTTTGCAACGGCTCCCGGCCGTCTGAAAACACTCTGCCGCCGTTGCCGCCCAAGCGGTAACATTCGGGGAATATAATTTACGCAACTGCCACTCTCATTAACAAATGCAAGCCGCTATGATAATGCCGTTTCCAGGGCAGGCGCGTTTTGCCCCCGGCCCGAACAGCCCCGGGTTTCTACGCTTACACTCAAACAAACCGAAGGACAAAAAATGAAAAAATCCATTTCCACCGCCGTTTTCATCGGCATTTCCGCCCTCTCGCTGGCGGCCTGCTCATCCGACCGCGGCCCGAAACACGACCGCAACGATCACCGGCACTCAGCCAAATCTTTCCATAAAGGCGGCATGGCACACGGCTTCAAAGATTTGAACCTCACCGAAGAGCAAAAAACCAAAATCCGTGCCATCATGGAAGAAGGCCGCGACAACCGTGCGCAGCAACCCGAAAGCAACCGCCGCGAAGCCCTCCGCCAACAAATCGACCATTACCGCGCCGCCGAACAAAACCTGCTGCAAGCCCCCGCTTTCGATGAGGCCGCCGCACGCAACCTTATCTCCCTACGCGAACAGGATAGGGAAACACAACGCCGCCAACATGCCGAACTCGAATTAAAGCAGCTGAAAAAACGCCATGCCGTCTTTCAAGTGCTGACTCCCGAGCAGCAGCAAAAATGGTTGGAGAAGCAAAACAAACGCAGCAACGACAAACAACGCACCCACCACCAACAGCACACCCGATAGGCATCCCCTCAATCCGCCCGGGCTGCAAATATCAAACATCAGGCCGTCTGAAAATATTTTCAGACGGCCTGTTTGTGCACTGCCGGCAAACGGGGGATTAAATCCGCCGCGCCAGCTCTTCGGCTTTGCCCACATACAGCGCGGGGGTCAGCGCGAGCAGTTGCTGCCGGGCTTCGGCGGGGATTTCCAGCGATTCGATAAATGCGCGCAACACTTCGGGGGTGGTGCCGTCTTTACCACGGGTGAGGTCTTTCAGTTTTTCATACGGGTTGGCTACGCCGTAGCGGCGCATCACGGTTTGGACAGGCTCGGCCAGCAGCTCCCAAGTGGCGTCCAAATCGGCGGTCAGTGCGGCGGGGTTGGCTTCGAGCTTGCCGAGGCCGCGCAGGTGCGCCGCCCAACCCAAAACGGTGTAGCCCGCGCCCACGCCCATATTGCGCAGCACGGTGCTGTCGGTAAGGTCGCGCTGCCAGCGGGAAACCGGCAGTTTTTCGGCCAAAAAACCTAACACGGCATTGGCCATGCCCAAATTGCCTTCGGAGTTTTCAAAATCAATCGGATTGACTTTGTGCGGCATGGTTGAAGAGCCGACTTCGCCGGCTTTCACTTTCTGCTTGAAATAGCCGAGCGAAATATAGCCCCAAACATCGCGGTTGAAGTCGATTAATATGGTGTTGATGCGGCCGAGGGTTTGGAAAAACTCAGCCATATAGTCATGCGGCTCGATTTGGATGGTGTAGGGGTTGAAGGCCAAACCCAATGATTCTTCAACAAATTTTCGGCAATGCGCTTCCCAATCCACATCGGGATAAGCCGCCATATGGGCATTGTAGTTGCCGACCGCGCCGTTGATTTTGCCCAAAAACTGCTGTGATTCCAGCTGCTTGGCCTGACGTTGCAGGCGGTACACCACATTGGCGGTCTCTTTGCCCAGCGTGGTGGGGGTAGCAGGCTGGCCGTGGGTGCGGCTCATCATCGGCAGGGCGGCCAGGTTGTGCGCCATTTCGGTAAGTTTGGCGGTGATTTCGGCCAACTTGGGCAGCAGCACGGTTTCGCGCGCTTCGGCCAGCATCAGCGCATGGGAAAGGTTGTTGATGTCTTCGCTGGTGCAGGCGAAATGGATAAACTCACTGACGGCGGCCACTTCGGGCACACCGGCAAAGCGTTGTTTCAGCCAGTATTCAACGGCTTTTACATCATGGTTGGTGGTGGCTTCGATGGCTTTCACCTCTGCAGCGTCTTCCAATGAAAAATCTTCGGCCACACGGTCGATTTCGGCCACGGTAAAGCTGCCGAACGCAGGCACTTCGGTGATTTTCGGCTCGGCAGCCAATGCTTTGAGCCAGTTAAGTTCGACTTTCACACGCGCCTTCATCAGGCCGTATTCCGAAAAAACCGGGCGCAGCGTTTCAACAGACCCGGCGTAGCGGCCGTCAAGCGGGGAAAGAGCGGAAATGGGGTTGATCATCATCGGAAATCCTGTAACAAACAGCAGAAAATTCAAGGCTGCGATTATACATCAATAGTAGGGCGGCCGTTTTTATAGAAAAGCATATGCCTTTTATATCGGCATAACGGTTTTCAAAATCGGGCTGCAACGCCGCAGGCCGTCTGAAAACAGGCAGTGCGGTATTCGCGCACTGCCCTGTTCAGACGGCCGAATCCGTTCCGCCCCAACACTTGAAGGCTGCGTTTTCGCTGCGCAAAAACCGGCTTCCTGCCGGAAACTGCGTTTTCAGACGGCCGATTTATCCCGCCCCAACATTTTTACTATATGTCGATACGCACAACCCGTTATAATCATGCGTCTTTTAACAACCCCGTCTCACTGCCATGAAAGCCCGCATCTTCCTGCCTGCCCTCGTCGTCCTGCTGCTGGCCGCCTGCGGCACCCCGCAAAAGCCCGTTTCAACCGCCCGAAAGCCTGCCCAACCGCCCGTTGCGCAAGCCAAACCGCAAGCCGTTATCGGCTTGGCGCTCGGCGGCGGCGCATCGAAAGGCTTTGCCCATATCGGCGTGATTAAGGTTTTGAAAGCCAACAATATCCCCGTGAACCTGGTGAGCGGCACCAGCGCGGGGGCAATTGTGGGCAGCCTGTATGCGGGCGGGATGTCGCCCGACCGGCTGGAGTTGGAAGCCGAAATTTTGAGCAAAACCGATTTGGTCGATTTAACCGTTTCCACCACCGGCTTTATCCGCGGGCAAAAGTTGCAGGACTACATCAACCGCAAAATCGGCAACCGCCCTCTGCAGGCGCTGCCGCTTAAATTCGCCGCCGTTGCCACCGATTTGGAGAGCGGCAGAATGGTAGCCTTCAACCACGGCAACACCGGCCAGGCCGTGCGCGCTTCGGTGAGCATTCCCAACGTATTCCAGCCCGCCGTTATCGGCGGCAGACGTTATGTCGATGGCGGGCTGTCGGCTCCCGTGCCGGTGGGTGCCGCCAAAAACATGGGGGCAAACTTTGTGATTGCGGTGGATATTTCCGCCAAACCCGCCAAACTGTCGGGAGCAGGCTTTTTCGCCTATCTCGACCAAAGCCTCAACATCATGAGCACCGCCGCGCTGCACAACGAGCTGGCCAAAGCCGATATCGTGATCAAACCGCAGGTGCAGCACTTGGGCGCAGTGGGCGGTTTCGACCAGAAAACGCAGGCCATCAAACTCGGCGAACAGGCAGCGCAGGCAGCACTGCCCGAAATCAAACGCAAACTGCAGGCCTACCGTTATTGACCCGGCAGCCCGATGCAGGCGTTTGCAGGCTTGAAAAATTTTAAAATATTGCAGACATGCCTCAAAGCCGTCTGAAAACATTTTCAGACGGCCTGAATCTTACCGAAACCTGCAAATCGGGCGGCGGCCGCTGCCATAAATCATCAAGCCCGCCGCCGTGGGAATAACAGCAAGTAAACTCTAAAAATCAATGTCTTGTTTTTTAAACCGCACACAAGCATCAGGCCGTCTGAAAGCATTTTCAGACGGCCTGAATCTTGCCGGAGCCTGCAAATCGGGCGGCAGCCGCTGCCATAAATCATGGAGCCGGCCGACAGCAAGCCCAACCGTTACCGCTGCCCACTTGAAAACAATACAGTATCAGCCAACCTGCCTGCGCCATCTGCCACCTTGCTCCCGGCTTGAAAACACCCCTCATGCTCCATTGGCGCGTTGCTTGTGAAGCGTTGCTTGCGCCTCAGCCCGAAGATAACGGTTTTGCAGGCCGCCCAAACAGCAGAGGAGGCAGCCCACCGCCGCTCTTCCTGCCCGGCCTTGCGCCCCACCCGAACCGTTCTGCGTTTCACGGTTTGCCGCCCGCCTCTTGCGTTTTGCTGTTTAAAAATTCCAACGCAAACTTCACGGCCTGCCCGCGTATACTGTCGCGGCCGCCTTCAAACAACACGCTCTGCGCCCAAATACGCTGCTTGGCGGCCAGCCCGAACCACACCGTGCCGACAGGTTTGTCTTCACTGCCGCCGCCGGGCCCGGCAACGCCGGAAATACTCACCGCATAATCGGCTCTGGCGGCAATCAGCGCGCCCAGTGCCATTTCACGCACGGTTTCTTCACTCACCGCGCCGTAAAAATCCAGCGTGTTGCTTTTCACGCCCAAAAGCTGCTGTTTGGCTTCGTTGCTGTAGGTGATAAAGCCGGTATGAAACCACGCCGAACTGCCCGGCAGGCGGGTCAGCTCGGCCGCGAGCAGGCCGCCGGTGCACGATTCGGCGCAAGTTACGGTCTGAGAGCGTTCGCTCAGGCGGTCGGTTAGGGCAGATAAAACAGAATTCATCATCAGGGCTTCCATTCGCTATGATTTTCTTCCCCGTTCGGGAAATCGGCAGCGGGCGCGCTTATCCATTGCGCAAATGCCATATAATTATATTTTATACCGAAAGCAGAAAAAGAAAGGAAGCCCGTTGATGAAAAAGCCATACCTGCCTGTTTGCACCCTGCTGGCATTGTGGCTATCGGCCGCCTGCAGCAGCGGCCCAAAAAGCCCTGCTGCCGGACAGTTTTTTGCGGCGGAGCCGGCCGCTGCCGCCCCTGCCTTGAAAAAACCGGCAACCGCCTATCTAACCGACCGCGAAATCGAAGCCGTTCAAACCGTTGGCGACTACAAAAATGCTTTTAACGCGCTTATCAGGCCTATGTGGCCGAGCTTGACGAATGGGCTGCCAAACAACCGCCCCATATCCGCGAAGCCTTGCAGCCATACCGCAAACAGCTTTCAACCGATATTGAAAAGCGCAAGGCCGATTTGAGCACCCGCGCGGCCGGTTTGGGAGACGATGGCACCGCTGTTCCAAAAGCGGTGCACAACAGTTTGAAAAATGCCCGCGATATTTTGAAAAAGGGCATGGCGGATGCCATAAAAGAAGCAGAGAGCCTGTTCGGACAACAATAAAGAATCCGCCGCGATAAACGGCACCCCGAAAGCCGGGCACCGCCCGATTTTCAGGGTGCCGTTTTTATGCGGCAGCATAATTCACCGGTATCTGCCCTGATTTCCAACCGTTTGCCAACCGCGCACACCCCATTTTATTCCGTTCGGCAATTTTATTGCCCGCCTCTGCTGTTTTCAGATTATTTTTTACATAAATTTTGGTTTGTTGCCTTCAGGCCGCCGCAACTTTCGGTAAAGTGAGGTTTGCCGGACGCGGCAGATTCCATTCAAGCCGGTGCGGCACCAACCGCCTGATTTCAGCTTCAGTGAAAATGAAATCCGCCACACCGGCCTGCGGCCGCCTGAACAATATTTGCAGCACGCGCGCCGGTACCGCAAATCCGCCTTATGCCCGGCATCCGGCGGCAAACCGCCGGCAATGCGGCTCCGCAGCCGCCCGAGCCGGCAGAACCCTTCACTTTGAACCAAAGCGCAGCAACGCCGCAACGGAGATAAAGCGGGTTCACGATAACAAACCCTGCCACACAACCACTGAAAACAATATGAATAAAAAACGCCATATGCTGCTCTATCTGCCCGCGATGCTGGCCTTATGCTGGTTTTTACTGCTGATTTGGGTGTATCTGTCGGCAGTATCTGCCCGCCGCATCACCATCGAAGACATCCGGCCTGCCGATGCCGCACTGGTGTTGGGCAACGCCGTCAATAAAAACGGCCTCCCCAACCCCTGCCTGCGCTCGCGCGTGGCCGCCGCCGCCGATCTCTACCACGCCGGCAAAGTCCCCAAACTGGTGGTAAGCGGCGGCAACGACAGCGACGGCAGCAACGAAGCCCGCCATATGAAGGCCATCGCCGTTGAGCTGGGCGTGCCCGAATCACGCATCGCCATTGAAGGCAAATCGGAAAACACTTATGAAAACATTCTGTTCAGCTCGATTCCGCTCTCCAACAACAGCAGCGTGGTGATTGTCAGCGCCGACTACCACCTCAAACGGGCACGCTGGCTGGCCGACAAACAATGGGGGCACGATAAAACCCTGCAGATTTATTCGGGCATTGACGATTGCGATGAAAAAGCCATGGATTACCCGCGCAAAATCGTGCGCGAAAGCCTGGCTTGGGTGAAAGCTTCCGTGAAGCCCGAATAAACAGGACTGCCAAACTTTACCGCCAAGCCACCTCCCGGGGTTTCGGGTAAAATAGTGGTTTTCAAACACGGCCTGTTATTCGGCCGTCTGAAAAATGTTCAGACGGCCTGAAACTTTTGCCGCCCCTGCCGATAAATCATGAACAGATCCGACCGCTGGGCTGTCCACCGCCTGCTTGCCCACAACACCGACCAACGCCTGCAACTGCTGCGCAGTGTGCCCAAGCAAATCGTTTTGGCGGGCGCCGATGCCGATGAAAGCCGCCGCCTGCTCGCCGCACGCTACCCCCAAGCCGCGTTTGCCGAATACGACCCGCGCGCTGCTTTTCTGCAGGAAGCCGCCGCCGTGCGCCAAACCGGGCTGTGGCAGAAACTCACCGGCAAGGCTGTGCCGCAATACTGCCGCAGCTTGGCCGAACCGCTGCCGGAGGCGGTAGCCGATATGCTGTGGTCCAATCTGGGGCTGATCACTGCGAGCCGCCCTGTGCCGGTTTTTGAGAGCTGGGCGCGCGCGCTCAAACCTGACGGCCTGCTGTTTTTCACCCATTTCGGTATCGGCAGCCTAAGCGGCTTGACCGGCCGTCTGAATGAGGCGGGCATCACCGTGAACGCGCCGATGCTCTTCGATATGCACGATTTGGGCGATATGCTGTTCCACCACGGCTTTTACGATCCGGTGATGGACACCGCCAAACTCGAGCTGGCCTACCGCCGCCCCGAAACGTTTTGGCAGGATATGGAAACCCTCGGTCTGTGGGCTTCGCTGGATTTCAGTGATGAAGCTGCTGCCCGCGCTGCCGTCAATCAGATGTTTGCCGCAGGCGAAACCCTCAACGCCGCGCTCGAAACTGTGTATGGCCATGCGGTTAAAAGGCGGCAGCTTCCCGCCGGAGAGAGCGAGGTTCGGTTTTATCCGAAACCGCGCTGAAACACGGAAACACTGCTCTCTGGTGCCATTTGGAAACCCGCCCGGCTTCGGCCGGTGTTTCAGGCCGTCTGAAACGTTCGGCAGGCTGTCTCTTATCAAGCAGGCCTACCGCTGGGGCAAAATACCACGGTGCCCCGATAAATTTCGCTACAATACGGCTTGGCTTATATTTCATTGTTTTATTTATGACTTCCCACCAACCGCCCGCCAACCGGCCGCCCGTTATTGCGCTGTGTGCCGGCGAAGCCTCCGGCGACCTGCTCGGCGAACACCTGATGGCCGCTCTCAGGCAACGCTGCCCGCAGGCCGAGTTTGTCGGCATCGGCGGGCCGCGTATGCTGGCAAAAGGCTTCCGCAGCCTCTACGACCAAGAAAAACTGGCCGTGCGCGGCTTTGCCGAAGTGGTGCGGCGCCTGCCCGAAATTTTGAGAATCCGCCACGGCCTGGTGCGCAGCCTGAAACGCATCCGCCCCGATGTGTTTGTGGGCATAGACGCGCCCGATTTCAACCTCGGCGTGGCCGGAAAACTCAAAAAAGCAGGCATTCCCACTGTGCACTATGTCAGCCCCTCGGTGTGGGCGTGGCGGCGCGAACGGGTCGATACCATTGTGGAACAAGTCAACCGTGTGCTGTGTCTGTTTCCGATGGAGCCGCCGCTTTATCGGGAGGCGGGCGGGCAGGCCGAGTTTGTCGGCCACCCGATGGCGCAAACCCTGCCGCTCGATGCCGACCGCAACGCCGCGCGCCGGCACATGAAAATCGAGCCGTGGGAAACGGTGTTCTGCCTGATGCCCGGCAGCCGCGTGAGCGAGGTCGATTATATGGCACCGATATTCTTCCGCACCGCCCGCCTGCTGCTGCAACGCTATCCTTCCGCCCGCTTTCTGCTGCCCGTGGCCACCGTGGCCACCCGCAGCCGCTTGGTTTCGATTCTGCACCAAAGTGAATTTATCGGCCTGCCCGTGCAACTGATGAGCGCGCACGCCGATTTGGCCTGCACTGCCGCCGATGTGGTGCTGGTTACCAGCGGCACCGCCACGCTGGAAGTGGCGCTGTGCAAACGGCCTATGGTAATCAGCTATAAAATCTCGCCACTCACCTATGCCTATGTGAAACGCAAAATCAAGGTGCCCCATGTGGGGCTGCCCAATATCCTGCTCGGCAAAGGTGCCGTGCCCGAGCTGCTGCAAGACGATGCCGCCCCCGCCAAACTGGCCGCCGCCGTGGCCGAATGGTATGAATCGCCGCAAGATGTTGCCGCCCTGCAGCAGGATTTTCTCAACCTGCACCGGCTGCTGCGCAAAAACACCGATGCACTCGCCGCAAGCGCCGTGCTGGCCGAAGCGGGCGTTGCCGCCGTGGCCGAAGCCAAACCGGAGGCCGTCTGAAAAGCCAACCCATAAACCCCCTTATCACCGCCGGCGTTGATGAAGCCGGGCGCGGCCCGCTGGCAGGCAGTGTGTTTGCCGCCGCCGTAATCCTGCCGCCCGGCCATCACCTGCCCAGTCTCACCGATTCCAAACAACTCAGCGAAAACAAGCGTAACGAATTGGCCGCACAAATCAAAGCACAGGCCGTTGCCTGGAGCGTGGCCTGCGCCGATGTGCGTGAAATCGACACCCTCAATATCCTGCACGCCACCCTGCTTGCGATGACCCGCGCCGTGCAGGGCTTGGCCGTGCCGCCGCAGAAAGTGCTGATAGACGGCAACCGCGTGCCGAAAAATTTGGGCATTGCCGCCGAAGCCGTGGTGAAAGGCGATTGCAGAATCACCGAAATCTCCGCCGCCTCCGTGCTCGCCAAAACCGCGCGCGATGCCGAAATGTATGCCCTGGCCGAACGTTATCCGCAATACGGTTTCGACAAACACAAAGGCTACGGCACCGCCGCCCACCTTGCCGCCCTCGCCGAATTCGGCGTGTTGCCCGAACACCGCCGCAGCTTCGCGCCGGTCAAAACCCTGCTGGCGCAGGGCAAACTGTTTGAGTGATTTCGGCGGTATCATTCGGAAAAACACCTTACCCGCAGCGCAAAGGCCTCTGAAAGGTTTTCAGACGGCCTTTGCGCTGCCCAATCTATGGAAAAGCGCAGTTTTCCCATCGCCCCGGTTTCAAGGGCGGCGGTTTTACACCCGTTTCGGATGTATTTTTTCTTATTGTCGGCTATCATCACCCAATCCGCTTAAAACACCCAAACTGGTCATGAATATCCGCAAATTTTTCCTACTGGCCGCCGCCACACCGCTCTGTGCCTTTGCCGACCTGCCGCTCAGCATAGAAAACATCACCACCGACAAAGGCAAACTCAAACTCGATGCCTCGATCGGCTATATCAACAGCGAAAGCAGCCTCCCCGAGCTTTCCGCCCCCGTGTTTATCCAAACCTCAGCGGCATCGTTTATCCCCATACCCACCGGGCTTGCCTAAACCAGCAAAAACAGCGATATGCCGGCAGCCATCCTCGGCCTGCGTTACGGCCTCACGGGCAATACTGATCTTTATGGCAATGCAAGCTGGCTGTAGCGCGAAGAACGCTCTTTCGACAGCGAAAGCCAAACAAGCAGCCGCAGCAAACACTTTCCGATGTATCGATCGGCATCAGCCGCACCTTTTTAAAAGACGATAAAAACCCTGCCCTGATCGGCTTTGCCGAAGCTGCCGTTTACGAAAAATCGCGCGGCAAAGCCTCATCGGGCAAATCGTGGCTTATCGGCGCAACCACCTATAAAGCCATTGATCCGGTTGTGCTTTCTCTCACTGCCGCCTACCGCACCAACGGCGGCAAAACCCTTTCAGGCGGCCAAAGGTTCAAAGCGGGCAACTACTGGCTCATCAACCCCAACCTTGCCTTTGCCGCCAACGACCGCATCAGCCTCTCCGGCGGCATCCAATGGCTGAGCGCGCAGCCCGACCGCCTGAACGGCAGCAGGGAATCCCCGAGAAGCACCGCCACCTATGCCCATTTCGGCGCGGGCTACGGCTTTTCCAAATCCGCCTCGCTAAACGCATCGGCACGTTTCAACCAGGGCAAGGCAGTTCCGAACTGAAACTGGGCGTGCAGCATACGTTTTAACGGGTGTTTTTCCAACCGCTGTAACAGAAAACAGGGAGTGATAAATGAAAAAACAATTTTCTGCTTTGCTGGTTTTGTCAGCACTTTCCGCGCCGTTGATGGCGCAAAGCCTGGATCATCAGGCATTTGAGGCCGCAGTATTCCATACCGAAGCGGGCAAACCGATGCAGTTGGCCGAACTCTCCGCTCAAGAGATGAAAGAAACGGAGGGCGCGGTTGCACCATGGATTGCAGGAGGTGCCATCGGAGGATTGGCTGGTGGAGCTGGGTATGCCTGGGGTGTATATCGAGGGCATTATCAATGGGATAACGCCAAGTTTGCTGGAAATATTGCCTCTGGTGCTGTTATCGGTGCTTCGTTTGGAACCGCAGGTGCCATTGCCAGCGGAGGAGCAAAGTTTATCCCCAGCCTGACAAATGCAGGAGCAAATGTATGGCGGGCTAATAGCGCAATAGCCAATAATGGTGCTAATCGGGTATGGCGTAGATAATTTAACGGAAAGAGAGGGGGAGAATACTTAATTCGCCCCCTTTTTTTGAAAAAGAAATATGTCTGATTTAATAGCTGCTGTTTTAGGATATTTATCTTCTAAATACAGTCAAAATAAAATAAGTAAATTTTCCCTATCATTAATAGCAGGCGGGTTATTCTTTCTGGGATATTTCATCGCGGAAATAATTAGAGCAGATAAGCCGTGGCAGTGGTATTTCTTCCATTTTTATAATTAACTTAGTCAGAGATTTAAGTTTATTTTCAATTTCCTTATTTTTTCTGGGTTATATATTCTTATGGGTTGCCGAAAAAATAGAAAAATGGAAAAAAAGACAAGCAAAAGACAAGTAATATTTGGATTCTTTTTACAACCGGATACATTCATTATAGAAAAATACCCTCCTATTTTTACCTTCTGCCCCTCAGGAAATAAAAGAAGCAGAGGGGGCGGCATTACCCTTTGTGGCTGCTGCATTAATGGGAGGCGCTGTTAGCGCATGGATCAATCACGGTATTAGCTACTACCGTACAGGGCAACCTGCCTCCACTCGCAGCACAGTTGCAGCAACAGCGGGCGGCATGATCGGTGGAGGATATTCGAATGCAATGCTGCGAGGTGCAGGCATTGCTACCAGCCCCTCCGCCGCTTCCGCATGGAGGGAAGGTAATGCTGACGGCAATGTGGTTATCCGTGCAAACGGGGCAGCCTTAAGCCAAACTTCCAGTGCCGCAATGGGTAAACATCAAAGATAAGCCATGGAAGATAACCTGATATTTTATTTGTTAGCGGGGTTGCTGGGTAATGAAACCGCCCGCTACCTGCTTAAAAATAACCGGAAAATAAAAATTCCTTTTTTCCTGCTCTATGCCGTATGTTTTAGTGTTATTTACAGTGTGGCGGTGGTTTTTATGTCCGTCATATATTTTATCAACGGAACGGAAATTGCTTGGAAAGGTATAGGTATTTTCAGCATTCCGGTAAGTTTCTGCATAGCTTTATCTATGTTTGTTTTGGATAAGGTTAGAAAACAATGATCAGATAACCGATTCCTTCTACCCAAACCAATCCGAAGAAAAGGGCAAAGCCCCTTTTTAAAATAAAAGGGTAAGTTATGAACATAAAAAATCAAATCATTGAATTAATCTCTGAAAAAATAGATGGAAACCAATATTCATCTTTGGAAAGCTTTGCTTTATTTATTTTGCAGCAAAAAATATGTCTGATTTAACCGCTGCTGTTTTAGGATATTTATCTTCCAAATACAGCCAGAAAAAAATGGAGCAGGCTCACTTTATCTGTGGTGGCGGGCTGTGTGTTTTTCTCCGGCTATTTTATTGCCGAAATATTCAACCAGCTTTTTCTGAGAAAAAATTACCCCCTTGATATCATTATTATTTTATCCAGAGATTTAGTCTTATTTTCCTGTTTGCTGTTTTTAATATGCTATATATTTCTTTGGGTTGCTGAAAAAATAGAAAACCGCAGAAAAAGAGATAAATAATATTTGGGAGCTTTTAATGACCGGGCACATTGCAATAAGATATTTTCCCCTCCTGTTTGCCGTCTGGCTGCTTTCGGGCAGCCTTTGCGCCTCCCCCGTGTTTAACGATAACCCGATCGCCTACGGCAAAATCAAGGTTAGAAGTTGGAAAGAAATGCGCGATTTCAATATCGTGAAGCAGGATTTGGACTACTCCTGCGGCGCGGCCTCGGTGGCAACGCTGCTGAACAATTTCTACGGGCAAAAGCTCACCGAAGCAGAAGTGATGAAAAAGCTGGATAAAGATCAGATGCGCGCTTCGTTTGAGGATATGCGGCGCATCATGCCCGATTTTGGTTTTGAAGCCAAAGGCTATGCTTTGTCGTTCGAACAGCTCGCGCAATTGAAAATCCCCGTTATCGTCTATCTGAAATACCGTAAAGACGATCATTTTTCGGTGTTGCGCGGCATTTCCAAGAATACCGTTTTATTGGTCGACCCCTCGCTCGGGCATATTTCGATGGGCAGGGCGCAGTTTTTAAAGGCCTGGCAGACACGCGGGGGAAAATTGTCGGGCAAGGTTTTGGCGGTGTTACCTAAAGATGCGGACATTTGGGCGGATACGGCTTTTTTCACCCACGATCCGCAGCGGCAGACCGCATTGGCTGCAGAATTGGTGAAACACGGCAACCCTGCTGTTAAATAACGGGTATTGCCGCAAGTAATATAAACCGATAACTTTATCAAACATCAAACAAGGCCAAAAGCCGTCTGAAAGATTTATAAGTACAATTGGAGCGCGAGAAAAACCGCCTGAACCATGAAGCAGGAAAAAATCAAATTGCCGAAAAAGTTGATGACTTTTGGAATACATTTGTCAGCAGTGAGAAAGTCAATCAAGCGTTAGGACAGATGGCCAGTATGATTTTCAGCCAGCCTTTATTAAAAGAGGCAGTGGAAGATTGCTGGGAGAAGCTGTTTTATCCCTTGCCCAACAACTGCTCAAACACAATTAAACACAATTATCTTTCGGTCAATGCCCACGTCGAGATTCAGAACAAAATTGCCAAATTAGGAGGAATGCCACAAGGTGAAATCGGTAAGCTATTAACAGAAAATAAAAAACGCGAGTCCGAGCGTAAACGCGTAATTGCTGAAATTGAGAATCTGCAAGGTACCAATAACGACAAACTGGTCGAACAACTGAAAGAAGCCAATCAAGAAGCCGATAAATACAAAGAGCGTTTAGGCCATCTGAAAAACAATCTGATTCAGCACCAAAAAATGCATGAACGCTTATCTAAAGAAGTTTCTGATTTAAATGATAAAATCAGCGAAAGCGATCCGCAGTTGCTCAAATCGCGCCGCGCAGGGGAAGTGGATAAAGTCATCGTGCGTCTGATTGAAGAATTGCTGAAACAGAAAGTTGAGGCTGTCGGCGAGGCCGCTACACGGATTAATCGTGCTATCGCCCACGACAAACATATTGATCATATCCGCATCAAAGCAAACGGACAAATGAGCTTGTTCGGCTACGACGGCTATGAAACTCATGTAGACTCATCGGCAGGTCAAATGCAGATTCTAATTATATCGCTGGTATCAGCTTTAGCAAAAGTCACACGCTATCAAGCACCGTTTATTTATTATTGATACACCGCTTGCGCGTTTAGATAAAGGCCATCGCGAAGGTTTGTTTAACCATTGGGCTAATTTAAGTCAGCAAGTGATTTTGTTGTCGCAGGATACGGAAATCACGCCCAAAGTGTACCGCCGTTTGGAACCCCATATCAGTCGCACCTATCTGGTAGAGGCAGAGTCATTGACCAGCGGTGGCGCATGTTCCCAGGTAACTGCCGACGTGTATTTTAAATAACAGGCCGTCTGAAATATATTGGAAAACATCATGTACCAATTGGAACATACCGATATGGGTGAAAAGCGGATTATTTCCAGCGAAGAAGCCAAGAAAATCCGAAAAGAACTTAATAGTGCAGGCGCATTACCACCATTTGACGGTCATTTTGACTGGGCCATGCTTTGTATTGGCTATTGTTTTGCTAAAGGCTTTACTGATAGCCTGGGTAAACTAATTTCTGCACCCAATGCCAAAGGCACAGAAATTGCTTCTTTTCAAACCTGTTTTCAGGATTATTCGCGCCTGTGGCTGGTCATACTAAGCGATGCATTGTTTCGCCTTAATCCCGACAAAAAGGTCGACAAAGATGATTTGTATGCACTGATTCACTCTTTATGGCATACAGGTGCAGTAGAACTGGAAAACTTATGGGAAGGCTGCAAACGCTTTAAGCCCGATGACGAACTGGCGGCACGGCAGATTTTTTTGAATGAGCTAACCGATTTGGCTGTGAAAAATGCAGGTGTAGGTACAATTATAGACACTCCAGACAACCAAGATAATGAAGAGTTGTCTGAAAACCAAAAACAGCGCTAGCGCGGTGCGTTTGCACGTCAAAACATCAGCGTGGCGGATTTGAAATTCAGATATGCGGGGGCTCGTTACGACATCTACCGCCTGCGTTTGAGTAAATATGCAGACTTGGATAGATACCACCAAGGATTAGGGGCTGTACTAGATAACTAGGGAAATTTAACTTCAGGTTAGAATAATCCCTATGAGAAAAAGTCGTTTAAGTCAGTACAAGCAAAACAAACTGATTGAACTATTTGTTGCAGGTGTTACCGCTCGCACAGCGGCGCAATTAGTTAGCGTCAATAAAAATACCGCTGCCTATTACTTCCACCGTTTGCGCTTACTTATCTATCACAACAGCCCGCATCTGGAAATGCTTGATGGTGAAGTAGAAGTTGATGAAAGCTATTTTGGCGGACAACGCAAAGGCAAACGTGGTCGCGGTGCGGCTGGCAAAGTGGCTGTATTCGGGCTTTTGAAGCGTAATGGTAAGGTTTACACCGTTGCCGTACCCAATACACAAACTGCGACTTTATTGCCAATTATCCGCGAGCAAGTGAAGCCTGATAGCATTGTTTATACCGATTGTTACAAAAGTTATGACGTTCTTGATGTGAGCGAATTTTCACATTTTCGGATCAATCACAGCACACATTTTGCTGAGCGACAAAATCACATTAACGGAATTGAGAACTTTTGGAACCAAGCAAAACGCCATTTACGCAAGTTTAACGGCATTCCCAAAGAGCATTTTGAACTGTATTTGAAAGAGTGTGAATGGCGTTTTAACAACAGTGAGATAAAATTTCAAATTTCTATTTTAAAACAATTAGTAAAGCAGGATTTGTTCTAGTTATCTAGGACAGCCCCAAGGATTATGTTCGGAATTAGGTGTAAAAGAAAGCGCCCTATATATTGTGCCGTGTTACAACAACGAAAGCCATGCCTATGATGTAAAGCTGCTGCGTGATGAAAAAACATGGCATAAATTAGACGTGGAAAAATTTGCTGAAGCCCTGCAAAACTATGATAAAGATTACACGCTACCCGTGTGCATCGGTATAGACGAATATGGCGAAGCTCATTTTAAGGATTTGGCTTCTGCGCCGCACCTGCTTATCGGCGGTACAACAGGTTCAGGCAAATCCGTATTTGTGCGTACGCTGCTGCGCAGCCTGTTTGATTTGTGCAAAGGACAGGACAAAATGGAGGTGGCAATTCTCGACCCGAAAAAAGTCGATTACCGCATATTTGAAACGAAGAAGACCTCTACGAAGAGCGAATTTGGGACGATTACGATGAAATGTATCAATTCCTGCTTGAGAGCGTGGAAGAGTCGGAACGCCGCTACGCGCTGATGAGCCAACATCGCGTTGAAAAACTTGCCCAGCTTCCTAGGCATATCCGCCCACGCTACCGCGTAATTGTGGTTGATGAGCTAGCCAACCTACTTAAGCACCATGACGGTATTGAAAAACAACTGATGATGTTGGCTGAAAAAGCAAGGGCTTCGGGTATCCATTTGATTTTAAACACCCAGCGTCCCGATGCGAAAGTATTGGATGGTACGCTGCGCAGCAATTTACCAGCACGCATTGCATTAAGCGTACAAAAATCAACCGAATCCAAGATTATCTTGGACGAAACTGGTGCCGAAAACCTGCTCGGCAAAGGCGATCATTTGGTTAAATGGGATAACGGAACACTATATTTCCTGCATGGTTTTGATGTATAAGGTTTATTTGAAACTTTCAGGCCGTCTGAAATGCTGAACTGCACCTTTTAAAGTTAGACACTTCCCCAACTTTAAAAGGTGCGGTTTTCTTATGTCCAAATATACACCCAACTTCAAATACCAAGCCGTACCCTATTATCACCAAATAGTTTTTTCCAACTCAAAAATCATATCTCTTGGTTAAAACAGTATCAAAATTAAGATATGAAAGTGCGATTATACGCTTTATACATATGAAAAATTTCTCTATTGAAATATATTTAATAAAGGTCAAATTTTAATATTTTAACTTTAATATTTTGTTTATTAAAAGAAATTTATTATTTTAGATTCTTGAAATAAGAAATCCACAAGCATAAAATAATGCCGAATCAATTTTCCAACAATCCTTATTAGGAGGCGTATGATGAAATATCTTAAAATCGCTGCCAGCCCTTCTGTGCGGGACAGCTTTATCAGCGAATATGAAATCGTTGATATTAGGAAAACAGATTTCACCAATGTTGCTGCTGCAGTAGCATCAGTGGACGATGTTTCTTTCGCCGCCGAAAAAATTAAGGGAACCGGCTTTGGTGTGCCACTGTTTGCAGCAGTTCAACCTGAAGAAACACTACCTGAAAGCTTTTTGCCGCAATTTAGCGGTGTAATTCAAATCGGTTTCGGCAATCGCCATTATTACGGCAAACAGATTGATGCTGCTGCCGATCAATATGCCGACAATCTTGCACCGCCTTTCTTCAATGCTCTCAAACACTATACCAAACGTGGTTATGCAGCATTTGACTGCCCTGGCCATCAAGGCGGCCAGTTCTTTGCCCAACATCCGGCCGGACGTGAATTTTTCCATTTCTTCGGTGAGAACGTATTCCGGGCTGATTTGTGCAATGCCGATGTGCGCCTGGGGGATTTACTGATCCATGAAGGCCCTGCCTGTGCCGCTCAACAACATGCTGCCAAAGTGTATAACGCCGATAAGACCTATTTCGTACTCAACGGCACTTCATCTTCCAACAAAGTGGTTACCAGTGCACTACTGGCTAAAGATGATTTGGTACTGTTCGACCGCAACAACCACAAGTCCATCCACATGGGTGCGCTGATTATAAACGGTGCCAAGCCCGTGTACTTGGAAACTGCTCGCAACCCTTACGGCTTTATCGGCGGTATTGACGCAGCCTGCTTCAATGAGACCTATATCCGCGAACAAATCCGTCAGGTTGCGCCTGAGCGTGCCAATGAAGCGCGTCCGTTCCGCTTGACCGTAATCCAATTGGGCACTTACGACGGTACAATTTACAACGCCCGCCAGGTGGTGGATAAAATCGGCCATCTGTGCGATTACATTCTGTTTGACTCGGCATGGGTTGGCTATGAGCAGTTTATCCCAATGATGCGTGATTGTTCTCCGCTGCTTTTGGAACTGAATGAAAACGACCCCGGCATTATTGTTACCCAATCGGTTCACAAACAACAGTCGGGCTTCTCGCAAACTTCTCAAATTCACAAAAAAGACAAGCACATCAAAGGCCAAAAACGTTATTGCAACCACAAACGCTTTAACAATGCCTTTATGCTGCAAGCTTCCACCAGCCCGTTCTATCCGATGTTTGCCTCTTTGGATGTGAATGCCAAAATGCACGAAGGCGAAGCTGGCCGTAAGCTGTGGCACAAATGCGTAACCATCGGTATTGAAGCACGCAAACTGCTGTTGAACCATTGCAGCATGATCAAGCCGTTTGTGCCGGAAACCGTTGAAGGCAAACCTTGGCAAGATTATCCTACCGAAACCATCGCTACCGATTTGCGTTTCTTCAAATTCGAACCAGGCGCACGCTGGCATGCTTTTCCAGGCTATGCTCGAGACCAATATTTTGTCGACCCGTGTAAATTATTGCTGACAACACCGGGCATCGATGTGAAAACCGGAGAATACGAGGATTTCGGTGTGCCGGCTACCATCTTGGCTAATTTCTTGCGCGACAACGGCATTGTGCCGGAAAAATGTGATTTGAACTCTATTCTTTTCCTGCTCACGCCGTCTGAAAATTTAGCAAAAGTGCAGCATTTGGCCGCACTGATTGCCCGCTTCGAGCAACACATTGCAGACAACAGCCTAATGAAAGATGTGGTGCCCTCTGTATACGGTAAAAACGAAAACTATTACCGTGGCTACACCATCCGTCGTCTTTGCCAGGAAATGCATGATTTCTACAAACGCAACAACATGAAAGAGCTGCAACGGCAAATGTTCCGCCGCGATGGTTGGCCCAAGCAGGCTATGAGTGCCTACGATGCACAACAATGCCTGATTCGCAACGAAGTAAAACTGGTGCGCTTGAGCGAAATCGAGGGCCAAATTGCTGCCGAAGGTGCGTTGCCTTATCCGCCCGGCGTATTGTGTACCGTTCCAGGCGAGATTTGGGGTGGTGCAGTGCAGAAATACTTCCTGGCATTAGAAGAAGGCATCAACTGCCTTCCTGGTTTCGAACCGGAAATCCAAGGGGTTTATTTGCAGGAGGAACCCGATGGCAGCCGCCGTGCCTATGGTCATGTGATTGTTAAATAACGGCCGACTTCAGGCTGTCTGAAAAGGCACAGTCTTTCCAAGGGCAGTCTGAAAAACGAAAGGACAAATCATGTCATCTTCCAAAAGTAAAATGAGCGTAGTGCAGCTCACTATTCTTACTGTGATTAATATGATGGGGTCTGGCATCATTATGCTGCCGTCCAAACTGGCGCAGGTCGGCACGATTTCGATTTTATCTTGGTTGGTAACCGCTGTTGGTTCGATGTGTTTGGCTTATGCGTTTGCCAAATGCGGCCGTTTCAGTACTAAATCGGGCGGCATGGGCGGTTATGCCGAATATTCATTCGGTAAATCCGGAAATTTTATGGCCAACTACACTTATGCCGTCTCACTATTGATTGCTAATGTGGCAATCGCCATTTCCGCAGTGGGCTATCTAGCCGTGTTAATGAACTGGCAGCTATCGCCTTTTCAAGCTGCTTTAGGGGCAATTATTTTTGTTTGGCTGACGATGGTAGCCAACTTTGGCGGTGCCGGCATTACCGGTAAAATCAGCGGTATAACCGTTTGGGGTGCAATTATTCCGGTTATCGGCGTATCGATTATCGGCTGGTTCTGGTTCAGCCCATCAATGTATGCTGACGCATGGAACCCACACAATATGGGGCTGTTTGAGGCAATTCCGTCTTCTATCGCGATTACTTTGTGGGCGTTTTTAGGTTTAGAGTCGGCCTGTGCCAATTCCGATGCCGTAGACAACCCCGAGAAAAACGTGCCGATTGCAGTACTATGGGGAACGCTGCTAACTGCCATTATTTACATTGTTTCCACCAATGTAGTAGCCGGTATTGTACCCAACACTCAATTAGCATCAACTGATGCCCCTTTCGGATTGGTGTTTGCTTCAATGTTTAACAACACCATTGGTCAAATTGTAATGGGTTTGCTGATCATTTCCTGCACAGGATCACTATTAGGTTGGCAGTTTACCATCGCGCAAGTGTTTAAAGCTGGTGCCGATGAAGGCTACTTTATCCCACAGTTTGGCAAAGCAACCTCCAACAATACTCCTATACTCGGTATGATTATCATCGCTTCAATACAAACCGTGTTGGCTTTGATGACTATGGACGAGGGTTTGAGCAAACAGTTCGATATTTTGGTGAATCTAGCTGTAGTAACCAATTTAATACCGTATATCCTGTCAATGTCGGCAATTATTGTGTTGCAAAAAACCAGCGATGTTCCGCATAAAGAAATGGTATTCACCAGCATCATTGCTTTTATCGGTAATCTGTACAGTTTCTATGCGCTTTACAGCTCGGGTATGGAGGCAATGTATTGGGGCAGTATTGCCGTATTCGCAGGCTGGGTATTATATGGCAAAGTAGTTTCTAGAAAATATGATTTGAACGAACCATTCTAAAGCTAACCATTAAAATAATATAAGGGGCCGAAGTAGATCAGCCCCTTATATTTATCAACAACCCTAGTAATCAAATGACTTGGGCAAGGGCTTGCAATAAAGAAGGGGCTTAGGAAGCAAAATTAGCCCAAGGGTCGATTTCTCAGTATTTTAAGCAAGACTAATACAGATCATCATGCCTGTGATTGAAGCGAAATTAGGTTTCCTTTAAATGTAAATAAAAAGTCTGTTTCGGTACACCGTTAAATTTAACCAAGCGGTTTTTGGCATAACCCCAAAACAATTCGATGCCGTTAATGTGTTGCGCACCCCGGGCGAACTCGTCTACACCATGATGTACCCTGAAGTGCTTTTCACAGCCCATATCAACCAAGCCGTGATAGCCGCTTCGGTATAGACTTTGTCGTCCCGTTTTAAGATGCCGAAAACAATGGTTTTGCCTCCCTCTCCCCCGCCCGCCCTCGGATGCGTTTGGAGCCGAAGTAGGATTCGTCCAGTTCGACCACACCGGCAGAGGGAGTTTGCCGTTCACATTCAGCAGCCATACGGCAACGCAGTTTGAGAAACAGATATTGGCACTTTGGGTACTGGTGCCGGTGAGTCTGGCGGTATCGGAAGCGGTCAAATCAAGTGTGAAAAGGCGCAGGATTTGACGGAATTTTGATTCGGTAATTTTACTGAACTTTTGGTATTTGTTTTTAATAGGTATATCAGAAGCTTAACATCATTTTTGCTGATTTTGCTTCGTAAGCCCCTAAATAAATTCAGGATTACGACGGCTTTTTTGCAAAAATTTCAACCTATGAAAACCGTTTATTCACCCAACCGCTTGGTTTTGTTGATCACGATTTCTACGCGGCGGTTTTTGGCGCGGCCTTCGGGGTTGTCGTTGCCGTCTTCGTTGGTGTTCGGCGCAATTGGATCGGCCGCGCCTTTGCCATCGGTTTGGTAATCATAATGCAGGCCGTGTTTTTCAAACCATTGCTTCACGGCCTCTGCGCGCGCCAGCGAGAGCTTTTTATTGTAGGCTTTGCTGCCCTTGCTATCGGTGTGGCCTGTGATCAGAATCAGCCCTTTGCCCTTTTCGCGTATCACTTCGGCGGCCTTTTGCAGCTCGGCATCAGCCTCGGGTTTCAAATCGGCCTTATCGAAATCGAACAACACATCGGAAGCCAGATTGATTTCGATATTGAACCCCGTTTGCTGCGCGCTCAGGCTGCTGCCGGTTGCCGACAGATTACTGCCTTGTGCAGAAACTGATGAAACGGGGGCAGAAGTTGTTTGTGCGGCAGCAGGTTGCGGCTCGGCTGTTTGCAAAGCAGATGATGCGGGTTGGGCTTGTTGGGCCGGTGCGGCTTGCGCGGGCACAGAAGCAGGCGGCGGCGTTTCCGCCTGCGTGTTTTGGGCGGAGGCGGCAGCGGCAGGTGCTTGGCTGCCTGAAGATTGCGGGTTGCAGGCGCATAAGGCAACGGCGGCAAAAAGGGAAAATGCGGTTGTGGCGTTCATCGGATTGCTCTTTAAAAAAATTAAAGTCGGATTAACTTAGGGAGTGTAGTCAGAAGGCTTGTGAAGCGTTTTTTGAGGGAAAATCTGCAGATGCAAGGCAAAAAGCACAGCAAGATTGAACATCTTGCGAGCATTTTAGCTTCGCAAGTCCGCTATGCTACCTAAAAGCAGCAGATGCGGATTTTAACCAAAAATACCGCCGCAGCGCTTTCCGGCTACACTCCCTAATCTTAGCCGCAGCGCCGACATATTCGGATTCAAGCCCAATTATGTGCGGATATGGCTGTTTTTTTTAAATTTTTCGGCGAAACGGTTTTCAGACGGCCTGATCTTGATTGATAGGCCGTCTGAAAACCCCGTATCCGAAAACTTAACGGCTCACGGGAACGGATTCAAACGAACCTATATTAGGAAAATCAATGGTGATGGTGGGTGAAGTCTCGGGCGGGGCAGGGAATTTCAGCGAAATAGTTAGCGGGTGTCTTGTGGAGCCGGGAATGCGTATTTCTTTATGGTGAGTATTATTGATGGGATCGGCCATATATTTGCCGTTTTCGTCTTGCAACAGGGTAATCTTTTTGCTGGTGGTTTTATCGATATAGTCGAAATCGGCTAATTTATGAGAACTTCCTGCAAAATAATCGTATTTGCCGTCGGGTGCTTTGGGCGGAACGGCCACAAACTCCACATTCAGAATCTGACCGACCACTTTGGCTTTTGTTAGATGGATGGTGTCGTTACCAACCGTTTTGGTTTGAATCGCCTGCGCAGGTTGGCTTTGCGCGGCAACCGGCTCGCGGATCAGGCTCTCACCCGAAGTGGGTGCTACTGCCTGCTGCGGTGCTTGCGCAGGCGCAGCGGGTGTTGCTTCTTTTTGACAGGCGGCCAATGCGGTTAAGTGCATACAGCCAATATTTGCAAATGCATGTTTTGCTCCTTCAGATATAACGGTATCGGTGGTTAATATTACTTTGACTTATCGTTAGTGTATTTAAGTTCAGCCAAAAAGAGCAATTAATTTAATAAAAATCAAAAGGCCGTCTGAAAACCGAAGCAGGTTTTCAGACGGCCTTTTCAAGTATCAAAACGATAACGGTTAGTCGGCTTGGCGGCGTAAAATGGCGGGAATTTCAAAATCGTCCAGCACAGATTGGTTGGCGAAATCGGAAGCAGTCAAATTCATGCTGCGGGTGCTGCGGCCGGAACGGATCAAGCCGTTAATGTTGCTAAAACCATCGTCTGTACCGGTTGCCTGCTGGGTTTTCACCATGCGCAGGTTGTTTGGGACGGCAGCGGTGTTTTCTTTCAGGCCGGTAGCGATGATGGTTACGCGGATAGCGTCTTCCTCCATTCCTTCATCTTCGGCAGTACCATATTTGCGCTCGGCATCCGGATGTGCGTATTCGTCCACCACTTTCATGATTTCGCGGTATTCAGACATTTTCAGGCAACCGGGCGCCGTGGTGATGTTTACCAATACGCCGCGCGCACCATCTAGGGTTACGTCATCCAACAGCGGGCTGGAAATGGCCTGCTCGGTTGCCAAGCGGGCACGGTCGATACCTTGCGCGAAACCTGAACCCATCATCGCCATGCCCATAATGCTCATCACATTTTTCACATCGGCGAAATCCAAGTTGATGAAACCGGGCCGCGTCACCACTTCGGAAATACCGGCAACTGCATCCCGCAATACATTATCGGCAGCACGGAACGCTTCGCGCACGGTAATGTCTTCACCCAACGCCGTCATCAATTTGTCGTTCGGGATAACAATCAGGGAATCCACTTGGCTTTTCAGGTGATCCATGCCTTCTTGGGCAATGTGTACGCGTTTGCCTTCGTGGCCGAACGGGCGGGTTACCACGGCAACGGTCAGGATTCCTTGCTCTTTTGCAATTTCTGCAACAACGGGAGCAGCTCCCGTGCCGGTTCCGCCGCCCATGCCGGTTGTAATGAACAGCATATTGGCACCGCGGATGGCATCGGCAATGGCCTCTCGGTCTTCTTGGGCTGCTGCACGACCGATTTCAGGGTTGGCACCCGCACCCAAGCCGCGTGTCAGGTTGGTGCCCAGCTGAATACGTTTGGCAGCGTTGCTTCTGCCCAAAGATTGGGCATCCGTATTGGCACTGATAAATTCCACCCCTTGAACAGTATTTAAGATCATATTGTTAATGGCATTACAACCGCCGCCGCCGATACCGATAACTTTAATAACCGCAGGGCTTGCGGCGGCCTCTACTACATCGTAAACCAATTCCATAAAATACTCCTCTGCGCCCTGCGTTAGGACGGGCAAACAAATGACGGCTAAATAGCTGCAAAATTTGGCGTTATTATATAAGAAGCCCCTGCTTACTGGCAAAATTCTTCTTACATTTTTACGAGAATTTTAAAAATTATTCTTCAACCATTCTTTCAGCCTGACCAGCCAGTTTTCTTTCGGTTCCCTGATGGCTACAACCCCGGTAACGGGGGCACCTGAAACTTCGCCTCGGGCGGCCTGGAGAAGGCCGATAGCCGTGGCATACCTGGGGTTGCGGATGCGCTCGGAAACGCCGCCTATTTCGTGCGGCACGCCGATACGGGCGGGCAGATTGAACACGTCTTCGGCCAAATCAACGATGCCGGTAAGCAGCGATGCGCCGCCGGTGAGCACCACGCCCGAGGTAAGCACTTCTTCGGGAAAACCGCTGCGGCGCAGCTCATTAAGGGTAAGCTCTAAAATTTCTTCTACCCTCGGGCCGATTACGCTGGCCAAAACACGGCGGGAAATCTGGCGCGGCTGGCGGTCGCCC
Source organism: Neisseria musculi (assembly GCF_014297595.2). Taxonomy (NCBI): domain Bacteria; kingdom Pseudomonadati; phylum Pseudomonadota; class Betaproteobacteria; order Neisseriales; family Neisseriaceae; genus Neisseria; species Neisseria musculi. The sequence continues at coordinate 2,388,752 of NZ_CP060414.2, read as the reverse complement.
ACGCTGGGCACCTCTATCATTTCATCCAAGCCTTCCATGGTGGCGATGGCAACGCCGTGGTTGATTTTGATGTATTCGGCGGCGTTATGCGGCGTGCGCAAGGCTTGTGCCAAATCTTTGGTAATCAAATCACCTGCAACCGGAATCACAGCGGTATGGCGGATGGCACCGTTGGTGTAAACAGCGATGTCGGTGGTGCCGCCACCGATGTCGATTACACAAACGCCCAAGTCTTTTTCGTCTTCGGTTAACACGGCCTGACCGCTCGCCAACGGCTGCAGCATAATCTGTTCCATATGCAGGCCGCAGCGGTTGACGCATTTTTGAATGTTTTGCAGGGCAGTAATCGCACCGGTAATGATGTGCACGCGGGTATCCAGGCGCACCCCGCTCATACCGATGGGCTCTTTCACACCGGGCTGGTTGTCGATGATGTATTCCTGCACCACGGTGTGCAGAATATTGTGGTCTGGCGGAATATTGACGGCTTTGGCAGTTTCGATGGCGCGGTCGATGTCGGCTTGGGAAACTTCGCCGTCTTTGATTTTCACCACGCCTTGCGAATTGAGGCTGCGGATATGGTTGCCGGCAATACCTGTGGTTACGCTGTCGACTTTGCAGTCGGCCATACGCTCTGCCTCTTCCATGGCCTGTTTGATGGCTTGGGCGGTGGCATCGATATTGGTTACCATGCCGGCTTTGAGGCCGCGCGAAGGTGCCTGCCCCAAGCCGATAATATGGATTTCGTTATCTTCGTGCACTTCGCCGATTAATGCGATAACTTTAGAAGTGCCTATATCCAATGCACTGATGTATTTGCCTTTTACCATGATGTCCCATTCGTTTGCTGATTACTGTCGGTTTTGCAGTTCGATGCCTGATGCACTGTTTTCAGACGGCCTGCCTGCCTGCGGCTCCTGCCGCTTGTCGTGGTAGCGCACGGCGAATCCGTCTCGGTAGCGCATATCCACGTAGGCCAAGTTGCCTTGCTGCGCCTGCAAAATGCCCGGCCACATTTCGGCGAAGCGTTGCAGGCGTTCGGTTTCGTTTTCGCGACCCAAGCGCACGGAAATACCGTTATCCAGCCCTACCGTCCAAGCCGATCGCGGTGAATACTCAAGTTCGGCAACGACCAAACCTAAGGGTTTTAAAACGGCGTTAAATTCGTTGAAATGCTTCACCATAATTTTGCCGGTTCCCGCTCCGCCTGAAAACACAGGGAATTTTTCATCGGTAGCGGCAGTGAAAAGGTTGCCGTTGCTGTCGAGCAGGCCTGATTCTTTCCAGCGCGCCACAGGAATGCGCTCGATGAGGCCGATTTCGACTGTGTCGGGCAAACGGCGGCGCACGGTTACTTTATCCACCCACGGCAGCTTGGCAAACGCTTCCCGAGCACCGTTCAAATCAGCGCGGAAGATGTTGCCGCGTATATATTTCTGCGCCACGGTTTGCAGCTGCTTGCTGCCGGTGCGCCGTATTTCGCCTTCGATTTTGACCTGTTTCACCGGAAAATACGGCGAATTGTAAACCCAAACGGTCAATGCCCCCAGCAGTATTGCCACTACCAGAATCATCAGCCAACGGGTTATGCGCCTCAGGGCGCCTGCATTATCCCACATGAGCGGTTTTCAGAATTTCAACACATAAATCGGCGAAGCTCAAGCCGGTTTGGGCAGCCGACTTCGGCACCAGGCTGTGGCCGGTCATGCCGGGCAAGGTATTGATTTCAAGAAGATACAGCTTGCCGTCCGTGTCTTTCAAGAAATCCACGCGCACCACACCTTCGGCACCGATTGCCTGTGCGGCACGCACCGACAGCGAGCGCATCAGGGCTTCATCGGCTGCATTCAAATCAGCCGGGCACCGGTAAACGGTATCATCGCGCGTGTATTTGGCTTCGTAATCGTAAAATTCGGTGGCGGGAATGATGCGGATGGCGGGGTAGCCTTTGCCGTTAATCACGGGGCAGGAATACTCGCCGCCGCCGATAAAACGCTCGGCAATAATTTCGCCGTGCAAGTGTTTGAGACTGTTATACACCTCTTTCAGACGGCCTGTTTCTTTTACTTTCACCACGCCCACGCTGCTGCCTTCTGCAGCGGGTTTCACAAACATCGGCAAACCCAGCCCGCGCTCAACGGCATCGAAATCGCTGTCATCGTGCAATACGGCAAATTCGGGCACAGGCAGCCCCAGTGCCTGCCAAATCAGTTTGCAGCGGTATTTGTCCATGCCTACGGCCGAAGCCGTCACGCCGCTGCCGGTGTAGGGTATGCCCAAAAGCTCGAGCGCGCCCTGCACGGCACCGTCTTCGCCGTAAGTGCCGTGCAGAATATTGAAGGCCGTCTGAAAGCCCCGGGCTTCCAGCTCGTGCAAAGGAGTTTCTTTCGGGTCGAACGGGTGTGCGTCTATGCCTTTGCTTTGCAGGGCGGCAACAACGGCGGCTCCGCTTTCGAGCGACACCCCGCGCTCGCTGGAAAATCCGCCCATCAACACGGCAACTTTGCCAAAATCTTGCATATTTACGGTTTCTTTCTTTTTCAGACGGCCTGTTTATCGGTTTGGTTTGCACCAACAATCGGCAGCCCCTGTGTTTGATTATTTTTCAGACGGCATTGCCGCTGCCCTGCCGCCCAGCCTGCGCCCCCGCCAGCGCCTGCGGGGTTTTGTTGATGCTGCCTGCGCCCATGGTCAGCACCACATCGCCGTCTTGCAACACGCTCAACAAGGTGCCGGGCAGAGCATTGACATCTTCGCAGTAAATCGGCTCGAGCCTGCCCAACACGCGCACGGCACGCGCCAGCGCGCGGGCATCGGCGGCCACAATCGGCTCTTCGCCGGCGGCATACACTTCGGTCAGCACCAGCAAATCAACGGTGTTCAACACGCCCACGAAGTCTTCAAACAAATCACGGGTGCGGGTGTAGCGGTGCGGCTGGAAGGCCAACACCAAACGTTTGCCGGGATACGCGCCGCGCGCAGCGGCCAGCGTAGCGGCCATTTCTACAGGGTGGTGGCCGTAGTCGTCGATCAGCATCGCCCTGCCGCCGCCGGGCAGGGCGATGCCGCCGTATTTCTGAAAACGGCGGCCGACTCCGGCAAAACCCAGCAAGCCCTGCTGAACCGCCTCCACCGATGCGCCAACTTCGAGCGCCACGCCGATGGCGGCCAGCGCATTGAGCACGTTGTGGCGGCCGGGCATATTCAGCACCACTTCAAACGGCTCGATACCCTCCTGCTTCACATGAACGCTGAAACGCATTTTTTCGCCTTCCGCCCGCAGGCCGGTAGCGTAAATATCGGCACTTTCATCCAAACCGTAAGTGGCATAGGGCTTGCTGATACGCGGCACGATGGCACGGACGTGTTCGCTGTCGGTACACAAAAACGCTTTGCCGTAGAACGGCATACGGTGGATAAACGACACAAACGCCTGATGCAGTTTTTCAACGCTGTGGTCGTAGGTGTCCATATGGTCGGTGTCGATATTGGTCACCACCGACATAATGGGCGTAAGATGCAGAAACGAAGCATCGGATTCGTCTGCTTCGGCCACCAGATATTCACCCTGCCCCAAGCGGGCGTTGGTGCCTGCGGCAGTGAGTTTGCCGCCGATAACGAAGGTCGGATCCATGCCGGCCGCCGCCAGAATAGAGGCAGTGAGGCTGGTGGTGGTGGTTTTGCCGTGCGTGCCGGCAACGGCAATGCCGTCGCGGAAGCGCATCAGCTCGGCCAGCATCAGCGCACGCGGAATCACGGGGATTTTCCGCTCTTGGGCCGCCCGCACTTCGGGATTGTCGGGTTTGACGGCGGTGGAAACCACCACCACATCGGCATCGGCAACGTGATCTGCAGTGTGGCCGGAGCAAACCCGGATGCCCAAACCGCTCAAATGCTGTGTTACTGCGCTTTGCGCCTGATCGGAGCCGGACACTCTAAACCCCAGGTTGTGCAGCACTTCGGCGATTCCGCTCATGCCCGAACCGCCGATGCCGACAAAATGAATATGATTGACTCTGTTTTTCACGTTGTTGTTTTCCTGAAGCCTGTTTCCCGTTTCAGACGGCCTCAAGGCCTTAAGGCCGTCTGAAAATCCGAAAGGCGTTATTTTAAAGGGCGGTGGGCGGATACGCTATGGTTTTAATGTAAAAGGGTGTTCAGAAGGTTGCTGCCGTGCGGGTTTTGTGCTGCTTCCCAAGCATTGCGTTTGCGCCAAACCGGCAAACGCCCTTTGCAGCAGCCGGCCGTCTGAAAAACCTTTCCCCGCTCCGCTCACAAGGTGGCGGCAATCGCGGTAACCGCCACATCATCGGCACTGTAGGGCATGGCCAGCGTGCGGGCGTTTTCGGCCCATTCGAGACAGCGTTCGCGGTCGAGCGCCCACAACACTTCCGACAGTTTCTCGGCAGTGAGCTGCGACTGCGGCAGCAGCAAGCCGGCATCGGCCTGCACCATAAAGCGGGCGTTGGCAGTTTGGTGGTCGTCCACCGCGTGGGGATACGGCACCAGCAGCGCGCCCACCCCGGCGGCGGTCAGCTCGGCAACCGTGAGTGCACCCGCGCGGCAGATAACCACATCGGCATTTTCATAGGCGGCGGCCATATCATCGATAAACTCCACGCATTCGGCCTGCACGTTAAGCACTTCGTAGTCGGTTTTGAGCGTGCCGAGCTTGCCGCGCCCCGCCTGATGGTAAATCTGCGGGCGTTCGCTTTCTGTGAGCAGCGCCAGCGCCCGCGGCACGGTTTGGTTGAGCACGTCTGCCCCCAAACTGCCGCCCATCACCAACACTTTCAGACGGCCTTTCCGCCCCGCAAAACGCTCGGCGGGCGGCGGCAGGTTGCTGATGTCGGCGCGCACGGGGTTGCCGACCAAACCATCGTGGTTGGCGAAAGTGCGCGGAAAAGCATACAGAACGCGGCGCGCCCAGCGGGCAAGCTGTTTGTTGGCCAAGCCGGCCACGGCGTTTTGCTCGTGAATCACAATCGGCACCCCCGACAGCTTGGCAGCCGCGCCGCCGGGAAAAGTAACGAAACCGCCGAAGCCGATAACGCAATCGACACGGTGTTTTTCAATCACCCGCATTGCCGCCCGCACGGTTTTGAACAAGGTAAACGGCAATTCCAGCTTGCGCTTCCAGCCGTTGCCGCGAACGCCTTTAATCGCCAGCGTTTCGAGGCGGATGTTGTGCTTGGGCACAATGCGCTCTTCCATCGAGTCTGCGCTGCCCAGCCAAACCACATGGTGCCCGTGTCCGCGCAGGGCTTCGGCCACCGCCAGTGCGGGGAAAATATGGCCGCCGGTGCCGCCGGCCATCAGCATAAAGGTTTTACTGCCCATAACTTGAATAATCCTTTTTTATCGTAAAACAACGCGAAACGATACGGCGCAGCTCCGTCCCGGCTCAAAAACAACCCGGCAGACCGCCAAAGCGGCAGAATGGTGCCGGCCGTCTGCATTGCCTGCAGCCTCGGCTTCCCGCTGCCTGTTGCGCTGTTTCGCTATCATGATATTTTGGGTTGATACGGTTTTTCAGACGGCTTTTACCACGGGCGGCCGTGTTATGCTTCCACTTTGTAGCCGCGCATTTTCAGGCGGTTTTCATAGTCCACGCGCAACAGCAAAGCCATACACACCAGCATGATGATCACTGCCGAACCGCCGTAGGACATCAGCGGCAGGGTTAAGCCTTTGGTGGGCAGCAGGCCGATGTTCACGCCGATATTGAAAAAACTCTGAATGCCCAGCCAGATGCCGATGCCTTTGGCCACAAACGCACCGAAAAACAATTCCAGATCGCGCGCCTGCTTGCCGATGGAAAACGCCCGCCACACCAGCCACGCATAGCAGAAAATCAGCACCGAAATGCCCACGAAGCCAAATTCTTCGCCGATAACCGCCAAAATAAAATCGGTATGCGCTTCGGGCAGATAAAAACGCTTCTCCAAACTCGCGCCCAAGCCCACGCCGAACCATTCTCCGCGCGCAATCGCCATCAGCGAGTGGGTGAGCTGGTAGCCCTTGCCCAGCGGGTCTTCCCACGGGTTTAAGAATGCCGACACCCGCGCCATACGGTAAGGAGCAACGGCAATCAGCGCCACCATGCTGGCCAAGCCGATGCCCACCATCATCAAAAACCAACGCCACGGCAGCCCCGCTAAAAACAGCAGCCCCATCGCCACGGCCGTTACCACCACAAACGAGCCGAAATCCGGCTCCAACATAATCAGCCCCAAGCCTATGCCCACCGGCACGGCGGAAAAGCGCACTTTTTTAAACTGCTTCAAGATTTCGGCGCGGCGGGTGAAAAAGCTCGACAAATATAAAATCGTTGCCAGCTTGAATATTTCGGTGGGCTGCAGATTCACCGGCCCCAAGTGTATCCAGCGTTTTGCGCCGTTGATCTCCCGCCCCACGGCCAACACCGCCGCCAGCAGCAGCAGGGCGGCAAACAGAATCCACGGCGTGTATTTCTTCCACTTGGCCATCGGCACTTTAAATGCAGCCAGCCCCGCCAAAGCGCCTGTGCCCAGAAACGCGGCCTGGCGCGAAAGATAAAACCACTGGTCGCCGCCGTCGTGGGCGGCATAAGCGATGGAGGCGGAATAAATCATCAGCAGGCTGAACGACACCATCAGTATCACCATCCACAGCAGCGATTGGTCGGTTTTGTGGCCGCTGCGCAGAATTTTGCGGTCGAGGATTTTGGATTCTGTAATCATATTGCTGTAAAAATTATTGCATTTGAATTTCAAACAAACGGCTTTTCTGCGCTGCGGCACAAGGCCGTCTGAAACAATCTGCACTGCGGCATATTGCGCCTCGGGCGTTTCAGGCACCGGTTTGTCCGGCACGGACAGCCCCCCCCCCCGGTTTTCAGACACCGCGCCAAACAGCCCGCCGCAAAACGTGAAAAAGACAGCTGCCCGAGGTTTCGCTGTTTTCAAACGCCGCGGCCGCACACCCAATGCAGCCGTTGCCGGGACTTTTCAGACTGCCTTCACAACGCCTCAAACGCCTTAACAAACACTTCTGCCCGATGCGCGTAACCTTCAAACATATCGAAGCTGGCGCAGGCGGGGGAAAGCAGCACAACATCGCCGCTTTGCGCGAGCCGATAGGCCGTCTGAACGGCTTCGGGCAGGGTTTCGCAATCCATCAGCTCCACGCCGCAGCCGCTTAAATCACGGCGGATTTGCGGCGCATCGGTGCCGATCAGCAACACTGCGCGGGCTTTGTTTTGCAGCGCGGCGCGCAGCGGGGTGAAATCCTGCCCTTTGCCCTGCCCGCCGGCAATCAGCACAATCGGGCTTTGCAGGCCGGAAACGGCGGCAACGGTAGCGCCGACATTGGTGCCTTTGCTGTCGTCTATAAAGGTGATGCCGTTTTTTACGCCCACTTTTTCCACGCGGTGCGGCAGCCCTTTGAAGGTTTGAATGTGTTGCAGCAGCCCGGTTCGCGGCAGGCCGATGCTTTCGCACAGAGCAAGCGCGGCCAAAACGTTGGCAGCGTTGTGCAGGCCTTGCAGCGGCACGGCGGCGGTGTCGAGCAAAACGCTGCCGCCCGCTTTCAGACGGCCAGTTTGAACATCTGCCCAATAATCGGTTTCATTTTCCAGCGAAAACCATTTTACCCGGCGGCCGCTGCGCTTCATGGCGCGGCACAGCGCATCATCGGCGTTGAGCACCTGCACGCCGCTGCCGCCAAAGATTTTGTCTTTGGTGTGGGCGTAGTCGAGCAGGTTGCGGTAGCGGTCGAGATGGTCTTCGGAAATATTCAGCACCACGGCGGCATCGGGGGTAAGGCTTTCAGTGTTTTCGAGCTGGAAGCTGGAAAGTTCGAGCACCCACACATCGGCTTTTCTGCCTTCGCGCTGCAATTCGGCTTCGAGCACGGGCGTGCCGATATTGCCGGCCACCACAGTGTCCAGCCCGCATTTCGCGCACAGGTGGCCCACCAGGCTGGTTACGGTGGTTTTGCCGTTGCTGCCGGTGATGGCGATCACTTTGTCGCCGCGCGCTTTCACGATACGGGCGAGGATTTCGATGTCCCCGACCACTCTGCCGCCGTTTTGTTGGAATGCGGCGATTTCAGGCGTGCGCCCGCTGATGCCGGGGCTGAGCGCGAGAATGTCGAAACCCTGCGCCAAAACGTCTTTCAGACGGCCTGTATGGCAGTTTAAGCCTTTGAAAAGCTGCTTAAGCTGCGCTTCGCGCCCGGGATTCAAACCGGCATCATAAGCCGCCACCTGCGCGCCGGCGCGGCGCAGATAAGCAATCATGGAAACGCCGGTGCTGCCGAGGCCGGCAACGAGGATTTTTTGGTTTTGCCAATTCATGTTGCTGCCCATCAATATTTCGTCATACTCAAATATTTCGTCATACCCGGGTATGGCGGCAATAGGTTATGCTTTTCAGACGGCCTTTACTTTTCAGACGGCCGTCAGCGGATTTTCAGCGAGCTTAAGCCCACCAACACCAGCACGATGGTGATAATCCAAAACCGCACCACCACCTGTGTTTCTTTCCAGCCTTTTTGTTCGTAGTGGTGGTGGATGGGCGCCATCAGAAAGATGCGTTTTTTGGTTTTCTTATACCAGCCCACCTGCAGCATCACGGACACGGCCTCCACCACAAACAGGCCGCCCATAATCACCAGCACCAGCTCCTGACGCACAATCACCGCCACCGCGCCCAAGGCCGCGCCCAAGGCCAGCGCACCCACATCGCCCATAAACACTTGCGCGGGATAGGCGTTGAACCACAAAAAGCCCAAGCAGGCGCCGCACATGGCGGTGCAGAAAATCACCACTTCGTTGGCGCCGGCCACATAGGGCAGTTGCAGATATTGGGCAAACTGCGCATGGCCGCCGGCGTAGGCGAAAATCGCCAAACCGCCCGCCACCAGCACCACAGGGAAAGCGGCCAGACCGTCCAAGCCGTCGGTGAGATTGACCGCGTTGGAAGTGCCCACAATCGTGAGATAAGCCAAAACCACAAAGCCCACCACGCCCAGCGGCAAGGCGATTTGTTTGAAAAACGGCACGATCAGAATATTGTTGGCCGAGTTTTGCGCCACATAAAACAGCAGCAGCCCCGCCGCCAGTGCCACGCCCGACTGCCACACCATTTTAAACCGCGCCGACACACCGTTAGGGTCTTTATAAACCACTTTGCGCCAGTCGTCATAAAAACCCAGCGCGCCGGTGGCCAGCAACACCAGCAGCAGAATCCAAATATAGGGGTTGGCCAGATTGCCCCACAGCAGGGTGGAAACGGTGATGGCGGTGAGAATCAGCGAGCCGCCCATGGTGGGCGTGCCGGTTTTGATCAGGTGGGTTTGCGGCCCGTCGTGGCGCACGGCCTGGCCGACTTTCAATTCGGTGAGCCTGCGTATCGTCCACGGCCCCAGCAGCAGCGAAAACGCCAGCGCGGTTAAGGCGGCCATCACGGCGCGGAAAGTGGTGTATTGGAAAACGTTCAGCGCCGAAAACCAGTTGCTGAAGTGGGCTAGCCATAAAAGCATGGGGGTTGCTTCCTTTGTGTGTGATTCTCGTGTTTGGGTTTGTCGGTTTGTTGCTTCGGCAGGGCGGCCGTCTGAAACGGTTTCAGACGGCCTTTTCCAGCAGCGCTTCGGCTACTTCTTCCATCTTCATAAAGCGCGAGCCTTTCACCAGCACATTCGCGCCCGGCGGCAAATTGTGTGCCAACGATTCAATCAGCAGGGTCTTGCCGGCAAACCACAATCCGTTGCCGCCGAAAGCTTCCGCCGCCGCTGCGCTATAACCGCCGACAAAATAAGCCGATTCGATGCCTTTATCACGGGCATATGCACCCACTTCGGCGTGCATGGCGGCCGCTTCGCTGTCGCCCAATTCGCCGATGTCGCCCATCACAAACACGCGCGGGGCGGGGAATCGGGCCAGCACATCGAGCGCGGCTTTCATGCTGTCGGGGTTGGCGTTGTAGGTGTCGTCCAACACGGTGGTGCCGTTGATGCCGCGTTTCACGTTCAGACGGCCTTTGATGTTGGTAAAACCGCAAAGGCCGTCTGAAACCTCTTGCAGGCTCAAGCCGGCGGCCAACGCCAGCGCGGCGGCAGCAGCAGCATTGGCCACATTGTGCCGCCCCGGCACCGGCAGCCTGACGGCGGCACGCCCGTTGCCGGCCACTAAATCGAATGTGCACGACAGCGGCTCCAACACGATGTTTTCGGCATGGATATCGCCGCTCTGCACACCGAAAGTCTGCTGTTTCAAACCTTGTGCGGCCGTCTGAAACACGGCCGCATGGGCATCTTCGGCCGGAACCAGCGCCAGGCCGTCTGCGCCCAAACCTTGATAAATCTCGCTTTTGGCCCGGGCAATATCACCCACGCTGCCAAAACCGCAGCCGATGTGGGCGCGCAGGGCATTATTGACCAACGCCGCATCGGGGCGGGCAATCTGTGTGAGCGCGGCCAGCTCGCCGAAATGGTTCATACCCATTTCGATCACGGCATAACGGTGCGCGGGCGTGAGCTTGAGCAGGGTGAGCGGCAGGCCGATGTGGTTGTTGAAATTGCCCGCCGTCGCCAGCACGGCCTCTTTGCCGAAACGATGGCGCAGTATGCCCGCCAGCATTTCTTTCACGGTGGTTTTGCCGCCGGAGCCGGTGATGCCGAACACAAACGGGTTGATTTCGTTGCGCCAGGCCCTCGCCAGCGTTTGCAGTGCGGTCAGCGTATCGCCCACCTTCAACGCGCCGGGCAGCGCGGCGCAGTCTTGGCGCGACACCACAACCGCCGCCGCGCCTTTGGCCAACACCTCTGCCGCAAAATCATGCGCATCGAAACGTTCGCCGGACAGGGCGAAAAACACATCGCCGCTTTGAATGTCGCGGCTGTCGGTTACGATGCGCTTGATTTCGACACCGCCGTTTTCAGACGGCAGCGGCAGGCTCAGGGCTTGGCGGATAAAGTTCAGGGTTAGAGATTTCATTTTCGTGTTCTGTTTTCTTTTCTATTCAAAGAGCTGCATTTTGCGCAATGTTTTATTTTTCAAACAATCTTATTTTTGGATTTGGTTTTAAACAAATTGTGTTGCTTTGAAGACGAATTCAGCGTAATATTTATCTCGAAACGGCCGCTACCTCTGCTTTTGCATGTAGTGGCCTTTATTTTTTCCACAAATCCCATTCCCGATAATGCTCCGGCAATCCGAATGCAGCCAAGCTGATAACGGCTTCTTCGGGAAATTCACGCAACAGCTCATCAAACCTGTCCGCCCATTTAGAATGCGGGCACAATATTTGCATCATCTGCTGCATAATGCAGAAATAGAAAAACGGATGGTAATTTTTGAGTTTTTTCCAATATTCATCTGTCGAAATGGGCGCTGCCTGCTGAACGATGCGTGTATTCCACAATCGGTCGTGATGGGCTGCGATATTACGTATCTCATTCAAACTACGCAGCCACTTCGCAAATATCCCGCCATGCAACGCACCGTATTTACGGGCAATGAGATTTTGATCCTGATGCTTCATCCCCTCATATAGGCGGGACATCGCACCAAAGTCCCATAATCCGCATACTGCCCAAACCGGCAAGTGCCCGTATTTATGTAAATTATGAACGACACAAGATATTTTCCGTTGCCGGGCTTTTCTAATCAATTCTTCCAGCCGCTCATACCATTCCTGATACTTAGTCTTCCCGTTGGCCTGAATGGTTTTGGCAAACTTACCATCGAAACACGCCGCGTTTTCATGAGCCAGCGGATCTTTCTTACCCAGAATATGCACGATATCCACCCGCACAGCCATTTCAATCCGCTCAAGTGCATCCAATGCCAGAAAGCGCAATTTTTTATCAAACAGATATAGCGATAAAACACGCTCAAAACTGCTATTGGGCCGGAAGGTTTCCAGCAAAACCTGATTTTGCCCATCCCATTGTCGGAAAACATGAAAATAGCCGCTCAAACGATAATACCCGATACGGCGCAGATATTTTTCCGCACGCTCCCTATCGTCAATTCGCATCCCCCTGCTTTCCAGCACTGCAACTTGGTCGGCAAAATCCCGCCACGGTTTTATCGGTTCAAACATATTTTCAGACGGCCTTCCGTTATATTGTTTTTATATTTGCTTCTGATACTTAAATTTACCCAAACTCAACTCATCTATTCTGGTCAATCAACGGATAAGGATTCACCGCGCCGCCGTGGGTTGTATAAACGCCGTAGTGCAGGTGCGGCGGCGTGGTTTTGGCGTTGCCGGTTTTGCCCACATAGCCGATAACTTCGCCGGCCTTCACTTTATCGTATAACTTCGCACCGGCAAATTTTTTCAGGTGGGCGTAGTAGTGCCATGCGCCGGGGCCCTGTATGCCGATTACTTTGCCGCCCAGCCTGTTTTTGCCGCGCTTGGTAATAATGCCGTTGGTGGTGCTGCGCACGGGCGTGCCGCTTTTGGCGAAAATATCCACGCCTTCGTGCCTGCGGCCGCCGCTGCGGAGTGCACCCCAAGTGTCGTCGAACTTTTTGCCTTTAACGGGGTTGATTAAACTTTGCGCGGCGGGGGCGGGTTGCGCCTGCAGTTCGGCCAGCTCTTGGCTCGGGCGCACGGCTTGACAGCCCCACAAGAAAACTGCAGCAAAACACACCAGCCGCCCGGCAGGTTTCGATATCACTTATCGGGCTCCTTTCGTTGGTTTCAGACGGCCTGTTATTTGTTTCGACAAAGGCCGTCTGAAACATTTCCTTCCTTAATCTACATCACTGCCCGCATATGTTTCATTAATGTTTTGGGTGTAACAAAGGTTAATCCGTACATACTGCCCAATGCCGCTGCCTGAGCATCTTCCAAATCGGTTGCCAACACAATAAATTTGGCAGCGGGCAAATTCAAACGCTTTCTCAACCGCACATATTTCTCAATATCTTGGCGGAACTCACCCGACTTACATTCAATCACCAGCGGCGGCTGCCCGGCCGGCCGGAAAACCACATCCAATTCATACACATCTTCATTACTGAATCTGATTTTCACATTGCGGGCACAAGAAAAGGCATATGTCTTGCCGCGCTGCTTGGCTTCGGCCAACATTTTGCCCAGGGCATACCATTCCAACCAACCGCCGCTGAAAAAATGCTTGATGGCAGCGGCTTTTTGCAGATTCAGCCGGATAATTTTTTCCTGCTTCTGATAAAATATTTGGCAAATAATGTATGGCTGTAAAACTGGCGGCACATATTGTTAATCAGTTGCGCATCTTTCTGCGCCATTTTGCCTATGTCGAGATTGATTCCGGTATGGTTGTTACGGTATGCCCACCCGATACGGCCTAAAATATCCTTAGTGATGTGGTATTTCCCTCCGATTTCCGAAGCGGCCTCGTCAAAATAGCCGCTCATATCGACCGCCGAAAAATCAAACGCAGGCACAATATTTTGTTTGATAAACCATTGTTTAAGCGGCTCATGCTGCTCTTCTGTTGCCAGCACATCGGTTGCGGCGAGATTCACGCCCACCAATAAATTATTTTGCTCCTGCTCCTGCTGTTGCGGCGTTTGGCCGCTATCTTCCGGCATTTCCTGCTCTTGGGCTTTCAGCGCCCGTAATTCCCGATTAACGGCAAAATAGCGCTCCAAAAGCTTCTGCACAAAAAATAAGGTGTCGTAAACCTTATTGGGTGCTTGGCATTTCAAACAGGCAACTTCTGTCATATTCGGCTGCCAAGCATGCTCTGCCAAATGTCCGCATTTATTACAACGATAAATTCCCATTCGTTTTCCTTTCCGTTCTGTCAGTGAGTTTATTTACTTTTTGTTTTCAGACGGCCTGTTCAAACCACCCCCAAAGGCTGTCTGACACAGTAATTGCCATCCGGTTTTATCTTTGCGCCAGCGCTTTTTCCGCTTCTTCGAAATCGGAAAAGTGATGCTTCTCGCCCTGAACATCCTGATAGGTTTCGTGGCCTTTGCCGGCAATCAGAATGATGTCGCCTGCGGCGGCGTGTTTCACTGCATAGCCGATGGCGGAGCGGCGGTCGGCTTCGATGTGCTCGGGGTCCGGCACTGCCGGCAGAATGTCGTTGATGATGTCGGCCGGCTCTTCCATGCGCGGATTGTCGCTGGTTACCACCACTTTGTCGGCACCGGCAACGGCGGCAAAGCCCATCAGCGGGCGTTTGCCTTTGTCGCGGTTGCCGCCGCAGCCGAACACGCACCAAAGATTTGCGCCTTGCGGTTTGATTTCCTGCAGGGTGGCGAGTGCTTTTTCGAGGGCATCGGGGGTATGGGCATAATCGACCACCACCAGCGGTTTGCCGGGGTTCATGATGCAGTCCATGCGGCCGGTGGCAGGGCGGATGCGCTCCAGTGCGCCCAACACGTGTTGCAGCGGGTAGCCGGCAGCGCACAGCACGCCTACGCAGGCGGCGAGGTTTTGGGCGTTGAAGCGGCCGAGCAGGCGGGTTCGGCATTCGCCTGCGCCCCACGGGGTGTCGAGCGTTACCGTCATGCCGTCTGAAGAGGCGGTAAAACCGGTGATGCGGATATCGGCGTGTTCGGCAAAGCCGTAGCGGTAAACGGCCAGGCCCGGGTGTTCGGTTTTCAGACGGCCTGCCAGCCCGGCGCCGTAGGCATCGTCTGCATTCATCACGGCGTGTTGCAGGCCGTGCCAGTAAAACAGGCGTGATTTGATTTCGCCGTAGGCTTCCATGCTGCCGTGGTAGTCGAGATGGTCGCGGGTGAGATTGGTGAACACGGCCGTCTGAAAAGATACGCCGTTAACGCGCGCCTGGTCGAGGCCGTGGCTGGACACTTCCATCGCCACGGCGCGCGCGCCCTGCTGTTTGAAACTGTGCAGCAGGGTTTGCACCGAAACGGGATCGGGCGTGGTGTGGGCGGTTTCTTGCAGGCTGCCCCAGAAGCCGTTGCCGACCGTGCCGATTACGGCGCAGCTGCCCGGGCGGCCTTCGAGTATGTCGGCAGCCTGTGCGAGCCATTGGGTAATCGAGGTTTTGCCGTTGGTGCCGGTTACGCCCCAAACCGAAAGGCCGTCTGAAAGATTGCCGTATAAGGCGGCGGCCAGAATGCCCGCCCTGTTTTTCAAATCTTTGATGCCCTGGTTGGGAACGTTCCAGGCGGGGTGCCAGGAAAAACTGCCGTCATCGTCCCAAAATACAAAGGCGGCTCCGTTTCTGATGGCATCGGGAATAAAGCTGCGCCCATCGGTATATTCGCCTGTGCAGGCAATGAAAATGTCGCCGGGGCGGATTTTGCGGCTGTCTGAGTGCAACCGCCGCCCCGCTGCATCTTGGCACAGCAGGGGCGGCAGGTCGGTTTCAGCCGGGGGAATGCTTTCGCTGAACATAAAAAACTCTTTAGCGTTTGGCCGTCTGAATGGTGGGGGTTTCCTTCAGGGGCTTGGTGGGCGACACACCGAGAATGTTGAGGCTGCCGCCCATGATGCCTTTAAACACGGGGCCGGCAACCACGCCGCCGTAATAGCCGTTTGCCGTTGGCTCGTCTATCGACACGGCCACAATCACGCGCGGGCTTTCGGCCGGTGCGAAACCTACAAAAGTGGCAACGTGTTTGTTGCTGGCATAGCGGCCGTTCACCAGCTTGCGGGCGGTGCCGGTTTTCGCGCCCACGTCAAAACCATCAACCGCGCCCATGGTGCCGGTGCCGCCTTTTTCGGTTACAGAAACCATAATATTGCGCACGGCACGGGCGGTTTCAGGTTTGATAATCTGCTCGCCCTTGGGCGGGGCCTCCTGTTTTTCAAAGCTCACGGGCAACAGCTCGCCATCGCTGGTAATCACGGTGTAGGCGCGTGCCAGTTGCAGCAGGCTCATTTGCAGGCCGTAGCCGAACGACATGGTGGCCTGCTCGATAGGCCTCCAGTTTTGCCATTTGCGCAGCATGCCCGGGCTTTCACCGGGAAAGCCCGAGTGCATTCTGCGGCCTACGCCCAGGCTTTGATAAAATGTGTACATTTCTTCGGGCTTGAACATGGCCGAGAGCTTGCTGGTGCCCACATTGGAGGATTTCTGCATGATGCCGCGCACATCAAGCGAAGGATACACGCGGGTGTCGCGCACGGTGGCCGGCCCGATTTTGTAGGGATGGGTGTTGAAGCGGGAATGGATATTGGCCTTGCCTGAATCCAGTGCTTTGGCAATCGGGAACGGCTTCATGGCCGAACCCGGCTCAAGCATATCGGTTACGGCTCTGTTGCGGCGCTGGCTGCTGTCGGCACTGCCGGGATGGTTGGGGTCGTAGGCGGGGCTGTTTACCAAAGCCAGTATTTCGCCGGTTTGCGCATCAAGCACCACCGCGCTGCCGGCTTTGGCACGGTGGTGGGCAACGGCTTTGTTCAATTCTTCGTAAGCCAGCGCCTGAATGCGCTGGTCGAGCGACATCACCATATCGCTGCCGTTTTGCGGATCCCGGTTGCGGGGAGAATCAAGGCTGTCGACAATATTGCCTTTGTTGTCGCGCAGTACGACTTTGGCGCCGTTTTCACCACGCAGCTCGTCTTCGCGCGCCAATTCCAGCCCTTCTTGGCCTTTGCCGTCAATATTGGTGAAACCGATAACGTGTGCAAACAGGTTGCCCATCGGGTAGTGCCGCTTGGTTTCCTGCTGGAATGCCAAGCCTTTGATGCCCAACGCGGCCACTTTGTCGGCAGTTTCCTTGTTAAGCTGCCGTTTCAAATAGATAAAGTCTTTATCTTTTTTTGCCAGCCGCTCTTCAATGGTGGCAACGGGCACCCCGATAAGGGCGGAAAGCTGCTCGATTTGTGCGGCAGAAGGTTGGATCTCCATGCCCGAAGGCACGGCATACAGCGATTCGGTGGGGGCGCTCAATGCCAATGTGGCACCGTTGCGGTCGGTAATGGTACCGCGCGAAGCGGGCAAGGCTACCGTACGCACAAAACGCTGGTCTCCCTGGTTTTTCAGAAACTCGTGCTGCGTGGTTTGCAGATAAACCCCGCGCCCCACCAGAGCGGCAAATGCCAAAGCCAAACCGCCGAGCACAAAGGCAATGCGCCCGTTGGTGGAAACGGGCTTCTTGGCCTTGGGCTGCTTGGGCAGCATCTGGGGCTTGTATTCGTTTTTAATCAGCATGGCAACTTCTCATTTTTTTCAGACGGCCTTGATGTATTTTTAAAAAGCCGCCTTTTATTTCATCTCAATCATGCGCGTATCTGATACGCCCGGGGGATGCAGCCTTTGCCGCTCTGCCGCTTCTTTGATTAGTGTATGGTTCGACAGCTTGGCCTGTTCGAGCTTCAAACGCGCATAATCCTGTTCGAGCCGGACTTCGTGCTTTTCAGCCTTATCCAGCGACATATAATATTGGCGCGACCGGTCTTGAACGGTTACTACCGCCAAACCCGACAACAATGCCGCTGCCAATAAAATTACGTTTAATTTATTCATATTTCCAAACGGCCCTGTTTTCAGACGGCCTCTTAAACCGGCAACCGCACACGGCCATAGCGGACAAAATAAAAAGCAGCAAAACACCAAACCGCAGGGGGCAGGCAGTAGAAACGGCACGGTGCCGATTCTGCCCCGCTTCAGCTGCTTGTAAAATCGTTCTCATTAAACCTAAATAGAGCAGTATTGTTTTTATTGGGTTTCACGATAAAACGCTGTAAAACTGCCGCCGGTGCGTTCGGCAACGCGCAATACGGCAGAACGTGCACGCGGGTTGGCTGCGGTTTCTTCCCTGCCCGGTTTGACTGCCCTGCCCACCGGCTTTAACGGCGGCTGCGGCAGGTCGGCTTCTTTCACTGCGGCCCAGCGGGGCAGGGGCGGGTGCTGCGAATAACGCTTGATAAACTGTTTCACGATACGGTCTTCCAGCGAATGAAAGGCAATTACTGCCAGCCTGCCGCCTGCTTTCAACCCACCCGCTGCCTGCGGCAGCACGGCTTCTATTTCTTCAAGCTCACGGTTGATGAAGATGCGAACGGCCTGAAACGTCCGGGTCGCCGGGTCTTGCCCGCGCTCGCGGCTACGGACGTTTTGCGCCACGAGCTGCGCCAGCTTGCGGGTTGTATCGATGGGCGCCGTTGCGCGCTGCGAAACAACGGCGCGTGCAATTTGGCGACTAAACCGCTCTTCACCATAGTTTTTGATTACCTCGTGTATTTCCTGCTCGGCCGCACATGCCAGCCATTCGGCTGCCGAAATGCCCCGGGTGGGATCCATGCGCATATCCAGCGGAGCATCGAAACGGAAACTGAATCCGCGCGCCGCCTCGTCAATCTGAGGCGATGAAATACCCAAATCAAACAATGCACCGTCTATTTGACCAACGCCCAGCCTGTCCAAGGCCGTCTGAAAAGTGGCGAAACCGTTGTGCACTACACTCACGCGTTTGTCTTGTTCTGCCAATTCATTGGCAACGGCAACGGCCTGCGGGTCTTTGTCGAACACTATCAAACGCCCTTCCGCCCCCAGTTTCGACAGAATCAGGCGGGAATGCCCTCCCCTGCCGAATGTGCCGTCCACATAAACACCGCTTTCCCGCACAGCCAGCGCATCCACCGCTTCGTGAAGCAACACGGTAATGTGTTGCAAAGTTTCGGCACCGTTCACAGCTGCAAATCCGTTTGACCCAACTCTGAAGCCAACTCATCGGGATCAATATCCAAGGCACGATCCATTTCAGCCTCCCAATGCTCGCGGCCCCACAATTCCAAACGGTTGGCACGCCCCACCAGCGTTACTTCTTTATCAAAATCCACGCGGCGGCGCAGGTTGGCAGGCAGCAACACGCGCCCTGCCGTGTCCAGCTCAAGCGTGTCGGCATTGTGCAGCAACAAATTTTGATAGCGTTGCAGCGTTGGATTACCCGCCGTTTTCAACGCCAAAAGCTGTTTAGCCACGCCCGCCCATTCGGCCTCGGGATAAATCAGCAGGCGGCTGCGTGAATCCAGCGTTGCCACCACAGCCGGTGTGTAATGGCGCAGCAACAATTCGCGGAACTTGGCAGGAACCGCCAACCGCCCTTTGCTGTCTATGCTCAATTCATGAACACCGCCAAACACTTTATCCCACTCCGTGATTAAAAACGGGCAACAGTAACACTTTGACACACATTGCCCCACACACCCACACTATATGCAATTTCAACATTGCGGTCAAACCTGCTTTTCTGAAAAACAACTAAAAAGACAAACACTTAAGTATCATAAAAGCAGGCCGGCCACCTGCTTTGCTCACCCTGTATATATAAAAATCACTATATCTAGTATTATTTTTTTATTAAAATTACCATATATAGTAAAAATATTAAAATAGAGTATGATTTCTAACAACAGGCATCATACATCGCCCCTTTGATAAAATTTACATTTTCTAACATTTATGACCGTGCAATTACCCACCCCTCCCAATACCGCCGCAATATCTTCCCAAGCCCTGCAAATCCTGATTGCAGCAGACATCCGCGAATACGGCGGCTGGATTCCGTTTTCCCGTTTTATGGAGCTGGCACTCTACGCTCCTCGCTACGGTTACTACACCGGAGGGGGGCACAAAATCGGGGCGGCAGGGGATTTTATAACTGCCCCTGCCCTTACGCCCCTGTTCGGCCGCACACTTGCCCGCCAGCTTATTCCACTGTTGCCGCAAACCGATGGCAACATCTACGAATTCGGCGCCGGCACCGGCGAATTGGCCGCCAGCTTGCTGCAATCGCTTTCAGACGGCCTAAATCATTACTACATCATTGAAATATCTAATGAATTAGCAGAACGACAGCGAGCCTGCATTGACAAGCAGGCTCCCCACGCAGCGGGAAAAGTCGTTCATTTAACCGAACTTCCCGACACATTTAACGGCATCATTATCGCCAACGAAGTACTCGATGCCATGCCCTGTGAGCTTATCCGCCGCGAACACGGGCAATTTTGGCAAATCGGCGTGGCTTTGGAACACAACGCCTTTATCCAATCCCCGCGCCCGCTCAGCCAAGCCGGCTTGCTGGCCGATGCTTCGGCCTGTTTTCCGTCCAATGAACCGTACACCAGCGAGCTGCACCCCGTCCAACACGCCTTTATCCGCACGCTGGCAGAAAAACTCGTGCGGGGTGGGTTGGTTTTCATCGACTACGGCTTTGATGCCGCCCAGTATTACCACCCGCAGCGGCATATGGGCACTTTAATCGGACACTACCGCCACCACACCGTGCACGACCCGTTTTTTCAAATCGGCTTAACCGACCTGACCGCCCACGTCAATTTTACCGGTGCCGCCCAAGCAGGCACCGATGGCGGCCTGGATTTAATCGGCTACACCACCCAAGCTAATTTTCTGCTCAATCTCGGCATCACGGAGTTGCTGGTACAAACCGCCGAACCCGGCACACCTGCTTATATTCGTGAAACCGCCGCGCTTCACAAACTTTTAGGCCAACACGAAATGGGGGATCTGTTTAAAGTCATGGCATTCGGCCGTGATGTGGATGTAGCATGGCCGGGCTTTGCCGCCGGCGACATCTGCCACAAGCTTTAAGCTTTTTTTATAACAAAAGGCCGTCTGAAAAATTTTCAGACGGCCTCCAAATATTTTTTCATAAAAATCAAATAAAAACATATAATCACCGTTAAAGCGGTTGCCCCGCAACAAAAAAACCGTATAATTGTGCTCTTATCAAACGGCGAATTAGCTCAGTCGGTTAGAGCAGAGGAATCATAATCCTTGTGTCCGGGGTTCGAGTCCCTGATTCGCCACCAAAACTTTTGGGGGTATAGCTCAGTTGGTAGAGCGCTTGCATGGCATGCAAGAGGTCAGCGGTTCGATCCCGCTTACCTCCACCAGATTTTAAAGCATTTGGTTTCCACCAAGTGCTTTTTATCTTTATAAGGCCGTCTGAAACTTTTCAGACGGCCTTATTCATTATAATAAGTAATAAGTTCACAATCCCCCCGATAACTACACAGAGGCAAAATGCAGGTAGAGCAAATAGTGCAGCAGTAGCGGTAAAGGTTAGCCGACACTCTGATTATTTTAAAGCAGGCCGGTTAGAGCGGATTAAAACACATTCCCGATGCGGCCAAAGCGCAAGCAATACAGTAGTGCATTAAAGTGCCCCTTGCAATTAGTCTGCTATAAAAACAGAATCTTGATGAAGCAGTGCCTTCCGTCCTCACCGCTTCCGGCGCTTATCTTTTCGGCAACTTAACCACCACTGTGTCCGCCAATATATCCTGCAAGGTGCGGCGGTTTTTCGTTTTGTTGAACAACATCACCAAACATACTATCCACAACAATTGTGATAAGGCATTACCGATTAATTCCGCGGTTTCCGTGCCGCCTTTCAGCACCAGTGTAATCAAATAACCAATAATCATTGAAGCAATGCTCACGATAACGTTAAACAAAACCTCGCGCAGCATTACCGTACCCCAAAAGCCGGGGTTTTCACCATTACTTTTTAACACCCTGATTTTTAATATTCTTTTACCGAAAGATTGCCCGTCCTTCGACATCAGCCACATCTGTACAACCAGATAAACCAAAAGCAGCAGCAAGCTGCCTGCGACAAGCGGGCCGTTCCATGTGATTTGGCTCAAAATTTCGGGGTGCTGCTCATCCCAATGCTCCACAAGAGGCAGTACAATGCTGTAAAGCAAAGGAATAAACACTAAAACGGTAAATACCGTATTCAACAGATAGGCCGCAATTCTGCTGCCTGCCGATGCAATATCCACATCCACAATTTCTCCGCCTGCCGATGCTGGGTTAGAATCAAGTATATCCATAATTTGATGCTCCGTTTATTTAAGATTTGGAATTTTTTTCCACCTTACCATAAAAAAGCCTTTACTTTTACACTCTTGAGAGTTAAAACAGCGATTATTTGATTTTCTGCGTTATTTTGTAAACAATTTTTGTTTTAGGAGCACTCAATGAAAGTAGGATTCATCGGCTGGCGCGGCATGGTCGGCTCGGTTTTGATGCAGCGCATGCAGGAGGAAAACGACTTCTCCCATATCCCCGAAGCTGTATTTTTTACCACCTCCAACGTAGGCGGAGCCGCACCCGATTTCGGTCAAACCACCAAAACACTGCTGGACGCCAACGATATTGCCGCACTGGCGAAGATGGACATCATTGTTACCTGCCAAGGCGGCGATTACACCAAAGCCGTATTCAAACCGCTGCGGGACCTTGGCTGGAGCGGCTATTGGATTGATGCGGCCTCTACGCTGCGCATGAACGATGATGCTGTGATTATTCTCGATCCCGTCAACCGCAACGTTATCGACCAAGCCCGGCAACGCGGCATAAAAAACTATATCGGCGGCAACTGCACCGTATCGCTGATGCTGATGGCCTTAGGCGGCTTATTCCAAAATGATTTGGTGGAATGGGCAACCAGCATGACTTATCAGGCCGCCTCGGGTGCAGGTGCCAAAAATATGCGCGAACTGATTGAAGGCATGGGCGCAATTCACAACGAAGTCAAAGCCGAAATCGCCGACCCCGCCGGCGCGATTTTAAACATCGACCGCAAAGTATCCGACTTTCTGCGCAGCGATGCTTTCCCCGCCGCCAACTTCGGCGTGCCGCTGGCCGGCAGCCTGATTCCGTGGATTGATGCCGACTTGGGCAACGGCCGCTCGAAAGAAGAATGGAAAGGCGGCGTGGAAACCAACAAAATCCTCGGCCGCAGCAGCAATCCCACCGTGATTGACGGCCTGTGCGTGCGCATTGGGGCGATGCGTTGCCACAGCCAGGCCATCACGCTGAAGCTGAAAAAAGATCTGCCGGTTTCCGAAATCGAGCAGCTGCTGGCATCGGCCAACAGCTGGGTGAAAGTGGTTCCCAACGAAAAAGAAGCCAGCATCCGCGAGCTGACCCCCGCCAAAGTAACCGGCACCACCAGCGTTCCCGTGGGCCGCATCCGCAAACTGGACATGGGGGGCGAATACATCAGCGCGTTTACCGTTGGCGACCAGCTTCTTTGGGGTGCGGCCGAACCACTGCGCCGGATGTTGCGGATTATATTGGGAAATTTGGATTCATAACCGGCTCAGCGCATATATACATAGGCTCTAGACTGGCAGAATAGCTCTGTTAGCCTGGAAAAATGAAATATAACACCAAGTTAAGTGACCATCGGCTCAAAAAAATTATCAAGCATTTTTGTGTCGGTATAGAAGCCTCAAAAACCGCTTTGCCGACAGGCTTCAACCGCAATACCATCAACCACCGGTATCGCATTTTCAGGCACGAAACATACCGCTGCCAAAGCGGGCAAAAAGACCTGTTATACGGCAGCATAAAGGTTGATGAAAGCTATTTGTAGCGCGGTTTCCATGGCAAGTCAAAGCGTGGCAGAGGAACGCTTAAACAACCCGTCTTTGGTATTTTCGAAAGAGACGGCAGGGTTTATACCGAAATCGTTCCTGATTGTAAAAAGCAAACACTTCAAGCTGTTATATTGGGAAAGGTCTCTCTGGAGAGTGTTTTTATTCTGATAGCCGGCGCGGTTACAGCGGCCTGGTCGATGCGGGCTACTCTAAACATTTGCGCGTTAATCACGGACAAAATGAGTTTGCAGATGGTACCGGGCGCATCAATGGTATTGAAAGCTTCCGGAGTTTTACCAAACAAAGGCCCGCCAAATTCAACGGCGTAACCAAAAACTTTGATTTGCACCTGAAGGAATGCGGATGGCGATGGAACCGAAACTCTGATGAACTGGGTCACCAACTTTGGAGGCTTTTAAAGTAAATTTATATAAAGCTGCTAGTCTAGAGCCGTACATATATAATGGCGCAAGGCCGTCTGAAAGTTTTTTCAGACGGCCTGTCATGTGTCTGCATTATTTTGCCGGCATTTCTGCCTGTTGTACCCGCTTGAAAACCGGCGGATATAGTGGATTTTTTCATTTTGATGCAAGGCGGCAAACCGTAAGAGAGTATGAGTAACACCAAACCTGTTCCGTTGCCCGGTCGGCTTACAAAACCGTTCTGAAAATTGGGATGCTGCACCGTAGCGGAAATAAAAAAAGGATCACTATAGTCATTTCCACCAAAGCCAAGTAAATTAACTGTACCCCCTGCCATACTCCGCCACCACTACTTTAAACAAACTGTTTTTTATCCCCGCCTTACAATATGAAGCGCTTACTGACTCCGCTGCCGATATGGCTGATATTGGCCGATACGGTATACACTTTTACCCTCAATATTCTGCAAAGCTTCAACCCGGGCCAATCCCTGCTGCCCAAAGACGGCCTGCCCGTTTCCCCCGACATTGCCTTTGGCTGGCTTCAGGCGGCCACACACGGGGGTATGGCCATCCTTATCGGGTTTGGTTTGTGGACTTTGCTGAAACTCAACCAAAGCGTTTTGCGGCAGCAGGACTTCCCTGTCGGCGTTTTTCGCGCACTGGGCTTGACTGCCGTACTGGCTTTCGGCATCCCCTCTCTTTGGTTATGGTCTGTTTCGTTAAGCGTGCCGGCAGAGGGCGGCGGCATTGCCTGGGATTCGCCCCGGTATCTGGCCGTTTCGCTCTGCCAGGCTGCCGCTGCCTGTTTATGCCTGCACCGTTTGGCGGTCCTGTACCTGCTGCGCCGGCGCACTGCCCGCGGCAGACTCTGCGGATAAACAAAACCCATACGGCAGCTGCTGCCGTATGGGGAGAAAGAGAAGCGGGGAGATCCTGTTTTGGGAGACAGCTGTTCACAGGCAGAACAAAGGCCGGTGTGCCGCCCGTCTCCTACTTGGCCGGTTTCTTCACTGCCGGCTGCGCTTTCCCCGCTGCTTTGCCCTCTACCGTTGCTTCCTCCCTCAACTTGGACAGAATCCCTTCGCCTATCCCTTTCACATTCTTCAAATCGTCCACGCTTTTAAAGCTGCCGTTCTGACTGCGGTACTCCACTATCGCGGCAGCCTTCGAGGGCCCTATCCCCGGCAGCGCCTTCAGCTCCTCCGCCGTTGCCGTGTTGATGTTTACCGCCGCCAGCAACAGCGTCGGGGTTATCGCGCTCAAGATACCCAATAAATAAAGTTTCAGTTTCATGGTTTTGCTCCGTAATGAATATTGTGGCGGTACCGCCCTTCTTCCCTCATCTGTCCGGTACTGCATTCATCATAAACGATGGGTCCCGTTTTTCAAATACTTTTCCGCCGGCAAACGGTAACCATGGTAACTGTTGTTGCCGTCCGGCAACACTTTACTTTTGGGATTTGGATTGGTTCCCTTATTCCGTTATCTCTGCGCTTCTATAGCGTTTCCCGTTTGTTGTTTTCTGACCGAAAGCAAGCCCCCGATACTTCCGTACCGGGGGCTTTGAAGGGGTGTCTGGCAGTGACCTACTTTCACATGGGTATCCACACTATCATCGGCGCTGGGTCGTTTCACGGTCCTGTTCGGGATGGGAAGGCGTGGGACCAACCCGCTATGGCCGCCAGACTTAAACTGTACAAATCAAAAAGCCGTTACGGAGGTTTTGCTCCGCTTATTTATTCTTTAACCAACATTGCGAGTATCGGTGATGAAGTATCTTCATCGGTAAGCTTTATCTCTGAGGCTTTGTTTATGTTTCAAAGTCCTTCAAATGATAGAGTCAAGCCTCACGAGCAATTAGTATGGGTTAGCTCCACGCGTTACCGCGCTTCCACACCCCACCTATCAACGTCCTGGTCTCGAACGGCTCTTTAGTGCGGTCAAGCCGCAAGGGAAGTCTCATCTTCAGGCGAGTTTCGCGCTTAGATGCTTTCAGCGCTTATCTCTTCCGAACTTAGCTACCCGGCGATGCGACTGGCGTCACAACCGGTACACCAGAGGTTCGTCCACTCCGGTCCTCTCGTACTAGGAGCAGCCCCCGTCAAACTTCCAACGCCCACTGCAGATAGGGACCAAACTGTCTCACGACGTTTTAAACCCAGCTCACGTACCACTTTAAATGGCGAACAGCCATACCCTTGGGACCGACTACAGCCCCAGGATGTGATGAGCCGACATCGAGGTGCCAAACTCCGCCGTCGATATGAACTCTTGGGCGGAATCAGCCTGTTATCCCCGGAGTACCTTTTATCCGTTGAGCGATGGCCCTTCCATACAGAACCACCGGATCACTATGTCCTGCTTTCGCACCTGCTCGACTTGTCGGTCTCGCAGTTAAGCTACCTTTTGCCATTGCACTATCAGTCCGATTTCCGACCGGACCTAGGTAACCTTCGAACTCCTCCGTTACGCTTTGGGAGGAGACCGCCCCAGTCAAACTGCCTACCATGCACGGTCCCCGATCCGGATCACGGACCTGGGTTAGAACCTCAAAGACACCAGGGTGGTATTTCAAGGACGGCTCCGCAAAAACTGGCGTTTTTGCTTCTCAGCCTCCCACCTATCCTACACAAGTGCCTTCAAAGTCCAATGCAAAGCTACAGTAAAGGTTCACGGGGTCTTTCCGTCTAGCAGCGGGGAGATTGCATCTTCACAACCATTTCAACTTCGCTGAGTCTCGGGAGGAGACAGTGTGGCCATCGTTACGCCATTCGTGCGGGTCGGAACTTACCCGACAAGGAATTTCGCTACCTTAGGACCGTTATAGTTACGGCCGCCGTTTACCGGGGCTTCGATCCGATGCGCTAACATCTTCAATTAACCTTCCGGCACCGGGCAGGCGTCACACCCTATACGTCCACTTTCGTGTTGGCAGAGTGCTGTGTTTTTAATAAACAGTCGCAGCCACCGATTCTCTGCGACCCTCCAATGCTTACACCGCAAGGGCTTAACATCAGAGGGCATACCTTCTCCCGAAGTTACGGTATCAATTTGCCGAGTTCCTTCTCCCGAGTTCTCTCAAGCGCCTTAGAATTCTCATCCTGCCCACCTGTGTCGGTTTGCGGTACGGTTCTGATCCAACTGAAGCTTAGCGGCTTTTCCTGGAAGCGTGGTATCGGTTGCTTCGTATCCGTAGATACTCGTCGTCACTTCTCGGTGTTTTGAGCGCCCGGATTTGCCTGAACACTCCACCTACCGGCTTAAACAAACTATTCCAACAGTTTGCCAACCTAACCTTCTCCGTCCCCACATCGCATTGAATCAAAGTACGGGAATATTAACCCGTTTCCCATCGACTACGCATTTCTGCCTCGCCTTAGGGGCCGACTCACCCTACGCCGATGAACGTTGCGTAGGAAACCTTGGGCTTTCGGCGAGCGGGCTTTTCACCCGCTTTATCGCTACTCATGTCAACATTCGCACTTCTGATACCTCCAGCATGCTTTACAGCACACCTTCTACGGCCTACAGAACGCTCCCCTACCATGCGCCAGGCGCATCCGCAGCTTCGGTTACAGATTTGAGCCCCGTTACATCTTCCGCGCAGGACGACTCGACCAGTGAGCTATTACGCTTTCTTTAAATGATGGCTGCTTCTAAGCCAACATCCTGGCTGTCTGGGCCTTCCCACTTCGTTTACCACTTAATCTGTCATTGGGGACCTTAGCTGGCGGTCTGGGTTGTTTCCCTCTCGACAACGGACGTTAGCACCCGCTGTCTGTCTCCCATGATTGCACTTTCCGGTATTCTTAGTTTGCCATGGGTTGGTAAGTCGCAATGACCCCCTAGCCATAACAGTGCTTTACCCCCGGAAGTGATACATGAGGCACTACCTAAATAGTTTTCGGGGAGAACCAGCTATCTCCGAGTTTGTTTAGCCTTTCACCCCTATCCACAGCTCATCCCCGCATTTTGCAACATGCGTGGGTTCGGACCTCCAGTACCTGTTACGGCACCTTCATCCTGGCCATGGATAGATCACTCGGTTTCGGGTCTACACCCAGCAACTCTGCGCCCTGTTAAGACTCGGTTTCCCTGCGCCTCCCCTATCCGGTTAAGCTCGCTACTGAATGTAAGTCGTTGACCCATTATACAAAAGGTACGCAGTCACCCCAAAAGGGCTCCCACTGTTTGTATGCATCAGGTTTCAGGTTCTGTTTCACTCCCCTCCCGGGGTTCTTTTCGCCTTTCCCTCACGGTACTGGTTCACTATCGGTCGATGATGAGTATTTAGCCTTGGAGGATGGTCCCCCCGTCTTCAGACAGGATTTCTCGTGTCCCGCCCTACTTGTCGTATACCCAGTACCACCATTCGGATTTCGAATACGGGGCTATCACCCGCTATGGCTGACTTTTCCAAGTCATTCTTCTATCCCAACGGCTATCGTATACAGGCTCCTCCGCGTTCGCTCGCCACTACTTGCGGAATCTCGGTTGATTTCTTTTCCTCCGGGTACTTAGATGGTTCAGTTCTCCGGGTTCGCCTCTCCGGAGCTATGTATTCACTCCGGGATACTTAGTAAACTAAGTGGGTTTCCCCATTCGGACATCGCGGGATCTCAGCCTTATTGCCGGCTCCCCCGCGCTTTTCGCAGGCTTACACGTCCTTCTTCGCCTATCATCGCCAAGGCATCCACCTGATGCACTTATTCACTTGACTCTATCATTTGAAGAACCTTCCGACTTCGCAGTAACCGGCGTTGACTACCAATCCTGCTTAGATTCCCTAATCTGATAAAGCTTACTGCTTTGTTGTGTACCATATCCTGCCTTTTGTCTTTCAGGATACGGTCGATACAATCATCACCCAAATACTGCGGCCGGATTCTTTTCAGACGGCCTCAACCGCCCAAACCCCGGCATCTTGCAGATGCCCGAGTCAAATCCGACCAACTTTGTCTTTGTTTGTTGATTTCGGCTTTCCAATTTGTTAAAGAACAATGCGGTATCGGGAATGTTTGTTCCCAACAACGCAAATCAAAGCAAACTTTACAATCCGCTTTCATTTGCACTGTTTTGGTGGAGGCAAACGGGATCGAACCGATGACCCCCTGCTTGCAAAGCAGGTGCTCTACCAACTGAGCTATGCCCCCAATCATGGTGGGTCTGGGAGGACTTGAACCTCCGACCCCACGCTTATCAAGCGTGTGCTCTAACCAGCTGAGCTACAAACCCAGGCCCCGTTACGGACAACAAACATTGCGCCTGCCCTCCGAAACCTTTAACCGCATCTTCAATGCCACAGTTCACCGATAAGTGTGGATGCCCCAAACCCTCTTCTTTTCTCTAGAAAGGAGGTGATCCAGCCGCAGGTTCCCCTACGGCTACCTTGTTACGACTTCACCCCAGTCATGAAGCATACCGTGGTAAGCGGCCTCCTCGCGGTTAGCCTGCCTACTTCTGGTATCCCCCACTCCCATGGTGTGACGGGCGGTGTGTACAAGACCCGGGAACGTATTCACCGCAGTATGCTGACCTGCGATTACTAGCGATTCCGACTTCATGCACTCGAGTTGCAGAGTGCAATCCGGACTACGATCGGTTTTATAGGATTGGCTCCGCCTCGCGGCTTGGCTACCCTCTGTACCGACCATTGTATGACGTGTGAAGCCCTGGTCATAAGGGCCATGAGGACTTGACGTCATCCCCACCTTCCTCCGGCTTGTCACCGGCAGTCTCATTAGAGTGCCCAACCAAATGATGGCAACTAATGACAAGGGTTGCGCTCGTTGCGGGACTTAACCCAACATCTCACGACACGAGCTGACGACAGCCATGCAGCACCTGTGTTACGGCTCCCGAAGGCACCCTTCCGTCTCCGAAAGGTTCCGTACATGTCAAAACCAGGTAAGGTTCTTCGCGTTGCATCGAATTAATCCACATCATCCACCGCTTGTGCGGGTCCCCGTCAATTCCTTTGAGTTTTAATCTTGCGACCGTACTCCCCAGGCGGTCGATTTCACGCGTTAGCTACGCTACTAAGGCATCAAGTGCCCCAACAGCTAATCGACATCGTTTAGGGCGTGGACTACCAGGGTATCTAATCCTGTTTGCTACCCACGCTTTCGGGCATGAACGTCAGTATTGTCCCAGGGGGCTGCCTTCGCCATCGGTATTCCTCCACATCTCTACGCATTTCACTGCTACACGTGGAATTCTACCCCCCTCTGACATACTCCAGCTACCCAGTTCAGAACGCAGTTCCCAGGTTAAGCCCGGGGATTTCACATCCTGCTTAAGTAACCGTCTGCGCCCGCTTTACGCCCAGTAATTCCGATTAACGCTCGCACCCTACGTATTACCGCGGCTGCTGGCACGTAGTTAGCCGGTGCTTATTCTTCAGGTACCGTCATCAGCAGTTGATATTAGCAACCACCTTTTCTTCCCCGACAAAAGTCCTTTACAACCCGAAGGCCTTCTTCAGACACGCGGCATGGCTGGATCAGGGTTGCCCCCATTGTCCAAAATTCCCCACTGCTGCCTCCCGTAGGAGTCTGGGCCGTGTCTCAGTCCCAGTGTGGCGGATCATCCTCTCAGACCCGCTACTGATCGTCGCCTTGGTAGGCCTTTACCCCACCAACCAGCTAATCAGACATCGGCCGCTCAGATAGCGCGAGGCCGTAAAGTCCCCCGCTTTCCTTCTCAAAGTGTATGCGGTATTAGCCGCCCTTTCGGACAGTTATCCCCCACTACCCGGTACGTTCCGATGCATTACTCACCCGTTCGCCACTCGCCGGCAGAAGTGCAAGCACTCCCCCGCTGCCGTCCGACTTGCATGTGTAAAGCATGCCGCCAGCGTTCAATCTGAGCCAGGATCAAACTCTTATGTTCAATCTCTAACTTAAAACTTCTGGTCTGCTTCAAAGAAACCGACAAGTCTGTTCCTTGTCTGTCTCTACGCAGTGCAGGGCCTAAGGCACCCACACTTATCGGTAATCTGTGTTGTTAAAGAACAGCTCCGACACCGGAGCAGAAAGCGAACTATACACAACCCCAACTCCAACCGTCAACACAATATACAAAAAATCAATACAAAAAAATTACAACAAAATGTTTTACTTGAATATTTTATTCAACACACCCCCACTTTATCCAACACCCCCCTCAAAAAACAACACTCTCAACCCGAAAAAACCGCTTTCAGACGGCCGCAATACTAAAACAGTCATGCAGGTGTTTAACAATCTGAGCCCTGAGAAACCCAAACCGCTATAGTGAATCCGCTTTATTATTTCCGGCACCGGGCAGCAGGCTGTGAACAGCATGGCAGTAGGGAGCCGATTCCGCTGCCGCTTGGGGGCTTACAAAATTGCTCTCTTTGAGTTAAGCCGCAACACCGCCGTAACGGAAATGCAGCAAGTTCGCTCTATAGCCGGTATATAGCCTCGGCTCTCTTGAATAAGCCATAACGCATTGGTACACCTTGCAACACTTGCGCTATCTGAGAATCGCCGCCTTGCCTGCCTTCGGCGGATTGGCTGCATGGGCCGGGCGGAAACGGCCGTCTGAAAAATGCGGCCGTCTGAAAACGGCTTGTTCGGATGGGAGCTGTGTTGTTCAAATCATCTGTATTTCACAGGTTTGCAATTGCCCCAAGGGCTGCCAGTGCAAAGTTGGTTCCTGCTGCCAAACACAGCTGGCGATGCAGTTGTTTATTTTGACGGTTTGTCCATACCAAGTTTGCCCGGGCTGCGCTGTTCTGATTTTTTTGGGGTTTTGCGGGCTGCAATCCAAGCCGACTTTTTTCATGTCGGCAGGAAAATTCAGACGGCCGGCCTTGAGCAGGGCTTCTTTGATGGTCCACAACCGATAAAAATCAATCTGCGGATCGGGGCTTTGCTGCCACCACAGGCATTCTTCCGGGCTGAACACCCATTTTGCCAAACGGTTGAAATCCCTCAGGCGGAGATATTCGATATCGACACCTGCCGATGTGCCCTGAGTATGGCCTGCGAGCAGGGCGGCATGGCCGTTGCTGTGGGATAACGACAGGCAAAAGCCGCTTGCGGTTTGTTTGAGCGCCCGACTCACCTGCCAGTCCAAACGCCGGGCTAAAGCGGGGTTGCGGGTCAGGCGGCCGAGATCGGCCGGGTCAAGCTGCTCTTCCCGATAGTTTTGCGCCCAGTCGGCGGCGGCAATCCTGCAAACCAGCCCCGATGCTGTATTTGTGTTGCGGTTTTTGCCCATTAAAACGCCCCTACGGTTGAAATTCTGTGTTGCCTGCTGCCCTTTATGAAACTTGAAGAAACTTAAAGAATGAAACTTAAAGCGTATTCACCATAACTGTTTGCGCGCCGTCTGCTTTCAGACAGCCGCAGCAGCGCGCTTGATACACTTTGCGCGCTGATTAAAAATTGTTCCATTTTTTAAAAATCAGTGAAGTGTTGATGCCGCCGAAAGCAAAATTATTGTTCATCACATAATCGGTGCGGATTTCCCGCCCTTCGCCGCGGATATAGTCCACACCGCCGCACAAGGGGTCGATATTGTCGAGGTTGATGGTAGGGGCAAACCAGCCGCTGTTCATCATTTCGATGGAAAACCATGATTCCAACGCACCGCAGGCGCCGAGGGTGTGGCCGAAATAGCTTTTCTGCGAACTCATGGGCACGCTGCCGAATAAGGCTGCTGTTGCTTGGGTTTCGGCAACATCGCCTTTCTCTGTGGCGGTGCCGTGGCCATTAACATAGCCAACCTGCTCCGGCGCAATGCCGGCATCTTTCAGGGCGGCCTCCATACAGCGCTGCATGGTGGCTTTCTGCGGCTGGGTAATGTGGGAACCATCGCTGTTGGTGCCGTAGCCGACAATTTCTGCATAAATGCGGGCGCCGCGTTTTAAGGCATGGTGTAGTTCTTCCAACACCAATATACCTGCACCCTCTCCGATCACCAGGCCGTCTCTGGCCGTGTCGTAGGGGCGCGGGGTAAGCTCCGGTTCGCCGTTGCGGCGGCTGGCCGCATAGAGCGAATCAAACACATACACTTCGGACGGGCAGAACTCTTCGCTGCCGCCGCCCAGCATCATATCAATCAGGCCGTATTTGATGGCTTCGTAAGCATAGCCGATACCCTGGCTGCCTGAAGAGCAGGCGCTGGAGGTGGGAATAATGCGGCCGGTCAGCCCGAAAAAGATGCCGATATTGGCAGCGATGGTGTGCGGCATCATGCGCACATAGGTGTTGGCGTTGAAGTTGCGCGAATTGCCGTGCAGCAGCAAATCGCCCATCACCCCCACATCTTGAGTGCTGCCCACTGACGAGCCGGCGGCCACGCCCATGCTGCCGTTTTGAATACCCTCATCTCCCAGAAGCCCTGCATCTGCCAATGCCTGCTCGGCGGCATCCACTGCCATCCGCGAGCCCCGCCCCATACTGCGCAACTGTTTGCGCGTCCAATGTGCAGGCGTGCGGTAATCTTCCACCGGCGCGCCCAGCCGCGCCTCCAGCTCGGGGAAACGCTCTGCCCAATCCATATATTTCACTGCATTGCGTCCCGCCTCGAAACCCGCCCGAACGCTTTTCCAATCGCGCCCGAAAGCGGTAACGGCACCAACGCCCGTTACAACAACCCGCCTCAACACAAACCTCCGTTTACCGCAATCACCTGCCTGGTGATATAGGCGGCTTTTTCATCCATCAGAAACCGCACTGCATGCGCCACCTCTTCGGGCGACCCCATGCGCGCGGCGGGAACCGCTTTCAAAATTTCCTCCACCGGCACGCCGCTGCCGACAATTTCGGTGTCGATCAGGCCGGGCGCCACGCAGTTTACCGTGATGTTGCGCTTGGCCAGCTCCACTGCCAGGGCTTTGGCCGCCCCGATAATGCCCGCTTTGGCGGCACTGTAGTTCACCTGCCCGCGGTTGCCGATCAAGCCCGACACCGATGCCGTGCAGACAATCCTGCCCGGACGGCGGCGGCGTATCATCGGCATCACCACAGGGTGCAGCACATTATAAAAACCGTCCAAACCGGTGCGCAACACCGTGTCCCAATCATCGTCTTCCAAGGCCGGGAAGGCGTTGTCGCGGGTGAGGCCGGCATTGAGCACCACGCCGTAATAGGCTCCGTGCGCTTCCATGTCGGCAAGCAGGATTTCCCGGCAGGCTGCCCGCTCGGCCACGTCAAACTGAAGCACCCGCGCCTGCCTGCCCGCTGCACGCACGGCTTCGGCCACCGCTTCGGCTTCGCTGCGGCGGCTGCGGCAGTGCACTACGATATGGTAGCCGTCTGCCGCCAGCCCCAAAGCCACGGCCTTGCCGATACCTCTGCTCGAGCCGGTAATCAAAACGGTTTCGTTCATACGCACTCCTTTCGTTTAACAGCGGCTTATTCAACGGCAGCTTTGCCTGAGGCCGTCTGAACAGGGTTGGAAAAATATCCGACTTTTGGGGCAGATTTCAGACGACCTTATTACCCCTCAAGAAAAGGGGCGTATTTTTACATTCTTTGTTTTGTTTTCAGACGGCCTTTGTTTTCAGACGGCCTCTTCAGCCTTATCGGGGCCGTACACGTTCAATGCGGCCTGCGCCAGCAGGCCGTTGGCAGGCAAAGTGTGTTTTTCATGTTCCGGCGCATCGATCCAGTGGAGCGTGCAGTCAAACACGCCGAAGCCCGAAGCATCCACCACCGACTCCTGCACCTTCACCAGCAACTGCGTGTCCACGGGAATGCTGTCGGCAAACAGATGCAGCCTGCGCGTGCCCAGCAGAAAGCCCATCTTCACCGGCCTGCCCGAATTGCGGGCATGGCAGCCGATGAGCGCGCCTATGCCCTGCGCCATGATTTCCATGCCCGCAACACAGGGCAGGCGGTTATCGGCCAGCAGAATATGGTTGCCGCCCACTCTGGTGGTGGCCGTGAGATGGTGGCGGCCGTAATCGGTGATGCACTCGAGCAGCACCATACGGCCGCTGTGCGGCAGCAGCGGGGCAATATCGGTAATCGGGCAGGCCAACGGCAGATTGGAGCCTGCACTATCCGGATTGTGGTGTTTGCTGTTCATGAAAACTTTCTATAGCGGATTCGGGGCACTGCCCTCTGCCGGCTCGCCGATAATCAGCACGGCATTGCTGCCGCCGAAAGCAAACGAGGCGCTGGCACCGATGCGGCGGTGTTGCAGCCAGCGGCTGTTGCGTCCGGTGAGGCCGATGGGCGGCAGGGCTTCGTCTGCCTCTCCCTGCGGCCATTGCGGCGGCAGCCTGCCCGAAGCGTTGAGGGAGCGGCTTACCATACCCCAAAGCAATGCCGCTTCCAGCGCGCCGGCCGCCGCCAGCGTGTGGCCGGTAAAGGGTTTGGTGGAGGTGCAGGGGGTGCCGCTGCCGAACACCGCCGCCACTGCCGCGCTTTCCATGGCATCGTTTTGCTGTGTGCCGGTGCCGTGCAGATTAATCCAGCCGATATCGGCCGCACTCAGGCCGGCACGGCTTAAGGCCGTCTGAAAAGCCAAAACCGCACCCAAACCGTCCGGGCGCGGTGACGACATATGGTAAGCATCGCCGGATGCGCCGCAGCCCAGCAGCGGCAGGCCGTCTGAAAACAGCGGTTCGCGCGTCATCACAAATGCTGCGGCCGCCTCTCCGATATTGATGCCGTCCCGCATACGGGCAAACGGACGGGCAACCCCTGCCGAGAGCACTTCCAACGATGCAAAACCGTGAACCGTCAGTGCCGACAAAGTGTCTGCGCCGCCGCACACCACTGCATCGCAAAAGCCCGCGCGCAGCAGCCGTGCCGCGCTGATTAAGGCGCGTGCGCCCGAAGTGCAGGCGGTCGATACCACATAAGCGGGGCCGCACAAATCATAAACCTCTGCCACAAACTCTGCCGGCGAAGCCATCAGCTGCCGGCCGTAGTCAAACGGCTGCTCCGCCCACGAGCCTCCCTCTGCCACATGGCGGAACACTGCTTTGTTTTCATCGCCGCCCGTGGTGGAAGTGCCCATCACCACCGCCACCCTGTGTTTGCCGAAACGCGCCTTCACGGCCGCTATCTGCGGCTCAATCTGCTGCAGCGCATGCCAAAGCAGCCGGTTGTTGCGGCTGCAAAGCGGCGCGGGCAGGTGCGCGGGAAACGCCCGCAAAGCCCGGGTTACCGCGCCGAAAGCGTAACGCCGGCCGCCGGGCGGGCTCTCGGAAAACACCAGCGGCGGCGCAGCATCACAGCCCAGCAGCGCATCGATATGCGCGGCCAAGTCGTCGCCCAATACGCTGGTAACGGCGGGCAGGGAAAGATAAACAGGCGTGTCCATATCGGTTGGAAGGAGTTGGAAATCTGCCCGGCTGCCGGCGCACTGCTGCGCGGCAACGCTGAAAGGTAGGATTATATAGCTTTTTGAAAACCATCAGGCAATACCGCAACGGCAGGGCTTGCCGCCTGCCAGCATTCAGGTGCCGCGCAGCGGATCAATAACGCAGCGGCACCACTGTCCACTGCGTTTGGCCGGGCAGC
This sequence comes from Neisseria musculi, assembly GCF_014297595.2. Lineage (NCBI taxonomy): Bacteria > Pseudomonadati > Pseudomonadota > Betaproteobacteria > Neisseriales > Neisseriaceae > Neisseria > Neisseria musculi. The sequence goes on along the minus strand of NZ_CP060414.2, from coordinate 2,352,492 downwards.
TTCACCAACCAGCCGCTGCCGCTTTGCACCGTACACCACAAAATGCGGCGATTGCGGCTGAAGCAGACGCCGTCGGCAGTGCTGCGGCGGTGCAGGCCGGGGTAAACAGCTGCGCCGCCGTCTTCGGCAAGCATGGGCAACATCGCGGCAAACAGGCGGCGGGAGGCGGCATTGGGCATCACAAAACCATCATTGCGCCACCCTTGGCGCTCGTTCACAATCTGCCTGGCCAACGGCACTCCTAAAGGGTTGGTCTGCACAAACCGCACACCGCCCTCCCCCTGCTCCACCGCCAGCACGCTGCTCTGTTCCGCCCCGCCGGCACCGCTTTGCGTGATGTGAAACCACCCGTCCAGAAGCTGAGGAATATGCCCGGGTTGGGGAATGCTGCTGCACGCAGCGGCAGCCGATGCTGCCAACACAATCCAATATCTGCCCATCTCCACTCCTTGTTTCAGACGGCCCGGCAGGCCGCCTCATTGAAAAACGGTGTTTTCCCGCTTATCCTGCCTGCCGCCCTGTATCAGCGGTATGCCAATCTGCCGTCCGACCCGCCACAGCGGGTTGGCACATTTGCCGCACCGGGCAGGCGGCAGACACGCAGATGGTATGACAAGGGCAGCCATGCTGCAACGGAAACGGCGCCGCTCACCATCACATGAAGCACAAGGCGGCCGCAGCGCAGATAACACAAGCAGCAAACCCGCTTCATTTCCGGCACCGGGCCAAGCGCAGCAAACGCAACGGAAAATAAAGCGGCTCCAGCCATGCAGGCATCCGATGCTGCAATGCTTTTGAAACGAGGCTACATCACTTCAGACGAATCCGACAACCGCCCGGCCAGCCACAGATTGAAGGCCGTGCCCACCGCCACCGTCAGGCCGAAAGCCGCCACGGCGGGCGTGCCGCTCATGCCGAGCAGTGTAAACGAAATGCCCGTGGTGAGTGCCGCCAGCAGCAGGCCGCCCAGGCGGGCAGGCGGGCTGTGTGCGGCCGCTGCCGCATACACGGCATAATCGGTGCCGACAGCCGAAACCAGCAGCAGGCCGAACACGGCAAACAAGCCCACCGGAACGCCCAGCCAGCCCAACACCGCCACCGTGGCGGCAGCGGAAGCCAGCGGCACGGCCAACACCCTCAGGCCGCGCCTCAAACCTAATATGCGCCACAGCAGCAGCGCGGCCAGGCTGTAGGAAGCCAGCTTCAGCCACAGCGCCTGATTGCGGGTTTGCGCAAACAGCCTGTTGAGGCTGCCGCGCCTGTCCACCCAATGCGCGCCTTCCAGCCCCTGCAGGGCCGTCTGAACGGCCTGCGCATCGTTTAAACCGTGCAGCCGCACAATCGAAGCAAAACGGCCGGGCGCGGCTTCGCCCAAATAAAGCTGCCGCCCCGCTTCGGCGGTGGCCGGTTTCAGGCCGTCTGAAAGCGTGGCCGCCGGCATACCGGCAGCCTGGTTTAACGCCCGGCGCACCGCTTGGCGCGGCACGCCTGCGGCCTGCAGCGGCTGCCAGGTGTCGGGCAGTTCGGCCAGCTCGCGCAGGCGGTTTTTCAGCTTCTGCTGCTCGGCAGCCGGCGGCAGCCATTGCTCTAGCGACTGAATGCCCGAAATTTTCTGCTGCCGCAGCAGCGGTTGCAGGGCGCGGCGGATTTCGGCATTTTTCTGCAACAGCCCATCTTCGCTGCCCGCTTCGGCCACCAGATAACTGCCGCTGAAGTCTGCGCCTGCCAGCCGGCCTATCTGCTGCGCCTGTGCCAGCATTTCGGGGGGAATGTCTATCCACTGGCGGATATCGTCGTGCCAATCGCTGCGCCACAGCCCCGCCGCCAGCAGCAGGCCGCCTGCAAGCCGCCAGCCCCGCCGTTTCAGACGGCCGCCGATACGCCGGGAATAGGCACCCACCTGCTCCACCAGCCCTGCAAACGGCACACTGCGGGGGCGGTAGCGCGCAAACAGCGGCGGCAGCCACAACACGGTGGCGGCAAATGCGCCCAGCAGCGCAAAGCCCGAAAACACTGCCGTCTGCCGCAGCACCGGCAAAGGCGTAAACCACAGCAGCGCATAGCCTGCCGCCGTAATCAGCAGGCTCACCGTGAAAGCAGGCAGCACACGGCGCATGGCGGGATGCGCCTGCCAGACCCGGCCGTCTGAAAAACCGCTGCGCCCCGCCGCGCCAAACACTGAGCCCGCCAGCCAATGCAGCGGAAAATCCACCAACACGCCCACCAAGCTCGTGCCCACCACAATGGTGAGCATGTGTATTTCGCCAAACACTGCCAAAACCGCAGCCAGCCCCGCAGCCAGCCCCGCAGCCAGCGGCAGCAGCAGCCAAAACACCCTGGCCGTGCGGAACACCCGCAACAGCAGCCCGAACGTGAGCAGCAGGCCTGCGCTGCCCATCAGCTGGCTCTCGCGCTCTGCCGCTTCTTTTGCTGCTGCCGCAAACAACGCCCCGCCGGTGCTCAAGGTTTCCACCCCTGCGGCCTCTGCCGTGCGGCGGCTTTGCTGCATCAGCGCCAGCAGGCCTGCGCTGCCGGCCGTGTTCCCCTCGGGCAGCCTGCCGCTCAGCCACACCCAAGTTTTGCCGTCTTCTTCGGTAAACAGCATACCGTTGCCGCTGTGCCACTGCAGGCGGCTCTGCGTTTGCGCCTGCTCCTGCGCAAAGCGGCTGAAGCCGAGCCAATCCTGCTCCGGCGGCAGCAGTGTGGGTGCGGCAAACGGGTTGAGCAGGGATTCGGCACGCTCTTGGAAATAACGCTGCGGTTCTTCAAACAACAGCCGGCGTTGCGGCCGGGGCAATGCTGCCGCGCCCAAACGCTGCATATCGGCGCGCAATGCTGCCAAATCGGGTTCGATATGGCTCTCTACGGCGGCAAACACGCCGCTGCTGCGCCACTGCCCGGCAATTTCGGCGGCCGTCTGAAAGGCTTTTTCGGCATCGCTGCTGCCCGCGAGCAGCACAACCCTTGTGTCGGCCTGCGCCTGCACGGCCTTATCCGCCGCCCGTAACAGCGCATCGGGCTGCTGCGCGTGCGGCAGCAGTGCCGTCAAATCCGTTTGCAGACGGCCGCCCGCTGCCAGCATGCCGGCCAGCACCGGTATCAGCAGCAGAATGAAAGCGGCGTAGCCATAGCGCAGTGTTGAAAGCATTTTATGCAGACCTTGTTACCGCAAACAAAATAAAACGATATTTTTACTCCGCCCAGCCCCGTTCTATATTGTTCACTTGATGGTTTTGTTTCACGATAGCGAATCCGTTGCGTTTCCGTTGCGGCGTTGCTGCGCCGTGGCGCCAAGAGAACGTTACCGGCCGCCCGAAGCGGCAGCAGAGCCGTTCTGCAGCGTCTGTACCGCCTGCGGGCGGTCGGAAAAAATAAAGCGGATTCACTTTGAAGACGGCTTGGGCGGGTTTGTTTTTACAACGCCTGCCGGGCAAATTCATCCAAATCCCGACCGGCCTGCACCCGCTCGAACCGCATCACCATCACATCACCCTGTTTTTCGTGCAACTCTACCCGCTGCACCACGCTGCCGCCGCTGATGTCGATATGGTTGAAAATCTGCTTCATCAGCACGGTTTTCGGGGTGAGACGCAGCGTCCACTTTTGCGGCGTGCCGTTTAACTTCAGTTCAAAATGCTGCTCCAACCCCTGTATATTGCCGCCGAGCAAATCGAGCAGCAGGCCGGTTTGGCGGCTGCGGCCGCTCATTTTTCCCCCATCGGCTGCCCAGTTGCGGCCGTTCCACTGCATGATGCCGTCTGCACGTATGCGCAAGCGGTTGTCAAACGGCTTTTGCATATGCCACAGCAGCCCTTTTTGCGGCACCAGCACAAACCTGCCTTCGGCAATCATCGGCTTAGACAGCGATTTCAGACGGCGTTCCTGCACAAACGCCCCCTGCACATTGGCTGGCTTTTGCAGCATCTGCGCCAAGTCGGCGGCGGTAAACGCCCACAACAGCGGGCTGGCCAGGGTTAGCGCGGCGGTAAACAGCAGTTTTTTCATCGGTTGCCTTTATATTAAGCGATATGAAACGTTAGATTTCGCGGTAAATCTCTTCAAACGGCAGGCGGAAGCGTTCGCCCCAAATGCCCCTGCCGGGTTTGCGTATGCCGCAGGCGGCGATCATATTGATTTCGACACCGTTCGGCAGTTTGAGGATGCGTTTGGCCATACGCCCATTCAAGCCTTCCATCGGGCAGGTGCCGTAACCCTGCCCGGCTGTTGCCGGCATAAAGGTTTGCGCAGCCGGGCGCAGCTTTTATGTACCACGATGCGCATATCGTTTCGGGCACGTTGCGGGTAATCGGACGGAACAGGCCGTGCCGGCAATCAGTTTGCGCAACATACCCATCAGGCCGAAACAGCATGTGTAAACAAACGGCATCGGTTTGCCGTAGTAAGCCGCCGATTTTTTCAGACGGCCTGCCGTTTTTTCGGGCGGGCTGTTGCGGCCGATATTGCCCCGCTCGAACCCGGGCGCCGCCTGCGCCCTGGCACGGTATAATCCTGACGGGTAACAAACACCACCATCTGTTGTGCGGTGGTTGCGGCGCCCTGCCCCAAGCAGGCTTCGGCAAGCCTGCCCGGCACGGATGCGGCCGGTGATGCGGTAAAACCCGTAAAGCTGCATATTCGGGCTGCCGGGCGCAGGCTGCGCCAGCTTCAGGCATTCGCGCACTTTATCACTGTCTAGCGGCTTTTGCGCATCATCATGCTGCACGGAGCGGCGGTGGCGGAGCATTTCGGCGAGCGTCATGGTTATCCTTTCTGTCTGTTTTCCGGTTTGGGCAGAAACATTCTTCAAATCATGCCGCTGCCCGAATGCTGTTTCAGACGGCCTGAAAAGAAGGGTGGCGCTGCACGGCGGAGAGCCAGCTTGGCGGCGTTTGAAACTGCATTTCGCCGTTTTCGAGCGACACCGCCACTTGGGTAGTGGAGGCTTTGGTGAGCTTCGCGCCGCTTTCAATGTCGGAAATGGTGTAGTCGATGCGCAGGCAGCTTTCGATTTCCACCACCGCCGCTTCCACACGGATACGCTGGCCGAAGCGGGCAGGTTTCACGTATTTCAGGTTCAACTGCACCACCGGCCAGCTGTAGCCCTGCCGTCCCATTTCGCCATAGTCGTAACCGATGGCACCCAAGAGGGCGCAGCGCGCCACTTCGAGGTATTTCACATAATGGCCGTGCCACACGATATGCATCGCGTCCACATCGAAAAACGGCACTTCCAATTCTATATGGTGTCGGCAATAAATATGTTTAGCCATTGTCGGCATCGTTCCAAAAATCGTAAAAGTTAAACCATTGCAGCGGATTTTGCGCGCATTCCTGCGCCAAAACATCGGCAAAACACTGAGCGGCAGCGGCCACGGCGGCATGGCGCCCGCCGCGCTTCCAATCGGCTGCATCCAAAAAACGGCGCAGTTTCAAATGATAGCGTCCGTTTTGCCTGATGCAGAACAGCGTGTTTACGCAGGTTTTCAACAGGCCGGCCAACAGCCATGCGCCCTGCGGCATATCGGCGCGGTGCCCCAGAAACGACACCGGCACGGTTTTTCCGCCGCGCACCGGCACGCGGTCGGCGGCAACCGCCAGCCATTCGCCCGCATCGATGCGGCGGTGCAGCTCCATCATCAGCGCCGCGTCCAAATCGGTTACCTGTATTATCTGAATACGGTCGGCACCGGCTTTTTGCAACGCTGCGTTAAAGGCTTCGGCATGGCGGCTGTGTGCCAACACGTTGAGCTTGAAGCCCTGATGGTGCGAAACCAGCGCGCGGCACACTTCCGCATTGCCCAAATGCGAGCAGACGAAAATCTGCCCGCGCAGGCTGCGCCCCTTCACCTGCGCATATAGGTTGTCCGGGTCGTCCACCACCAAATCTTCGTAGCGGATTTTGCGCTGCCACACGGCGAAGCGGTCGCACACCGCCTGCCCGAACGCCGCAAACTGTTTGAACACGGGCCAACGCTTCGGCAGGGCGGCATCGGGAAAGGCCGTCTGAAGCCTGGCCTGATAACGCGCGATATTGCGCCGCTGCCGGGGTGATGTGGCGTAAAAATACAGCACCACCAACCCGATGCACGGCGCCATCAGCCACGCGGGCAGACAGCGCACCATCAGCGTGGTGATGCCCAAAAACAAACGGTTGCCGCGTTCGTTTTGCGCCGCCCAGTGTTCCGTATCGGAAATCGGTTTATTCATGGTTTTCAGACGGCCTCACCGTTTACCCTTGCACACGCGGTCATTCCCGCGCTTGACGCGTGCGTGCCTTCGGCACACACCCTGCCATCACTCCCCCGCCTGCGCGGCAGTGCCCGCAAACAAGCGCTTGACGCTCCCGTGTCGCGCCGTATTACCCCGCGTTTGAAAAACAGTTTGCTCATGGTTTTTATCATTTTCAGACGGCCTCACCGTTTGCCCTTGCACACGCGGTCATTCCCGCGCTTGACGCGTGCGTGCCTTCGGCACACACCCTGCCATCACTCCCCCGCCTGCGCGGCAGTGCCCGCAAACAAGCACTTGACGCGCCCGTGTCGCGCCGTATTACCCCGCGTTTGAAAAACAGTTTGCTCATGGTCTTTATCATTTTCAGACGGCCTCACCGTTTGCCCTGCAAACGCCGCCACACCATGCCGCAAAACAGGCGGGCGTGCATTTTGCTGATTAACACATTATCGCCGAGCGCGTGAAAATGCGACACCCCGCCTTCGGCATAGCGCACCGGCGTTTTCACCCACACCGGCTTCACGCCGCGCCAATAAAGGCGGATTAAGATTTCGGTGTCGAAATCCATGCGGTTGCCCACGCGCTCTTCGCGCACCACCGCCAGCGCGGCCTCAAGCGGATAAATGCGGAAACCGCACATGCCGTCTTTGATATCGGTTGACCAAGTATGCACCCTATTCCAAAAATCGGTGATTTTCCGCCCGTAGAGCCGCGCTTTGGGGGCATCGGCGCCGTATTGCGGCCGGCCGCACACCACCGCTTGCGGATTTTGCGCGGCGGCGGCCAGCAGCCCGGCGGTGTCGTCCAAATCATGCTGGCCGTCTGCATCCACCTGCAAAACATGGGTGTAGCCGTGTTTTTCTGCATAAAAAAAACCGTCTTTCACCGCCGCCCCTTTGCCGCCGTTGGCCGCACGGTACCGCACCGCCACACCCTGCCCCGCCAGCCGCGCCAACACCGGCCGGCACGCTGCATCCGAGCCGTCGTCCACCACCAGCACGTCCAACCCGAAAGCGCGCACGGCTTCGGCCACCCTGCCGACCGTGGCGGAGTGGTTGTAGTGGGGGATGAGGGCCAGAGTTTTCATAATTTATTGGTCGGTTCCGCAACAACGCTTGTCTGAAAATGAAATGATAAGATACAGATCAGGCTTTTGCGGCCGTCTGAAACAGCACCGCTTGCCCTTTTCCCCTTAAGGGACGGGAAGGTTTGTAGAGCATTCATATTGTTCAGACGGCCTAAAGCACGCCCGATACTGCCTGCAATAAATTACCGCTGCTTTACCCCCCGAGCGCCGAAAAGGCTTGCCAGCCATTGAAAACAGCATCAAAACAGCTGCCGTTTTATCCTTCCGCAAGGGGTGTGTTACCGTTTGGCAGGCCGCAGGCATCACTCCGCCATCCGTTTTCAGACGGCCTCAAACGTTCCAAACACCAGCCGCCCCGATGCACACACGGCTTGTGGGTTTTCCAGCCTGAATTCGAGCCTGCTTTTAGCGGCATCGTAAGCCAGGCCGATCCGCACCCCATCGCCGGGGCGCACAAACTGGCGGTATTTCAGGTTTTCCACCCGCACGATGCTGCGCCGCCCCCAATCGAAACGCGCGGCCAAATCGCGCACCCATTGCAGCTCGACCACGCCGGGCACCAGCGGAAATCCGGCGAAGTGGCCGCCGAAATACACCAAATCCAGCGGCACACGCCCTTCAAAACATGCTTTTTCGGGGCTTTCAGACGGCATCTGCCGCCATTTGGGCGCGGTTTGCGCCTGTGTGAAGGCCGTCTGAAAATCAGCGGCGGTGATTTTCGACTGCGCATTGCGCGGCAATTCGGCGGCAAAGCGCCAATGGCGCGGCAGCACGGCGGCATCCTGCGTGGCGGCCAGATGGGTTTTCAGCGCAGCGGCCACCTGCGCCCTGCCCTTGCTGCGCAACGCTTCGATACCGGCCGCGCTCAAGGCTGCCCACACCGCCGCGCGCCGGTGTTGCGGGTGCGGCGCGCAAAAAGCATCGGCAACCCATTTGTGGGCGAGCAATTCGTGTTCGATTTGGTTGGGCGACACCCGTTTGTCTTCAAATTTGATGATGCGGTCGCGGCGCCCCAGCAGCACAAACCCTGCTTCCTGCGGCTCGATTAAATCGGCGGTTTGGAAACGCCCGGCCGTCCACGGCGATTCTGCCCACAAGGCGCCTTCATGGTTTTCGCCAACGGCAACGGCGGCAAACGGCTGCCATTCGCGCTTAAAGCGGCGCGAGGCAATCACGCCGGTTTCGGTGCTGCCGTAGATTTCAAACGGGCGCACGGCATACTGCTCCAGCAACGCCGCCGCCGCTTCGGGCAGCTCGCTGCCTGCCGACACAATGCCGGCCGCCTTTGTGCGCAACGCCCCGATGCCGTGTGCGCCGTTCAAGCGGCTCAAAACGGCGGGGCTGGTAATCCACAGCGTTTTTTCATAAGCGGCAGCAGCGGCCAGCAGGGTTTCGGGATACACATTTTGCGGGCGGTCGAGCGTTAAGCCCATCGTGAGCGGCAGTGCGAAACGGAATGTGAAGCCATACATATGCTGCGGGCTGACGCTGCCGATAACGGTGGGGTTTGCGTGCGCAAGCGGCAAGGCTTCTGCCACAGCCGCCGCTTCTGCTTCCATTTGCGCAGCGGTTTTTACCACTATCTGCGCCTCTCCGCCCGATCCGGAAGTTTTCAGGCAGGCTTGCGCCTGCGCGGAAATCTGCCAACGGGCGGGCATTTCGGCTTCAGACAGCACCGCTTGCGCTAAAGCGCGGATGTCGCAAACTTGGGTTTCCAAGCCGTCTGAAAACGCTTTTTCGTGCGGCGCATCGGTCAGCCAGATATCCGCCGTGCCGCCCCAGGCCGCATTTTCGCGCGCCAGGTTCGGCGGCAGCAGCACCCGCGCCCCCGCGTGCCATGCCGCCAGCACGGCGCAGGCAAACCAGGCGGCATCTTCAAACCACAATGCAGCGGTTTGCACACGCTGCGCTTTCAGACGGCCGGAGAGCCGGAACACGGTGCAATTAAAATCGGCACGGCTCCATGCGGGGTTGTCTGCAACCAGATCGGCCGGCGGCAGCGCGGGATTGAGAATTTCGGTGAGCGGGTAAATCATGGTTGGGGTTTCCGTTGGCGGCAGTATTTCAGACGGCCTGAGAGCCGGAACACGCGCGGTTAAAACCGGCACGGCTCCATGCGGGGTTGTCTGCAACCAGATCGGCCGGCGGCAGCGCGGGGTTGGGTATTTCGGTGAGCGGGTAAATCATGTTGGGGTTTCCGTTGGCGGCAGTATTTCAGACGGCCTGAGAGCCGGAACACGCGCGGTTAAAACCGGCACGGCTCCATGCGGGGTTGTCTGCAACCAGATCGGCCGGCGGCAGCGCGGGGTTGGGTATTTCGGTGAGCGGGTAAATCATGGTCGGGGTTTCCGTTGGCGGCAGCGGTGTTTCAGACGGCCTGCAGTGTTGGGAAAAATCGGGTTGTATTTGCGCTTTTCCGGCAAGCAGCTTTTATTTTCTGCCGGAAACAATGGTTTTTCGGTTTTGGATATGCTCAAAAAAACATAGGGCTCGGCCGTGCCCTCCGGCATTTTCGGCACTCTTTATCCCCGCAGGGGTTGTCGGGCAAAAATAAGAAGTGTAAACAATCGGGATTTTTTACACCGCTAGATTTTCAACACGGCTTTGCGGTACACCCATTCTCCGGCAAACAGTGCGCCCATCAGAATATAGGAAACCGCGCCGGTGTATAGCGCCCACCAGCCGTGTCGGCCTGAGAGTACCAGCAGGGCGGCGGCGGCGGCGTTAAACACAAAAAAACCGCACCAGATTTGCGTTACGCGGCGGGTATGGCGCACCCCTTCGGGCGGCAGGTCTGGGTGTTGCAGGCGGGCCAAACGCTCAACCAGCGTTTGCCGCGCAAACAGGCTGGAACCGAACAGGCCGAGCATCAGCAGCGAAACGGCAACGGGATACCAATACATCCAACCGGGCTGCCGCAGCAGCATCACAGCGGCGAAAAATGCCGCCGCCAGCAGCGATACCGCGCGGCCGGTGCCGCCTCCTTTGCTCACGGCGGCGCGCATCAGCCACAAGCCGCACATGCCGCCAGCCAGCCAGAAAAACATACCGCGCCCGTGGCCGAAATACCACAAAAGCGGGTAAACCGCACCAACGGCTGCGGGGGCAATCCGGCTCAGTTTGTTCATTTCAGACGGCCTCTCTGCCGGGCTTTGCCGTGCGCAATCCATTGCATAGTGAATCTGCTTTCTTGCTGTTGCGGCGTTGCTGCACCCGGGTGTAAAGAAAACGGGGTTGACCGGCACTCTGCAGCAACGGTGCCGCTTTCTCACTGCTTGTACTGCGCCAGCCTTGTGCCAGAAAGGGGAAAGGGTTCGCCACGGGACCCCAATTATGTGCCCGAGCACGGCACGATACTGCCTGCTTTCAGACGGCCTAAACCTGAAACGGGGCGGGTTTGCCTTTCAGATACGGGCGTTGCGGTGCGCCAAGCCGGCGCATTGAAACAGCACGCGTGCTCCGCAAGCCGTTGTCCGGCAGCTTGGCCGTCTGAACGCAGGCGGACGGGCTGCGGTTTAAGGCTGCTCTGCCTCTGCGGCGGCATCGGTGCGGAGCACGGCCTGCACCACGTCTTCTACTGTGCGCACGCTGCGGAAATCTTCGGCTTTCAGCTTGCGGCCGGTTTCGCGCTTGATGTGGTCGATTAAATCAATGGCATCAATGCTGTCGATTTCCAAGTCTTCATAAAGATTGGTGTCGGGTTCGATACGCTCGGGCTCGATTTCAAACAAATGCACAAGGGCGTTGGTGAGAATGGTGCGGATTTCCTGCTCAGTCATGGTCGGCTCCTTTATGCCCGGCGGCTGCGGATAAAACCGGCCAGGGTTTGAACGCTGGCAAAATGTTCGCGCAGGTTGTCTCTTTCGGCATCAAGCTGCAGGCCGAAGGTTTTCTGCACCGCCAGGCCGAGCTCCAACGCGTCTACCGAATCCAGCCCGAGGCCGTCATCGCCAAACAGCGGCGCATCGGTTTCGATTTCTGCCGCGGTGATGTCTTCCAAACCGAGGCTTTCGATAATCATTTGTTTGATTTGGGTTTCGAGGTTCATGTTGTTTCCCGTGTGAAATAGTCCTGCAAATAAGCGTTCAACCGCCGCGCGGCAATCGGCAGCGGCTTTTCGGCCAGCCATACCTGCGGGTCGATATCATCGCCTACAGTGATGTCGTAATGGACAGTATGCGGTGGAATTTTATACCACGGCTGACCCTTTTTAAAATTGGGCGGGTTCATTTTGATGCACACCGGAGTGATCACCCGGGCGCTGCGCAACCCTATCGACACGGCTCCGCGGTGCAGTTTGATTTTCCCGTCCCAGCCGGTGCGCGTGCCTTCCGGGAAAACCAGCAGGCTTTGGCCGCTTTTCAACACAGCATCTGCTTCTTCCATCATTTCCAGCGATTCATCGTTGGGTATGTAGCCCGATGCAATAATCTGGTTTCTCATCAAAGGGTGGTCGATTAAATCTTTTTTCACGATGCAGTTGGTTTCGGGCACGCGCCCCACCAATATCACCACATCGAGCAGCGACGGGTGGTTGGCCAATATCAACTGCCCCGGCCTGCCGAGCTTTTCTGCGCCGTTGAACTGGATGCGCAGCACCCGCGAACATTCCAAATAACCCGCAAACCATCTCCATACCCTGCTGATTATCCGCCGTGCCTGCTTTTGCTGCTTTGGGCTGCGGCGGCTTTTACGGGTGTAGGGCAGCAGCACGGCCTGAAACATCAGGCCGAACAGGCCGAAGAGTATAAAACCGGCAAGGGTGGCCGAAAACCTCACACATTTATCCGCCATTTCTGCACCACAACCAGCTTTGCCGGGGATAATTGCGCTGCTGCCTTGCCGTACCCGAAAGCATAAAGCGTATCCAGTCGAGCGCGCCCCAATAAGGGTCTTGCGGGGCATCGGCCGCATCTTGGCAGACCAGCCGGTAATCCCCGCCCGGGGCCAACACCATGGCCAGCGCATAGGGAAACGGCGCACGCTCGGCGGCCACAGGGTAACCGGCCGACAGCGGGTCATCTGCCGCAATCAGCAAAACGGCCGGCACACCTTCTGCCAGCAGCGCGCAACACTCGGCCAGGGCGTTTTCAAAGCCGCCGCTGCCCAAGGCCAGCGCGGTATGCTCGCGCATATCTGAGCGCAACACCGACCATAGGCCGGGCAGCGCGTTGTGAACCGATAATCCGAATGAAGTCGGCGACACGGTTTTATCGCGCCACAGCTGCAACCATAGTTCAAAGCTGCGGTTGATTTCGCCGTCGTGGGAGGCATAAACCAACGGCGCATCGGGAAAACGCTCCGCCAAATCCCAGCCCGCCTCGCACATCAGCCTGGCCGGGAAATTCAAACGGCGGCGGCCGGCAGCAGGCAAAAAAGCGGCGCCGGGGCGGTAATCCGGCAGATCGGCCGCAATCTGCGGGCAATGCGCCCACTGCCGCCATTGCGCTTCTTGCGCCATTTTGCTGCTCAATGCCCGCCAGGCAGCGATATTGAAAGAAAAATGAACATAACCGGCCATATTGAAACATCGTTTTGCACAATAACAATGCATATTCTAACCGACAACGGGCTGCCAATTCTGCAAAATATCAGGCCGTCTGAAATATAGCAGCAGCGGCCTGCCGGCGCCGCCCGTTTGGTCGGATAACGGCGCGGGCACAAAGCCTGAGCCTTTGCAACATTCAAAACATCACAAAAAGTTTATTTGCCGTTACCGGCTCCGCCAATCCACGCAGGAGGGAAGCCGCTCGTTCGGTATCCCGGCGTTTGCCGCCTGAATATTTGTTTCAGCGGCATTTCAATATTTTCAGCCCGGATGCCCGCCGGCGGGGAATGGCGGTGTTCCGTTTTTCAGACGGCCTGAAAGGGTTCTGCAAAGCCCGCGCCGTGCGCCTGCCGGCAGCGGCAGATATGGAAAAACACCTTGCAGCCGGTATTGCTGCAAGGTGTTGCTTTCAGACGGCCTCAAACCTCGGGCGGGGCGGGTCAGTCGGCAAACTGTTTTTTCATCTGCTCGCGCCGCTCCTGCGCTTCTACCGACAGGGTGGCGGTGGGGCGGGCCAGCAGCCGTTTGAGGCCGATGGGTTCGCCGGTGTCTTGACAGAATCCGTAGTCGCCTTCATCGATGCTGCGGATGGAGGCCTGGATTTTGCCCAGCAGTTTGCGCTCGCGGTCGCGGGTGCGCAATTCGAGCGCGTATTCTTCTTCCTGCGTGGCGCGGTCGGCGGGGTCGGGAGCGGATTCGTGCTCTTGCAGATGGCCGGTGGTGGTGTTGGCATTTTCGATAAGCTCGTCTTGCAGTTTCACCAGCAATTCGCGGAAAAATGCCAATTGGCCGGCATTCATGTAATCTTCTTCGGGGCCGTTCCAGTTGAGGATATCTTGTTCGGTTAGTTTGGTCATGATGGTTCTTTCTTTCCCGGTTGTTTGAATGGCTTCGGCGGTTAAAGCCGTCCGTTGCGGCTTATTATTGGTTTTTCGGAAAATAGGCCTGCCCAGATTAGGCGCGCATCATAGCACGGTTTTGCGGTTATGCCGCGCTTTCGCCCTCCGCCGTGCGGCTGCTTGGTTTTCAGACGGCCTGTTTCGGCAGCTAACTTTTTGATAAATCAGTTCAACAGCCACAAATTCAGCTTGGCCGTCAGCTGTGGCAGGATTGCACTGAGCCAAAACCACAGCATCAGCGCCAATATGCTGCCCGAAAAATCGTAGTGCCTGAATCTTAAAAAGACAAACGGCCGCGCCAATGGTTCAAAAATCCGGTGCAAAGATGCCTGTAAAGAAGCGTATGGGTTTTTAAAGCTCAATACCATTCTGAGCACCAGCCCCAGCAGCAGCACATAAGCGGCGGCTTTCAGAATGCCCAATACGGCGAAAAACAGGTTGGCGGCGATGATTTTGGTGCTGAAGCCGCCCGGCAGCACAATCAGGGCGGCCAGGGTGTAGGCTGCATAATAAAGCAGCACGGCGGCCAGCAGGCAGGCGCTGTCCCACCGCCCCAGCGGCGGGGCGGCTTTGCGCAGCGGCTTCACCAGCCAATCGGTGGTTTGCGTGCAGAATTGCGCCAGCGGGTGGCTGTAGTCGAGCCTTGCCCATTGCAGCAGACCGCGCGCCAAACATACTATCGCCAGGCCGTCTGCCGATAAAATCAATATTTGCGCAATCATGTTCAGACGGCCTTGAATTGTTGTGCGATTTCCCGGGAACGCGCCGCGCAGGCTTCAACGCCGGCGGCAACGGCTTCGGGGAGCCGGTGCGCGTTGAAGGCTTCGATGGCGGCAGCGGTGGTGCCGCCTTTCGAGGTAACGTTTTGCTGCAAGATACTGAAATCTTCTCCGCTTAATTCGGCAAGTGCCGCTGCGCCTTTGAAGGTGGCCAGGCTGAGGCGGCGGGCGGTTGCTTCGTCAAAGCCCTGCTGCACGGCGGCTGTTTGCAGAGCGTTCATCAGGTAGAACACATAAGCCGGGCCGCTGCCGCTGACGGCAGTGATGGCATGCATCTGCGCTTCGCTTGGCAGCCACACCGTTTCGCCCACTGCCGCCATCACGTTTTGGGCAAGGCGTTTGTCGGCTTCGCCGGCACCTTCGCCGGCAAACATACCCGAAACGCCCAAACCGACCCCGGCCGGCGTGTTGGGCATCACCCGCACAATGCGGCGGGTGCCGCCCAGACAGCGGCTTAAGGTATTGATGCCCAAACCGGCGGCCACCGACAACACCAGCGCGCCGTTGGTTTGCACATCTGCGCAGGCAGCCTGCATATCCTGCGGTTTGACCGCCAGCACCAACACGTCTTCTGCATTGAGGGCCGGCAGTTTTTCCGACACCCGCACGCCCAATTCACGCGCCAAACGTTCGCGTTTTTCAATACTGCAGTCGGCGATGCAGACGCGATAGCCGTCCTGCTTCACCAAACCGCCCGCAATGGCTTCGGCCATATTGCCGCCGCCGAGAAAATAAATATCCATACAATAAGGTTCTTTCACTTTATCAAATGGTTTTGCGCGGGTTTGAGGCCGTCTGAAAACCGCCGCTGCCAAATGTTAAAAAGGCTTTCAGACGGCCGGTTACCACCGGGTGTCTTCAGAGAGCGATGTCCGGTATAACCCTTGTTTTTCCAAACAGTCAAAACCTTCCTGCCCGAATGTTTCCAACAGGGGCTTGCGGGTGCGCCAGTCCAGCCCGCAGGCTTCAAATTTATCAATCTTTTTATAAAAATAGGCATTGCGGGCGGCATCGTAAGCATTGGCATCAATGGCCCGGCTCCCGTTTTCAAGCGGGGTGGCATAGTCATCGATAGAGGGATATGGTTCACCCTTAATCTTCCAAAAATCGATGGCGGCCGGTTTTTGAGGCCGGCACCAGCCGGACAGAGAATCACACCCATACCACCCCATCAGCTTGCAGCTCCCAGCCGCCAGACACAGCAACACCATCACACCGCGTTTCATTTCAACCCCTGCTTCCGAAAACCGCGCTGCCCACGCGCACATGGGTGGCGCCGCACGCCACGGCAATATCCATATCGGCCGACATGCCCATCGACAACACATCGGCGCGAACGCCCGCTGCATTCAAACCGGCCAGCAGTTGCTGCATTTTGCCGAACTGCTGCCGCAATGCCGCTTCGCTGCCGCCCTCGCCGGCCACACACATCAAGCCGCGCACAGTTAAATTCGGCAGCTTCGCCGTTTCGCAGGCCAACGCCACGGCTTCTTCGGGCGCCACGCCGTGTTTGGTCGGTCCGGCGGCAATGTTCACTTCGATGCACACCTGCAAAGGCGGCATTTCAGACGGCCTTTGCGCGCTGAGCCGCTGCGCGGTTTTCAGACGGCTTATGGTGTGCACCCAATGGGCGCGCTCGGCCACATATTTGGTTTTGTTCGACTGCACATCGCCGATGATGTGCCACACGATGCCGGGCAAATCGGCCAATTGCCCGGTTTTTTCATACCATTCCTGAATATAGTTTTCACCGAAATCGCGGCAGCCGGCGGCATACACTTCGCGAATATCGCCGGCGGGAAAGGTTTTGCCCACTGCAATCAGCTGCACACTGCCCGCAGGGCGGTGTGCGGCGGCTTCGGCGCGGCCGATTCGGGCCAGCACATTGCGGTAATTTTGTTGCAGGCTTGTCATGATTCTTTCCGTTTTTGGCACGTTAGCAAAAATAATTAAAATTTTACTTGGTTTAACATGAGTTATCTATTTAAAATAATGCACCGAAACAACCCGCCGCCGAAACCGGCAGCGGCCGTCTGAAAAATTTTAACTGAAAACGCAAGGCTACACATTATGCAGATTACCGACCTACTCGCTTTCGGCGTGAAAAACAAAGCGTCCGACCTCCACTTAAGCTCCGAGCTGCCGCCGATGATACGCGTGCACGGCGATGTGCGCCGCATCAACCTGCCCGAAATGGGCAGCGAAGAAGTGGGCAATATGGTTACTTCGGTGATGAACGACTACCAGCGCAAAGTGTACCAGCAAAACCTTGAGGTGGATTTTTCGTTTGAGCTGCCCAATGTGGCGCGCTTCCGTGTCAACGCATTCATGACCAACCGCGGCCCTGCGGCGGTGTTCCGCACCATTCCCAGCCATGTGCTCACGCTCGAAGACCTCAAAGCCCCGCGCATCTTTCAAAAAATTTCCGACAACCCGCGCGGCCTGGTGCTGGTTACCGGCCCCACCGGCTCGGGCAAATCCACCACGCTGGCGGCCATGATCAATTACATCAACGACACCCAGCCCGCCCACATCCTCACCATCGAAGACCCGATCGAGTTTGTGCACCAAAGCAAAAAGGCGCTCATCAACCAGCGCGAACTGCACCAGCACACCCACAGCTTTGCCAATGCGCTGCGCTCGGCACTGCGCGAAGACCCCGATGTGATTCTGGTGGGCGAGATGCGCGACCCGGAAACCATCGGCCTGGCACTCACCGCCGCCGAAACCGGCCACCTGGTGTTCGGCACCCTGCACACCACCGGAGCGGCCAAAACGGTGGACCGTATTGTCGATGTGTTCCCCGCCGGCGAAAAAGAAATGGTGCGCTCGATGCTGTCGGAATCGTTGCGCGCGGTGATTTCGCAAACGCTGCTGAAAACCCGTGACGGCAACGGCCGCGTGGCGGCGCATGAAATTCTGGTGTCGACCGCCGCCGTGCGCAACCTGATCCGCGAAAACAAAATCGCCCAAATCAACTCGGCGCTGCAAACCGGCCAGGCACACGGTATGCAAACGCTCGACCAAGCCCTGCAAAACCTCGTGCGCCAGGGCGTTATCAGCCCCGAAGTGGCGCGCAGCAAGGCGCAAAGTGCCGATCTGATTGTTTGATTGATTTGATTCTTTTCAGACGGCCGAATCCCCCACACGGCCATCAGGCCGTCTGAAACAACCGATACCGAAAAATCTCAGGGAAAACACCATGAGCGAATCCAACCAACTGCACAACCTGCTTTCCGAAATGGTGCAGGCTTATTCACAGAAAAACCAACCGCCCCATATCCCCACACCCGCCGAAATCGGCACCCGGCTGCACCCCCTGCTCGAACGTATGTGTTCTGAAGCTGAACAGCGCGGCGCATCCGATATTTTTATCAGCGCGGGCTTTCCGCCTTCGATGAAAGTAAACGGCACACTCACACCGATGCCGCACAAGGCGCTCACCGGCTCGGATACGGCCGCCATCACCCAATCGACCATGAACGATGAGCAGCTCGAAGCCTTCAACCGCGATCTGGAATTAAACTATTCGGTGCAGTCGCGCAGCAACACCCGCTACCGCGTCAATGCCTATCACGAGCAGGGCCGCCCCGGCATGGTGCTGCGCCGCATCAACCCGCACATTCCCAGCATAGACGAGCTCTCGCTGCCGCCGAAACTCAAAGAGCTTGCCCTCACTGCGCGCGGCCTGCTGATTCTTGCCGGCCCCACCGGCTCTGGCAAATCCACCTCAATGGCCGCCATGATTGATCACCGCAACCAAAAAGTGCCCGGCCACATCATCACTATCGAAGACCCCATTGAATATCTCTACCAACCACGCCGCTGCATCATCACCCAACGCGAAGTCGGCATCGATACGTCCGATTGGAAGCTGGCCGTGCAGAGTGCCATGCGCCAGGCGCCCGATGTAATCTGTATCGGTGAAGTGCGCAGCGAAGCCAGCATGGAATACGCCCTGCAGCTTGCCCAAACCGGCCACCTGTGTGTGTTTACCCTGCACGCCAACAATGCCGCACAAGCCATCGAGCGCATCATCAACTTCTACCCCGAAGAACGCCAACCGCAAGTGTTGATGGATTTGGCGCTGAACCTCACCGCCATCATCGGCCAGCGTTTGGTGATTAAAAAAGGCCGCGGCCTGCGCACCGCCGTTATCGACCTGCTGCTCAACAACCCCGCCATGCAGGATTTGATTTTCAAAGGAGAATTAATGGGCATCAAAGATTTGATGACGCGCTCGCTCGGAGAAGGCATGCAGACTTTCGACCAACACCTGTTCGAACTCTACACCACAGACCAAATCGAATACAGCGAAGCTCTGCGCCAGGCCGACTCTGCCAACGACCTGCGCCTGCGCATCCAACTGCACGAAGAAGGCAACGACCCCGAACGCCTCTACGACCGCATCAGCGATTTAAACCTGATGTAACACAGGCCGGCACCCTTGCCGCATCCGGAGCGCTAGAGCTTCTGTTTCCCTTGCGCCATACCCGCCCCAACCGGATATGGCGCAAATTTTTTAGATCCCGGTATGGGTTTGGGCAAACCCTGAGAGTGCACTATAGTGAAGCCCCCTTCATTTTTGAGACTACGGCAGCAAAGCGCAGTAACAGAAATAAAGGGAGGCCGCCCTATCCCCGCCGCGCCGTCTGAAAATACCATATAGCCAACCCGGTTTAAAATACGGGGCACCCGCAAACAATACAAACCGTGCGGCCGGGTAAGCCAATGCCGTAACCGTTTTATTTTAAATAACTGTTTTAAAAAAGTATCAGCTGCCACAACATAATGCAACGCCGGTGCGCCGGCTCCAAAAGAGCGTTTTTGATATGCCGGTTAAGCCGCAGAACCGCCCATACCACATCCTACCGTTCCCGGCTGCGCCGCCTTATTCCGCGCCACAGTGTTTTGCCGTATCTGCCATTCAACCACCCCGTAAACATTTCAGACGGCCTCAAGCCATGCCGGCACGAATCCCGCCTATTGCCTTGATTCCCCTCCAAACCGGGTCTGGCGCGGGCACAGCCGCCCATGAAAACCAACGCAAAGCGGCACGCTGCAAACCATACCGGCCGCACAGCCGGGCAGGCTGATGCGCTGCCGTTATTTGTTAAAGCAGAGGCTCTAAACTGGCAGAATAGCTCTGTTAGCCTGGAAAAATGAAATATAACAACAAGTTAAGTGACCATCAGCTCAAAAAATTATCAAGCATTTTTGTGTCGGTATAGAAGCCTCAAAACCGCTTTGCCGACAGGCTTCAACCGCAATACCATCAACCACCGGTATCGCATTTTCAGACACGAAATATACTGCTGCCAAAGCGGGCAAAAAGACCTGTTATACGGCAGCATAGAGGTTGATGAAAGCTATTTGTAGCGCGGTTTCCATGGCAAGTCAAAGCGTGGCAGAGGAACGCTTAAACAACCCGTCTTTGGTATTTTCGAAAGAGACGGCAGGGTTTATACCGAAATCGTTTCTGATTGTAAAAAGCAAACACTTCAAACTGTTATATTGGGAAAGGTCTCTCTGGAGGGTGTTGTTTATTCTGATAGCCGGCGCGGTTACAGCGGCCTGGTTGGTGCGGGCTACTCTAAACATTTGCGCGTTAATCACGGACAAAATGAGTTTGCGGATGGTACCGGGCGCATCAATGGTATTGAAAGCTTCCGGAGTTTTACCAAACGAAGGCCCGCCAAATTCAACGGCGTAACCAAAAACTTTGATTTGCACCTGAAGGAATGCGGATGGCGATGGAACCGAAACTCTGATGAACTGAGTCACCAACTTTGGGGGCTTTTAAAGTAAATTTAGGGGCTGTACTAGATAACTAGGGAAATTTAACTTCAGGTTAGAATAATCCCTATGAGAAAAAGTCGTTTAAGTCAGTACAAGCAAAACAAACTGATTGAACTATTTGTTGCAGGTGTTACCGCTCGCACAGCGGCGCAATTAGTTAGCGTCAATAAAAATACCGCTGCCTATTACTTCCACCGTTTGCACTTACTTATCTATCACAACAGCCCGCATCTGGAAATGCTTGATGGTGAAGTAGAAGTTGATGAAAGCTATTTTGGCGGACAACGCAAAGGCAAACGTGGTCGCGGTGCGGCTGGCAAAGTGGCTGTATTCGGGCTTTTGAAGCGTAATGGTAAGGTTTACACCGTTGCCGTACCCAATACACAAACTGCGACTTTATTGCCAATTATCCGCGAGCAAGTGAAGCCTGACAGCATTGTTTATACCGATTGTTACAAAAGTTATGACGTTCTTGATGTGAGCGAATTTTCACATTTTCGGATCAATCACAGCACACATTTTGCTGAGCGACAAAATCACATTAACGGAATTGAGAACTTTTGGAACCAAGCAAAACGCCATTTACGCAAGTTTAACGGCATTCCCAAAGAGCATTTTGAACTGTATTTGAAAGAGTGTGAATGGCGTTTTAACAACAGTGAGATAAAATTTCAAATTTCTATTTTAAAACAATTAGTAAAGCAGGATTTGTTCTAGTTATCTAGGACAGCCCCTAAATTTATATAAAGCTGCTAGCCTAGAGCCAAGCAGATTTTCCCCATCACACAAAATATTCCGCAAACTGC
Source organism: Neisseria musculi (assembly GCF_014297595.2). Lineage (NCBI taxonomy): Bacteria > Pseudomonadati > Pseudomonadota > Betaproteobacteria > Neisseriales > Neisseriaceae > Neisseria > Neisseria musculi. The sequence continues at coordinate 2,331,343 of NZ_CP060414.2, read as the reverse complement.
CGCCTACTTCCCGATACAGAATCTCGAAAAAATCACCCCCAACAAATCATCGGCAGTAAACTCACCGGTGATTTCACCGCACGCCGCCTGCGCCAAGCGCAGGTGTTCGGCCAACAACTCAATTTGGCCGCTGCCGCACAACGCCGCGTTTTCCAACTCGGCTTCCACTTCGTGCAGTGCGGCCAAATGGCGGCGGCGGGCGAGAAACAGCCCTTCATCTCCGCCCTGCCAGCCGATTTTATCAAGCAACGCCTGCTTGAGCAGATTCAGACCCTCGCCGGTTTTGGCCGAAAGTTTGATTAAAGTATCAGCACCGCCGGCAAATTTCAGGCCGTCTGAAACCGTTTCGGCAGCTTCGCCGGACAAATCGATTTTGTTGCGGATTTCGATTTTTTTCAGCAACGGCGGCAGGCCGTTCAAAATCGCTTGGGTTTTGGCGTTGATGCCCTCGGCAGGATCGATCAGAATCAGCGCCACATCGGCTTCGCCCACAGCCTTCCGACTACGCTCGATGCCGATTTGCTCCACCACATCATCAGTGTCGCGCAAACCGGCGGTGTCGGTGATATGCACGGGCACACCATCGAGCGTAATCTGCTCGCGCACCGCATCGCGGGTAGTGCCGGCAATATCAGTAACAATCGCCACCTCATCTCCCGCCAGCGCATTGAGCAGGCTTGACTTGCCCACATTGGGCGCACCCACCAGCACCACACTCATGCCTTCGCGCAGAATCGCACCCTGCTCGGCACTCTGCAAAACAGTTTTCAGACGGCCCTGCAGTTGCGCCAGCCTGCCGCGCACATCTGCAGCCTCAAGAAAATCAACCTCTTCTTCGGGAAAATCCAGCGTAGCTTCTACCAGCATTCTGAGCGTAATCAAATCATCGGTCAGCACACGAATATGTTGCGAAAACGCCCCCTTGAGCGAACGCACCGCCATACGTGCGGCCGACCGGCTGGAAGCATCGATCAAATCGGCCACACTCTCGGCCTGCGCCAAATCAAGTTTGTTATTGAGAAACGCACGTTTGGTAAATTCACCCGGCTCGGCCAGGCGCACACCCAACTGCAAACAGCGCGACAACAGCACCTGCATCACCACCGGCCCGCCATGCCCCTGCAACTCGAGCACGTCTTCACCGGTGAAACTTGCCGGCGCGGCAAAATACAGCATCAGGCCGCTATCAATAGCTTGGCCGTTTTCATCAACAAAATCAGTATAAAGCACAGTGCGCGGCACAGGCGTCTTACCACCGCTGATGCACCGCGCCAACGGCAGCAGATTGCTGCCCGACAATCGGATCACACCCACCCCTCCGCGCCCCGGCGCGGTAGCGATAGCGGCAATGGCAGCACCAGTGGCAGACATAAAATACCCCGTTAAACAAATGTAGTGATTATAGCAAAAGCAGTGTATCGGAGTATCAACACTGTTTGTGTATTCTTTCGGCAAGAACTAAGCCATGCCCTACAAAAGCACCTGTTCTACTCCGCCACGACAACTATTTCAAACGGGGCAAATACGGCATAAAACGGCTAGTCAAAATCAAAAAGATCATTGGGAAACACTCAAAAAAAACAAGCCAAACACTGCACTACAACAAAGCCCATCTCGGAGAAATAGCGCATTTTTATATCAATAGCAAATGAGCTAAATGGGATTCAGCCAGATGGTGGTGGATGCTGTGGGATGGCGGATTTGAAATGTTGTTTCACGGTGTGAAACAAAACAAACGGGCAGATTGCCCATTTTATTTTTAAAGGCCGCTTTTGAGGGAGCTTTTGAGGGATTCGATGGCGGTGTCGATGAGTTTCTTTTCGGCGCTGGGTTGGAAGTTGGCCCGCTCCATTGATGGGTAAGCAGGGGTGTGCCGGAATGTTTACAGATTTTACTTTACGGAATCCTCCACCTGCAGCGGAAAAACTCAATATGGTTTCTTTTCGGCTTCGATTTTACCGCCGAAGTAGTGGATGGCGGCATATTTTTTATTACTGCCGATACGGGCAAAGCCGTTTCCGATCTGGGTGCTGATGCCGGCGGCGATCCGGCCGGATAATTGCAGGGTTTTGCCGCCGTTGTCGGCAACGCGCCGGCTTCTCTTCCATTTTTGCCCACCCCAGCCCTCACTTTCGAAGTTGTCTTCCGTGAGTGAGACCATTTCGGTAGCGATGGCACGCATCACGGGGCGGGTGTCGGTGGCGTTTTTCAACAGTTGGCTGAGACCGTGTTCGAGTTGACTGGCATCTAAGCTGATTTCAAGCATCTAAATCCACCAGTTTATAATTAAAAAATGCGGCGAGTTTCCGCATCATATCCAATGCTTGAAAATCGTCAATGATGACGTTGATTTCCCCGAAGTCCAACACTATGGTGTTGTCGTCTTTTAAATTTCTTCCCACATCCACACTGTCTTCAATAGTGTAGGCTGCCCGATAAATATCCCGGCTTAAGTCCAACTCTGCCATCTTTACCCTTTCAGTAAATCCAACACCCAAGCCAGCACGGCTTTGGGTAGGCTGTTTTTAAAACGTTTGTCTGCCGCCAGCTCTTTCATGGCGGTGCGGGCGATGTCGGGGTGGACGGCCCGGGCTTTTTCGGCGGCCACCCGCGCCATGCGGCTGAGCATGGCTTTGCCCTGATTGGCATTGAAGCCGGCGTTGGGTGCCACAAAGGTGCCGTTGATGCGGATGCCGGTGCGTTGGGCATAGCGCTCTTCGCCGGTGTATTCGTTGGTGCGGATATCGACCGTTATCGTTTCCAATTTGGGGCTGGGCAGCACTTTGGCCGCACCGCGCGCTTCGGAGAGCGGTTTGACGCGGCAGCGGCAACGGTAATCCAGCGGCGGATAGAGAGTATCATCAAACATATCCTACCAGTCCCACGATACCAGACGGCCTTTCTGTTTCAGATAGGCCACGGCGGCTTCGGGCTGCATGCCGAACACGGCTTTGATGTCTTCGGGGTTCATTTGCCCATCTCCTGAGCCGCTTCAATCCTGCCGACCAGGCCCGATAAAAATATCAGCCTGGCCAGCTCGTTTTGCAGGGCTGTGTCGTCCATCTCGGGATAAACGGCGCTCAGACGGTCGAGCAGGTTGTCGGCGGTTTCGCCTTTTTTCAGTTCGGCCACCGGCGCATCGATCAAGGCGCGGCCTTGCACATTCAGACGGCCAGCATCGGGGGGAACCGGCAAGCCCTCGGCAAATTCGGGCATATCGGCCTGCTCAGCTTCGATGGTGCGTACCGTGTACAGCTGTCCATGCAGGACACTTTGGTGTCTGACGAAGGTCTGCTGACCACCAAAGCTCTGATTGACGAGTGCCTCAACGAGTGGGTGGAAGGCAGCCACGCCGAGCTGAAAACGCTGATTAACGCCGCCTTCCAAGTGGACAAAGAGGGCAATATCTCCATCGCCTGCGTGCTCGGCCTGCGCCTGCAAATCGGCGATGAAAAGTGGCGGCGGACAATGACGGCTTTGAGCGACAGCCTGCAGGTGCATATCAGCAAACCGTTTGTGCGGGTGTACCGCCGCGATGAGGCAGGCGATTACCAGTTAATGAATTTGGATGTGGCGAAGGTGTGAATAGTCATGGAGAAATGGGCAAAATTATTGGGGCTGTACTAGATTAGCAGTTATGTTACCCTCAAAATATGAAGATAACACACCGCAAATTAAAGAAAAAACACAGAAAGAACTGCTGCGTTTTTTGTGCTGGAAGCAACTGCCCGTTCCGCTGCCGATACTTTGGACATCCATCCCAATTCGGCGACATTGTTCTACCGCAAAATCCGTCAGGTCATCAGCCATCATTTGACATTGGAGGCAGACGAGGTTTTCGATGGCCCGGTTAAGTTGGACGAAAGCTGTTTCGACAGACGGCGCAAAGGACGGCGCAGACGCAGGGCGGTAGGAAAGGTAGTGGTTTTCGGTATTATGAAACGGAACGACAAAGTCTATACGGTGGTTGCAAACAATGCCGAATCAGACACCTTGATGCCTGTAATCAAACAGAAAATCATGCCGGACAGTATTGTTTATACAGACAGCCTGAGCAGCTACGAGACGCTGAATGTCAGCGGTTTTATCCATCACCGTATCAACCATTCCAAAGCGTTTGCCGACCGTCAGAACCACATCAACGGTATTGAGAATTTTTGGAATCAGGCCAAGCGCGTGCTACGCAAATACAACGGAATCGGCCGAAAGTCTTTTCCCCTATTCTTGAAAGAATGCGGGTTTCGTTTTAACTTTGGCACACCAAGTGAGCAGTTGAAAATCTTGCGGGATTGGTGTGGTATTTAGGGCTAATCTACTTCAGCCCCTTATTTTTTCAGACGGTCTGATCAGTTTATTGTGATTTATGTTTCTCTGAGTGTTTCTACCGCCAGAACCAAAGCACTGCTGCCCTTGATTTGAAACTTTACACAGTAGGCGGCAATATCCATCACATATACCCGTTTTGGAATATCTTGGTAGGCGGGTCGCGGGTCTTGGGCGATGCTTTGTCCGATTAAATCGCGGTCGGCTTGGGTGAGCTGCCCGACTCTGCAGCGGGGATGCCAGTTTACGGACAATTCTTCGGGCTTGGCGGCAGCGAAACCGCCTGCGGCATCGGGTTTGGCTTCTACAAACGGAATATAGGGTTTGATGTCGATAACGGGTGTGCCGTCAAGCAGGTCGGCACCGCTGCAATACAGGCGCACTGGGCGGGTGGTTTCGATACGCTCGAGTTTCAGCAGCGATAGGCCGAGATGGTTGGGGCGGTGTGGGCTGCGGGTGGCAAATACGCCCATTTTTTGTTTGCCGCGCAAGCGCGGCGGGCGTACCAGCGGCGACCAGCCTTCGGTTAAAACATCGTGAAAAATAAAACTGATCCACACATAATCGAAGTTTTCCAAGCCGCGTACACTGTCGGCAGGGAACGATGGGGCAAGCTCGATGCATACTTCGGCAGCGGGTACGAGACCGGGCTGGCGGGCAATGCCGAATTTTTGCTTGTAGGGGGAATGCGCAGTGGCAATGGGGGTAATGGTATGGTGCATGGCCGTCTGAAAGCCGTTGGTAAAGGCGCATGATAACACTGGAGTAAAGGGCATTTAAACCAGGATACTGATGTGGATTTGAAGACAGTAAGCGTATTGTGAGCCTGCTTAATTTGCAGAGGCGCTGCCATACCGCAGTGCCTTTGCCGAAGAATCTGCCATCTGCGGCTTTCCCGATATCGAAAATGTGGGCTCAGAGAAGTGCAGTACCAGCTAAATTGCTTCGGTAGTTTACAGAATTGTTTTTGAGCCCAAAAAACGATCGATGCCGCATCGGTTTCACTTGAATCTGTTGCGTTATCGGTTTCAGACGGCCTTTGTTATAATGGTGGCTGCTGAAAACCGAGAGCCTGTTTATGATAGTGTCGATAGACGTTGATGCCCAGAAAACCTTTTCACCATTATGCCCAAACGAACTGCCGGTGGTTGAGGGCGATACGATAGTGGCGGAACTGAATGCGCAGGCTGCGCTGGCAGATTTGCGTGTGATGACTAAAGATGCGCACAGCCCGGCGGCGAAATGGTTGGTGGCGGATGCTGCCGATATGCTCAAACCCACCGGCCTGCCCGAAGCCGATGTTACTTGGGTTTCCCACGCGATTGTAGGCAGCAGGGGCTATGAACTGTTAGACGGCCTGCCATCAGCCAAAGAATACGATTATTGTGTATGGAAAGGCGTTGATCCCGAATTTCACCCCTACGGAGCCTGTTTTCACGATATCGGCGAAAAGCTCAGCACAGGGCTGCTCGAATGGTTGCACAGCAAAGGGGCGGAAATCATTATCGTGGGCGGCTTGGCCACAGATTATTGTGTGAAAACAACGGTTTTACAGCTTCTAAAGGGAGGCGGCTGGAAAGTGGTCGTGAATGCGGCAGCATGCCGGGGCATTGCTCCCGAAACTGTGGAAACGGCATGGAACGAAATGATAGATGCCGGGGCATTGGTGCTGGAAAACGCCAACGCTGTTTCAGATTATATTAAAAATCAATAGTTTGTATATGTTTCACGTGAAACACGGCGACTGTTGACGGGATTGCTGAGATGAAGGTGCTGCTGGTAAGGCTTTCGAGTATGGGTGACTTAATCCACACGCTGCCGGCCGTGAGCGATTTATCACGCGCACACCCTGATGTGGAACTGCATTGGTTGAGCGAAGCGGGTTTTGCCGACATTGCCCGTCTGCATCCGTTTGTGAAAGAAGTGCACGAGATGCGCTGGCGGCAATGGCGCAAACAATTGGGCCAGGCAGAAACATGGCGTGAAATAGGCCGTCTGAAAAGTATTTTGCAGCGACAGCAATTTGATTTTGTGTTAGACGGTCAAGGGTTGATGAAGAGTGCGTTGTTTGCAAAAACGGCCAATGCGCCCGCCAAAGGCTTGGATTTCAACAGTGCGCGAGAACGCTGGGCGGCTCTAATTTATAACCAAACTTATGCAGTGCCCAAAGGCAGGAATGCCGTTTGGCGCAACCGTAATTTGTTTGCGCAGGCGTTTGGTTATGAAATACCTGCCGAACAGCGTTTCGGGTTGAGTGTACCGCCGGAGGGCCGTCTGAAAGATTTGCCTGAACATTATTATGTTGCCTTGCATGCCACCAGCCGCGACAGCAAACTATGGCCGCAAAATCATTGGCTTGATTTATTGCAAAAACTGCATGACGGCGGTGGCAGCTCCATTTACCTGCCGTGGGGTAATGAAACAGAAAAACTGCGGGCGGAAAATATTGCAGCCATATTGCCGTTTGCCCGAGTGTGCAACAGGCTGAATCTGTTGCAGGCTGCTTTCTTGCTTGATAATGCTGCCGGTGTGATTGGCGTGGATACCGGCTTGCTGCACCTTGCCAATGCACTGGATACACCTGTGGTCGGTATCTATACCGATAGCGACCCGGCCAAAACCGGCGTACAGGTTTCGCCGTGGGCGGTGAACCTCGGCAATGTAGCGAAAATTCCTGATGTGGAAGAAGTGCATCAAAGCTTATTGTCCTGCATACGGGCAAAAGCCGAGGCCGTCTGAAGATAAAAGTAGAGCTTTATCATGCCGGCATCTGTGATGCCGGCAGCCGTTTTCAGACGGCCTATATAATTTTTCAATATTTTTCACATATCAGCAGATGCTTGAGAGCAATTACTTTAATTCGGGTATAATCCCTATTTTGTTTGGCGGTGTGAGTCGTTTTTGCAGAACAGGCACTTTGTTTTTTCTGCAAAAACCGTTTAACCGATTACTGCCGGGAGCCCGGCTTAAGGAGGGTTTATGAAAGCACTGGTTGCCGTAAAACGAGTGGTGGATTATAACGTTAAAGTCCGTGTGAAAACCGATGGTTCAGACGTAGATATCGACAATGTCAAAATGTCGATGAATCCGTTTGACGAGGTGGCCGTAGAAGAAGCGGTACGCTTGAAAGAAGCAGGTAAAATCAGCGAAATTGTGGCCGTATCGTTGGGTGGAAAAAAAAGTGAAGAAACCCTGCGCACCGCTTTGGCGATGGGGGCCGACCGCGCTGTTCATATAGAAACAGATGCCAAATTAGAACCGCTGACGGTTGCTAAATTGTTAAAAGCTGTTGCCGAAAAAGAAACTCCACAGCTGTTATTGCTGGGCAAACAGGCCATTGACGATGATGCCAATCAGACAGCGCAAATGCTGGCAGCCCTACTTGGTGTCGCACAAGGTACGTTTGCCTGCAAAGTGGTGTTGGAAGGCAATAATGAAGTATTGGTAACCCGTGAAGTGGATGGTGGTGAAGAAACGCTGGCGTTGAAGCTGCCTGCCGTAATCAGTGCCGATTTGCGTTTAAACGAGCCACGTTTTGTCAAACTGCCCAATATTATGGCAGCCAAGAAAAAACCGCTTGAAAAAACTACGCCGGCCGATCTCGGCGTAAACGTCATCCCGAAAACCAATGTTGTGAAAGTGGCCGAACCTAAGCCACGTCAAGCCGGCATCAAAGTAAGCAGTGTTGCCGAACTGGTTGAAAAATTGAAAAACGAAGCCAAAGTTATTTGAAAAAGGGCGAAACATGAGCGTTTTAATTATTGCAGAGCACAATAACCAACAGTTAAATCCAGCCACCTTGCATGCTGTTACCGCTGCCGCTAAGCTCGGTGAGGTTCACATTTTAGTGGCAGGCCATAATGCTGCCGATGTAGTTGAATCTGCAAAGAAAATCAACGGTGTAACTAAGGTTTTGCTAGCAGATGCTCCCCATTACGGCAACGCACTTGCAGAAGAAATTACCCCGTTGGTGGTCAACCTAGCTGGAGATTACCGGTATATAAGTGCCACAGCCACTGCTTTCGGTAAAAACCTACTCCCCCGCATCGCGGCTCTACTTGACGCACCACAGATTTCTGATTTAACCGAGGTAGTTGATTTTAAAACATTTGTTCGACCAATTTACGCAGGTAATGCTTTTGAAACCATACAAAGTGATGCTCCAAAGTTAGTACTTACTTTCCGTGCTACCTCATTTGACGCTGCAGAAAATGGTGGAAATGCCGAAGTGCAGACTATAAAAGCGGCACCGGCACAAAACCTGAGCCGTTTTGTGAAAAAGGAATTTACCCAATCCGACCGCCCCGAGCTGACTCAAGCCAAAGTAGTGGTGGCAGGCGGACGCGCTTTGGGAAGTGCCGAACAATTCAACGCTATACTTACACCACTGGCCGATATATTTGGAGCAGCAATCGGTGCATCCCGCGCTGCCGTTGATGCCGAATACGCTCCGAATGATGCTCAAGTGGGTCAAACCGGTAAAGTGGTTGCTCCGCAACTTTACTTCGCCATAGGAATTTCCGGTGCTATCCAGCATACTGCCGGCATACAAGACAGTAAAGTGATCGTGGCCATAAACAAAGACCCTGATGCCTCGATCTTTAACGTATCCGATTACGGTATTGTCGGTGACCTGTTTGATGTCGTGCCACAACTGACTACTGCATTAAAAAGCCAAGCAAAGTGTTTTACGTAAAATAATATATTACATCTCGAATGCATAAAAACCTGTTCACCTTTATTTGAATTAAAGGATGTTCAGGTTTTTTATTTAGATTAATTTAAACAGTTATACAGTTTTAGTTTATTTTGGTAGGAGCTTAGGAAGCAAAGTCACCCAATATAGTGATACACTTCTGAAATGAAATTAAAAAACAAGTATCAAAAGTGCAGTAAAATTACCGAGTCCCAATGCCGTCAGGTCTTACGGCTTTCCGCTTTCTATTTGAACGCTTCCGATACCGTCCAAACTGACCGGAATCAGTGTTGGAAGCATCAACAGTCCGTACCTGAAGTTACGCCGGAGCCCTGCTGGCGAATGCGGGCAGACACCTCTTTCTAAAACGCCGTAGAATCAGACGAATCCCATTTCAATGCAAAAAGCATCCGAGGTAAACGCGGGGGCAAAGCGAGTGCTAAAATCATCGTTTCCGACATCCTAAAACGAGGCAGCAAGGGTTTGTACCGAAGTTGTTCCCGATGCTTTCAAAGCAACGCTGCAAAAGGTTATCGGAGGCCGTATCAAAGTCGAGAGCATGACCAATACCGATGGCCGGCGGGGCACCGAAATGGGTTGGGGCTTAGGAAGCAAAATTAGCCCAAGGGTCGATTTCTCAGTATTTTAAGCAAGACTAATACAGATCATCATGCCTGTGATTGAAGCGAAATTAGGTTTCCTTTAAGTGTAATAAAAAGTCTGTTTCGGTACACCGTTAAATTTAACCAAGCGGTTTTTGGCATAACCCCAAAACAATTCGATGCCGTTAATGTGTTGCGCACCCCGGGCGAACTCGTCTGCACCATGATGTACCCTGAAGTGCTTTTCACAGCCCATATCGACCAAGCCGTGATAGCCGCGCCAGCCGTCAGTATTGATGACAATCTCAACAGCAACCCGCCCTCGAATAACCTGTTGCAGTGTAGCTTTCGAAGTATCCGGCACGATTTCGGTATAGACTTTGTCGTCCCGTTTTAAGATGCCGAAAACAATGGTTTTGCCTCCCTCTCCCCCGCCCGCCCTCGGATGCGTTTGGAGCCGAAGTAGGATTCGTCCAGTTCGACCACACCGGCAGAGGGAGTTTGCCGTTTACATTCAGCAGCCATACGGCAACGCAGTTTGAGAAACAGATATTGGCACTTTGGGTACTGATGCCGGTGAGTCTGGCGGTATCGGAAGCGGTCAAATCAAGTGTGAAAAGGCGCAGGATTTGACGGAATTTTGATTCGGTAATTTTACTGAACTTTTGGTATTTGTTTTTAATAGGTATATTAGAAGCTTAACATCATTTTTGCTGATTTTTCTTTCTAAGCCCCATGGGTTTTGCAAAGCATTTCAGCGTGCATCACGGCGACAATGGGTTTGCCCGAGGTATGCAACATATCAACGGTATCGAATTCTTTTGGCGCTATGCCAAACATCGCTTGGCACGATTTAACGAGGTGCCGGAACATACTTTTACCTGCATTTAAAAGAAGGGGCTGAAGTAGATTAGCCCTAAATACCACACCAGTCCCGCAAGATTTTCAACTGCTCACTTGGTGTGCCAAAGTTAAAACGAAACCCGCATTCTTTCAAGAATAGGGAAAAAGACTTCCGGTCGATTCCGTTGTATTTGCGCAGCACACGCTTGGCCTGATTCCAAAAATTCCCAATGCCGCTGATGTGGTTTTGCCTCCGGGCAAATGTCTTGCCGTGGTTAATCCTATGGTGGTGAAAACCGCCGACATCCGGGACATCATCGCTGCTTAAACTGTCGGTATACACCACACTGTCCGGCATGATTTTCTTCGCAATAACAGGCAACAAACTCTCTTTTTTGGCGTTATCCACGACCACGGTATAAACCTTGCCGCCATGTTTGAGGATACCGAAAACCACCACTTTGCCTGCGGCTCCTGTGCCGCGTTTTCCTTTGCGCTTACCGCCGGAGCAGCTCTCATCTGACTTTACGGAACCTTCAAAAACCTGATCGGCCTCCAAGGCCGAATGACGGCTGATGACGAGGCGGATTTTGCGGTAAAAGAGTATGGCGGTGTTGGGCCGGATACCCAAGACATCGGCAGCCGAACGGCGGTAACTTCCGGCACAAAATATCTGAGTAATGTCTTCTGTGCTTTTTTGCTTAATTTACAGTTTGTTATCTTCATTTTAGCAGCATGTCATGACCGCTAATCTACGTCAGCTCCTAAAAGAAACCCTGGGTTTCGCTTCAGCCACCGACAGGATGATCTATAATAAAGCACTATATGGAAATATGCGGAAAGACCCCTTTAAAATGAATTTTGCTTCATAAGACCTGAAATAAATATATAGGGTATGTGAGATAAATGGGACTAAGAGGGATAAAGTTGGATTTAGTGGAATGGGAGATTTGAAACAATATTGCATAGAGTGAAATAAAATGAACGGGCTAAATCGGCCCCGTTTTTTATACCTTTACTCAGGGATTTTAGAGCGATATCGAGAAGTGCGTGCTCGGTGCTGAGTTGGGGCCGGCTCTGCTGCGCCCAGCTTGGCCGCCGAGATGGTGGATGGCGGCGTATTTTTTATTGCTGTTGATGAGGGCGAAGCCGGTTTTTGACTTGAGTGTTGATACTGGAGGCAGCTGGCCTGAGAGTTGCAGGGTTTTACCGCCGCTGTTTGCCGCTCCAGCCCCCACTTTCAAAGTTGTTCTCCGTGAGGGATACAATCTTCAGTGGCGATGCGCGTATCATGGGGTGAGTATCAGTGTCATTCTTCAGCAGTTGACTGAGGCCTTCCTGTACTTGTTTATAGTCTACGCTGATTCCCAGCATTATTAATCTTTCAGTAAACCAAACACCCACATCAAGGCGGCTTTGCTGGTCGACAGCCCTTTTTTTGAAGCGGGGTTATTAGCTATCATATCTGCTAAAGCAGTGCAGGCGATGTTGGGGTATACAACCCAGGCTTTGTCGGCAGCCACCCGCTGCCGATGGTTTTTTTGCTATCCCCGCCCTGCGGGGTTCGGATTGCCGTTCAAAATCAAACCATATCATCCCCGGCTGTTTAAGCCGTACCGCTCATCACCCCAGCCGAAAAAACCATCCACATCTTTCCCGCCTGCCTAGTTTTCTGTGTTTTCTGACAGTTTCGGTTCGGGCGGGCATGGCAGAATAGGTGAGGAAAACCCAAGAAAAGCAAAAGAATCCGCAAACACCGTATTACAACGGAGCAAAACCTTCAGCCTGCTGCAGAACTATACCCCGCGAACGCAATCACCAAAGGAGTCCGGTTACCGGCCAGATGAAAATATAGCGGCTGCCTGTTTGCGCACGGTAGCGTGCTCTAGAGAAAAAATGTTGGCCGTGTTTTTCACCATGCCCCCTGCAGACGGTGTTTCACGATTTCCAATCTGAATCCGTTTGAATACTTTTCCATAAAAAACTGCACCTCATACGTTGAGTAGATAGTGCCTGACTTTTGGGATGCAGTCTATGCACTGCCCCCATCAAAAGCAACGCGCTGCCAAACAAAACACCACGCCGCTCCCGCCTGAAACACCGCATCAACGCAACCATTGGGCAAACGGCCTGCCGCTCCGGCGCGGGAACCCAAGGTCTGTTACCGCCGAAACCCTGCATACAACCAAGCCCACAGCCGTCTGAAAACCATCGCGAGCACAAGCGGAGACTCTGCCGCCATACTTTCAACGACCATAACGGCTGACATCAAGAGCAACCCGCCAACCGGCTTTTACTCCAAGCAAAATCTATAAGGCACCACCATAAACGGCAGACCACGCATTTCCAAAAATAAACAATACCGAATACAAAAGCGCCCTGCAAAAGCAGGGCACGACTTGGTTGCTGGTTGAATACACAAAGGGTGTTGTTCTATCTTTGCTATAATCCTAAATCTCGCCTTAAAAAACGAAAGAACCAATCATGGTTCTACCCGCATGCCCGCAATGCAACCCTAGTTGACTTATCACGACTCTGCGCAGTTTATCTGCTCCGAGTACGCCAATGAATGGCAAGAAAACGAGTCTGCCGTTGAAACGGCACCAAAGGTAAAAGATGCCAACGACGGCACGCTGCTGGCCGATGGAGATTCTGTGGTATTGATTAAAGATTTGAAAGTGAAAGGCAGTTCAATGGTGATTAAACAGGGGTACCAAAGTGGAAAGTATCCGCTTTCAAGAAGGCGATCATGGTATTGTCTGCAAAATCGATGGCAGCACCATAAACCTGAGGTTGGAATTCGTGAAAAAAGCCTGAATTTTTTTGCAAAGATTTGCCCCGCCGCTATAGTGAAACAAACCTAAACATGGGGCAAAGCGCAGGGCTGCAGACAGTAACAGTACGGCAAAGTAGGGCAACACCGCATCGTGTTTGGCTTGATTTTGCGATATAATCTGCCCCGTATACAGGTTGGGCAGACAGCCGCCGCGCAGCGCGTAAGGCCTGCGGGGAGGAAAGTCCGGGCTACAGAGGGCGGGATGCCGGCTAACAGCCGGGCGTGGCAACACGATGGAAAGTGGAACAGAGAGCGAAACCGCCGATGGCTGTTTTCAGCACAGGCAAGGGTGAAAAGGTGCGGTAAGAGCGCACCGTGCACTTGGTAACAAGGTGCAGCAGGCTAAACCCCATCCGTAGCAAGACCAAACAGAACGCGCAGACGCGGCCCGCCGAGCGTTCGGGTAGGTTGCTGGAGCGCCCCGGCAACGGTGCGCCTAGAGGAATGGCTGTCCAACGACAGAACCCGGCTTACCGCCCGACCTGTATGCATTGATTCAAATCCGGCCGTCTGAACGTTTTTCAGACGGCCGGATTTAATTTACCTTTCCTCTAAAAAGATACATAACAAGGCTCTAGACTAGCAGCTTTATATAAATTTACTTTAAAAAGCCCCCAAAGTTGGTGACTCAGTTCATCAGAGTTTCGGTTCCATCGCCATTCGCATTCCCTCAGGTGCAAATCAAAGTTTTTGGTTACGCCATTGAATTTGGCGGGCCTTCGTTTGGTAAAACTCCGGAAGCTTTCAATACCATTGATGTGCCCGGTACCATCTGCAAACTCATTTTGTCCGTGATTAACGCGCAAATGTTTAGAGTAGCCCGCATCGACCAGGCCGCTGTAACCGCGCCGGCTATCAGAATAAACAACACTCCCCAGAGAGACCTTTCCCAATATAACAGCTTGAAGTGTTTGCTTTTTACAATCAGGAACGATTTCGGTATAAACCCTGCCGTCTCTTTCGAAAATACCAAAGACGGTTGTTTAAGCGTTCCTCTGCCACGCTTTGACTTGCCATGGAAACCGCGCTACAAATAGCTTTCATCAACCTTTATGCTGCCGTATAACAGGTCTTTTTGCCCGCTTTGGCAGCGGTATGTTTCGTGCCTGAAAATGCGATACCGGTGGTTGATGGTATTGCGGTTGAAGCCTGTCGGCAAAGCGGTTTTGAGGCTTCTATACCGACACAAAAATGCTTGATAATTTTTTGAGCTGATGGTCACTTAACTTGGTGTTATATTTCATTTTTCTAGGCTAACAGAGCTATTCTGCTAGTCTAGAGCCATTTAAAATATCATTAAATATGGGGCTGTACTAGATAACTAGGGAAATTTAACTTCAGGTTAGAATAATCCCTATGAGAAAAAGTCGTTTAAGTCAGTACAAGCAAAACAAACTGATTGAACTATTTGTTGCAGGTGTTACCGCCCGCACAGCGGCGCAATTAGTTAGCGTCAATAAAAATACCGCTGCCTATTACTTCCACCGTTTGCGCTTACTTATCTATCACAACAGCCCGCATCTGGAAATGCTTGATGGTGAAGTAGAAGTTGATGAAAGCTATTTTGGCGGACAACGCAAAGGCAAACGTGGTCGCGGTGCGGCTGGCAAAGTGGCTGTATTCGGGCTTTTGAAGCGTAATGGTAAGGTTTACACCGTTGCCGTACCCAATACACAAACTGCGACTTTATTGCCAATTATCCGCGAGCAAGTGAAGCCTGACAGCATTGTTTATACCGATTGTTACAAAAGTTATGACGTTCTTGATGTGAGCGAATTTTCACATTTTCGGATCAATCACAGCACACATTTTGCTGAGCGACAAAATCACATTAACGGAATTGAGAACTTTTGGAACCAAGCAAAACGCCATTTACGCAAGTTTAACGGCATTCCCAAAGAGCATTTTGAACTGTATTTGAAAGAGTGTGAATGGCGTTTTAACAACAGTGAGATAAAATTTCAAATTTCTATTTTAAAACAATTAGTAAAGCAGGATTTGTTCTAGTTATCTAGGACAGCCCCTTAAATATTTAGAGGTTAAAGTAGATCAGCCCTAAATACCACCAAAGCCGCAGGTTTTTAACTGCTTTGGTGTCCTGAAATTAAAACGAAACCCACATTCTTTCAGAAAAAGTGCGGGAAAAATTCCCAGCCAATTCCGTTATATTTGCGCAAGACACGTTTCGCCTGATTCCAAAAATTTCCAATGCTGCCGATATGGTTTTGCCGTAATTAATCCTGCGGTGGCGGAAACCGCCGGCATCCGATACGCGTAACTACCCGGGCAGCCCGTAATTTTCCTTGTAACCACGGGAGATAAGCTTTCCTTTTGAGCATTATCCGCTACAACTGTACCAACCCTGCCTCCACGTTTAAGGATACCGGAAACCACCGCTTTACCTGCCTCTCCCTTGCCGTGTGTTCCTTTACGCTTACCGCCAAAACAGCACCCATCCGATTCTATAGCGCCCTCAAAAACCTGATCTGCTCCAAAGCCCTGTCAATGCCATTTCAACCAGCATTTGGGCGGATTCACCCAGTTTCAGACGGCCTTCATCTTCATGCACGGCAGGTGCGTGATTGTGTTCGGCTGAATAGACTTCCATACTCAAACGCTTGGGCAATAAATCGTGTTCGGGTTCGAACATGGCCAGTATTTCGGCAGGCTGTTTGTCCGGAAACATGGATTTGGCGGCATTGATGGCGCGGCCGACTTGGTTTCGGGCGACTTCGATGCAGCGTTCGAAAGTCAAATCCAGTACCTTTTTAACGGTTTCAATCCGTTGGGCTTTCTCTTGAAACTGCGAGCAGATAGGATAGGCGCCGCCGAAGTATTCGCCCGGCACGGTCAGCACTTCAAAGGGAATCACCATATCTTTGGCTTTGAATTCGACTTCAAAACGTACCCACGGGCTTTGTTTGTCGCCCAACTGTTTGCCTTTTTCATACACGCGCACGTATTTGGACGATTCGCGCGAGCCGACATAGTAGGTTTTGCCCTTGCCGTTGTTGGATTCCCAATCGGTACCGACCGATTCGCCATCGGGCATCATGCGGTGATTGGTGAATTTGCCCGCCAGCCGGTCGGCTTTGGCCTGTTCGGGCGTGTATTCGCCGTTGAAAAAGTCTTTGGCAATATCGATACGGGTAATTTTCGGGCGCACGGCTTGGGTGATGAACCGGTAAAGGCGGGATTCCCGGCCGTCTTCGGCGGCATTGCAGCCCGTGGCGGTAAGCTCTATCAGCATGGTGTTGTTTTGGCCGCCGAAGTGGACGCGCCCGTATCGGGCATTGTCGGTTCCCATCAACCAGCAGGAATCATAAAAACGCCCGCCCGTATGTTTGGCTTTTTCGGTAATGCCGAAGCCGAAAATACCGCTAAGTTCCATAGACGCACGGACAATATATTCATCGTCTGAAACGAGCGGATAACCGGCCAGCAGCGACAAAGTATCTTCGTGGATTGAAAAACTGATTTGGTCGATAAAGGCAGAATCTGCCTTACCGCGTCTTAACGGAATTTCCAGCAGACGGCCTTTGGAATCGGTCAGAAAGTGGGTGTATTTTTCAAACGCTTCCTGCTCCGCGCTTACGGCCGCTGCCGTTTCTGCTCCCCCCCCCTGTTAGATAAGGGGGGCGCCATACCGGCGCATGAAGCCGCCTTTGGCGCGTCGCAAAGCCGCCGCCACCAAATACGGCTTCACGCGCTTTTTTTGCTTTGTCTTGGCTAATCATTCGGCAGACTCCCTATCCATGATTTGGCGCACGGCCAAACGCCCGTATTCGCAAGCCTGATTGACGGTTTTGACACGGTTCAGAGGATTGCAGACGGGAAAACAGACAGTACGGCTCGGATTGTCGTCTTTGAAAATACGGACGATGTAGGATTTGGGGAAAAGTTCGGGTTCGGGGGTTACGGTATAGTAGACTGATGACATTTCAGACCCCCTTTCAAAAGTCGGTTGTTCCGATTTGTCAAGGGGTATAATGTAAAAATACACTCCCTTTCTTGGGGTGCAATATATAAGGCCGTCTGAAAAGTTTCCTTATGGGAAAATATTTTCAGACGGCCTTTATTCTGTTTGTTTCGTTGCTTTAACGGGTATGAAAAATGCTATGCGGCGCGGGGCAATTTGTGGAATGCGGGGGGCAAATCTTCTTCGTTTTTAAATTCTACCCATTCGTAGTTAGCCGGGTCGGTCAAAACGGTACGCAGCAGGGCGTTGTTGATGGCGTGGCCTGATTTGTAGCCTTCAAATGCGCCGACAATCGGATGGCCTAAAATATACAAATCGCCTACGGCATCAAGGATTTTATGGCGCACAAATTCATCGGGATAGCGCAGCCCTTCGGGGTTGAGCACATCGGTATCGTCGATTACGATGGCGTTGGAAAGGTTGCCGCCCAGGCCGAGATTGTGCGAGCGCATCAGCTCTACTTCCTGCATAAAGCCGAACGTGCGCGCGCGGGCGATTTCGTCTATATAGGATTTGCCGGCAAAGTCGATTTCAAAGGTGGGGCTGCTGCGGTTGAACACAGGGTGGTCGAATTCGATGGTGAGCGTTATTTTGAAACCGTTATAGGGCGTGAAGCGCACCCATTTTCCGGTTTCTTTCACTTCTACCGGTTTTAAAATTTTCAAGAAGCGTTTCTGCGCTTTTTGATCGATGATGCCCGCATCTTGCAGCAGATAGATAAAAGGCAGGCTGGAGCCGTCCATAATCGGAATTTCAGGCGCGTTCAACTCGATGAGCGCATTATCGATGCCGTAAGCCGCCAATGCCGACATAATATGCTCGATGGTGCCTACGCGCACGCCCGAATCGGTTACCACGGTGGAGGATAAACGGGTGTCGTTAATCAGATAAGGGGTGAGCGCGATTATTTCGCCCTGTTTGCCGCCCAAATCGGTGCGGCGGAATGAAATACCGCTGTTTTCAGATGCGGGGTGGAGTGTGAGCGCCACGCGTTCGCCGGAATGCAGGCCGACTCCGGTTACGCTGATGGGTCTCGCCAGTGTTCTTTGCAGCATAATTTGCCTTTCACAAAATACGACCGGAAAAGATGTTTTTGATAATACAATAGATTTCATGATTCCGATACAGCACGGCAAGCCATAGGTTGTACAGCAGTATGAAGCCGGTTCGGCAGCCGCTTTGGCAGCTTGCCAAATTGTTTGCTTCAAGCAGGGCGGGCTGTCTGTAGCGAAAATGAACTGAATCCACTATACGGTAAAACGGAGCTGCCGGCATAATATTTTTAATAGTATTTACTTATCGTTATCTTGTATCAGGCCGTCTGAAAAAATGCGGGTGTCTGATTGTTTATCTACAGCTTGAAAGATTATTTCAGCTTAATTCTCATTTATTTTGGATTGATACCGCTTTTATCGACAACATTCAATAAATAATATCTTGCAATAAATAATATCTTGATGTTTTCAAGCATAAAATCATTACCCGCAACAAGGAATATTTTCTTTAAATCATATTTTGATATTTTAAATCAAAAGGGGCTGTCCTAGATAACTAGAACAAATCCTGCTTTACTAATTGTTTTAAAATAGAAATTTGAAATTTTATCTCACTGTTGTTAAAACGCCATTCACACTCTTTCAAATACAGTTCAAAATGCTCTTTGGGAATGCCGTTAAACTTGCGTAAATGGCGTTTTGCTTGGTTCCAAAAGTTCTCAATTCCGTTAATGTGATTTTGTCGCTCAGCAAAATGTGTGCTGTGATTGATCCGAAAATGTGAAAATTCGCTCACATCAAGAACGTCATAACTTTTGTAACAATCGGTATAAACAATGCTATCAGGCTTCACTTGCTCGCGGATAATTGGCAATAAAGTCGCAGTTTGTGTATTGGGTACGGCAACGGTGTAAACCTTACCATTACGCTTCAAAAGCCCGAATACAGCCACTTTGCCAGCCGCACCGCGACCACGTTTGCCTTTGCGTTGTCCGCCAAAATAGCTTTCATCAACTTCTACTTCACCATCAAGCATTTCCAGATGCGGGCTGTTGTGATAGATAAGTAAGCGCAAACGGTGGAAGTAATAGGCAGCGGTATTTTTATTGACGCTAACTAATTGCGCCGCTGTGCGAGCGGTAACACCTGCAACAAATAGTTCAATCAGTTTGTTTTGCTTGTACTGACTTAAACGACTTTTTCTCATAGGGATTATTCTAACCTGAAGTTAAATTTCCCTAGTTATCTAGTACAGCCCCAATCAAAATATTAAAATTTTCAGACGGCCTTTATCCCCTTTATCCGATGCTTACTTAATTTATGGGGCTGTCCTAGATAACTAGAACAAATCCTGCTTTACTAATTGTTTTAAAATAGAAATTTGAAATTTTATCTCACTGTTGTTAAAACGCCATTCACACTCTTTCAAATACAGTTCCAAATGCTCTTTGGGAATGCCGTTAAACTTGCGTAAATGGCGTTTTGCTTGGTTCCAAAAGTTCTCAATTCCGTTAATGTGATTTTGTCGCTCAGCAAAATGTGTGCTGTGATTGATCCGAAAATGTGAAAATTCGCTCACATCAAGAACGTCATAACTTTTGTAACAATCGGTATAAACAATGCTATCAGGCTTCACTTGCTCGCGGATAATTGGCAATAAAGTCGCAGTTTGTGTATTGGGTACGGCAACGGTGTAAACCTTACCATTACGCTTCAAAAGCCCGAATACAGCCACTTTGCCAGCCGCACCGCGACCACGTTTGCCTTTGCGTTGTCCGCCAAAATAGCTTTCATCAACTTCTACTTCACCATCAAGCATTTCCAGATGCGGGCTGTTGTGATAGATAAGTAAGCGCAAACGGTGGAAGTAATAGGCAGCGGTATTTTTATTGACGCTAACTAATTGCGCCGCTGTGCGGGCGGTAACACCTGCAACAAATAGTTCAATCAGTTTGTTTTGCTTGTACTGACTTAAACGACTTTTTCTCATAGGGATTATTCTAACCTGAAGTTAAATTTCCCTAGTTATCTAGTACAGCCCCTAATTTAAATCAGATTTTTGCGGCTTTATCAAAGTAGTGCTAGGTAGTAATTTTATTTCATGGTAAAAAGCAGCAAATCAAACAATCAACCCAAACTATTTGTTTTAAGGAGCAAATCGAAATGAGCATTAAAGTTGCGATTAACGGCTTCGGCCGCATCGGCCGCTTGGCTTTGCGTCAAATCATCAAAACCGAAGGCATCGAAGTGGTGGCGGTAAACGACTTAACGCCGGCCGATATGCTGCTGCACCTGTTTAAATACGACAGCACCCAAGGCCGCTTTGAGGGCGTTGCCGAGCTGAAAGACGGTGCTATTTCCGTAAACGGCAAAGAAATCAAAGTGTTTGCCAACCCCAACCCCGAAGAGCTGCCGTGGGGTGAGCTGGGTGTGGATGTGGTGCTGGAATGCACGGGATTTTTCACCAAAAAAGACAAAGCCGAAGCCCATATCCGCGCCGGTGCCAAAAAAGTGGTGATTTCCGCACCCGGCGGCAATGATGTGAAAACTGTGGTTTACGGCGTGAACCAAGAAATTCTCGATGGCAGCGAAACCGTGATTTCTGCCGCTTCGTGCACCACCAACTGCCTGGCGCCGATGGCCGCCGTGCTGCAGAAACAGTTCGGCGTGGTTGAAGGCCTGATGACCACGATCCACGCCTACACCGGCGACCAAAACACACTGGATGCGCCGCACCGCAAAGGCGATTTCCGCCGCGCCCGCGCCGCTGCCATTAATATTGTGCCCAACAGCACCGGTGCCGCCAAAGCCATCGGCTTGGTGATCCCCGAGCTGAACGGTAAACTCGATGGTTCTGCCCAGCGCGTGCCTGTGGCCACGGGTTCGCTCACCGAGCTGGTTACCGTGCTTGAAAAAACCGTTACTGTTGAAGAGATTAACGCCGCCATGAAAGCTGCCCAAAGCGAGTCTTACGGCTACACTGAAGACCAAATCGTGTCTTCCGATGTGATCGGTTTGGAAGCGGGCTCGCTGTTTGATGCCACCCAAACCCGGGTGATGACCGTGGGCGGCAAACAGTTGGTGAAAACCGTGGCTTGGTACGACAATGAAATGTCGTACACCTGCCAGTTGGTGCGCACTTTGGAATATTTCGCCAAGCTGATTAAGTAATTTTCCTACTTAATTAACCGGCTGTTTACGCTTCACAATCACTCAATCAAAATAAAGCAGGCCGTCTGAAATATTTCAGACGGCCTTTTGTTGGGCCGCATTTATAGGCAAGCAGGTTTTTTTAATTTGGGATTTTTTCAAAAATAATTTCAAGCCGTCTAAAAATATCTCTGGGGCCTTTGCAACATTCAAAAACACCACAGGAAGTTTGTTTGCCGCTATCAACTTCGCAAGCCTGCTGTGCTGCCCCCGCGCCGGCGGTAATCCGAGCGTTCGGGCATTCGGGTATTTGTTTGACAATATTTCAATATTTTTATCAGAATTTCCGCCTGAGTGAGAATATGAGTGGGAATAATGGTATGGAAGCCTTTCAGACGGCCTAAATTTGTTTTGCAAAGGCTTTTTAATCGTGTATCTATTTTATTTTCGATACAAGACATCAAGCTGCCGGCAATATGGAACCAGTTTCATACCGCTTAAGCGGTTTGCAAAACCGTTTTCTTTGGGTCGGGGTTTGGCCGCGCCGTAATGGAAATGCGGAGCGGATTCACCATAACTGCCGCCGTGCCCGGTTTAAACCCGGTGACGGCGGTAAACAAGTTTTTTGAATTTTGCAGGGCTTTCGGCCTCTGCGCCCATTATCCGATTCTTTTAAACGGCGGCAGACAGGCGAGCATTTGGCGGCCGTAGTTTTGGGTTTTGACGCGGTTGTCGAGTATGGTTACGCGGCCGTAATCGCTTTCGGTGCGGATGAGGCGGCCGACTGCCTGCACCAGTTTGATGCTGGCTTCGGGCACGGTGATTTCGATAAAAGGGTTGCCGCCGCGTTGCTCTATCCAGCGGTTTTGGGTTTTTTCAACGGGATTGTCGGGCATGGAAAACGGCAGTTTGGCGATAATCACCTGCACGCAGGCCAACCCGGGCAAATCCAGCCCCTCGGCGAAGCTGTCCAGCCCGAAAATAATGCTGGCGCGGCCTTCGCTAACGGCCTGATGGTGTTTTTGCAGCAACGTTGCTTTGGGCAGCTCGCCCTGCACCAGCAACAGCGGCAGATAGGCTTCGGGCAGGCGCAGAGCCACTTCCTGCATTTGTTTGCGTGAAGAAAACAGCACCAGTGTGCCGATGCCTTCTTCAGTGCAAATCAGTTTGGGCAGCCATTCGACAATGGCAGCGGTGTGGGCAGCGGGGTCTTTGGGGCTGGCGTGCACGGGCGGGAGATACAGCTCGCCCTGTGCATCGAAATCAAACGGGCTTTGCAGGGCGAGCGTGGTGGTTTCGGGCAGCCATTGCAGGCCGGTTTGGCGCAAAATCAGGTTGAAACTGCCCAGCGATTGCAGGGTGGCAGAGGTGAGCACAGCGCCGGCAGCGCGCCGCCACAGGTTGTTGGCCAGATGGGAGGCGCTGCTGATGGGGCTGGCATGAAAGATGTAGTCGTTTTTGTCGTCAAGGCGGCGGGTAATCCATTTGGCCAACGGCTCCTCGCCTTCAGGGGGTACGGTAGCGAGCAAATCCCAAGCAGCGGTGATTTGCTCGATGCGGGCGCGGAATACGCCGAATTCGGTGCTGAGACGGTCGATTTGGGCGCTGTTTTGGTCTTTGTCGCGGCGGGCGGCGGCCAATGCATCGTTGAGACCGTTGGCGTGTTTGTAGAGGCTGCGGGCGGCAACGGCGGTGTTGGATACGGTGAGTTCCAGCGCTTCGGGAATTTTTCCGTCCTGCCACAGCCACACCGATTCATTGTTTTCAGACGGCCTCAATTCGGGCTCTTCGGAAAGATGAAACTGCCATTCGTGCAGGCTTTCGAGCAGGGCGGCGGCGGCTTCGTCCGCCAAGTTTGCCAGCTCGGCCTTGTCGGTGAGCGCGGCGATTTTGCCGGTAACGGCGGGGAGTTTTTCCAGCGCCCACACGGCCTGGTTCCATGAGTGTTCGGCAGCAAACTGGCTGAGGGCTTTTTTGGGCAGGTGGTGGGCTTCATCGATGCAGTAAAAGCTGTTTTCGGGCGCAGGCAGAATCACGCCGCCGCCCATGCCGATATCGACCATCAGCAAATCGTGGTTGGCCACCACCACATCGACATTTTCGAGCGTGTCGCGCGCGAGGTAAAACGGGCATTCCGGGCGGTTGGGGCAGGCGGCTTTGAGGCAGCCGTAATTGTCGTTATTCACCTTCATCCACACCGCATCGTCGATTTTTTCCGGCCAGGTATCGCGGTCGCCGTTGAAGCGGCGGGCGGCAAATTCATCGGCCATACCGCGCAAGAGCTTTAATTCTTCGGGCTTGGGCTTGCTGTCCCACAACACGGCGGGCGTTTCAAACCCGAGCAGGTTTTGCTGGGCATTGCTTTGGGTGAGCTGGTAGAGTTTGTAGGGGCAGAGATAGCGGCCGCGCCCTTTGACGAGCGCGAAAGTCAGCTCTAGACCGCTTTGGGCCACTAAAAACGGCAAATCGCGGTTAACCAGCTGCTCCTGCAAGGCCACCGTGGCACTCGACACAATCAGCCGCTTGCCGCGCGTTTGCGCCATGATGCCGCCCGCCAGCAGATAGGCTAGGCTTTTGCCCACGCCGGTGGGGCCTTCCACCACCACAATGCTTTCTCCCTCGCGCTTGGGTGCTTCTTCGCCTTCGGCACGGGTTTGCGTGCGCGAAAAGGCGTTGGCAACGGCCGCAATCATTTCCCGCTGAGCTGCCCGCGGGCGGAACTGCGGCAGGTTTTGCGAAATGGCGCGGTAGTGGTCGCGGATGGCGTTTTTTTCTAAATCAGTGAGCATAAGGCCGTTTGGGCAAGGCAGGTTAGGCGGGAAAGCATTATTTTATCATTGATCTGTGTAAAGGCCGTCTGAAACACAAAGGCCGTCTGAAACGTTTCAGACGACCTTTGCCGATGGTTTGAAAATTGGTGGTTACGGTTTGTTTTGGGCTGCCAGCCAACCGGCAATGTCTTTGCCCAGTACGTTGGCGGTGCGGTAAAGCACGGAACACGAGCTTTTGAAGCCGCCGAACATTCCGCCCGTGGAATTGCGGCTCATGGTAGTTTTGTGAACTGCTTTTCCATTTTGAAACAGTTCGTTATATACCGACAAACCTTTGGCATGGCCGATAAAGGCATTGCCTGAGCTCATGGCCGCGTCGATGGTGATTTTTGCATAACGGCCATATTTTTCAGGCTCGGTAGAGCGCACAACGGTAACTCCTTGCGCTGCTGCATGTTTCACAATGGATTCAGACATAACCGTGCCGATTTTCGTGCATTCGGATGTTATCCGATGATCGATGCGGCTTTCATCCTGATAAGGAATCTGCTCGGCAATATAAATTTCGGCGGCAGAAGCCGAAGACAAGGCGGCAAAGGCAGCCAGAAAAAAAGCACTCTTATGCATAGTGGTTCCCTCGAAAACTAAAAACGGTTTAATGATTATAGAGTTATTTTATATAAACGTCAGTCATCCGGGCCGTCTGAAAAGGTTTTTCAGACGGCCCGGATTATCCTGTAAAATAAATCTTTATTTCTATCTGCCCGATTTTATGCCCGACACCGCCCAAATCACCGCAAGCTACGGCCGCCGTTTTATCGTGCGCACGCCGTCCGGTGCCGTTTTCGATGCCACCACCCGCAAAAAACGGGTGGATTTTGCCTGCGGCGACTGGGTGCATATCACACCCGTCAACAGCAGTCAGGCAGTTATCGAAAACTATCTGCCGCGCAAAAGCCTGCTCTACCGGCAGGATGCCCGGAAAGCCAAGCTAATTGCCGCCAATGTGGATAAGCTGTTTATCGTAACCGCCGCTGTGCCTGCACCCAACGAACTGCTGTTGCAACGGGCACTGCTGGCCGCAGAGGCAGAGGGAATCGGTGCAGCGGTGGTAGCAAATAAAGCCGACCTGCCCGAAACAGCGGCTTGGCGGGAAAAATTAAATTTTTACGAATCATTGGGTTATCCCGTTGTCGAAACCTGCGCACTCGATAACGCCGACAACCTGCGGCCGCTGATGCAGGGGCATACCAATATTTTTTTAGGGCAGAGCGGCATGGGAAAATCCACGCTCACCAATGCGCTTTTGGGCAGCGATGCCGCACGCGTGGGAGAAATTTCCACCGCGCTCGATTCGGGCAAGCACACCACCACCCACGCACAATTATATGATTTAAATGAAGAAACCAAACTAATCGACTCGCCCGGCCTGCAAGAATTCGGCCTGTACCATTTGCAGGCAGCGCAATTGCTACACTATTTTCCCGACCTGCGCCATCTGGTGGGGAAGTGCCGCTTCCACAATTGCAGCCACCGCGCCGAACCGGGCTGCGCAGTAAAAACCGCCGCCGGAACAGGGAAAATCCGCGAATCCAGGTTAGTGTTTTTGCAGCAGATTACTAGTGAGCTTTTACGTTAGGACTTGCCGGGTATATTCGAATAAAAAACTAAAGGCCTTCTGGAAAAGAAAAGGGGCTGAAGTAGATTAGCCCTAAATACCACACCAATCCCGCAAGATTTTCAACTGCTCACTTGGTGTGCCAAAGTTAAAACGAAACCCGCATTCTTTCAAGAATAGGGGAAAAGACTTTCGGTCGATTCCGTTGTATTTGCGCAGCACACGCTTGGCCTGATTCCAAAAATTCCCAATGCCGTTGATGTGGTTTTGCCTCTGGGCAAATGTCTTGCCGTGGTTAATCCTATGGTGGTGAAAACCGCCGACATCCGGGACATCATCGCTGCTTAAACTGTCGGTATACACCACACTGTCCGGCATGATTTTCTTCGTAATAACAGGCAACAAACTCTCTTTTTTGGCGTTATCCACGACCACGGTATAAACCTTGCCGCCACGTTTGAGGATGCCGAAAATCACCACTTTGCCTGCGGCTCCTGTGCCGCGTTTTCCTTTGCGCTTACCGCCGGAGCAGCTCTCATCTGACTTTATGGAACCTTCAAAAACCTGATCGGCCTCCAAGGCCGAATGACGGCTGATGACGAGGCGGATTTTGCGGTAAAAGAGTATGGCGGTGTTGGGCCGGATACCCAAGACATCGGCAGCCGAACGGCGGTAACTTCCGGCACAAAATATCCGAGTAGTTTCTTCTGTGCTTTTTTTGCTTAATTTACAGTTTGTTATCTTCATTTTAGCAGCTTGTCATGACTGCTAATCTACGTCAGCCCCAAAGAAAATAGCACCTTTTAAGGTTAAACACTTCCTCCAACTTTAAAAGGTGCTGTTTTCTTATGTCCAAATATACACTCAACTTCAAATACCAAGCCGCACCCTATTATCACCAAGTGCACAGCCAACAGCGCACCAAATGGTACTTCAACGTCTCACGCACACATCTACGCCGTTGGATAGCCGCTTATCGGCAAGGCGGTATCGCCGCACTTCAACACCTACAGGCTGCCTCTATGAAGACTAAATGCAAAAACCCGTTTATCACCGATAAACCCGAGCACAACTGATTGAAGAGTTGGGGTACATGAGGGTGTAGAACGACTGCCTAAAACACATGAAAACCCTCAACGAAAAGGAGGGTACGCTGCCAAAGCTACCAAACCGTTTAAACAAGGCAATTGTTGGGACAATGCGCCGATGGAGGGTTTCACACTGAAACATGAACGGATTAGTTTAAACTTAAAAAAGTCGGGTTCTGTAGTCGACAGAGCCCGGCTTGAAAAGGCTGTTTGAGAAAGATTCTTAACTTGTCTAAGTATTGGGGAATAGTTCACAGCTTTCAAACAGCCATAAAACAGTTTGTTATGTTATTTCGCTGTTTTCAGGTTCAGGTAGTAAACCGCCAAACCCAACACCAGCCCCCAAAATGCGCTGCTTATGCCCCAAAGCGTCATGCCTGATGCGGAAGCCAGCAGCGTAACCAGTGCCGCTTCGCGCGAGTGTTCGCATTGCCAGGCGGCAGCGAGGTTGGCTTGCAGCGTGCCGAACACGGCAATGCCGGCCAACGATGCTGTCAATTCGGCGGGCAGGGCGGCAAACATGGCTACGGTAATGCCGCCCGCAGCGGCGGCCAACAGGTAAACCACTCCCAGCAATAAGGTGGCCAAATAGCGCCGTTCGGGATTTTTATCCACATCGCTGCCCATGCAAATGGCGGAGCTGATGGCTGCCAGGTTCACCATAAACGCACCGAACGGCGCGGCCAGCAAGGTGGCGGCTGCGCTGTTTTCCACCAGCGGTCGGGCGGGGATTTGGTAACCGTAGCCCCGTAAAACGGCCATACCGGGCACGTTTTGTGTGGCCAGTGATGCGATAAACAGCGGTACGGCCACGCTGACGGTGTGCCCGAAATGCAGCCCGGGGCCGACCCATTCCAACACGGGGTTGCGCCAAACCAGCAGCGTTTGGTCGATAAGCCCCGCCCACGCTGCATAGCCGACCCCCGCCGCCAGCATCAGCAAAATGCTGTAACGCGCGAGGCGGATTTTGGTTAGGAAAAACACTGCCAGCATAACCCCCACCAGAGCTGTTTGGCTGCTCATGGCGGCAAACACGCGGCTGCCGAAATGAATCAATATGCCTGCCAGCATGGCTGCTGCCAGCTGGGCGGGAATCATGCGCACCAAGCGGTCAAAGCAGCCCAATGCCGACACCAGCCACATTGCGGCGGCTGCCGCCATAAATCCCGTTACCGCATCATTCAGCCCGATGCCGCCCAACCCTGCCAACACCGCTGCGCCGGGCGTACACCAGGCAATCATCACCGGCGCTTTGTAGCGCAGGCTCAAGCCCAAAGTCAGCACACCGCATACCAGCGGAAGCGCGGTAAACCACGATACGGTTTGTGAAGGTGATGCACCGAATGCCAGGGCGGCCTGATAAATAATGACCGCGCTGCTGCCGTAAGACACCAAAAATGCAGCAACAGCGGCGGAAAAATGAGAAGCAGAAAAATCGGTAAGCTTGGGCATAAGTTGGGCGGCGGTTGTCGGAAGAAACACGGTTATAGGGCAAACCCGCTTTATTTCCGGCGCAGCCCTGCCGCGCTCCGTCCCAAAGAAAACGGTTGGGCGCGGCAACAAAACCGGTTGCGTGCTATCTGCAACAGCTGCGGCCTGCTGTTTTGTGCCGGAAATAAAGCAAATCCACTATAACACAGGCACTGCTGCGCCGGCGGGCGGGAAGCGGAATTTGGCGGATTGGTGCCGGTGTTTTCAAGCATCACAACCATGCCTGCCCCATCATGCAACCCCGGCATTGCCCACCCTTTCCGTTTGTTGCCGGGATACCCGTTTGTGGATTTTTTGGGCTGCTAAAAATGCGTAAGGCACGGCAACGCCGTGCGGTTTTCGGACATAACCAACATCACGGGATGCTCTTCTCCCGAAGAAATAAAAGCTGCCCGGATAAAAGCAGCCACATCCCGGCCGCTTCCTACATCTGGAATCTCTGCAACATTCCAAACACCAACCCGCTGCGGTGCCGCAAAAACCGGCAAGCCGTTGGAAACAGCCGTTTGAAAATATTTTCAGACGGCCTGTCGCATCGGCAACATTCCAAACATTAAGAAACGTTACCGGCTCTGCAAGCCCGCTGCGCCGCCCCGCGCAGGCGGAAATTGGAGCATTTGTTTGACCGAAACGTTAAATTTTTCCACCGGAGTTGCCGCCTGTGGTGCACAAATAACGGTATTTCAGCCTTTCAGACGGCCTTCAGGCCTTTTTGCAGAGGGTTCGGCCTAAGTGAGGGTTATGTCCGGGCTTTCAGACGGCCGCTACACGCAGCCCCCGAGAAACCATTGGAAATTTCAAACAGCAGCATTGCGCTTGTTTGATAAGGTTATGAAAAACAGCCTGTTATCCGTTATAATGCGCAGCTTTTCCACACCGTTTCCATTATAAGGATATTCGTTATTTATGGCTTCACACCCGCACACACAGCTTCCCCTGTGGTCGCTCGCCCTGCCCGTTTTGGCTTGGGGCCTTTACTTTATCGGCATTAAAGACAGCGGCTGGCTGCAAATCGCCGGCGGCATTTTGCTTATCGGCAGCGTACTCTCGGCTGTGCATCATGCTGAAGTGGTGGCACACAAAGTCGGCGAGCCGTTCGGCACCATTATTCTGGCACTGGCGATTACCGTTATCGAAGTAGCATTGATTGTTTCATTGATGGTTGCGGGCGGCGACAATGCCGCCTATTTGGCGCGCGACACAGTTTTCGCTGCCATTATGCTGATTTTAAACGGTATTTTGGGAGGGTGTCTGCTGATTGGCGGCTTAAAGCACCGCGAACAGTTTTTCGGCCAAAAATCGGCCACCACCGCGCTGGTAACCCTGGTGGCCATTCTCACGCTCACGTTAGTGCTGCCCAACTTCACCACCAGCACCGAAGGCCCCACCTACAACGCCGCCCAACTTGTGTTTGTGGCCGTTGCATCGTTGGTGTTGTACAGCTCGTTTATCATGGTGCAAACCATACGCCACCGTGATTATTTTCTCGCCGATGACGACGACCAAAGCCACCATGTCGAGCCGCCCTCGATGAAAGTTGCCTTAACCAGCCTGATTTTCTTGATTATTTGCTTGGGTATTGTGGTGTTGCTGGCCAAAGCACTCTCCCCTGCGGTGGAAGGCATTGTGACCGATTTGGGCGCGCCCAAAGCATTGGTGGGCGTGATTATTGCTGCCGTGGTACTGTTGCCCGAAGGCTTGGCCGCACTCAAAGCCGCCCGCCGCAACCGCCTGCAAACCAGCATCAATCTGGCTTTAGGCTCGGCACTGGCCAGCATCGGCCTCACCATTCCCGCCGTGGTAATCGTGTGCCTGCTGTTTGATATCAACATGGTTTTAGGCCTGGATCTAAAAGCCATGGTATTGTTGGCACTTTCAATTTTCACCGTCATGCTTTCACTCAACCACGGTCGCACCAATATGCTCTACGGCGTGGTGTTGCTGGTGGGCATGGCCGCGTATGTGTTTACCGTGATTGTGCCGTAACCTCCCCCTTCTTGCTTGGGTAAACACAAAAGCCGTCTGAAAAATATTTCAGACGGCTTTTTTTAATCAAACCGAAACCTTAAGGGCGGTATTCGGGCATGATGCCGTTGGGGAGAAGCTGCCACACATAGCCTTTGTGTTTCTGTTTGCCCGCCACTGCGCCGGCTTCATCGCCGTAGCCCCAGAAATAATCCACCCGCACCGCGCCTTTGATTGCGCTGCCGGTATCCTGCGCCATAATCAGGCGGTTGAGGGCGTAGTTGCTGTCGGGGTGGGTGGTGGCCACAAACAGCGGTGCGCCCAACGTGATGTAATGGCGGTCGACAGCACCGGCATACTGGCCCATTAGCGGGGTACCGAGTGCGCCGACCGGGCCATCGTCATTGCCCGGCAGCGGGCGGAAAAACACATAGCTGGGGTTTTGCCCCAACACTTCGGCCAGCCGCTGCGGGTTGCGGCGCATATATTCTTTGATGCCCTGCATCGTGGTTTGCGCCAGCGGCAGGTAGCCTTTGTCGGCCATGTAACGGCCTATCGAAACATAGGGATGTTCGTTTTTATCGGCAAAGCCCACGCGGATATGGTTGCCCGCAGGGGTTTTCAGACGGCCGGAACCTTGAATGTGCAGAAAAAACAGCTCCACCGGGTCTTCGGCATAGCCCAGTATCGGCGCTTTGCCGTCAAGCGCACCACCGTTAATCTGGGCGCGGGTGTAATAAGGCACAAAGCGGTTGCCGGAAAAACGGCCTTTCAATGCCCGGCTGCGCGCGGTAAGCGGAAATTGTGAAAGGTTGGCCGAATAAGGGCCGGCGGCATCGATTACACCTTTGTTGGGGCCGGTTTGGCGGATACGCACGGTGGCTTTGCTGTTGCGCAGCGAAGCGGGCAGATCAACCGAAATAAAATCATTGGGAATGCCGTAGATGGGAAAGCGCGCGTTGCGGGTGTTGTTCGAATCGCCCAAAAGCACGGGTTCATAATAGCCGGTTACGGTGCCGGCAAGGCTGCCGTTGCCGCTCACCTGCCAGGGGGTGAAATACTGCTCGAAAAAAGCTTTGGCTTCGGCGTTTTTATAGGGCGTTTGCGCAGCTTGGGCGCACACGTTTCGCCAATTGGGCTGTGCTTGCAGTTTTTCGCAACCGAGACGGAACGAACGCAGGCTGTCGGCAAAGTTTTGTTCGTTCCATTGCGGCATGGTGTTGTGGGACACGGCTTTGTAGCTGGCACCGCCGCCGGGAGAATGCACGAAGCCCTCCGGAGCGGGTGTGCCGGCGGGCAGCGGTTCGCCCTGTATTACCGGCGGCGCGGGCGGTTGCTGTACGGGGGGAACAGCGATGCCGGGCTTGGTTTTTTTGGTGCCGCAGGCGGCTAAAACAGCAGCGGTAATGCCCAACAAGGCGATACGGTAAAAATTTTTACGGTTCATAGTGTTGTGTGATAAGGCCGTCTGAAACGGCGGGTTTCGGACGGCATAGTTTTAAAAGTTTGAAATAAGGCAGACAAGTTTTGCAGCTGCGCGGTTCCCCGTTTGGTCGGTTTTAAGCCGGCCTGAAACAGAAATGGGGGCATTCTAACATAGAATCAACGGGCTAAATCCGGCCTGCGGCAATCTTTGCATATTGCCGCAGGCCGTCTGAACAGCTTGGGTTGGGTTGCGGATATGGTTTCGATACGGCCCGAGGTATTTCATTGGTATTGAGTCTTAACCTGTGTTTTTATTCTGCAGAGCTAAAACGGGATTTTAATCAGCATTTCTTTCGGCCGGTGTTTTTGCTGCCTTTGGTTTTTTTATCGACAACAGCCAGGCGGGCGGCAACAAATTCAACCATTAAGTCTTTCTTTTCCCAAAAAAATGTTTGCATTTTTTCGAGCGAATAGATTTTGCGTACCATAGCGGGTAGGCCGTTGTGGATAATCGCGGCAACATCGCGGTTAAGCGTTTCATTGTCCATGGCAGTTTTCAAATCGGTGTTTTGGGCATCAAGATAGGCTTGCAGCTCTTTTTTCACACCGCCGTGAATTTCGAATTGTTTAATCATTTGGGTTTCCCTTTCCGTAAATCCAGTGTATTTTATCAAAAATAATGTATTTTTAAACAAATCTTAACTATTAGACTAGTTTTTAAGGCTACAATATGTCGGTTATTTTCCAAAGGCCGTCTAAAATGTATTTGTGGTTCAAACTGCTGCATGTGTTTTTTATTATTTCATGGTTTGCTGGGTTGTTTTACCTGCCGCGTATTTATGTGAACCTTGCCCAAGTTGAAGCGGGCAACCGCAGCGAATATCTGCGCCTGCTAGGCATGGCTGAGCGTTTATTTAAATTTATGACGCCGCTGGGTATCGGAGCGGTGTTGACGGGTTTTGTGATTCCGTTTGCCGCCGGCTGGTGGGGCATGGGATGGGTGCATACCAAAGTAACGTTGGGAGTGGTGCTGTTAGGCTACCACTTCTATTGCTACCGCCTGCTTTTGGATTTTCAAGACAACCGCAACCGTTATTCCCACAAATGGTTCCGCGTATTTAACGAAATCCCCGTGGTAATTATGGTTGCTGCGTTGTATCTGGTGGTGTTCAAACCGTTTTGATTATCCCTTTGAGGCCGTCTGAAAACATGACCATTGAAATCGAACGCCGTTTTCTCTTAAAAAACAATGATTGGCGCGCGCAGGCGGGTGAGCCGGAAACCATGCGCCAGGGTTATCTGAGTGTGGAAAAAGAGTGCACCATACGCGTACGCATCATCGGCAACCGTGCATGGCTCACGTTGAAAGGCTATATTTCAGATGTTGCCCGCAGCGAATTTGAATATGAAATCCCGCTGCCGCACGCTGAAACGATGATGCAGACCATGTGTCTGTTTAAACTCGAAAAGCGGCGTTATAAAATTGATTATCGGGGTTTTGTGTTTGAAATCGATGAATATTTCGGCGACAACGCTCCATTAGTCGTGGCAGAGCTGGAGTTACTAGGCGAAGATGCAGCATTTGCCAAACCGCAATGGTTGGGCAGGGAAATCACATCAGACGGCAAATTTACCAATGCTTATTTAAGCAAACATCCGTATTCTGAATGGGGCAAACCGTAAAGGTTGGCTGTAAACAAGGCCGTCTGAAAGCTGTGAACTATCCCCCAATACTTAGACAAGTTAAGAATCTTTCTCAAACAGCCTTTTCAAGCCGGGCTCTGTCGACTACAGAACCCGACTTTTTTAAGTTTAAACTAATCCGTTCATGTTTCAGTGTGAAACCCTCCATCGGCGCATTGTAAAACCAAGTGAGATAAATATATAGTGGTCTGTGAGATAAATGGGATTAGGCGGGACTGGTTGGGTTGATGTGGGATGGCGGATTTGTAATGCTGTTGCACACAGTGAAATAAAAATGAACGGGCTGATTTGGCCCGTTTTTTGATGCTCACAATCCTTTGCTGAGGGATTTTAGGGCGATGTCGAGCAGGGCAGACTCTGCTCCTTTTTGCAGTTGTCCTGCTCCGTTGATGGGCAGGTAGGGGCGTGGCTCGATTTTGACTTTCCTGCCGCGCCCGGCTTGGCCGCCGAGGTGGTGGATGGCGGCATATTTTTTATTACTGCCGATACGGGCAAAGCCGTTTCCGATCTGGGTGCTGATGCCGGCGGCGATCCGGCCGGATAATTGCAGGGTTTTGCCGCCGTTGTCGGCAACGCGCGCTTCGGAGAGCGGTTTGACGCGGCAGCGGCAACGGTAATCCAGCGGCGGATAGCGGGTATCCCAAACCGGGTCAGTGGCGGCGTACACCTTGCCGTGCAGCAGGCGGTGGCTTTCGCGGGTGCGGCTGTTGTTGACGGCCACATATTGCCAATACGGGTGTGTGTCTGCCGAATCCATCATTTCGGCATAGCGTCCGGCCACGTAGGCCGACTGCATATTGGTGAGGTAGATGGTTTTCAGGCGGTGCGGGCTGCCGAGCGTGGCCGTCTGAACCTCTCCCGTGTCGGGATTGGACACCTCTTTACGCCCCCACCAGCCTTTGCCTTGCAGAACGGGTGTGAGCTGTCGGCTGAACTCAGTGAGTGTTTCGCCGTTTTCGGCGGCGCGCACCACGGCATCATAGATATCGTCGGCCACATCCATGCCTGCGGTTTTGGCGACGGTCAAGGCGGTAGCATGGGCATCATCAAGCATATCCTGCCAGTCCCACGATACCTGATGGCCTTTTTGCTTCAGATAGGCCACGGCGGCTTCGGGCTGCATACCGAACACGGCTTTGATGTCTTCGGGATTCATGCCAATTCTCCGCTGGCTTCAATTCGGCCGACCAGTTCGGACAGGAACAGTACGCGCGCCAGCTCGTTTTGCAGGTCGGCATCGTCCATGTTCGGGAAGGCTTCGGCCAGACGGTCGAGGATGTTGTCTTGGGTTTCGCCTTTTTGGATTTCGTTTACCAAAGCCGCCGTCAATGCTTGGCCTTGCGCATTCAGACGGCCTGCGTCGGGCGCGAGGGTGTCGATGATTAAGCCTGCATCGGTGTGGTCATGCTCGGCAAAGTCGGCAGGCGGTTTGGCAGGCTGCCTGAACGCCGCCGCGTCTGTTTCCGCAATATCGCCGTCTTCCAGACCGTAGGTGCGTTTCCAATATTGCGGCGTGAAGCGCACACCCGAATCGGCCAGCGTTTTGTCGCACTCGGCACGCTCTTTGGTGCCGCTCTCTTCGTTTTCAAACAATTCAAACTTGGGCGCGGACACATTGCCGAAGTTCAGCTCCACCACCCATTCAATCAATCGGTTAAACGTGTCCTCCACGATGCGGCTGTCGGCATCGCGGATGTCGTCGGTCACTTCCAAGCCCGCCGCCGCGCTGGCGTGGTTGGTGTCTTTATCGGTGGTCTGGTCTTGGCCGAGCAAGGCGATGTTGATTTCACTGCGGCAATCGCCGAAGCGATTTTAGCCGCGGTGGCCCCGAATGTGTCGCCCAAGCGCAGCCCCGAAGCACGGTTTGCCCAAATCCACCGCGCCCTGGCCGAAAGCGCCAAGGCGGGCAACAAGCATGTGTTGGTAATCGAAGAAGCCCTCAGCCTGCCTATCCCCACACTGAAACACCTGAAACGGTTTTTTGAATTAAAACACGGCTTTGAACGCCTGCTGGGCATTGTGTTAATCGGCCAAACCGAGCTGGCGCAAAAACTCAGCGAAAACAACCCGAACGTGCGCGAAGTGGTGCAGCGCTGCGAAGTGGTAACGCTGTTGCCGCTGACCGACGGCAAGCTGGAAGGCTATCTGAAACACAAGTTTGCCCGAGTCGGCGCGGATTACAGCAAGGTATTAGACCAAAGCGCGATTGATGCGGTGCCGAACGCTTGACCGTTAAAAGCCGAACGGCCAAAGGCACAGAGCTGAACAGCCTGCTCTATCCGCTGGCGGTCAACAATCTGGTAAGCGCGGCCATGAACCAAGCGGCCGAGCTGGGGTTTGATGTTGATGCCGATGTGGTTAAGGGGGTGTGAGATGGCTGATTTTGTTGAAAAAATGGTTTTCGGATTTGCCATTGCACTGGTACTCGGCTGCCAAAGCAAGGCGGACGACCAGCCTTACAGTCCGCCACCCGCCCAGTATGCGGCATCGGAATAACAGGGCAGCGACGACACCGCCGCCCTGATGGCCGCCAAGCAGCGCGAAGCCGACGATGCGGTACGCGAGATGCTGAAGGCCTATGAGCAAGAGGACTTTGATTGGGTGCGCGGCGATGCGGAGGCATACAAATGACACACCGTATATCAGACCTGCTGGTAAGTCATTACCCGTGTTCTGCCGAATTTATCGCCGACGTGCTGCGTTGGCCGCTGGCGGAAGTGAAGGCAGAGTTGGCAAAAATGGAGCGTCGCGGCGAAATCGAAAGCCGTGTGTTGGTAACTTACCGGTTGAGTGAGGAAGGGGAAAATAAATGCGCGTAGAACGTGATTACAGCAACATCAAGGCCAAAGTTTGGCGCGAGCGGGCGGGCTATCTCTGCTGCGAGCTGAACAGCATCCACGGGTATTTTATCCTGCTGATGGTATCGGCTGATAAAGCCGACACCGAAGCCGATGTGGTGCAGACGGCCTTGAGATGCCTGAGCAGCAGTGATTTAGCAGTAGCAAACCAGGAGGCAGCGTGATGAAAAACGGATTAATTGACTTGAACAACCACCTCTTTGCATCACTGGAGCGGCTGAATGACGAAAGCATTACCGGCGATCAGTTGGAAATGGAAATATCCAGAGCTAAGGCGTAAATGAGGTGGCGGCAAAAATTATTGATACAGCCAGCCTAGCGCTACAGTCAGAAAAGCTGAAAGCCGAATATGGCGCTGGAAACTTTAAACCGCCTGTGATGATTGAGAAGAAAGATGGCTAGGCTTAGTCGGATTGAATACAGCGAAAAGGAAAAAGAGTTTCTGAAATCCAATTGCAGTATGAGCCGGCAAGAGTTGACCGATGCCTTTAACGAACGATTCGGCCGGAATTTGAGCAAAGGAAATATTTCGGCCATGTGCAAACGCAATAAATGACTGACCGGCCGAACCGGAATGTTTGAAAAAGGCAGCATGCCTTGGAACACCGGCTTAAAAGGCAAGGGGGGGTAATAAAGCCTAACTCCGGGAATTTTAGGTATAACCGAGCGCCGCGAGTGCCGTTTTTATTCTTATATATATATAATATATATAAGGAGTCAGAATGACACCCAAACCGCAACCGCTCGTGCCGTGGATGGGCGGCAAACGCCGCCTGGCCAAACACCTGCTGCCCTTGTTTCCCGAGCATCAATGCTATGTCGAGCTGTTCGCCGGCGGCGCGGCGCTGTTTTTTATGCGGCCGCAGCCGGCCAAGTGCGAAGTGCTCAACGACCTCAATGGCCAATTCATCAACCTCTACCGCGTGGTGCAGCACCACTTTGACGAGTTTGTGCGCCAGTTTGAGTGGACGCTCACCAGCCGCGAAGTGTTCGCCCGCCTGCAATCCACCCCGCCCGATGTAATGACCGACATCCAGCGCGCCGCACGTTTCTTCTACCTGCAACACACCGCCTTCGGCGGCAAAACCGTTGATCAACATTTCGGCACCGCCACCACAAACCGAGGCTTCACCGCCGCCGGCATCGCAGGCCGTCTGAAAGCCGCGCAGCAGCGGCTCAATCATTCTCGAGCTGTTTAAAGACTTCAGCATTCGCCGCCTCGAGCTTGCCTATTCGGTCGGCAGGGATAAAACGCAAAAGGCCAGCGGCGAACTGGTCATCTGTAACTACTAATAAGACAAAAGTCCCGACGTCTGGACTTTTGTATTGATGTATTTGTAACATGGTTACATAGTGTGCAACAAAATTAAAAACGATTTATCTCAAAAAACGCGCCGATTTATCGCGCGCGGCTTCAGCAGGCAGCGCATCCCAGCCCTGCCGTTTGGCAAAGCCGCTCAGGCGCTTTCCGGCCTCTGCGTGCGTGATACCCTAGCCCATCACCATCGCCGTAGGGTTTTTCTCCAGCTCGGTTTCCCGCCCGGTAACCACAATCACATCGGGCTTGGCTGCCAACACCTGCTCGGGGTTGATCGGCGCGTAAAACTCTACCGAACCGGCGGAAATATTATCGCCACCCACCAGTGTCGTCATCGCTCCCCACATCGACTTGCCGAAGGTAACGCTGTGTTCCTCGGGCCCTTTGTTACCGAATTCCACATAAACTTTGGGATAAACTTTGGGTTTGGGCAGTTTGGCTTCGGCGATGCGGCTTTGAATATCGTCGGCAATGGTTTTATAGTCTGCCGCCAGTTTGGCCGCGCGCTCCTGCTGCCCAGTCAGCGTGCCGATGATTTCGGTGGATTTGACATGGGCGGCAACCGTTTGCGCGTTATAGTCGAGCACCACAATCGGAATGTCTGCTTTTTCCAACCGGTCCAATCCGAACCCAGTGCCTGATACTGCCAATCAGCCAGCAACAGTAAATCGGGCTTCAGCGACAGCACTTTCTCAACCGAAAATGTATCCACTTCTACCTCGCCCGCATCTTCCAGCTTGTCCAACTTGGGCACGGCCTTGCGGAAAGCCTCCCAACTTGCGGGCGCCCAATCCGACCACACCGCTTTAGAAAAGCCTACCACGTTGTCAAGCGCGTCTTTACCGCCGACAGCCATATAATCCTGATAATAAAAGCCAAGCACAACACGCTTGGCAGGCAAATCTACCGTAACCTTGCGGCCGGCGGTGTCGGTGATCTGAACAGGCTCGGCATAAGCCGCAGCCGCTCCCAAGGCAAGGGCTGCGGCAAAAACAAATGGGGCGGGAAAAAGTTTGACAAACATGGATAACCTTTTGAAAAAATAAAAAGAGAATAATCAAATTGGTAAGACAGAACCGCAGCCTTCTGATCACGGCTCAGGCTGAACAGCGGTTCAGCAGCGGGAAACAGCCCTTAATTCAAATCATATTAACAATGATTTTTATTTAAAGTTCAAAATCAATTAAAAATAAACCCCAGCCATCTGAAATTTGCGCAACACCCGAGGCCAAAAGCATGCAAAATCTTTTATAATCGTTTATTTACCGCACCATCTCAGAGGCCTAAAGGCCTGCACTTACCGAAAGATCAATTGTGGACAAACTCAAAATTTCCGCCAACGGCCCGTTAAACGGCGAAATCACCGTTTCCGGCGCCAAAAACGCCGCCCTGCCGCTGATGTGCGCCGGCCTGCTGACTGCAGGCACCCTGCGCCTGAAAAACGTGCCCATGCTGCGCGATGTGAAAACCACCCAAAAACTGCTGCAAGGCATGGGCGCGCGCGTGCTCACCGACAATGTGCACGAATTTGAAATCAACGGCGGCACAGTAAACAACACCGTTGCGCCCTACGAGCTGGTGAAAACCATGCGCGCTTCCATTTTAGTGCTCGGCCCCACTCTTGCCCGTTTCGGCCAAGTGCAGGTGAGCCTGCCCGGCGGCTGCGCCATCGGCTCGCGCCCGGTTGACCAGCATTTGAAAGGGCTGGAAGCGATGGGCGCCGAAATCACCATCGAACACGGTTATGTGAAAGC
Source organism: Neisseria musculi (assembly GCF_014297595.2). NCBI lineage: Bacteria > Pseudomonadati > Pseudomonadota > Betaproteobacteria > Neisseriales > Neisseriaceae > Neisseria > Neisseria musculi. The sequence goes on along the minus strand of NZ_CP060414.2, from coordinate 2,291,927 downwards.
CAAAGGCCGTCTGAAAGGCGCCCGCGTAATAATGGACGTGGTTACCGTAGGCGGCACCGAAAACCTGCTGATGGCCGCCACATTGGCCGAAGGCACCACCGTGCTGGAAAACTGCGCCATCGAGCCGGAAGTAGTGGATTTGGCCGAATGTTTGGTAAAAATGGGCGCCAAAATCAGCGGCATCGGCACGCCGGTGATGACGGTGGAAGGCGTAAAAGAATTGCACGGCTGCGAACACAGCGTGGTGCCCGACCGCATCGAAGCCGGCACATTTTTGTGCGCAGTAGCAATGACCGGCGGCAAAGTAGTGTTACACAACGCCGCACCGAAAACCATGGAAGCCGTGCTCGACAAACTGGTGGAAGCCGGAGCCGTTATCGAAACCGGCGGAGATTGGATTTCCATCGATATGCGGCAGCGCCCCAAAGCAGTGGATATCCGCACCGTTGTCCACCCTGGTTTCCCCACCGATATGCAGGCGCAGTTTATGGCAGTTAATGCCGTGGCGGAAGGCACGGGCAAAGTGGTGGAAACCATATTTGAAAACCGCTTTATGCACGTTCCCGAGCTAAACCGCATGGGTGCCGACATCAGCACCGAAGGCAATACTGCCATTGTAAAGGGCGTAGAAAAACTATCCGGCGCCACCGTGATGGCCACCGACCTGCGCGCCTCCGCCAGCTTGGTGATGGCCGGTTTGGTGGCAGAGGGCGAAACCATAGTCGAGCGCATCTACCACCTCGACCGCGGCTACGAGCACATCGAAACCAAGCTCAATCGGGTTGGCGCAAAAATCGAACGGATTTCCTAACTATACCGCCATAATCCAATATAAAGGCCGTCTGAAAACATTTTCAGACGGCCTTCGAACTCGGCTTGAATTTGTTGGACAAAACGCAATCCATTTCTTAAACGCCCACAGCAGTGCAAGCGAAAGGCCCGCAGTAACAGTCACCACAACATACTGGCCGCACCCAGCGTCATACAGCAGCGGCATGGCTAATCCTCACCCAATGGCAGCCTTTTGAGACTATCACCTAAAAATACCACTAGTGTGCTGCGATTGAAATAAAAACGCGCTTCCAGCCTGAAATCCGATACCGGTCAAACAGCAGCGAAAGCAGCGTGTTAGCTATAGCAAACATGGCCACCAGCGGCACGTCCCGGGTGATAGAGCCGTCTGAAATTTTCTGAAACTTGATACTCAAAGCCGAAAACAAATTGAGATTCCCGCCCAAAGTAAACACCGGCAAAGCATCAAATAAAATTTGGTAACGCGCCGGCCGCTGTTTGATCCGCGTGTAACCGATTGTTTTTTTCATCAAAAAAGGTTAACCAAGCAGAACGGCAGTGCTGAAATCATGCGGCACGGCAGTGGCGGCGCAGCTTTGGCGCACCGACTGATGAAGCGGTAAAGCGGTGGAAAAAACCAGAAAAACGGTATAAACGGTGTATATATTTATTTAGGCTCTAGACTGGCAGAATAGCTCTGTTAGCCTGGAAAAATGAAATATAACACCAAGTTAAGTGACCATCAGCTCAAAAAATTATCAAGCATTTTTGTGTCGGTATAGAAGCCTCAAAACCGCTTTGCCGACAGGCTTCAACCGCAATACCATCAACCACCGGTATCGCATGTTCAGGCACGAAATATACCGCTGCCAAAGCAGGCAAAAAGACCTGTTACGGCAGCATAAAGGTTGATGAAAGCTATTTGTAGCGCGGTTTCCATGGCGAGTCAAAGCGTGGCAGAGGAACGCTTAAACAACCCGTCTTTGGTATTTTCGAAAGAGACGGCAGGGTTTATACCGAAATCGTTCCTGATTGTAAAAAGCAAACACTTCAAGCTGTTATATTGGGAAAGGTCTCTCTGGAGAGTGTTTTTATTCTGATAGCCGGCGCGGTTACAGCGGCCTGGTCGATAAGCCGGCTACTCTACATTTGTGCGTTAATCACGGACAAAATGAGTTTGCAGATGGTACCGGGCGCATCAATGGTATTGAAAGCTTCCGGAGTTTTACCAAACTAAGGCCCGCCAAATTCAACGGCGTAACCAAAAACTTTGATTTGCACCTGAGGGAATGCGGATGGCGATGGAACCGAAACTCTGATGAACTGAGTCACGAACTTTGGGGGCTTTTAAAGTAAATTTATATAAAGCTGCTAGTCTAGAGCCAATGGTTTTCATTCAAATCTCTCAGGCCGTCTGAAACAGTTTCAGACGGCCTTTAGTCTTTTAAATTATCTGCTAACTTTTATAGAATAAAAACTATTTGCTTTAATTTTAAAATAGGAATATAACCTAGATATTTATCGGCAAGGATATATGTAGGCTCATGTTTATTGCTTTTCTGATTATGTTGCGCGAGGGCATAGAGGCCGCGCTGATTGTGGGCATTGTGGCAGGCTTTCTGCATCAGTCGGGCAATGGACATCTGATGCCGAAAGTGTGGGCGGGTGTGGTTGCGGCCGTGCTGATGTGCTTGGGGTTGGGCTTAGCCATCCACTCCGCCACCGGCGAGATTCCGCAAAAACAGCAGGAATTTGTGGGGGGCGTTATCGGCTTGGTGACGGCGGCCATGCTCACCTATATGGTGCTGTGGATGAAAAAAGCCGCCCGCTCGGTGAAGCGGCAGCTTGAAGATTCGGTTCAGACGGCCTTAAACAAAGGCAGCGGCCGGGCTCTGGTGGGCATGGCGTTTCTGGCGGTGGCGCGCGAAGGTTTGGAGAGCGTGTTTTTTCTTTTGGCCGTGTTCCAACAAAGCCCCTCGTGGCGTATGCCGGTAGGTGCGGTAGCGGGATTGTTGGCGGCCGTTGTCATCGGTGTGTTGGTTTACCGTGGCGGTATGCGCTTGAATCTAGCTAAGTTTTTCCGCATCACCGGTATGTTTCTGATTTTCGTGGCGGCCGGGTTGTTGGCCGGTTCGCTGCGCGCGCTGCACGAAGCGGGGGTGTGGAACCGCCTGCAGGCCATTGTGTTCGACATTTCCCATATCCTGCATGAGGACAGCCCGCTGGGCGTGTTGCTCGGCGGCTTTTTCGGCTATACCGACCACCCGGCGCAGGGCGAAGTGCTGGTATGGCTGCTGTATCTGGTTCCTGTGATGTATTGGTTTCTACGCGGCGGTAACCCATCGGCTTCCCGATAGTGAATCACAACAAGGCTTGGTAAAACGCTGATGCCTCAGGCGGTTAAGGCAATATGCAGCCGGTTCTGTTAGTGAATGCAGCGCCGGTGCAATCTTTCTCGTTAAGCCGAAACAGAGCAGCATGGCAGCAACTTGCGCGGATTGACTATTCCTTCCAACAGAAAAGAGGTATCGATATGAAACAAAGAAACATTCTTGCTTTGTCCGTGATTTTGGCATTTTCATTGGCAGGCTGCCAGCCGCCCGAAGCCGAAAAAACCGCATCCGCATCCGGCACATCGGCCATGCCTTCCGTTAATGCTGACGGTTCGGTGAATGTGGCGGTCAACGACACTGCCTGCGAACCGATGGAACTGAGCGTGCCCAGCGGCAAAGTGGTGTTCAACATCAAAAACAACAGCGGCCGCAAGCTCGAATGGGAAATTTTAAAAGGCGTGATGGTGGTGGACGAGCGTGAAAATATCGCTCCCGGCCTTTCCGACAAAATGACGGTAACCCTGCTGCCGGGCGAATACGATATGACCTGCGGCCTCTTAAACAACCCGCGCGGCAAGCTCACCGTAACCGACAGCGGCTTCAAACAGGCAGGCGGCGAAGCCGATTTTGAAAAGCTGGCCCAACCTTTGGCCGACTATAAATCTTATGTTCAGGCCGAAACCAAAGAGTTGGTTGCCAAAACTTCGGCCTTTGTTGCCGCCGTGAAAGCAGGCGATATAGAAAAAGCCAAATCTATGTTTGCCGACACCCGCAGCCACTATGAGCGCATCGAACCGATTGCCGAGCTGTTTAACGAACTCGACCCGGCCATCGATGCGCGCGAAGATGATTTCAAACAAGGCCCGAAAGACCCGGAGTTTACCGGCTTCCACCGTATCGAACACGCCTTGTGGATTGAAAAATCCGCCAACGGTGTGAAAGAAGTAGCCGACAAACTCGAAGCCGATGTAAAAAAACTGCAAGCCGAAATCGATGCGCTCACTTTCCCGCCCAACAAAGTGGTGGGCGGTGCCGCCGTGTTGATTGAAGAAGTGGCCGGCAGCAAAATCAGCGGCGAAGAAGACCGCTACAGCCACACCGATTTGAGCGATTTCCAAGCCAACATCGAAGGCGCGCAGAAAATCGTTGAGCTGTTCCGCCCGATGATTGCTGAAAAAAACCAGGCCATACTCGATAAAACCGATGCCAACTTCAAGCAGGTTAATGATATTTTGGCCAAATATAAAACCGCACAAGGCTTTGAAACCTACGACAAACTCACCGAGCCCGACCGCAGAACCCTGCAGGCTCCGATTAACGCGCTGGCCGAAGATTTGGCACAATTGCGCGGCACATTGGGTTTGAATTAACCGGCGTTTGTGCAAAGCGGACGGTTTCCAACATAACGGCCTGAGGGCAGATAAACGGCAATCAAACCGCTTGGGTTTCAGACGGCCTAAAGGCCGTCTGAAACCTTTTAACCCCTTTCCCGCTTAACCTAAATCAACCGGCAATGATTTGAAATCATTAAAATACAGCGAAACGGCACACAACAGAAAAACGGTGGCAACGCCGTGTGGTTTTGTGTTGTTTCACTATCGTGAAACTGCTTTAAGATTATAACGTGCCGACCGCCCGTATTTACCCGCAGCCCTGCGCTTGTTTTTAGTGGCCATATTTCGGCAAAGCGGCAAACAGGCAAACACCTGCCGCAGTCGGCATAACGATAGTGTTATGGTTCTGCCGCAAACGGCAGCATTTCACTCAACAAAGAAAGGAAATTTCAATGAAAGCCGTAAAAACATGGCTGCCAAGCATATTGGCCGCTGCTTCGCTTTGCGCCTGCGCCAGTTTGGCAGGCAGTTTGGGTGTGCCTGTGGGGCAGGAAAATGCCGAATATAAAGTTGAAGGAGCCGGCGGGGTGGTTGCCCAAGTAAAGCCCGGCAATGCCGCCGAATCGGGCTACCGTTACGGTTTTACCGTTTTGTTGAAACAAGCCCCGAAAGTAGCTTCGGTGAAGGTTGAGCGCATCAGCGGCGGCCGGGCCGAAACCGTGATAGACGACAGCCGCAACCCCACCGTGAAATCTTCATGGCAGCCGCAGCAGCCGGCAGGCGCGCAAACTTATCTCAGTGGCAAGAAACCCGGAAGCGTAACCTGGGTGGGCCAAACCGCCGAGCTGGATATGACCGAAAAAAATGCCCCGTGGCTTTATGTTTCGGGCAACACCCGCCAACACTACAGAATCACCATCCGCGATCTGGCAGGCAGGGAAACCGTGTTCGAACAGCCGACCATTATCCCCACCCAAGCCAAACAGGTTTACCGCGATATGTTGAATATCAAACGTTAAACCGTTTTCAGACGGCCTGTTAAACCGGATAGGCCGTCTGAAAACCGGATTTGCCCGGCTAAAGCCTGCTGTTTGCCAACATACAGCAATTCTGTGAAAACGGTGGAAGTATTGCTTCACCGTTTTTCTAAAGGTGCGCCGGCAGAAATTTTGCACGGCAAGGTCGGGCAAGGCATATTGCCGTTACGGCATCGCTGCCTTATATCCGCAATAAAGTGATTCACTATAGCCATGCCCCGGATTCAGACGGCCGCATAACCCAAACCGCACCTGAATCTGCCGATTTAACCGATTAGATTAAAGGAGAAACCATGCCTGATTCCAAACAGCCCGCCCAGCCCGGCAAACGCTTTTTGCTGAAAACCGCAGCCGTGGGCGCGGCCGGTGTGGCCACGGTCGCAGGCGGCTTTATGTGGGGAGAAAAAAAGGGCAGAGCCTATCGGCAGGCAGAGCAGCCGCATTCGGCCGAAAGCTACCCCTGCTACGGAGCTCGCCAGGCAGGTATCACCACCCCGCATCAGCAGTTCGGCATCATGGCTGCCTTTGATGTGGCAGTGAAAACCGCCAAAGAATTGGAGCAGCTGCTGCGCATTCTCACTTCGCGCATCGAATTTCTCACCCAGGGCGGAGCATTAAACGACAACGATGCCAAGCTGCCGCCCGTCGGCAGCGGCATTGTGGGCAAAACCATCAAACCCGACGGCCTTACCATCACGCTGGGCGTGGGCGCAAGCCTGTTCGACCAACGCTTCGGGCTCTCCGCCAAAAAGCCCAAACACTTGCAGGAAATGCAGAAATTCCCCAACGACCGCCTCCGGCCCGAATGGTGCGACGGCGACATCAGCCTGCAAATCTGCGCCTTCACCCCCGAAACCTGCCAAAACGCCCTGCGCGACATCATTAAAAACACCGCTTCATATGCCGTTGCCCGCTGGAGCATCGATGGCTTTCTGCCCAAAACCGAGCCCGGTGCCGCCGCCCGCAACCTGTTCGGCTTTCGGGACGGCAGCGCCAACCCAAACGTGCAAGACCCTGAAACTGCCGATGATGTGTTGTGGACGGGCATTGCCTCCAACAGCTTAAACGAACCCGCATGGGCAAAAAACGGCAGCTATCAGGCAGTGCGGCTGATCCGCCATTTTGTCGAGTTTTGGGACAGAACCCCCCTTCAGGAGCAGGAAGCCATTTTCGGGCGCGAAAAATACAGCGGCGCGCCCCTGGGCATGAAAAAAGAACACGATGTTCCCGATTACACGCGCGACCCCGAAGGCAACACCATTCCCAAAGACAGCCATATGCGCCTGGCCAACCCGCGCAACCCCGCATTTCTGAAAAAACACCGGCTTTTCAGACGGCCTTTCAACTACTCGCGCGGGCTGGCCAAAAACGGCCAGTTAGATGTGGGGCTGGTGTTTATCTGCTATCAGGCCAACCTTGCAGACGGCTTTATCTTCGTGCAGAAACTACTGGATTTCGAGCCGCTCGAAGAATACATCAGCCCCTTCGGCGGCGGCTATTTCTTCGTGTTGCCAGGTGCGGAAAAAGGCAGCTTTTTCGGGCAGGGCCTGCTGTCGGGCTGATGCCGCCCGTATCATCAAAACCGCGCAAAGCAGGATAAGGCAGAATCAACCGGCAAGGGTGTACAATGGGTTTTCACACTCGGTAAGGCTGCCGGGCAGACATCACGCCAAATTTTGTTACGGACATCAGGGCAGCTACAACGATGATCGCGCCCTGTACGCCTCGCTCTACAGCATCATCAAACTGGCGAAAGGGGCGAACCGGCATCAACAGGAGGGGGGAGAAACATCATGAACATGCAATGGAAAACCCATGCGATTGGCAGGCACTTGGTGGATGTGCCGCAGCTTGGTGAATAAAAACTTGGTGTATATCGGTGCTGATCAAGAAGTCAACAGTCGTTCTGGATTCGTAATGGGCGATGCGCTTCTGACACTCAATCGCTTGAATGTGGAAAGTTGGCAATTGGGTATTGAGCTGGCAGGCAAGCCCGATGTTGGTTTGTATTTAAGCCGCTTTGTGCAGGACGAGCCCGAACCCGGCCTGCGCCAACGTGCTGGAGGTATCTTGGGTGAACTGGCCCGCAGCGCCGAAGGCCTGAAAACCCTGCGCAACCGCAAGCGCAATGTCGGGCCGATTGAGGCCGATGAAATCCTGACCGCAGGTACGCAAAACAGCAAACGCGGCTACGCCTTCAAATGGGAAGCCCCAAGTAAAGGAGATTCGTTAAGCGAGCCCAACCTCAATATTGAGCTTTCGGTCAGCGGAAGCCAGTATAAAGACAACTCTGCCTTATTTGCCAGCGATGAAGAGGCCCTGGCCTTGTGGGATCGTTTGGCATCTTCCATCCGCCTGCGCCCGGGGGCTGTGTGATGAAACAAAATACCTCATTCAAGCAGGCAGCCTTGATAGCCGCCCCCGCCGCCGCCCTGAGCCGCCGCCAATTGCTGGGTGGCATGGCCGCCTCGGCCACAGCCGTACTGTTGGCCAAGCCTTTGGCTTTGGCCGCCATATTGCCAACACGCACCATTACCGCCCAAAAAATGGGTGCCTTCGAAGCCCTTCGTATCTTTCAACAAATCAGCGCCCGCAAACGTTAAACAGGCAGAAAAGCCCGTGGAAACCGACCTCGGCGGCTTACCCAACCACTCTCTTGGTGTTCAAAGCGCATCGACACCGTATTGTTTTAGTGTTGCCAAGCCCGTTTGATCCCGTAACAGCCGCACCATCCGCACTGCGGCACTGCCTTACACGGGAATCAAGCAGGTTTCACTATAAATCAAACGTCAGCCGCATTTTGCTCGCACTTTAGCCAGTGCCTGATTGAGTTTTTCTGCCGTTACCTCGCCAAAAACCGTTTGTTTATAATCGCATTTTTTCGCCTCCACCACCGTAAAGGGCAGGCCGCCCACGGTGTTGCCGAAACTTTTCATCAAGCTGCGGCTGTCGCTGCCGGTGTAACGCCAAACAGGGTAGGACACAGGCGTTTGTTTGAGAAATTGGGCGATATTTTCACGGCTGTCCAGCGCAATGCCCACCATATCCACACTGCCCTTTTTCTGTTTACGATACCATGCCGACATAGCCGGCATTTCTTTGCGGCAGGGCGCACACCAAGTTGCCCACAAATTAATGATGCGCACAGGCGCTTTGAGCGATGCGGTATGCTGCGGCGCACTGCTGTCCCAGCTTTGCAGTTCGGAGGCGGCAGCCTGCCCGCAAACGGCGGCCAATAACAGGGCTGTTAAAATTTTCATAGCTCTTTCCTTTTTTAAACCGTTGCGGCTATATTGAGACTATATTGTAGCCTTTCAGACGGCCTTTCTGTTTTTTTGCGGCGTTTATCCTGCAACCTTTATGATTTGACTCAAAATGCGGCTGGAACAATTCGTAAAGATTGGTTTACAATCAAAAAACCGCTCAAACATCAAGGAACCTTCATGCCGAAAACCGTTACACTCTATCACAACAACCGTTGCAGCAAATCACGCGCCGCCCTCTCCCTGCTGAATGTGCGCGGCATTGATGCCGATGTGGTGAACTATCTCGACACCCCGCCTTCATTTGAAGAACTGCAAAGCATTTTTGCCAAACTCGGCGCCGATTCGCCCCGCAGCATGATGCGCGTGAAAGATGCACTCTACCGCGAGCTGGAACTGGACAACCCCACCCTGAGCAGCAACGACCTGCTTAAAGCCATCGCCGCCCACCCCGCGCTGTTAGAGCGGCCGATTGTGGTGGCCGGCAGCAAAGCAGCGGTAGGCAGGCCGCTGGAAAACATCGAAGCTTTATTGTAAAACCCAATCTCCTTTTCAGACGGCCTGATACCGAAACCGCAAAGGCCGTCTGAAAAAACACATTACAACCAACCGGAAACCCCATGCTCACACCCGCCCTATACAGCCGCAACGGCCTACGCTACCACTTTCTGCACGGCTTGGTTTTAAGCCTGCTGCTGGTAGCGTTTGCCTTCGCCTGCTGCGTGTGGTCGGTTTACAGCACCGGCAACCGGAGCCTCCCCCCCGATATACACGCCGATGCCGCCGTCGTGCTGGGCGCTGCCGCATGGGACAAACGCCCCTCTCCCGTGTTTCAAGAGCGCATCAACCACGGCATCGCCCTCTACCAAAGCGGCCGCGTAGAAAAACTTGTGTTCACCGGCGGCACCCCCAAAAAAGGCTTCATGACCGAAGCCGAAGTCGGCCGCCGCTACGCCATCAAACAAGGCGTGCCCGCGCGCGACATTCTATTTGAAAACAAATCACGCAACACCTATGAAAACCTCCACAACGCCCGCCAACTGCTGCGTGCCAACGGCATCGGCAGCGTAATCATCGTCAGCGATCCCTACCATACCGCCCGCGCCGCCGCCATCGCCAAAGAGCTGGGTTTGAACGCCCGCACCTCAGGCACCCCCACCACCCGATACAGCCGGTCAGACAAAAAAAACGAATTTCTCCTGCAGGAAAGCTACGCACTGTTTATCTATTATTTTGAACGCTGGGGCAACAGCGTACTAACGTTTTTCGGCTTACGCTAGCCGCCCCACCTTAAGCGGGACCTTTTCAAACGGCCTTTTCCTGTAACCCCATGTAATCATGACACAAATCAAGCCCACAGCCGCAGCGGCTTTACCCCGAACCGCTCTTCGCGCATAATAAACCCCGATTTTTTTCATTCTCCCCAAAGGAACCGACATGGCATTTTTGAAACTCACCGAACAAAACGTGCAGGGCAAAACCGTATTGATCCGCTCGGACATGAATGTGCCGTTTAAAGACGGCCAAATCAGCGATGATACCCGCATCCGCGCATCGCTCGCCTCAATTCAATATTGCCTGGACAACGGTGCGGCGGTGATTGTGATGTCGCACTTGGGGCGCCCCACCGAAGGCGAATTCCACCCCGAAGACGATGTTGCCCCCGTAGCCACCCATCTTGGCAACCTGTTGGGCAAAGAAGTGAAAGTGCTCAATGACTGGCGCGACAACCCGCCCAAGCTCCAAGCCGGCGAAATCGCCATGCTGCAAAACGTGCGCATCAACAAAGGCGAAAAGAAAAACAATTTGGAACTGGGCAAAGCCTATGCGGCCCTGTGCGATGTGTTTGTAAACGACGCTTTCGGCACCGCCCACCGAGCCCAGGCTTCCACCGAAGCCGTTGCCCAAGCCGCCCCTGTGGCCTGTGCCGGCGTGCTGATGGCGGGCGAACTCGATGCCTTGGGCAAAGCCCTTAAAGCGCCCGCCCGCCCGCTGGCAGCGATTGTGGCCGGCAGCAAAGTTTCCACCAAACTCACCATTCTCGAGAGCTTGGCCGACAAGGTTGACCAATTAATCGTGGGCGGCGGTATCGCCAACACCTTCCTTTGGGCCGCCGGCAAACCCATCGGTAAATCGCTGGCCGAACACGATTTGGTGGCAGAATCCAAAAAAATCATGGAAAAAATGGCGGCTAAAGGCGGCAGCGTGCCGCTGCCCACCGATGTGGTGGTGGCCAAAACCTTTGCTGCCGATGCAGAAGCCACCGTTAAAGCCATCGATGATGTGGCTGAAGACGATATGATTCTCGACATCGGCCCCCAGTCTGCTGCCGCACTGGCCGCCGCACTGAAACAAGCCGGCACCATCGTGTGGAACGGCCCCGTGGGCGTATTTGAGTTCGACCAATTTGCCGGCGGCACCGAAGTTTTGGCCAAAGCCATCGCCGAAAGCCCCGCCTTTTCGATTGCCGGCGGCGGCGACACGCTGGCAGCAATTGCCAAATTCGGCGTAACCGGTCAAATCAGCTATATCTCCACCGGCGGCGGTGCTTTCCTGGAGTTTTTGGAAGGCAAAGAACTGCCCGCCGTGGCCGTGCTCGGACAGCGGGCTTAAACAGCGTTTGAGCGCAGTCAAGGCCGTCTGAAAATATTCAGACGGCCTTAATTATGTTGTAACGCATAAAGAAACACTATTTGGCAGTATGGCCGTCTGTGCGGCAACGGCTGCCGCAACTATCCGCCAAGAAGAAGCCGATAAGATCGCCGACCTTTCCACCAACTCCCGCAAAACCGCCTGAAACACCGCTGCCGACTGCAGCCACACACACCCAACAAGCCTTACGTTTAAACGCTACACCACCCTGTACCATGCGCAGCCGGCGCTTACACCGCACACCGCCGCCACACTGGTTGCGCCACCCGAAACACATTTCCATACCATCGTGGGCAGCACCATCCACAGCAACCATGCCCAAAACCGTGCCGCCGCACATCACACTCCTGCTTGCCTCAGCGAACTGCTGTTTTACAACCCCTAAAGGTGCACGCAAATGCAGGCGCACAACGACAGCAGGGGAGCCGAAGCCTCCAGCCGACTGGCTTACCTGTGGAATTTTGCCTGGAATAATGATGCAAAACCGGTCAGGAAACTTTGCAAAATCCGATCAGGCTGGGATCTTTGCACAAATATCTTAAAAGGCCGTCTGAAAGTTTTTCAGACGGCCTTTTGTGTTAAACCAATCATATTATTGCAAGAGCTCGACTTTTTATGCAATATCTCCCCCCCTACCCCTTTGAATTTCTCTACAAACGTACTGATTTTCTCAAAAACACTTTGTTTTTTGGTCAAATACTGTGGGTTAAGCGGACTCATTTTTGGCAAGACCGCATTTAAATCCGCGCCGTTTTCGCTGACATATTCGCGTTTTAATGAAACGGTAATATAGCGTTTGGCTGCTTCTTCATTCAGATTTTCCGATGCAATCAATTCCACTGCTTCACACTGTTGTTCGTGCTGGATAAACCGGAAAAACTGCTCGCCAATTGAGGGAGGATTGCGCAGCTTCATTGCCTACTTTTTCACGGCGCAGCCATTCCCTGATATCGTTGTAGGCCGAGCGGTAATCCTGAATTACCCGCGCACCGGGGATTTCCACCGCCTGCATGGCTTGCATGTCTTCGTTGGTCAGATAATATTTTTCTTTGAATGCTTCAATCGCAGCATGGTCACCGGTATCCAGCTGCTGAAATGCCTGTAAAGCGGCGAACTCATCATAGTTTTGCAAAATATGGCCTGCACACAGAAATTCACCGAACAGCTTGGCAAAATCGCGTTTGTCTTTTTCGGTAACGATATTGCCGGGATCAGGAAAACGCTGCTGCAATTCCGTCACCACTTCCAGATAGCCCCTGCGGGCTTCGCCGGTTTGTGCATCAGTGTAGCCTTCCATGTATTCCTGATAACTTTTTTCCAGCACCACGTTTCTGGTTTGGCTGTTACCGAACAAAGTGATGGCATCAACCGTTGCCTGCTCCAAATCGCGGAAGGTAACAATATTACCGAAAGTTTTAGTAGCGTTGTGGATGCGGTTGGTGCGCGAATAGATTTGCAGCAGGCCGTGATAGCGCAGGTTTTTATCCACAAACAAAGTATTGAGCGTTGGTGCATCGAAGCCGGTTAGAAACATGCCCACCACTATCAGCAAATCCACTTCCTGATTTTTTACCCGCAGGGAAAGATCACGGTAATAGTTTTGAAACGCTTGGCTTTCCACTCTATAATTGGCTCGAAAAGCCGCGTTGTAATCTTGAATCGCATAAGCCAAAAACTCTTTGGCGCTGGCATCCATCGCCGAAATTTCAAAATCTTCATCGACAATATCGCCGACAGCGTTTTGTTCTTCATTGGCTGTAAAAGAAAAAATCGTGGCAATCTTTAAAGGCTGCGCGGCATCTTGTTGCAACTGTTTCAAAGCTTCGTAATACAGCTTGGTCGCTTCCACGCTGCTCACGGCGAACATGGCATTAAACCCCTTACCTGCAGCATTTAGGCGGTGGGTTTTCTACCGGAAATGGGTAAGAATGTATTGAGAAATCTCACGGATGCGTTCCGGATGCAGCAGCGCCTGCCGGTTTTCGGCTGCACTTAACTTCTGCTCATCTGTTTCCTGTTCCAACGATTTGAACTGCGGGCGCACATCATTATAATCCACCTTAAATTTCAGCACTTTTTCATCACGGATGGCGTCGGCAATCACATAAGAATGCAATTGCGTGCCGAATACCTTTTCCGTGGTTTCTGTTCCCAATGCGTTGTCTTCGAAAATCGGCGTGCCGGTAAAACCAAACTGATAAAACTTTTTAAACTTTTTCTTCAGATTTTTTGTACTTCGCCAAACTGGGAACGGTGGCATTCGCCAAAAATAAACACTACCTGCTGTTGGTAAACCGGCAAACTGTCTTCATTTTTCATCAGGTTATTGAGCTTCTGGATGGTGGTAACAATAATTTTATTGTCGTCTTTTTCCAAATTGCGCTTCAGCCCCACCGTGCTATCCGAACCGTTGACACTATCAGGCGAAAACCGCTGATATTCCTTCATCGTTTGATAGTCGAGGTCTTTGCGGTCGACCACAAAAACACTTTATCAATAAACTCGAGCTCGGTAGCCAACCGCGCCGCCTTGAAGCTAGTTAAAGTTTTACCCGAGCCGGTGGTATGCCAGATATAGCCGCCGCTTTTTTCTGCCACATCACGGTTACCCCAGTTTTTCGATTGAAAGGAACCGCGTATTTTCCACAAAATCCGTTCGGCAGCGGCAATCTGTGTTAAATATCGTGCAAAACTGAGCCAGGGAAACGGGGAGTTGTGCTCCAAAAGTGAGCCACTCTCCGTTTGTTATAAACTGCCCCGCTTTATCACACAGCGGAGCCTAACCTGGATGTTATGCATGGAAACCATCGCAAAAGTACACCGGCTTTTTCACCGGCAAAAACTCTCCCAACGTGAAATCGCCAAACAACTGAATCTCTCCCGCAATACAGTAGCCAAATATCTGCAGCACCCCACCGTAGCCCCCCGTCTACCGTAGAGAGCAAACGCCCGAACAAGTTCAGGACTTGCGCGAACTACCGTAGTCCCCCCGTCTACCGCAGAGAACAAACCTATTACCCCAAACTCGGCCCTTTTCTCGAAGTGTTGGCACGACAGCTGCACCAAGAAGCCCAACTGCCCAAACAGCAACACCTTTTCGCACGCCGGCATTTCGAACGCCTCAAAGATGCCGGTTATGCCGGACAGTACAGTGCCGTTGCCGTATTTATCCGCAAATTCCGCCAACAGCACCAACCCAAACCGACTCAAGTCTTTATGGCTCAGGCTTTTGCCCCGGGTGATGCTTGTCAGTTTGACTGGAGTATCGAAACCGTTTGTTTGGCCGGACAGACCGTCAAGGTGAATATCGCCCATTTCCGCTTATGCCACAGCAGGGCTTTTTTCGTTTGTGCTTATCCCAATCAGAAAGCCGATATGTTGATGGATGCACACAACCGCGCATTCGCTTTCTTCGGCGGCGTACCTGCCCGCGGTATCTACGACAATATGAAGACCGCCGTTACCCGCATCGGCAAAGGCAAGGAGAGAGAATTTAACGCGCAGTTTTTACAGATGATGACCCATTTTCTCATTGAACCGGTTGCCTGCACCCCTGCTTCCGGCTGGGAAAAAGGCCAGGTCGAGCGGCAGATACGCCACCTGCGCGAAAGATTGTTTAAACCGACTTTGGCTTTTGATTCCTTTACCTCTCTCAACGACTACCTGCAACAGCAATGCCTGCGGCTGATGAGGCAGCACAAACATCCCGAATATAGGCAGCCGGTTAACGACATATGGGAAAGGGAGAAGCATTCGTTGGCTGCTTTCCGTCCCTATCCGGCAGAACGTTTGGAGATACTCAAAGTCAGCAACCAATCTTTGGTTACCGTCGAACGCCACCGTTACAGCGTACCGGTCAGATGGGCGGGCAATACGGTTAGGGTTTATATCGGCGCACAGACCGTCCGCTTTTGTAGCGATACCGACTGCATTGCCGAACATCCGCGCAGCTTTGTGAAAGACGGCACCAGCTATAACCCTTGGCACTTTTTGCCCTATCTGCAAAAGAAACCCGGCGCGTTAAGAGACGGCAGGGCTTTCACCGGCTGGGTACTACCACCCGTCATAGAGCGTCTGAAAGCCTGTTTGCTTAAGCAGCCCAAAGGAGACCGAGTGATGGTCAAACTGCTGAACCTGATGGCCGAATACGATGCCGACTTGGCATTGACTGCAGCGGAATTGGCATTGGATGAAGGTATGCCGACTCCGGAGGCGGTCTTGAACATCATCAACCGTCTGAAAGAACCGCCGCCACCCCGTTTCCATATTAGGGACATCCCGCTTACCGTCCCGCCGTCAGTTGATTGCAGCCGTTATGACCGCTTACTGAGTCTGTCGGGCAAACAAACGGATACGATGAAGGAGAAGCATCATGCAGCATGAACGTCTGGTCGGATTGCTGAAAGAATTGAAACTCGGTGCGATGGCAGAGCAATGGGATGAAATCGTAATGGACGGCATCCGCCGCAAACGGGGTACGCCGGATATTCCGGAGCCGTTTTGGCTGCCGAACATATAGCCAAAACCGCAAGAAGCACCCAAAACCGGATCAGCCGGGCAAGGTTTGCGCAACAGCGCAGCTTGGCCGACTTCGATTTTGAGCAGAGTTTGATACACCGTCCGGCCTTGGAACTGCTTTTGGGCGGGGACTATATCAGACAGAAGCGTAATGTGGTGTTGGTAGGCGGACCGGGTACGGGCAAAACGCATATTGCCACAGCACTGGGTATCGAAGCGGCGACACAAGGATTCAGGGTACGTTTTTGGAATGTACCGGACTTGGTCAACAAATTGGAAGCAGACAAAGACGAAGGCCGTCTGAAACTAACCGAACAGCAATGTCGGTACGATTTGTTGATTCTTGATGAGTTGGGGTATCTGCCGTTTAGTCAGAAAGGCGGTTCGTTGCTGTTTCATCTGATGAGCCAACTGCATGAAAGGACGAGTGTTGTCATGACGACCAATTTGGCTTTTAGTGAATGGGTGAAGCTGTTTATGGATAAAAAGATGACGGGTGCTTTACTGGACCGCCTGACTTATTGCTGCGATATTTTTGAGACGGGCAATGATTCTTACCGGATGAAACACCGCTCATAGGGTGGCTCAATTTTAGACCACAACTGTGGCTCAGTTTTGGAATGGAATTGACAGTCAATGCTTTTCTGACTGGCGCAACGCTTGCTTGCTAGGGTATTCGTTGCGTCGCCGCCTCTCAAATCAAATTTTAAATCCCTCCTTTCTTTTCAGACGGCCTTGTCGATACTGTAGCATACAAGGATTCAGGGCTGTGTCTGCACGGCCGCGGGTAGTCCAACGCGCGGGCGCACCATTCGCTGCAAAACCAGCTGCCCGGGCCTTGTTTGATAAACGGCAACACAAAGGCCAACACGCCGAAAAAGTCGTATCGGCAGCCATCTGTTATGCGGTAAAACCGTGCTGCCTTTTCGGCCGCCTCCGGCGGCAGCTCGATTAAATCCCATCGCTCCGGTGGCAATGCCATTACTTTTTTGCGCACGCCGCCGTCGCGGGCAGAACTGGAATAGCAAGAAAAAACCCCTGCGCGCTGGTTATCCTGTACCGCAATCTCGCAATGGCTGTACCGGCTTTTGGTAGCCCGCCGCACGGCGGCATCGGCTATGCGTTTGATTATGTCGCGCGGGCGCTTGATGTCTGCTTTGCCCTTGTAAAGGGCAAGATAAGCCTTAGCCATTCAGATGGCCTCCGGCGCAGTAAACGCAATCACAATCTTATCCAGCGCGGCGGTCGTCTTGGCCGCCTCAATCTTGGCTTGCAGCGCCTGCCGCTGCCCGGCGATGCTGGCGGTGAGTGCCTCATAGGCCAGCGTTTTGCGCAGCGCGGCGGCCCTAAGCTGCTCAACCGGCACGCCGCGTGCGGCGGCGATGCCGTTTAAAACGGGGGTAGGCGCGGCGTGGTCTGCCGCCCATGCTTTGGCCTCGGCGGCCTGCAATGCCCACGTCTGCACCTCAAAGGCGGGCAGCTTGTCGGTTTCGGCGGCGGCATCGATATAGGCTTGGGCAGCGGCGTTGAGTTGGTGCAGCTTGGCGGCTTTGGCGGCCTCGAGTTGCTGCGCGGCGGCGCTGTCGGGCAACACCCATTTGCCGTTGTGCAATTGGTGCAGATGGTCGGGGGGCGGGGTATCGCTAAACCACACCGATGTGCCGTCCGACCAGGCAAACGGGCGGGCATCGTCCCATTCCGCCTCGAGGCAATATTGGCCGTCTGAAAGGGCGGGGGCTTCGTGGGCGGCCATTTCGCAATGGCCGTATGTGTTGAAAATCATATACATAATCAACCCTTAAACAGTAACCCAAGTATTATTGCGGCGCACCCTCACCGTGCCGGTGAGTTTGTCGATAACGGTAGAGCCGTTTTTGGCCGTCGGCGAGTAGCCGATCCACGGAATACGGGCGTTATAGTAGGCGTCGCCCTTGCCCGGTATAACGGGGGTGGCGCCGCCGGTTAAGCCGTTTTCGTAGTCAAAATCGAAATAGAGGTTGTCGTAGGTGATCGCCTCGGCGGTGCGGATTGCCGCCATGCCGCCGCGCAGGTTCACGCCGGTGAACATCACGTTTTTCACGGTGCCCGCGCCGGTTGCTTCGGGCGCGGCATTGGTGTCAAAAAATACCACCGGGGCGTTTTGGTTGTGGCTGTTTTGGTAGCTGCCGCCCTGCACAAACAGGCCGTCGAGCAGGCCGTCCCAGCCGGGGAACCGGTCATAAACGGCAGACACGACGCGGATGCCCTGCCGCTGGAAATCGCTCATCACGTTGCCGTTAAGCGAGATGTTGGTTACCGATTCCAGCGACACCGCATCCCAGCACGAGTATTGCGCGTTGCGCTTTTTGCCGAGCGTGCAGCCGTTCAGGGTAACGCCGTCGACCACCGAAAACATATAGCCGGCAAAATTGCCGATGCCGCCGCCGGCCATGTTGACATCCTCGACATGGCAGGCGGTGAATTTAAAGTTTGGGGCTGTACTAGATAACTAGGGAAATTTAACTTCAGGTTAGAATAATCCCTATGAGAAAAAGTCGTTTAAGTCAGTACAAGCAAAACAAACTGATTGAACTATTTGTTGCAGGTGTTACCGCTCGCACAGCGGCGCAATTAGTTAGCGTCAATAAAAATACCGCTGCCTATTACTTCCACCGTTTGCGCTTACTTATCTATCACAACAGCCCGCATCTGGAAATGCTTGATGGTGAAGTAGAAGTTGATGAAAGCTATTTTGGCGGACAACGCAAAGGCAAACGTGGTCGCGGTGCGGCTGGCAAAGTGGCTGTATTCGGGCTTTTGAAGCGTAATGGTAAGGTTTACACCGTTGCCGTACCCAATACACAAACTGCGACTTTATTGCCAATTATCCGCGAGCAAGTGAAGCCTGATAGCATTGTTTATACCGATTGTTACAAAAGTTATGACGTTCTTGATGTGAGCGAATTTTCACATTTTCGGATCAATCACAGCACACATTTTAAAGAGTGTGAATGGCGTTTTAACAACAGTGAGATAAAATTTCAAATTTCTATTTTAAAACAATTAGTAAAGCAGGATTTGTTCTAGTTATCTAGGACAGCCCCAGAAAAAATATCAAAAACCTCCCCTAACGTCTTCCACTCCACCTTTTCCGCCTGAATCATTTGCAGTAGTTTTGTTGAATCATCGTGTTGTCCTTAAATAACTTTATAGGCCGTCTGAAACCGCTTTCAGACGGCCTTGTACTGTTCGTGGCTTAGGTTGTGCGATGTATTTGGCTTAGGCTTCCAGCTCGGCAATAATCTCATCAATGCTTTGGCGCAATTCGTTGATTTTGGCTACAGTAGCTTTAATCTCGGCGTTAAGTACGGCAATATCCACCGCTTCGCGTGTGTCTTCAGCTTCTACATAGGAGCTGGCGGCAATGGCACTGTTGTCCACCGATTGGGCAAGATGGGGCACGTCGGCCTTGTCGGCGAATAACCGCATGATCTGCGCGATGTGTGCGTCGGTCAGAATATTGTTGTTGATTTCTTTTTTTAACAATTTGCCGGCATCGATAAATTGGGTTTTGTTGTCGGCCTTGTGTTTGGACAACACCAAAATATTCACCGCAATCGAGGTGCCGTAAAACAGATTGGGCGCAAGGGCAATCACGGTTTCAACGTAATTATTGTCTACCAGATATTGGCGGATTTTCTGCTCAGCACCGCCACGGTAGAAGATGCCGGGAAAAGAAACGATGGCGGCGCGGCCTCTGGCGGAAAGGTAGTTGAGGGAGTGCAGGATAAAGGCGAAATCGGCTTTGGATTTGGGTGGCAGTATGCCGGCGGGGGCAAAGCGTTCGTCGTTGATTAAAGTGGGGTCGTCGCTGCCTTTCCATTTCACAGAATAAGGCGGATTGGAGACGATAGCATCAAAAGGTTTGTCGTCTTTCAGCTTGGGGTTGAGCAGGGTATCACCCAATTCGATATGGAATTTATCGTAGTTGATGTTGTGCAGAAACATGTTCATGCGTCTGAAAAAATCTTTCAGACAGCCTTTATGCTCATTAGAAACTGGCCGCTAAACCACTAATGCTTGCGCGCCGTAACAAATTCTGCTAATGCCTGCAAATGCCGGGCTTTTTCGCCCAATGGTGCCAACAAATCTGCTGCTTGGGCAACCAAATCTTCCGCATAACGGCGGGACGGTTCCAAGCCCATCAGTTTCACATAAGTGGGTTTGTTGTTGTCGGTATCTTTGCCGGCGGTTTTACCGAGCGTGGCGGTGTCGGCTTCGCAATCGAGCACATCATCCATCACTTGAAAAGCCAAACCGAGTTTGCGGGCATAGCCGTCTAAGCGCTGTAAATCGTCATCGCCCAAATCGGGGCAGGCCTGCGCGCCGAGTGATACGGCAGCGCGGATTAGAGCGCCGGTTTTGAGGCTGTGCATCTGCTCCAACCCGGCTTGGTTCATGGGTTTGCCCACATTGGCCAAGTCGATGGCCTGGCCGCCGGCCATGCCGAGGCTGCCGGCAGCCCGGGCAAGCGCGGCAATCATGTTGAGCTGGCGCGAGGGGGGTAAACCGGTAGGCCGGCTTAATATGTCGAAGGCCAACGTTTGCAGTGCATCGCCGGCTAACAGTGCGGTGGCCTCGTTATATTGGATATGGCAGGTGGGTTTGCCCCGGCGCAGGCTGTCATTGTCCATCGCCGGCATATCGTCGTGCACCAGTGAATACACATGGATCATTTCCACCGCTGCCATTGCGTATTCCACTGCCGTTTGATCTGCTTCACCCAATTCGGATGCAGCCAACACCAACAGCGGGCGTAAACGCTTGCCGCCGCCGAGGGTAACATAGCGCATAGCTTGGTGCAGAGTGCTCGGCACGGTGTGTTCGGAGGGCATCAGTTTTTCGAGCACACTTTCGGTTTGCGCTTGCGCTTTCTGCTGCCACGCTTTCAAATCATTCGCTCTGCTCAAGGCTCAGCTCCTTCAGTTCACCTGCATCGAGCACTTGCAGTTTTTGTTCTACTTCAGCCAGTTTGGTGCGGCAGTATTTCACCAGTTCGTTGCCTTCCTGATAGGCCGTTAACGCGTCTTCCAGCGGCATTTCGCTGCCCTGCATGGCTTGAGTAATTGCTTCGAGGCGTTTTAAGGCTTCTTCAAAAGATTTTGGGGCGGTGTTTTTTTTCATAAGGTTCCGTTAAATACACGACAGACAAATATTTTCCGATACAGGAGGAATAGGCCGAAAAAATAATGCAAAAACCGGTTTATCTGCCGATTAAAATACAGCTAGTCCACTAAAAAATAAGGCTCTAGACTGGCAGCTTTATATAAATTTACTTTAAAAGCCTCCAAAGTTGGTGACCCAGTTCATCAGAGTTTCGGTTCCATCGCCATCCGCATTCCTTCAGGTGCAAATCAAAGTTTTTGGTTACGCCGTTGAATTTGGCGGGCCTTCGTTTGGTAAAACTCCGGAAGCTTTCAATACCATTGATGCGCCCGGTACCATCCGCAAACTCATTTTGTCCGTGATTAACGCGCAAATGTTTAGAGTAGCCCGCACCAACCAGGCCGCTGTAACCGCGCCGGCTATCAGAATAAACAACACCCTCCAGAGAGACCTTTCCCAATATAACAGTTTGAAGTGTTTGCTTTTTACAATCAGAAACGATTTCGGTATAAACCCTGCCGTCTCTTTCGAAAATACCAAAGACGGGTTGTTTAAGCGTTCCTCTGCCACGCTTTGACTTGCCATGGAAACCGCGCTACAAATAGCTTTCATCAACCTCTATGCTGCCGTATAACAGGTCTTTTTGCCCGCTTTGGCAGCAGTATATTTCGTGTCTGAAAATGCGATACCGGTGGTTGATGGTATTGCGGTTGAAGCCTGCCGGCAAAGCGGTTTTTGAGGCTTCTATACCGACACAAAAATGCTTGATAATTTTTTGAGCTGATGGTCACTTAACTTGGTGTTATATTTCATTTTTCCAGGCTAACAGAGCTATTCTGCCAGTCTAGAGCCTAAATAAATATAAAGCGCAGGCAACGCAAATATCGTGAATCCGTTTTTTCCGCTGCGGGGTCGCTGCGCCTGAGATCAATGAAACAGGTTCACCATAGTATAACAAGGCTTGTTATTTTAAAGCAGGCCGGCCATAAGGGGTTTGTGAAAAACAGCTATTGTATAAGGGGCGGAAGGGAAAAGCCATCTTTAGATTCTATAACGGTTTATCAACAGTTTATTATGATGCACATACTGTGATATCAAATGTAGAAAAGGCCGTCTGAAAACCGGGTTGGGTTTTCAGACGGCCTTTTTCATTGATCACAAATCTGCTCCATTTCCGTTACAACATTACTATGCCCTGCCTTGCCGTCTGTACCGCCTGAAGCCTACCTTGTACCGGAAGAGAAAATTGCTTCAATTTTTTGTATTGGAAATTACAGCACGTTCAGCAGCCAATATACTCGGTATCCAGTCCAACTCAGCCAGATTGTTTTACCGAAAAATCTGCCAAGTTACTGCCTGCCGTCTGGATCTTCAAGCAGACGAAGTTTTTGTGTTTCCGCTGAGCCGGATGAAAGTTATTTTGGCCGACAACGTAAAGGCAAACATGCTCGTGGAGCTGCGGGTAAAGTTGCTGTCTTTGGCATTCGAAACGTAACGGCAAAGTCTTTACTATCGTAGTTGAAAACACCAAGAAAGACATTTACTTCCTGTTATTAAACGAAAAGTCATGCCTGACGGCATTGTCTGTACGGACTGTTATAAAAGCTATGATGTGCTTGATGTGAGTGACTTTACCCACCACCGTATCAACCTGATTGTGCCGTTTCAGAATGCCGAAAACAGCCGCTTTCCCTGCCTCTCCCTTGCCGCGTTTTCCTTTGCGATGACCGCCGAAACAGCTTTCATCCAGCTCGGCTGGAGCATTAAAAATTTCATCGGCAGCCGGTGTTAAATAACGGCTGATGACTTGGCGGATTTTGCGGTGAAGAATAGCGGAGTTAGACTGAATAATCAAAATATCAGCAGCGGAACGGGCAGTAATTTGGAGTACAAAAAATTCAAGAAGTTTTCTTTGGAAACTCTTATTTAGCTTACGGTAGGTTATCTTCATTTCTGCAGCTTGCCATGGCTGCTAATCTACATTAGCCCCTTAAAAAGAAAAGCCGTCTGAAAATATTTCTAGACGGCCTTTTGCCGAAACGGGCTGTTACATCGGTTTAGATATCATAAGTGGTCGAAGCGATGTCGCCGCCTTTGCCTGTCCAATTGGTATGGAAAAACTCACCGCGCGGTTTGTCGGTGCGCTCGTAGGTGTGGGCGCCGAAGTAGTCGCGCTGGGCCTGCAGCAGGTTGGCGGGCAAACGCCCGCTGGTATAGGCATCGAGAAAGGTCAGCGCCGATGTCATACACGGCATGGGAATACCGCATTCGATGGCTTTGGCCGCCACTTTGCGCCAGGCCGGCAGGCATTGTTTGAGAATGCGTTTGAAATAGGGGTCTGAACCGAGAAACACTAAATCGGGGTTGGCTTCATAAGCATCGCGGATATTGCCTAAAAACGCGCTGCGGATAATGCAGCCTTCGCGCCACAGCAGGGCGGTTTGACCGTAATTGAGCGCCCATCCGTTCACCTCGCCGGCTTCGCGTATCAGCATAAACCCTTGTGCGTAAGAGATGATTTTCGAGGCTAACAGGGCTTCGCGCAAGGCTTCTACCCATTGGGCTTTATCGCCTTCGACCGCTTTAACGGTTTTGCCGAACAGTTTTTCGGCTTCGCTGCGCTGTTCTTTAAATGCCGACACGCAGCGGGCAAACACGGCTTCAGAAATCAGGGTGAGCGGAATGCCCAAATCGAGGGCGTTGATGCCGGTCCATTTGCCGGTGCCTTTCTGGCCGGCGGTATCGAGAATCTTCTCTACCAGCGGTTCGCCGTTTTCGTCTTTAAAACCCAGAATGTCGGCGGTAATCTGAATCAGGTAGGAATCCAGCTCGGTACGGTTCCAGATGCCGAAAATTTCGTGCATTTGTTGATGGTTTAAACCCAAGCCGTCTTTCATAAACTGGTAGGCTTCGCAGATAAGCTGCATATCGCCGTATTCGATGCCGTTGTGTACCATTTTGACGAAATGGCCGGCGCCATCGCGGCCCACCCATTCGCAGCAGGGTTCGCCTTGAGGGGTTTTGGCTGCAACCGCCTGCAAAATGGGTTTAACGTGCGGCCAGGCTTCTTCGTTGCCGCCGGGCATAATCGAGGGGCCGTTGCGTGCGCCTTCCTCGCCACCGGAAACGCCCGCGCCCACGAAGCGTATGCCTTTTTCGGCCAGCGTTTTGGTGCGGCGGGTGGAATCAGGATAATTGGCATTGCCGCCGTCAATAATGATATCGCCGGGTTCTAAAAGCAGCACGAGCTGCTCGATAAAATTGTCCACCACGCTGCCAGCGCGTACCATCAGCATGATTTTTCGCGGTTTTTTGAGTTTTCCTACCAAATCCTGCAGTGAATCGGCGCCGATAACATTGGTGCCTTTGGCTGCGCCGTTGAGAAAATCATTGACTTTGGAAACGGTGCGGTTGAATGCAACAACTTTAAAGCCTTTGTCGTTCATATTGAGAATCAGGTTTTGGCCCATCACGGCCAAACCGATTACACCGATATCGCTTTTCATCGGGAATCCTTTTGTTTGTGAATTGCAGGCTGCCTACTTTAACCGATTCAGTGCACTTAAACAATGTTTGAAACAGGATTTATATACTGATGCAATGCAGCAGAAAAGCATATAGCAATTTAATAATTAAATAGTAAAAAGACTTTGATTTTGAAGCGTTTGATTTTTTGTGGATAAGATGTTTTTATCTTTTGATTTCAAAATAGTAAAACCAATAAAACCTTTTGGAAAACTTAAGGTGGACCATGCGGAAATTTGTGGATAATTTTTATCGTATTTCATAATTTGTAGAAAACAGGCAGGTTATACACAGTTTTCAGACGGCCTTTTTCAAACAGTTGAATCGGTAGGCCGTCTGAAAAATCGGTTATAGTGAGATGGTTTTAAAAAGATTTCCAACCGAAAGGAGAAGCCCATGCCGTTAAAATCATTGTTGTTCGCCCTCTTGACCGTGTTTTCCCTCAATGCCCATGCTTATCGGCCTGCATCCGACACAGAAAGCCGTGCGCCCGAACAGGGCACGGGCAAAACGACACAGCAACTGGTTGAAGTAAAAGAGTTTATGGCAGCATCGGCCAATCCGCCGGCCACCGAAGCGGGGTATGAAGTGCTCAAGCGCGGCGGCAGTGCCATCGATGCCGTGATTGCCATGCAGACCACACTGAGCTTGACCGAACCGCAGTCTTCCGGTTTGGGGGGCGGCGCGTTTTTGGTGTATTGGGACAACCAAGCCAAAAAGCTCACCACCTTCGATGCGCGTGAAACTGCACCGCAGGCCGCTGCGCCTCAGCTTTTTTTAGACAAAAACGGTAAACCGCTAGAATTTATGCAGGCAGTGGTGGGCGGCCGTTCGGTGGGTGTGCCCGGCGTGCCCAAATTGTTGGAAGAGCTGCACAAACGCTACGGCAAACTGCCGTGGAAAACCTTGTTTTCCAAACCGATAGCATTGGCCGAACGGGGTTTTGCCGTGTCGCCGCGCCTGGCGAAATCGATCGAACAAAACCAGCAATATTTGCAACGTTATCCTGAAACCGCAGCCTATTTCCTGCCCGGAGGCAAACCGCCCGCGGCGGGCGATGTGTTGAAAAACCTGAAATTCGCCGCTTCGGTGAAACTTTTGGCGGCTAAAGGCAGCGCACCGTTTTACCGCGGCAAGCCTGCCGAAAACATCATCAAAGCCGCAAACGGTGCGAAAAGCAACCCCGGCAGAATCACGGCGGCCGATTTGAGAAACTACCGCGTTATCGAGCGGGAGCCGGTTTGCGCACCCTACCGAGGGTTTGAAATCTGCGGCATGGGCGCGCCCAGCTCCGGCGGTATTGCGCTGGCGCAGATTTTCGGCGTGATGCAGCATTTCGATATGAAAGCCATGGGCGCAGGCAGTATCTTAAGCTGGCGCGTGTTGGGCGATGCTTCGCGTTTGGCTTTTGCCGACCGCGATTATTATGTGGCCGACCCCGCTTTTGCCGAGGTGCCGGTGCGCGCCATGCTGCATCCCGAATATCTGAAACTGCGCGCTGCTTTGATTGCAAACAGTTACGGCGCGCTGCCGCAGGTGAGCCCCGGCGGCTTTGCCCGCACACAGGGCAAAGGGCAGGGCATGGAGCTGCCTTCCACCAGTCATATCGCGGTGGTGGATAAAAGCGGCAATGTGGTTTCGATGACCACTTCCATCGAAAACGCTTTTGGTTCCACCCTGATGGTCAATGGTTACCTGCTCAATAACGAGCTGACCGATTTTGCGTTTAATCCTGTTGATGCAGAAGGAAAAACCGTGGCCAACAGCGTGGCCGGCGGCAAACGCCCGCGCTCTTCGATGGCGCCCACCATCGTGATGAAAAACGGCAAGCCCTATATGGCTGTAGGCTCGCCCGGCGGCAGCCGCATTATCGGTTATGTGGCCAAAACCCTAACCGCCCATATCGACTGGGGCATGGACATCCAAACCGCCATCGATCTGCCCAATATGCTCAACCGCGGCAGCGCCTATGAATTGGAGGAAAACAGCGCTGCCGCCGCTAAAGCTCCCGATTTGGAGAAATTGGGCTACAAAGTGCAGGTGCGCGATTTGAACTCAGGCTTGCAAGGCATTGTAATCGGCAGCAACAGCCTGCAAGGCGGTGCCGATCCGCGCAGGGAGGGTAGGGTGATGGGGGATTAGTTGATCTGCCGGCAGGTTGCGGCAGCAGGCCGTCTGAACGTTTTTTCAGACGGCCTGACTCAATTGGCTTTTCCCCTAAAAAAATAGATAGCAAAAGCAACCATTCTAAACGGCAGATAAATACAGACTGTTTTTGCAGCCATCAGCCCTATAAAAAAAACGGGGTTGTTATGGAAAGATTCGGTAAACATAAAACTTCTTCTACCGCTGAAAATACTGAATTCCTGAGGATAAAAACTTATTAAACCAGCATATGTTCCCAAACCTAAAATTAACAATAAACTCCACCCTAAACTCCACCCGCTATTTTTAGGTAGTGGGGTAATGATGTCGTTTCTGCGCCAGATGCCCATAAAAAAGCCCGTAACTACAGCTAAAACAACGGAAAAGCTGTTGGTTACTTTGGCGGCAAAGGGATAATTGGAAGGGCTGTACCAGCCGTTGCCGAGCAGATAGCGGTCGATAAAACCATCCAGTCGGTAAGCTGTATCGCTTCCCGGGTGGGCGGGGGTAGAGATAAAGATTAGAACCGGAATAACAAACAGTGAAATAAAAACATAATTTTCGATTTGTTTCCTGTCCATAACAAAGCTCCAAAGGCCGTCTGAACGTTTTTCAGACGGCCTGTTTGATTAATCAAATGATGGGATTTTCTTGAATTGGGGTTTGGATTTCAGGCTGAAGAATATCCGGGTATGCCGGGTTTTCGGGCAAAACCGGCTCTTCCGATAAGCTCAAACCGGGCTGCCCGGTTGGGGGCTGATAATGGCTGCTAAGATCGTCCTGTCCTTGCGGCTCGGTTTCTGCGCTATCCCAATCGAAACCGGCCTTTTCCAACAAACCGGGTATTTGGAGGGCGGCGGCTTCGGCAGCAGGGGCAGGTGTTTCGGCGGGTGTTTCGGCGGGGATTTCAACAGGGGTTTCAACGGGTGTTTCTGCCGCTGCTTCCGCCCCGTTCTCACCCGCCGGGTGTTCAGATACCTGCTGCGGAAAATCGGCGGTAATTTCCCTGCCGTTTGAAATATGGGTGTTTTCGGCATTAAGGATAAGTTTGCCGTTTGAATCGATATCGCCGATCACCGCCAAATCTTCACTGTCGATTTCGAGATTTTCAAAACGGTGGCTGCCGATCAGGGTTACGCTTTTGGCGGCAAGTTTGGTGTCGCCGCTGTGGCTGTGGTTGCCGAATACAACCAAATCGGTGTTTTCTGCATGGCCGTTGCCGAAATCGAAGCGGTTGGCACCGGAGATTGCTTTATCTAACGCATCAACACCTTCCAAAGCAAAGTATGTAAGTATAACTCCGCCTGGAATCGTAATTGCAGTAACAGCTCCGACTGGTGCACCCCATACCATCAGATCCGCTCCAAGCCCCCCGGCCAGCGTGGCGCTGCCACTGACAGCGGCGGCTGATGCGGCAATTTTGGCCACCTGCGCGGCCACGGGATCCCAGTTGCCGTTTTCAGAGGCTTTGCTGATGCGGTCGCCCAATTCGTAGGCATCGGCCAAGTTGCCCAGGGTGCCGGTTATTTTGGCAATGCCGCCGAGCAGATAGGCTTTGCCCGCCGCTTCGCCTTGCTTCTGCGTCAGTTCTGCCGCATCGGTGCGGTTTTTTTCTACCGCCTCGTTCAGGGCTTCGCGGTTGCCGGCATAGTAGGCTCTGCGCTCGTCATAGATATGCCCTTGTTCAAATTCGATAATGGTTTGCGAAAAACCCGAAGCCAAATCGTGTTTCAGCGATGCGCTGTTTTTGAATTTTTCGGCTTCGGCCAAAAAGGCCTGATGCGGGTTGGCAACGGCAGATTGGGCAAGGGCAGCGGCATTGCCGGCTGCGCCTATGCTTTGGTTGAGCGGGTTGGGGTTTTGTGGTTGAGCGGCTATTTCGGAGGTATCGTTAGCAGTGTTTGCAGTTTCTGCCGGAGTGGCGGACAGGGTTTCTGCCATAACGGGATTTCCTACAGGCACGGTTGTAGGTAGTTGGGGGTAATGGGTGAAACAGGGGCAATATCCGGCCGCAATACTGTGGCGGTTTCGGTTGGGAGATTGGTGGGGATTTCAGTGTTACTATTCTCTGTTGCAAATGCGGTTTCTACGGAAACATAGTCTTCGGCCTGAGGGGACAAATTGTTTTGGGCGTTTATAATTGCTACAATTTCGCTGTCAGTGAGAGTGGTAGTTTTACTCCCAATGATATATATATCTTCGGGAGATTTTGCATAGCTTGTTATCCAAAAAAGATCTCCCTTATCATTTAGAGAAATGCTTTTGCCGGGAAGCAAGGGGCTAGAATAAGATGTAAATACTCTACCTTCTTCTATAGTTTCCGTGGCTGTTCCACCAATATTTTTAAAAAATTCGATAATCTCTTCCCTTGATTTGCTGCCAATTTGCTGTAATTCTTCTACACTGTAGCGCTTTCCGCCGCCAAGGGTAGTTTCCATTACGGGCAGCGTATCGAGTGTTGATAGTTTGGTAACGGATGATTCTGGATATGGCTGTGTACGGATATAGTCTGTTGCTGATGGTGCGGCAGGTGTGGGAAGCGGAACATAATCCGATGCTTTTGGGGTGGAAACAGGCTGCCATTCATTTGGGCTGAATGTATCGAATATGTTGGATGCCGTATTCCAACCGACAAATCCAGAATAACTGTCGATATTTTTATATAAGTTCATTTCTTCTCTCCTTTAAATGTCGAATTTCAGAGGATAAACATTATTATTAATTCGAATAAAGACCAAAAGCCGCCTGAAAAGTTTCCCTCCGGGGAAATGTTTTCAGACGGCCTAAGCTTTTCTTTCTTTTGCTACAATAGCCCTCCTTTTCTACCCTCACAGGCCGTCTGAACATGACCAAACCCGCCGTTTCCCCGATGATGCAGCAATATCTCGACATCAAAGCCGGCCATGCCGACAAACTGGTGTTTTACCGCATGGGCGATTTTTACGAGCTGTTTCTTGATGATGCGGTAGAGGCGGCAAAACTGCTCGATATCACCCTCACCACCCGCGGCCAGATGAACGGCGAGCCGATTAAAATGGCGGGTGTGCCGTTTCACGCCGCCGAGCAGTATCTGGCGCGGCTGGTGAAAATGGGCAAAAGCGTGGCGGTTTGCGAGCAGGTGGGCGAAGTGGGCGCGGGCAAAGGGCCGGTGGAGCGCAAAGTGGTGCGCATCGTTACCCCCGGCACGCTCACCGATTCTGCTTTTTTGGAAGACAAAGAAACCAACCGCATTGTTGCCGTGTGTGCCGGAAAAAAACACATCGGGCTGGCCTGGGCTTCGCTGCAAAGCGGCGAATTCAAAGCCAAGCTCACCGGCGCGCAAAAGCTGGCCGATGAGTTGGCGCGTTTGCAGCCAGCGGAAATATTGCTGCCCGATGGCAGAAACGTGCCCGATATCCGGGCGGCCAACATCACGCGGCTCAACCACTGGCAGTTTGCCGCCGACACTGCTGCCAAGCTGCTCGCCGATTATTTCGGCAGCCAAGATCTGCGCGGGTTCGGCCTTGATATCGAAGAGCACGCGGAAGCCGTTGGCGCAGCCGGCGCGCTGCTCAACTATATCCGTCTCACCCAAAACAGCCTGCCGCAGCATTTAGACGGCCTTTCGCTCGAAACCGAAAGCCAATATATCGGCATGGATGCAGCCACCCGCCGCAATCTTGAAATCACCCAAACACTCACCGGCAAAAAATCGCCCACGCTGTTTTCGGTGCTTGATGAATGCGCCACCCATATGGGCAGCCGCCTGCTTGAGCTGTGGCTGCACCATCCGCTGCGCAACCGCAGCCACATTCAGGCGCGTCAGCAGGCAGTGATGGAACTGCAAAACCACCATGCCGATGTGCAGGGCCGTCTGAAAAACGTGGCCGACATCGAACGCATCGCCGCCCGTATCGCCGTGGGCAGCGCCCGCCCGCGCGATTTGGCCGCCCTGCGCGACAGCCTTTTTGTGCTGGCCGAAATGCCGGTGCCCGCCGGCGGCAGCGCCTTGCTGCAAACCCTGCAAAATGTGTTCCCCGAAACCCTGCCGGTGGCTGAAAAGCTGCAGGCCGCCATCCTGCCCGAGCCTGCCGTGTGGCTGAAAGACGGCGGCGTGATCAACCACGGCTTCCACCCCGAATTAGATGAATTACGCCATATTCAAAACCACGGCGATGAATTTCTGCTCGCCCTCGAAGCGCGCGAACGCGAACGCACCGGCCTGTCTACCTTAAAAGTGGAATTCAACCGCGTGCACGGCTTTTATATCGAATTATCCAAAGTGCAGGCCGAACAGGCGCCCGCCGACTACCAGCGCCGCCAAACCCTGAAAAACGCCGAACGCTTCATCACCCCCGAATTAAAAACCTTTGAAGACAAAGTATTAAGCGCGCAAGAACAGGCGCTCGCGCTTGAAAAACAACTCTACGACACCCTGCTCAAAGAGCTTCAGACGGCCTTGCCGCAATTGCAGAAAGCCGCCAAAGCCGCCGCTTCGCTAGACGTTCTCTCCACTTTTGCCCGCCAAGCCGAAGAACGCGGCTACGTTTGCCCCGAGTTTGCCGATTATCCGCTGATTGAAATCAACAACGGCCGCCACCCTGTGGTCGAGCGGCAGGTACGCCACTTTACCGCCAACCACACCGGTCTCGACCACAAACACCGCCTGATGCTGCTCACCGGCCCCAATATGGGCGGCAAATCCACCTATATGCGCCAAGTGGCGTTAATCGTGTTGTTGGCGCACACCGGTGCCTTCGTGCCGGCAGATGCCGCCAAAACCGGCCCCATCGACCAGATTTTCACCCGCATCGGTGCCAGCGACGATCTGGCCGGCAACCGCTCCACCTTTATGGTGGAAATGAGCGAAACCGCCTACATCCTGCACCACGCCACCGAACAGTCGCTGGTGCTGGTGGACGAAGTCGGCCGCGGCACTTCCACTTTTGACGGTCTCGCACTGGCGCAGGCCGTTGCCGAACACCTGTTGCAGAAAAACCAATCGTTCAGCCTGTTTGCCACCCACTATTTCGAGCTGACCCGCCTGCCCGAAGCGCACGCCGGTGCCGTCAATATGCACCTTTCGGCGCTCGAGCAGGGGCAGGACATCGTGTTTCTGCACCATATCGAGCCCGGCCCCGCCAGCAAAAGCTACGGCATTGCCGTGGCCAAACTCGCCGGCCTGCCCGCGCGCGCGCTCAAATCCGCCCGCAGGCACCTAAACCAACTCGAAGCACAGGCCGCCGCCGACCGCCCGCAGATGGATATTTTCAATATGATGCCGTCTGAAAACGATGGCGGTGGCTTTAACAGCACGGAAAATTTTTCAGACTGCCGCAATTTTGAAAACAGCCTGCCCGCCAACCCCGCGCTGGATATGCTGGCCGCCATCCGCCCGGACGAACTGTCGCCGCGCGAAGCCCTGGAAATGCTCTACCGTTTGAAAGAAGTAGCCGGTTAGGCCGCAATGGTTGGCAAAAAAATCTAAAATTTTTGCGAGCAAAGGCCGTCTGAAAACGGCAGGCAAAAAAACGCCCTTGTAAACAAGGGCCGAAGTGTTTTCCGAAAGGATAAACAGTTATGAAAAGTTGCTGACGGCAATTATACTCACGCACTTTACAGAATACCAAATTTAACTGCTGCCCTGCCCGGTGTTGTCTTTTTTGCGCCACAGGTTTGTTTTTACTGTAAAATATTTTAAATCAGGCTCTAGACTAGCAGCTTTATGTAAATTTACTTTAAAAGCCCCCAAAGTTGGTGACTCAGTTCATCAGAGTTTCGGTTCCATCGCCATCCGCATTCCTTCAGGTGCAAATCAAAGTTTTTGGTTACGCCGTTGAATTTGGCGGGCCTTCGTTTGGTAAAACTCCGGAAGCTTTCAATACCATTGATGCGCCCGGTACCATCTGCAAACTCATTTTGTCCGTGATTAACGCGCAAATGTTTAGAGTAGCCCGCATCGACCAGGCCGCTGTAACCGCGCCGGCTATCAGAATAAACAACACCCTCCAGAGAGACCTTTCCCAATATAACAGCTTGAAGTGTTTTCTTTTTACAATCAGGAACGATTTCGGTATAAACCCTGCCGTCTCTTTCGAAAATACCAAAGACGGGTTGTTTAAGCGTTCCTCTGCCACGCTTTGACTTGCCATGGAAACCGCGCTGCCGTTTGGCAGCAAAATAGCTTTCATCAACCTCCATGCTGCCGTAACAGGTCTTTTTGCCTGCTTTGGCAGCGGTATATTTCGTGCCTGAACATGCGATACCGGTGGTTGATGGTATTGCGGTTGAAGCCTGTCGGCAAAGCGGTTTTTGAGGCTTCTATACCGACACAAAAATGCTTGATAATTTTTTTGAGCCGATGGTCACTTAACTTGGTGTTATATTTCATTTTTCTAGGCTAACAGAGCTATTCTGCCAGTCTAGAGCCTAAATAATTCTTCAGACGGCCTTTGGCTTATGCCATAATCCAGGCATCGATAAACCAGCCGTTTTCAGCCCGGTCGATACTGCCCGCCCACTGCCTGCCTTCATGCCGGCTTTCACACACTTAAAAAACACCCCTCTATATGAATATATTCCTGCAAACCCTGCTGGAGCGCAAAAACGAACTGATCACTGCCACGCTGGAGCATCTGCTGATTTCTCTGGCTGCCCTGCTGTGTTCGGTAGCGGTTGCCGTGCCGCTGGCGGTGTGGTTTTCCGGCCGCCGCAAACAGGCAGAAGCTGTGTTGCAGCTCACCAATATCCTGCAAACTATTCCTTCGCTGGCAATGTTGGGGCTGCTGATTCCCTTTGTCGGCATCGGCGCTCCGCCGGCATTGATTGCGCTAACCCTTTATGCCTTGTTGCCTGTTTTCCAAAACACTTACTTGGGTTTTTCTGAAATCGACCCAGCTATCAAAGAAGCAGCCACCGCTTTCGGGCTGTCGCGCTGGCAGAAACTGGTTAGAGTGGAGCTGCCTTTGGCGTTTCCGGCGATGATTTCCGGCATCCGCACTGCGGCCGTGCTGATTATCGGCACCGCCACGCTGGCAGCATTGGTGGGCGCGGGTGGTTTGGGAAACATTATCTTGCTGGGTATAGACCGCAATAATATGGCCCTCACTTTTATCGGTGCGGCCGCTTCTGCATTGCTGGCGGTGGGCGTGAGCGGTTTGGTGTACCGTCTGCAACGCAAAAAAGCCGGCCGTGCGCTGGGGATGGCCGTTTTTTTGGTGGCTCTGTCGGCGGGAGTGCAGTGGTGGAACAGCGGGGGCGGCGACCGTCAAGTAGTGGTGGCCGGCAAATTGGGCAGCGAGCCGGATATCTTAATCAATATGTATAAGATGCTGATTGAAAATGAAAATCCAAATATTCAAGTGGTGTTGAAGCCGAATTTCGGCAAAACCGGTTTTCTGTTTAACGCGCTCAAACACAACGAAATCGATATCTATCCCGAATTTACCGGCACCGTATTGGAGAGCCTGGTCGAGCAGCCGGCAGGGAATAAGGGGCGGATTTCCAGCCCGCAACAAACCTACCGGCTGGCCAAAGATTTGCTGGCCGAACAATATAAAATGCTGTTGTTGGAGCCGATGGGCTATCAAAACACCTATGCGCTGGCGCTGCCGCAGGCGTATGCGCAAAAACACAATCTTGCCGCCATTTCGGATTTGGCCAAGGTAAAAAACCATGTGCGCGCCGGGTTCACGCTGGAGTTTATCGACCGGCAAGACGGCTATAAAGGGCTGGCAGAAACCCATCATATCCGGCTGAAACACGTTTCCGGCATCGAGCCTGCGCTGCGCTACAGTGCGCTTTCAGACGGCCGTGTCGATCTGATAGACGTCTATTCGACTGATGCCGAAATCCGCCGCCACCGCCTGCAACTGCTCAAAGACGATTTGCAGTTGTTTCCCTATTATCAAGGCGCGCCGCTGATGAAGGCCGAATTTGCCCGCCGGCATCCGCAAGTGGTTCGTTCGCTCGAGCGGTTGGCCGGCAAAATCAGCGAAGAAGAGATGTCAGAAATGAACAACCGGGTAAAAAACAACGGCGAAACGCCGGCCAAAGTTGCAGCCGACTATCTCACCACCCATAAATTGTTGCGTAAGGAGGCCCCATGAAAGCCATTATCGAATTTCGCGGAGTCGGCAAACATTACGGCAATAAACACGTTATCAGCGGCTTGAACCTCAGCATTTTCGAAGGCGAATTTTTCGTGATGGTCGGCCCTTCGGGCTGCGGCAAAACCACCACCCTCAAAATGATTAACGCACTCACCGAGCCCAGCGAAGGCAATGTTTATTTCAACGGCCGGCGCATCAAAGATTACGACATCCGCCGCCTGCGCCACCGCATCGGCTATGTTTTACAGCAGATTGCCCTGTTTCCCACCATGACAGTGAAACAAAACATCGAGCTGGTTCCCGATATTTTGGGCTGGAGCAAAACCGAACGCAGCCGGCGCAGCGGAGAACTGCTGGAAATGGTCGGCATGCCGCCGGCCAAATATGCCCACCGTTACCCCCGCGAATTATCCGGAGGCGAGCAGCAGCGCATCGGCATTTTGCGTGCCATTGCCGCCAAACCTGATGTGTTGCTGATGGACGAACCATTCAGCGCGCTCGACCCGCTCTCCCGCAACGCCTTGCAGGAAATGGTGGCCGACATCCACCGCCGCTTGTCCACCACCATCATATTCGTTACCCACAACATGAGCGAAGCGCAACGCCTGGCCGGCCGCATCGCCGTTATGCAGGACGGAAAACTACAGCAAACAGGCACGCCCGAAGAGCTGCAAACCCGGCCCGCCAACGAATTTGTGCGCTCGTTTTTCCAAAGTGAACATACCGATTACGGCAAAATCAGCCAAATCGCCAACCTGTTGCCGCTCAGCAGCGGCAATCTGCCCGAGCTGGATCCCGATGACAATGTTTCCGAGCTTTTTGCGCTGCTGAGCCGCCACCCGAGGGTGCGCATACGCGGCTTGGGCGAAATCGATGGCAGCCGTGTGTTCGACTATCTGCACAACCGTCAAAACCGTTAAAACCGAATATTCCAAACACCCGCCAACCCGGGGCGAAAAGTTTTCAGACGGCCTGAAACAGCCCGCGCTACATCTTCAATCGCCGCCCGATGGGTTTTCAGACAGCCTGAAACAGCCGTCTGAAACCACCCTGCCCCCGAATCATTTACCCGCAGCCTGCCGAAACCAACACAAAGCGGCAGAGCGCAGACAGCGCGGGCAGCGGGTTACAGGCAGGCCGGTGCCGTAGCCGTTTCAAAGCCGAAACCTTTGCAACATTCAAAAAATACTGCCGGAAATTTATTTGCCGCCATCAGTTTCGCCGCTGCGCCAGCCTGCCGAATTACCCCGTGCAGGCAGCAGCAATTGGAGCGTTTCAATGTGTTTGACCCAAACTTCAATCGTTTCATTCAAACCCCGCCTTCGCGCAAACCGGGGCATTGGAGCTTTTCAGACGGCCTTAAGGTGTTTTTGCAAAGCCCCGCGCGTGCATGGCGAACCTCCTTTCCTTTTCGTTGCGTTGCCGTCTTGGCAAAGCCAACGGCTTTACCTGTCTGCGGGCGGCAGCAGCGCCGGCTCCGCACAGTTTTTACCCCTGCCTTGTGCCGGAAACGAAGGGGGTTCACCACAGCTATGGGCATCTGGATACATTGCCATATTTCGGGGCAGCCGCACACCACCCGTGCAGCTTGTATATTTTTATGCCGGCCGTCTGAAAATTTATTTTTCAGACGGCCGGGCGCATAGAAAAAACAGCCGGAATCACGTAAAATACCGCCCAAAATTCAACGTTATCAGGCCGGTGTGCCTGCATTTTCCGGAACCTTTCCCATGAGCCTACAGCCCCCACACCCCGAAGAGCTGCAATTGAGCGAAAACCAAATCATCGCCCTGCGCCGCGAAAAACTCCATGCAATCCGCCAACAGGGGATTGCCTTTCCCAACCAATACCGCCGCGATGCCTTTGCCGGCGATTTGCAGGCGCAATACGGCCGTCTTGAAAAAGCCGAGCTCGACCCGCAGGAAATCCCCGTGAAAATCGCCGGCCGCATGATGCTGCAACGCGCCATGGGCAAAGCCGGTTTCGCCACTCTGCAAGACATGAGCGGCCAGATTCAGGTGTATGTAAACAATCAAGGCGTGGGCGAAGAAGCGCACAACGCCTTCAAACATTGGGATTTGGGCGACATCATCGGCGTGGAAGGCACCCTGTTCAAAACCAACCACGGCGAATTGACCGTGCGCGCCGCCAAGCTGCACCTGCTCACCAAATCGCTGCGCCCGCTGCCCGACAAACACAAAGGCTTAACCGACCAAGAGCAGAAATACCGCCAACGCTATGCCGATTTGATTACCAACGCCGATTCGCGCAACACCTTTATCAAACGCAGCCGAATCATTCAGGCCGTGCGCAACTATATGGCGGGCCAGCGTTATCTCGAAGTAGAAACCCCGATGATGCACCCGATTCCCGGCGGCGCGGCGGCCAAACCCTTCGTAACCCACCACAACGCGCTCGATATGCCGCTTTATCTGCGCATCGCCCCCGAGCTTTATCTGAAACGCCTGGTGGTGGGCGGGCTGGAGCGCGTGTTTGAAATCAACCGCAGCTTCCGCAACGAAGGCATGAGCACCCGCCACAACCCCGAATTCACCATGATGGAATTCTACGAAGCCTTCTGCACCTACGAGCGCATGATGGAAATGACCGAAAGCGTGATCCGCCATGCCGCCCGGGAAGTGTGCGGCACCGCCAAAATCCGCTACAACGGCCAAGAAGTCGATTTGGAAAGCCCGTTCGAGCGGCTGACCATTCTCGAAGCCATAAAAAAACACAACCCCCACTACACCGATGATCAGTTAAACGATGCCCAATGGCTGAAACAGGAAATCGTGAAACACGGCGAAAAAATCCCGCCCGCGCCCGGCATCGGCAGCCTGCAGCTGGCGCTGTTTGAAGGCTGCGCCGAGAGCAAACTGTGGCACCCCACCTTTATCATCGACTACCCCGTAGAAGTCTCGCCGCTGGCGCGCGCTTCCGACACCAAACCCGGCTTAACCGACCGCTTCGAGCTGTTTGTTGTCGGCCGCGAACTGGCCAACGGCTATTCGGAATTAAACGACCCCGAAGACCAGGCCGCCCGCTTCAAAGCGCAAGTGGCGCAGAAAGAAGCCGGCGACGATGAAGCCATGCACTATGATGCCGACTACATCCGCGCCATGGAATACGGCCTGCCCCCCACCGGCGGCAGCGGCATCGGGCTGGACCGTTTGGTGATGCTGCTCACCGATGCGCCCTCTATCCGCGATGTGGTTCTGTTTCCGCAAATGCGCCCCGAATAGACAGCACCGCATTGCGGCAAACCGCAGGCCGTCTGAACATACATTTCAGACGGCCTGAATAACTTGCAAAGGCACCAACCTGAAACCCCGCAGCAATTGAACTTAATGCACAATACAGCGAATCCGCCCCATCTTCATCACCAGGCAGCAGGCAGCGGCAAACGCAAACAACACGGAGCCGGCCCTGCTGCCGCGCGCTAAAGCGGCCTGCCAAACCATGCTTTTGGGGTCGAGATACAGCAACACCGTAACAGAAACGAAGAGGGTTCACGATACCCCGCCCCAACACACAAAGGCCGTTTGAAATGAACATGCAAGATAAAGCCGGGCTGCGCCGCCGTTTGCGCCGCGCCCGCCAGTCGCTGGGCAAAAGCGAACGCAAACGCGCCGAGCGCGCCGCCAACTGTTTGCTGAAACACCATATCCGCCGCCGCGCCCGCATCGGCATTTATTGGCCGGTGGGCAGCGAGCTGCGGCTGGGCGGTTTTATTCAGACGGCCTTAGCGCGCGGCGCCCGACTTTATCTGCCCTATATCGAGCCGCGCTCGCTGCGGCTGTGGTTCACCCCTTATCAGACCGACAGCCGCAAGGCCGAACGCCGCCACAGCCGGGGCAGCTTGGCCATCCCGCAATTCGGCGGCAGAAAAATCCGCGCCCACCGCCTCACCGTTTTGCTGGTGCCGCTGGTGGGCATCGACCGGCAGGGCTACCGGCTGGGCCATGGCGGCGGCTACTACGATGTTACGCTGGCAGCCTTGAAAGGCCGTCTGAAACCGCACACAGTGGGCGCCGGCTTTGCCTGCCAGATTTGCGCCCGCCTGCCGCACGAAGCACACGATATTGCGCTGGATTCATTCGTCAGCGAAGCAGGCAGGGTAGATTTTCCCGCCAGGCCCGCCTAATCCGCCTGCACATGTTTTTTCAGACGGCCTCCAACTTGGCAAACGCAGTATCCAAATCTTTCACCCCTTCTTTGCCGAAATTAATCGTCAGCCTTGCCGAGCCGCCTTTATCCACCGCATCGATAATCACGCCGGTGCCGAATTTGGCATGGCGCACGTTTTGGCCGATGGTAAAACCGTGGTATTGCTGCGGCGCGTAAAATGTTTCGACAACGCGGCTGCCGGCCTTCTTCGACACACCGGCAGATCCGCCGGCGCGCTGCGGGGCGGGCGAAAGGCGGTGGAGCACTTCAGGCGGAATCTCTTCAACAAAGCGCGAAACGATGCCGAAATGGGTTTGACCGTGCAGCAGGCGCTGTTGGGCCATGCTGATATAAAGCCGTTTGCGGGCGCGGGTAACGGCCACATACATCAGGCGGCGTTCTTCTTCGAGGCCGCCGCGTTCGGCCAGGCTGTATTCGCTGGGAAACAGCCCTTCTTCCATGCCGGTGAGAAAAACGGCATCAAATTCCAAGCCTTTGGCGGCGTGCACCGTCATCATTTGCAGGGCTTCTTCGCCGGCACCGGCCTGGTTTTCACCCGATTCGAGCGCGGCATTGCTTAAAAAGGCGAGAATGGGAAACAGCGGGCTTTCGGCGGCGTTGTCGGGCAGAATTTCAAAATTGCTTTCAGACGGCTTAAAAGCAACGGCGGCATTGATGAGTTCGTCCAGATTGTCTAAGCGGTCTTGGTGGCTGCCTTTTTGGGTTTGGTAGTATTCGACCAGGCCGCTGTCGCGGGTAACGGCAAGCATCATTTCCTGTAGGGATACATTGGCGGCTTGCGCGCGCAGGCCTTCGATTAGGCGCACAAAGGCAGCAACTTTGGCGGCTTTCGCGCCCATACCGCAGGCAGCCTGCCACAGCGAAACACCCTGCTCTGCGGCGGCGGCCTGAATGTTTTCGATGGTGCGGGTGCCGATGCCGCGCGGCGGGGTGTTGATCACGCGCAACAGGGCGTTGTCGTCATCAGGGCTGACGGCCAGGCGTAGGTAGGCCAGCGCGTGTTTGATTTCCTGGCGCTCGTAAAAACGCAGCCCGCCGTAGATTTTATAGGGCATGCCGGCGGCAAACAGAGCCTGTTCGATGATGCGCGACTGGGCATTGCTGCGGTAGAGCACCGCCATATCATCAAGCCGGCGGCCTTCGCGTTGCAGCGATTTGGCTTCGTCAATAATGAACTGCGCTTCATCATAATCAACGGGGGCGCAGTAAAAGCGGATTTTGTCGCCGCTTTCGGCTTCGGTGCGCAAATTCTTGCCCAGCCGCTCGGCATTGTTGGCAATCACCGCGTTGGCGGCGGCAAGAATGTGGCCGTCTGAACGGTAGTTTTGTTCGAGCTTGATGGGCGCCTCAATGCCGAATTCGCGCATCAGGGCAGTCATATTGCCGACATGCGCGCCACGGAAGCGGTAGATAGACTGATCGTCATCACCCACCGCAAACACAGCCGCGCCCCCGCCGGCCATCAGCTTGAGCCAGGCGTATTGCAGTTTGTTGGTATCTTGAAACTCATCAACCAAAATATGGTTGAAACGGTTTTGGTAGTGCAGGCGCAGCGTTTCATCGGCCTGCAGCATTTCATAACTTCTGAGCATCAACTCGGCAAAATCCACCACCCCTTCGCGGTTGCAGGTTTGATCATAAGCCGCGTAACACTCAATCATGCGCCGGGTGTACGCATCGGGCGCAGAAAGCTGCGCGGCGCGCAGGCCGCTTTCTTTTTGGGCGTTGATAAAGCCTTGCAGCGAGCGCGGGGCAATGATTTCTTCAGCAATGTTAAGCTGCTTGAGCAGCCGCTTGATTAGGGCGAGCTGGTCGCCGCTGTCGAGAATCTGAAAAGTAGAAGGCAGGCCGGCGGCTTGGTGGTGCAGGCGCAAAAAGCGGTGGCACAGGCCGTGAAACGTGCCCAGCCACATGGCGCGCACGTTAACATGGCTCATCGCCCCCAGGCGGGTTTGCATTTCTTTGGCCGCTTTATTGGTGAACGTTACCGCCAAAATGCCGTGCACACCGGCCTGGCCGCTTTGCAAAAGCCAGGCAATGCGGGTGGTGAGCACACGGGTTTTACCGCTGCCCGCGCCCGCCAACACCAACGCAGACTGCGGCGGCCAAGTAACGGCAGAGAGTTGTTCGGGGTTCAAGCCGTGCAGCAGGGATACAGATGGATTTTGAGAAAACATAAAAAAAGCAGGCCGTCTGAAAAATAGTCTGAAAAATAAAAGATGGGCATTATCATGAATCCACATTGTTTCCGCTACGGCTTGACTGCCCCTGCTCGAAGAGAACGGTTTGGCAAGCCGCCGAAGCGGCAGCAGAACCGGTTCCGTATGGTCTGCAGCTTGCTGCCGGTGCCGGAAATAAAATGGCTTCACGCTATTGTAATGGATAAGGCCGCCTGAAAACGAAAAGGTTTATTTTTCAGACGGCCTGCTTCTATAATTTAATTTTGCGCACCAAACCGGCTTGCAAACCTATATCGATAAAAGACACCCGATATTTATTTTCGCCCAATTCCGCCAAACCGATTCCACCGAAATCCGCCTACCCGCCCGCCACGCCGGTGGTGAAACACAGCAAAACCATTTGCAGGCCGCCCATATCCCGCTTTAACCGGCACGACAACAGCAGCAAATGGGGCACACTTCACGGCCACTTTGCCGAGACCAACCCCGTTTGGCAGGCCACCGGCACAGAAAACCGCTGGCTGGCAGTATTTCAAGACAGCGGCCGCTATATCTCGCCCAACTGGTATCCGAGCAAACAGCGCGACCACAAAGCCGTGCCGACCTGAAATTATCAGGCAGTACATTTGGAAGGGTATTTGACGCTGATTGATGATGCCGACACTGGTTATGCCATTCTCGCCGAATCAAGCCGTATCCACGAAGCAACCCTGCCACACCCGTGGCAGCTTACCGATGCACCGCAAGATTATCTTCAAGTGATATATAAATAATTGAAATGTTTTGAATTAACAGTTGAAAATGTGGAAGCTGCCTATAAACTGAACCAAAACCAAAGCACAGAAACCCACAACGGCGTACTGAGCAGTTTGTCCGACCAACCCGACCCGGCAGTGGAAACAATGACACAAAACATCACGCGTTTTGCACCGAACCTATAACATAGGCCGTCTGAAAAATATGGTGGGGTACACAGAAAAAGGGGAATAACTCAAAGGCGTATCCGCAGTATCGGGTATTAGGATAAAGGCAACAAAATTTGCACAACATAGAGCCTTGGAAGACTTTCAGTTCGACAATCCGAGGCAGACTAAGGTCATATCCGTCTACTGATGGAAAACGATTGGGGCTGTACTAGATAACTAGGGAAATTTAACTTCAGGTTAGAATAATCCCTATGAGAAAAAGTCGTTTAAGTCAGTACAAGCAAAACAAACTGATTGAACTATTTGTTGCAGGTGTTACCGCTCGCACAGCGGCGCAATTAGTTAGCGTCAATAAAAATACCGCTGCCTATTACTTCCACCGTTTGCGCTTACTTATCTATCACAACAGCCCGCATCTGGAAATGCTTGATGGTGAAGTAGAAGTTGATGAAAGCTATTTTGGCGGACAACGCAAAGGCAAACGTGGTCGCGGTGCGGCTGGCAAAGTGGCTGTATTCGGGCTTTTGAAGCGTAATGGTAAGGTTTACACCGTTGCCGTACCCAATACACAAACTGCGACTTTATTGCCAATTATCCGCGAGCAAGTGAAGCCTGACAGCATTGTTTATACCGATTGTTACAAAAGTTATGACGTTCTTGATGTGAGCGAATTTTCACATTTTCGGATCAATCACAGCACACATTTTGCTGAGCGACAAAATCACATTAACGGAATTGAGAACTTTTGGAACCAAGCAAAACGCCATTTACGCAAGTTTAACGGCATTCCCAAAGAGCATTTTGAACTGTATTTGAAAGAGTGTGAATGGCGTTTTAACAACAGTGAGATAAAATTTCAAATTTCTATTTTAAAACAATCAGTAAAGCAGGATTTGTTCTAGTTATCTAGGACAGCCCCAAACGATTATATCTGCAACCAACATTATTTTTATTGGAGGAGCAGGAACCGGCAAAAGCCGTTTGGCAACGGCTATCGGTCTGCACACGGTTTCGGAAGGGTTTCGGGTAAGGTACTTCAACGTATTGGATTTGGTTAACCATTTGGAGAAAGACCTGTACCGGTTTGGAAGATAAAATGATTAGGCAGTTGGACAGTATGATCTTCCGATATTGGACGAACCGGGCTATTTGCTATTCAGCCCAAAAAGCGGGGGTATTGTTGTTTAACCTACTGGGTCCTTTACATGAGAAAGTCAGTTTGGCCGGTTAGCCAATCCGGTGTTTGCGAAACGGGGGGTGTATTCGGAGACGAAACCATGACGCAGGCTTTAATAGACAGGTTGCTGCACCGTTGCGAACCGATTGAAACGGACAATGAGTCTTTCAGGTTTCAAAACTGTTGCTGATGCCAGTTTGAAAGTGGTGCACTTTTAGATGACTGTTGGCAAGTAGTAAATAAGTCTCAATTATCTATTTTAAAATAATTAGTAAGAAGCAATTTGGTCTAGTTCTCCAAGACAATCCCTAAACTAACACCGCATTGGCTGAAATTGAGTCCGTCTGAAATCCTGCCTTTAATTTTTCCCTGCTGCGTATCCTAACGCAAACGCTGTCCGGTTTCTGCATCGATAATCCGGCTTGGTGTTTTCCTGCCGCCGATGCGTCCGCCGATGACCCGCACACTGCGGCCGAACAAGCGCCGTGCTTCGCGCTCGGTTTTACAGGGTCTGCCGCCGGCGCGGTTGCATGATGTGGAAACCAGCGGCGTATTCAACGCCTTGCACAACTGCCGCGCTGTTGAATGAGCAGGCACCCGCACCGCCAGCTTGCTGCGCCCGCGTCCGCGCAACAGCAGCGGCAAACGGCGGCAGGGTAACAGAAACGTTTCCGGCGCAGGCCATTGGTTTTCCAACATCGCCGTCATGCTTTCAGACGGCCGCCCCAGCAAAGGCAGCAATTGTGCCAAACTGTTGCCGATAACTATCATACCTTTGTTTTGCGGGCGTTTTTTCAGGCATACTAATTTTTTCAACGCCCGAGTATGATACGGCAGGCAGCCGATGCCGTAACAGGATTCGGTGGGATATGCCACCAAACCGCCTTGTTTCAGATGGGCTGCCAACCCTGCCCGGGCGGCAGCCGAAAGAATACGCGCTGTTTTCATCATTTTTCTTTTTCGGTTGTGGCCTCGTCTTTTAAGGTAAGGCAAGGTGAAACGGTTGGAAGGGTGTAACCCCTTGCCGGTGGGCAACATATTAGTTAGGCGATGCCTTATGTATAGGAAACAATAGAGGTGCAGATGAGTCTGATAATCTGAGCCATCCGGGCCGGATAAATGCGGTAGGCCAACAGCTTTTTCAGATGGCCTGCCGCTTTGTAAACCGGCTTATGGCGGGTAGCGGGTGTATTCTCGATACAAAAGGGCAGGCAATCGCCGGCGGTGCGCTCGCACCATCGGCTTGGGCGGCCTGCTGTTTCGCCCTGCGCAACCGCTCTCTTGGGTTGAGATGTAAATACCGTACCGATGCCTGCCAATTATTAGGCCGTCTGAACATACCCGCTGCCGTTACCGGTTTTGCAAACCATTGTATGCCCTTTAAGCCGGCAGAAATTCAACCCACAATTTTAAAATTGTTGAAATCAAATACTATTTAGTTTTAAGGTTCGGACTGATATTTGAGCAGAAATGGCAAATCGACCTTTTGTGCGGTTAAATTTTCAAAATTTTACCCGGAAGCCGTTCAAAAGCGCTACCGCTGATACGGCAGGCAAATGCCTGCCTGAAAAGAAACAGTGGCTGTCTGCCTAATCCGGGATAACTGCAAACCATCTTTTTC
The DNA here is from genome assembly GCF_014297595.2 of Neisseria musculi. Lineage (NCBI taxonomy): Bacteria > Pseudomonadati > Pseudomonadota > Betaproteobacteria > Neisseriales > Neisseriaceae > Neisseria > Neisseria musculi. Next base: position 2,247,002 of record NZ_CP060414.2, on the reverse strand, counting down.
GGGCGGGTACCGGTTTGTTGCGAAAGCCGTTCAGGCCGTCTGAAACTGTTTCAGACGGCCTGAAATGTTGGAAAGCCCGGCGTTGTTTGCACTTTTCATTGTTAGCATAAGCCTTGTTTGGGGGTAAGGCTTGTTAATCATTCCGGAAAATGCGTTAAAACCGCAGAATTGCCGGAATATTCAAAAACTGCAAACAGCTGTTGCGGCGAAAAAAACCAAAACTGCCCGGCATCAAAAATGTAAACCCCCGGCTTTTTATTGCCGTTTGAATAATATTTAGCGGTGAACGGCTTTGTCGGCAATATCCGTGCGGTATTGCATGCCGTTAAAGCGGATTTTCTCCACCGCCTGATAAGCCCTGGCTTTCGCAGCGGCTGCACCATCGCCCAGGCCGACCACGCATAACACTCGCCCGCCGTTGGTGAGAATTTCACCTGTTTCACCGGCGGCGGTGCCGGCATGGAATACTTTGCCGATTTGGCCGGCTTGCTGCAAACCGTTGATAATGTCGCCTTTTTTTGGGGTTTCGGGGTAGTTTTCCGCTGCCAGCACCACGCCGACAGCGGTTTGCGGGCTCCATTTGGCGGTAACGGTATCCAGCCTGCCTTCGATGGCGGCGGTCACCAAATCCGAAAAATCGCTGTCGAGGCGGCTCATGATCGGCTGGGTTTCGGGATCGCCGAAGCGGCAGTTGAATTCGATGGTGTAAGGCGAGCCATCGGCACCAATCATCAATCCTGCGTATAAAAAACCTGTAAATTCATGCCCTTCTGCCTTCATGCCTTGCACGGTGGGCAAGATGATTTCGTTCATGGCGCGTTGATATACGGCAGGCGTAACCACCGGCGCGGGGCTGTATGCGCCCATGCCGCCGGTGTTGGGACCTTTATCGCCATCAAGCAGGCGTTTGTGGTCTTGGCTGGTAGCCATCGGCAATACATTGTTGCCGTCTGCCATTACGATAAAGCTGGCTTCTTCTCCTTGCAGAAAATCTTCAATCACCACCCGCGCACCGGCGTTGCCCATTTTGTTGCCCAGCAGCATATCGTCAACGGCAGCGTGGGCTTCTTTTAGCGTCATCGCCACAATCACGCCTTTTCCTGCGGCCAAACCATCGGCCTTAATCACAACCGGTGCGCCTTTTCGGTTGAGATATTCGTGGGCTTTTTCTGCATTTTCAAAGGTTTGGTATTGCGCGGTGGGGATGCCGTGTTTGTACATAAAGGCTTTGGCGAAATCTTTCGAGCTCTCCAATTGTGCGGCATGGCGGGTGGGGCCGAAAATTTTCAAGCCGGCGGCACGGAAATCGTCAACGATGCCGGCGGCCAGCGGTGCTTCAGGGCCGACCAGCGTAAAGGCGATATTTTCGCGTTGGCAGAAATCAATCAAATCGGCATGGGCGGTGAGCGACAGATTATACAGTTTGGGTTCGGCTGCCGTGCCCGCGTTTCCCGGGGCGACAAAAACGGCTTCTACTTTGGGGGATTGGGCGAGCTTCCAAGCTAGGGCGTGTTCGCGGCCGCCACTGCCGATAACGAGCAATTTCATGATGATTCCTTGATTAAAAAGATATTTTATAAACTCAAGCCGTTTTGGGGTAACGGGTTTTGAGCTGGCTTTTATAGCATAAAATGACACGGTGTCTGCATTAACCCGTTCTCTGCAAGGCATTTCTAAGATTGCCAACCCGCTTCATAGCTGTTACGGCATTGCTGCGCCTTAGTTAAAGAGAACGGTTTTTCAGACGGCCAAGCGGCAGCAGGGCCGGCTCGGTAGCGTGATGTTGTCTGCGGCTTGCCGGGTGCCGGAAATGAAGCCGGGCTCACCACTTAATGCTGTTCCACGTTTTAAGCTGCCCGCTTGTTTCGGGTTGCCAATGTTTTCTTTCAGACAGCCTCTTCAGGCTGTATTTCAATCGAGCGCGTCTGTTCCCAAGCTGCCAGGCAGGCGGCGTAGTTGGCCAGCGGAATGCTCACCGTTAGCCGGCAGTCGAGCTGTAAATCCTGCGCCACCACTTCTGCCTGATGTTGTTTGGCAACACGGATGGCATCGTTCAAATGCGGGTAGCCGCAGCGCAGCCAAACCGTTTTTTCGATATTTTTTTCTAATTTTTCAGCCAATTGCAATGCTTCGGCGGTGGCGGTTTTATAGGCGTGGATCAAGCCCGGCACGCCGAGCAGGGTGCCGCCGAAATAACGCACCACCACCACCAGCACATCAGTAAGCCCCGCCGAATCAATCTGCCCTAAAATCGGCCGGCCGGCACTGCCGGAAGGCTCGCCGTCGTCGTTGGCACGGAAAGTGTTGCCGTCAGTGCCCAAACGGTAGGCATAACACCAATGGCGGGCTTTATGGTGTGCCTCGCGCAGGGCATCGACATAGTTTTTGACGGCCTCGGTGGTTTTTACAGGATAAGCGAAAGCAATAAAACGGCTGCCTTTGTCTTTGAATTCGGCCTGCACCGGTGCGGCGATGGTGTGGTAAACCGTGGCATTCATACTTATACCGCCCCCACCGCCTGCCGCACCGCTGCCAGCAGCGCATCGATATGCCTGCAGCGGGTGTCGAAGCTGCATACAAAACGCGATGTGCCTTGTTCGTCCCAATCATAAAAATCCGTATGGCCGCGCACTTTATCTGCCGCGCCCTGCGGCAGTTTCGCAAACACGGCATTGGCTTCGGCGGGGTAAACCAATTCCACGCCGCCGATGCTTTGCAGGCCGTCTGAAAGCCTTTTGGCCATCATATTGGCCTGCTGCGCGGCTTCGCGCCACAAATCCCCTTCCAACAGCACAATAAACTGCGCAGAAATAAAACGCATTTTGGAAGCCAGTTGCAGATTGAGTTTGCGCAGATAGCCGAGGCCGTCTGAAACCTTTTGCGGGTTCAAAACCACCACGCATTCGCCGAACAACAAGCCGTTTTTGGTGCCGCCGAACGAGAGAATATCCACCCCCGCATCCGTGGTGATTTCGCGCAGCGGCACACCCAGCGCGGCGGCGGCATTGGCCAGGCGCGCGCCGTCCATATGCAGCGCCATGCCGTGTTGGCGGCAAAACACGCCGATAGCGCAGATTTCCTGCGGCGTATAGACCGTGCCCAGCTCTGTGCTTTGCGTGATGCTCGCTGCCAACGGCTGGGCGCGGTGCTCGAAACCGTAGCCGTGCGCATGGCGGGCAATCAGCTCGGGCGTGAGTTTGCCGTTTTCCGCCGGAACCGTCCACAGCTTGAAGCCGCCCACCGCTTGCGGCGCGGTGCTTTCGTCTGCATGGATATGCGCCGTTTCGGCACACACCACCGCTCCCCAGCGCGGCAGGCAGGCCTGCAAAGCCAACACATTCGCGCCCGTGCCGTTAAACACCAAAAACGCCTCGGCTTGTTTGCCGAAATGCCGTTTGACCAGCGTTTGCAGATGTGCGGTATAAGGATCGTTGCCATACGCGCCCACATGGCCGCCGTTGGCCGCCGCCAGCGCGGCCAAAATATCGGGGTGGATGCCGGAACAGTTGTCGGAAGCGAAAGAATGTGCATCGGGATTATGCAGCAGGTTCATGCCGATCTTTCAGGGAGTATAGGGATTAAAGGCCGTCTGAAACCTTTTCAGACGGCCTGTTTCGTTGGGCGGATTTTAACAGATTATCTAAGACGATGCCCCCGGCCGGAAATCCGATCGGGGGCTCATACTATAAAGTATTTTACGTCGCGGCACATCTTTTCAGACGGCCTTATTGTAGCAACGGCTCTCATCTCGTAGTGCAACAATGTTCCTATTATAAATTCGACCCACATGGCTGTCAAATATTTATTTGCTATGTTAATTAGTGTTATTATTTTGCTTATTTGTTAACAGCTTTATTTGCAAAGGGAAAAAATGAAAACAACTACTTACAGATATATTCTCGGTTTGGATCTGGGCATTGCTTCGGTCGGTTGGGCGTTGGTGTTGGTGGATGAAAACGAACATCCCATCGGTCTGCTGGATTGCGGGGTGAGGGTGTTTGAGCGTGCGGAAATGCCTAAAGACGGCAAATCGTTGGCGGCGACAAGGCGGCAGGCGCGCAGTATCCGCCGTTTAATCCGCCGCCGCGCCCACCGTTTGCTGCGTCTGCGCCGCCTGTTGAAACGCGAAGGGCTGCTGAGTGCGGCAGATTTTGCGGCCGACGGGCTGCCTGCTGCCATGCCGGTCAATACTTGGCAGTTGCGTGTGGAAGGATTGGACAGAAAACTGGCTGAAAAAGAATGGGCGGCGGTGCTGCTGCATTTGGTCAAACACCGCGGTTACCTGTCGCAGCGTAAAAACGAGATGCAGACGGAAGATAAGGAGCTGGGCAAACTTCTGGCAGGAGTGGCGGAAAACCGCCAATTGCTGGCAGATAATCCCGAACAATACCGGACTCCGGCGGAGTTGGCAGTTAAACGGTTCGCCGTACAAAGCGGCCACCTTCGCAATAAAGGCGGCGATTATGCCCACACCTTCAACCGCTTGGATTTGCAAAAAGAGCTGCATCTGCTGTTTGCCAAACAGCGCGGATTGGGCAATCCGTTTGCCTCTGCGGAGTTGGAAAACAAAGTGGATATGCTGCTGATGACACAGCGCGCCGCACTGCAAGACGGTGCGGTGTTGAAAATGCTCGGGCACTGCACTTTTGAGCCGCAGGAATATAAAGCGGCAAAACACACCTACAGCGCGGAGAGCTTTATTTGGCTGACCAGGCTGAACAATCTGCGCATTCTGCACAACGGCGAAGAGCGGGCGTTAAACGAACACGAGCGGAAGCTGCTGCTGGACGAACCATATAAAAAGGCCAAGCTGACTTACAAGCAAGTGCGCAAAATATTGGATCTGCCCGACAGCGCGGTATTCAAAGGGCTGCGCTACGGCAAAAGCGAAGACGGCCTGAAAGCCGAAAGCGGCGCGCTGATGGAAATGAAGGCCTACCACAAAATCCGCACCGTTTTGGAAAAAGCAGGTTTGAAAGGCGAATGGGAAAACCGCATCCGCAACCCTGAAGTGCTTGATGCAATCGGCACGGCATTTTCGCTTTATAAAACTGACAACGACATTCAGACGGCCTTAGCCGATTTAGCCTTGCCCGAAAAGGTATTGGAAGCCTTGTTGAAAGGCATCGGTTTCGATAAATTCATTCAACTTTCGCTTAGTGCTTTGCGCAAGATTTTGCCGCTGATGGAACAGGGGCTGCGCTATGACGAGGCCTGCACAAAAGTTTACGGTAACCATTATGGTGCAAAAATACAACAAAACAGCTTGGTGCTGCCGGTGATTGACGGCAACGATATCCGCAATCCGGTAGTGTTGCGCACACTCACGCAGGCACGCAAGGTGGTTAATGCCGTTATCCGCCGCTACGGTTCGCCGCTGCGCGTGCATATCGAAACCGCGCGCGAATTGGGCAAATCATGGGATGACCGCAAGGAAATCGAAAAACGGCAGGAGGAAAACCGCAAAGAGCGCGAGCGCGCAGCAGACGAGTTCAAAGAATATTTCCCCCACTTTGCAGGAGAGCCCAAAGGGCGGGATATTCTGAAAATGCGGCTTTACAATCAACAACAGGGCAAATGCCTGTATTCCGGCCTGCCATTGGATTTAGGCAGTCTGAACAAGACAGGTTATGTGGAAATCGATCATGCGCTGCCGTTTTCGCGCACTTGGGACGACAGTTTCAATAATAAGGTTTTGGTGCTCGGCAGCGAAAACCAGAAAAAGCGCAACCAAACGCCTTACGAATATCTTGATGGTGCAAGCAACAGTGAGCGCTGGCGCGAATTTCAAGCCCGGGTGGCGGGCTGCCATTTTCCGTATGCGAAAAAACAGCGGATTCAGACGGCCAAACTCAACGAGCAGGATTTTATCGATCGCAATCTGAATGATACGCGCTATATCGCCCGCTTTTTGTGCGGCTTTATCGAGAATAACCTGCATTTGGAAGGCAAAGGCGAGCGGCGGGTGTTTGCATCAAACGGACAAATCACCGCTTTGCTGCGCGGTTTGTGGGGCTTGCGCAAAGTGCGTGAAGAAAACGACCGCCATCATGCTTTGGATGCCGTTGTGGTGGCCTGCTCCACCGTATCGATGCAGCAGAAAATCACCGAAGCCATGAAGCGGCGCGAATCGCTGGAAACCGTCAACACAGAAACGGGCGAAGTCAAACAGCGCATTCCGCAACCGTGGGATTTTTTCCGGCAGGAAGTGATGATCCGCGTGTTCAGCGACCATCCGCGCGAAGAGTTGGCAGAAAAACTCAACTCCCGCCCGCAGGCGCTGCACGAGCACGTTGCTCCGCTGTTTGTTTCCCGCGCGCCCAACCGTAAAACAACCGGGCAGGGGCATTTGGAAACCATCAAATCTGCCAAACGCCTGTCTGAAAATATCAGTGTAGTCAAAAAACCGCTGGCTTCTTTGAAAACCAAAGATATTGAGAATATTGCCGGCTATACAGCCAACCGTGAGCCTGAGTTTTATCAAGCATTGAAAAAACGGCTGGCTGAATTTAACGATGACCCCAAGAAAGCCTTTGCCGAGCCGTTTTACAAACCTACGAAAAACGGGGAACAAGGCCCGTTGGTAAAATCGGTGCGGGTGGAAGATGATAGAGTGAAAGTCGGTTTGGCTGTTCGTCATGGGATTACGGATACAAACGGTGATATGGTGCGTGCTGATGTTTATCAAAAAGCAAATAAAAGCGGCAGAATACAGTATTTTGTTGTCCCTGTGTATGCGTGGCAAATAGCGAAAGGAGTATTGCCGTTATTAGATTGCCGAGGATATAAAATTGATGAAACTTATACATTCTGTTTTAGTTTGCATAAATATGATTTGATTTCCTTCCCGAAAGACGGTAATCCTGAGGAGGAACAACTGGTTTATTACATAACTTGCGATAGTTCGAACGGTCGTTTTTGGATTGCCTCCCATGATAAGGGTGCCAAGGAGCAGCAATTCCGTATCAGCACGCAAAACCAATTATTTATCAAAAAATACCAAACCGATCCTTTAGGCAAGGAAATCCGCCTGTGTAAACCTGAGCAACGCCCTGCCTTAAAAATCAAACGATAAATCATCACCCGGCCGTCTGAAAACCGTTTCAGACGGCCTTTTTATAAAGGGAATTTTATGAGCTGGCGCAGTATCCTTATTAGCAAACCTGCCCGCCTGTCGTTACAGCAAAACCACTTGCTGATCCAACAAGACGATACAGTTCCCGTACCGCTGGAAGACATTGCCGTGATTGTGGTCGAATCGCGCGAGGTAGTGCTTACCGCTCCGCTGCTATCGGCACTGGCACAATACGGCATCACTCTGCTCACCTGTGATGAGCAGTTTCTGCCCTGCGGGCAATGGCTGCCCTTTGCCCGCTACCACCGCAGCCTGAAAATCCTAAAATATCAAATGGAAATGACCCTGCCGCAGAAAAAGCAGCTTTGGCAGCAGATTGTGAAACAGAAAATCCGCAATCAGGCCTGGCTGCTGGACTACAGCGGACACGATATTGCGGCAGGCCGTCTGAACGCATTGGCCGACAGCGTGAAATCGGGCGATAAAAACTTTGCCGAAAGCCAAGCGGCCGCGCTCTATTTCCGCGTACTGTTTGGCGAACACTTTACCCGCAGCCACGATAATGCCGTGAATGCCTGCTTGAATTACGGTTACAGCATCGTGCGTTCCGCTGTTGCCCGCGCTTTGGTGCAGTATGGCTTTCTGCCTGCACTGGGCCTGCAGCATCATAGCGGATTAAACGCCTTTAACCTGGCCGATGACTTTATCGAGCCCTACCGCCCGATGGTGGATTTACTGGTATGGGAAAACGGCTTTACAAACGGGTTGCCGGATACGCTGACTCCGCAGGCCAAGCAAAAATTGGTGTCATTGCTGCACTGCCAAATCAAACTTGATAGGCGCAGTTATTCCCTATTGGCTGCCATCGACCGCACCGTACAGTCTTTTCAGACGGCCTTAACCGGCGGTTCAAAAAATTTGAAGTTGCCCGAGATGCTTCCTTTAAAGGTGCAGGATTATGAGTGAGGCCAAGTTTATGCGCTTAATCGTATTTTTCGACCTTCCGGTCACCACCGTAGAAAAACGCAAAGCCGCCAGCCAATTTCGGAAATTTTTGCAAAAAGACGGCTACCAAATGCTGCAATTATCTGTTTACTCCCGCATCGTACGCGGCAGAGATGCGTTGCAGAAACACCACAAACGGCTGCAGGCACACTTGCCGGAGGAGGGGCAAGTCCGCTATTTAGAGGTAACCGAAAAGCAATTTGCAGGCATGATTATGCTGATCGGCGAGCCGAAACCGCGTGAAAAAAAGGTGAATGCCGACCAACTTTTACTGTTTTGACACAGTTTTTCAGAGCAAAATAAAGCAGGGAATCCTTATAAAACAAGGATTCCCTGCTTGGGTAATTGTAGCACTGCGAGATGAAAGAGGAAGCTACAACAGAGTGTGGAAACCGGAGAACTCAAGTGGTATTGTAGCACTGCGAGATGAAAGAGGAAGCTACAACGTGCTGGGAAGTAGTAGAGTTATGAGCAAAATTGTAGCACTGCGAGATGAAAGAGGAAGCTACAACTTACCTCTTGCCCGTCTTTCTATGTTTCACATTGTAGCACTGCGAGATGAAAGAGGAAGCTACAACTTCTTCTAAGCTGAGATTGTTTATATCCTTATTGTAGCACTGCGAGATGAAAGAGGAAGCTACAACCAGCATGGCGCGTTCCAGCGCAATTCTGTTATTGTAGCACTGCGAGATGAAAGAGGAAGCTACAACTGAAGGTTTCGTCAAAAATCAGGACAATGGATTGTAGCACTGCGAGATGAAAGAGGAAGCTACAACCACAGCCTGTGGCAGCCTGTGCCCGGCGAGATTGTAGCACTGCGAGATGAAAGAGGAAGCTACAACGGCGGCTTGCTTCTTTCACGTCCTGCACGTATTGTAGCACTGCGAGATGAAAGAGGAAGCTACAACCCTGAACACGCCGGGTGTAACCGAAGTATTATTGTAGCACTGCGAGATGAAAGAGGAAGCTACAACTCGACGAGGCACTGGGCAGCAGTTGGTTTAATTGTAGCACTGCGAGATGAAAGAGGAAGCTACAACGTTGGCGGCCTTTTAGGGATTGACCGCCCTATTGTAGCACTGCGAGATGAAAGAGGAAGCTACAACGCAACACTCTTCCTGCAAAGGTCACTTTTCATTGTAGCACTGCGAGATGAAAGAGGAAGCTACAACCATCGGGTATCAAGGCATTGCGCCTTGTCGATTGTAGCACTGCGAGATGAAAGAGGAAGCTACAACCAAAGGCGGTAACGGTAAGACCCAGGTCGGATTGTAGCACTGCGAGATGAAAGAGGAAGCTACAACCTGTGCGCGGCGCTTGTTCGCTTTATAAAGATTGTAGCACTGCGAGATGAAAGAGGAAGCTACAACTCTCACGGTTTATTCGACAGCTACGAAGAAATTGTAGCACTGCGAGATGAAAGAGGAAGCTACAACCTTGGCTTCCCCGCCGTATAGGCGGGAATCATTGTAGCACTGCGAGATGAAAGAGGAAGCTACAACACAGAGGCGGACGCTACACATTCGATTCGGATTGTAGCACTGCGAGATGAAAGAGGAAGCTACAACCCGTTTCTCATGGCATCGGCCAAGGCCGAGATTGTAGCACTGCGAGATGAAAGAGGAAGCTACAACGAAGAAATCATTGCCCCGCGCTCGCTGCAAATTGTAGCACTGTGAGATGAGAGAGGAAGCTACAACTCCCGAAAGCGTGTTTATACGCCCCGACCAATTGTGGCACTGCGAGATGGGAATGGAAGCTACAACTAACACACTATACTTTTTCCGGTTTCAAGGCCTGAATTGTCCGCCTGCTTCAACATATCCGCCACATATCAGGCCGGGCGGTTTCCCCCTGGCCGCCACTGCACCGCCTGATGAAGGCAAGACACCCTTGCTCGGTTTCAGACAGTCTTTACGCTCTGTTTGGGCAACCGGCGGGGCGCAGGGCAGAAAGTCGTGCAGGGCCGGTTTGTGATTCGGCTGTCTGCAAACGCCTGCTGACCGATGGCCGGCTCGGGAAAGCAGTTGATAAAAAGCGGGCGGTTTTTCTTTCGGCCGCCCCCGCCGGCAAAGCGGGGAGGCATCGGACGCCGGCATATTGACGGGCGGTGCCGCCTTGCTCCGAACCGGGCAGGGAATCCGGCAAAGGCGGGATTGACGGCCGTCTGAAACGGACGCGCCGGTATCGGGCATGGCCGCTTCAGACGGCCGGCCGAGTGATAAAACCGAGTTCCTTTCAAATATCTGCCACAGCATTATCGGTTTCCGCCGGCGGGCGGCGTGATAAAACTTTTCATCCACAGCGTATCGCTGCAACGGAGTTATCGGTTCCTGCCGACCGGAGTAGTGATAAAACGGCAGCAAACGCCCGCATAACGACTCCCAAGTTCCTGGTTGCCGGCCGGCGGCGTGATAAAAACCGCCCGCCCGTGCGCTCGGCTTTTTCGCCAACGCCCGAAAATCACGCAGCCGTTGCTTCGGCAGACAACACAAGCTTCCCGGCATCAAAAGTGTGAGCAGCCCGGCCTTTTCCAACGCACGCCCACCGTCTGCAACCGGCGGATGACTGCGGGCAAAGAAAGTGTTCCATGAGCCGGAAAACCGGTTGGGCCGGTTAAGGCGGGAGCATATTTCAAACGCCTTCTGCTCGGTGCTTACGGCCGCTGCCGTTTCTGCCCGTCTGTCGGGCAAGGAGGCGATACGCGCCGATAATCCATAAAACGCCCTTCTGGTTTTTGCCTCTGTCAGATAAGGAGGCGATACGCTTCGGCAGTTCCTTTCTCGGCACAACCCGGTTTTGCCCTCCTGTTTGGATAAGGGGCGCGATACGCACACACGGCGGTATTTCCATGCTGCCGCTCCCCAAAACGCCGCCGCCCGCCTGCTTTGCCTGCCTGCACGGCGTTTGGCAGGTTCGGGTTCCCTATCCATCATTTCACGCTCGGCCAAACGGCCGGATGCTCCGCTTCGGATAAGGTTTTGTCCTGCACAACAGGGGTTCGGGCAGGATAATTGACGGTTTGCAGGCAGAGGCAATCATGGCTTGATTCACGGAATACGCAGGCGGTGCAGGATTTGGGAAAGCGCTCGGGTTCAGGCGTGGCGATGCGGCAGGCTGATGACCGTTCAACTTACTTTCACAAACGGATACTTCAACGCCAAACTAAACGGGCTGTACCGGCTTAACAGCCTCTTTCAGGCTTTTTGCCGGGCGGCCTGCCCGAGCCGCTGCGTTCAGACGGCCAAAGGTTGCGGGAAAAGCAGGCCGGAGCTTACCGCACTGATGCGGCGGCGGGTGTTTGGCCGGAGGCGGGCAAGGGTGGGCGGCGGACACGGTGAGGCATGCAAGAGTGTGGCGGGTAACGGTTTGTAATGAATCGGGTTTGTTGAGGAGGAATGTCAAAATGCCCCCTTTCCTGAGGGTAATATCAGGCCGTATGAAAACGCAAATTGAAAACCTGCTTGAGCACACCACATTCACTAGACAGTTTGATGTTGCATAAAAACGAATTTGGGGCCGATCTCTGCGCGGCAGAGGCAGTTGTTTGGCTGCTGCCTGACTGCGTGTAGAATATAGTGAGCCTGCTTTATTTCTGTTACGGCGTTATTGCGCCTTATCGGAGAGAATAATTTTGTAAGCCACTGTATCGGCAACAGAATCAGTCTCGTATTTATTGCAGTTTGCTGCTTTGTAGCGGAAATAAAGCGGGATTATTATACGGCTTCGGCCCGGTAGCCTGTGGCGGGCCGGCAACTCCCCTATTGATTTTTAAGGATACTCTATTAATGGCTAAATCCATTATCAGCATTTCAGATATTGAAGGTGAACCCGGGCAAGTTGAAGTCAGCTTCGACATCGGCGAAAGCGAGGAAGACGGCCTCACTGCTGCGCAAAACTTTTCTATGATTATCAATTACTTGATAAAGTGCATAAACACGGAGGAATTTCTAAAATTGGCTTTAGCGGTTGTTAAAGAGAATCAAGATGAGTTAGATCATCCTGAGCTGCTCGAAATACTGGAAGCTCTGGAAACGCTGGAAATTTCTGAGGCTGAGAAAATATTGAGTATTGCACCCGCTTCCAAACTGATTCACTAACGGCTCCGCTCCAAACAGGCCGTTTGAAAATATTTTCCGCTATCTGTATCTCTGCACACAAACAAGTGCACCAAGCCTTTGCCCCCTGCCCCTACCCGCAAAGGATTGCGCTTAAAGCATAAGTTGATGCCGATGCAAACGGCACATTTCCAACTATTGAGGCAACCATGAACCTTTACCGCAAGCTGCCGGCGCCGATGCTGCCCGAAGAAACCCGCCGCGAAATTCAGGCGCGCGAGTCTTACCATGTTTTAAAGCTCATTTCAGAATTTGTCGAATCAGGCGAAGAGTTGCGTGCCATCCAGCCGGCTGTGAGCATTTACGGCAGCGCGCGGACACCGGCCGGCCACCCTCATTATCTGTTTGCCGAACGCCTTTCACGCAAACTTTCCGATGCCGGTTTTTCGGTGATTTCCGGCGGCGGCCCCGGCATTATGGAGGCGGCCAATAAAGGCGCGTTTGCCGGCAGAAGCCCCGCCGTGGGGCTCAACATCGTGCTGCCGCACGAGCAACATGCCAACCCGTATCAGAATTTATCCATTAAATTCCAACACTTCTTTCCGCGCAAAGTGATGTTTGTGAAACATGCCGTGGCCTATGTGGTGATGCCCGGCGGTTTCGGCACGCTTGACGAGTTGTTTGAAAGCCTCACCCTCGTGCAAACGGGCAAAACGCCCAGCCGACCGATTATTCTGGTGGGCAAAACCTTCTGGCAGGGTATGGTGGATTGGGTTCGCGACCAACTGCTCGGCAACGGCATGATTGCCGAAAAAGATTTGGATTTGATGCAGCTTATCGATGATGAAGACGAAATCGTAGCGCATATTTTCGCCCACTACGAAAACCGCCCCGACGGCCTGTTCGAGCCGCAAAACAACACTTGGGAGTTGGGTTTGTAGCAACAGCAGAATGTTTTCTAAAATCGGTTAGGCCGTCTGAAAAACAGTTTTCAGACGGCCTTTGTTTGGTTTGGCGTGTATCAGGGTTGCAGGGGGGAAGAGTCTTGCGGCAGCGGCTCTGCGGGAGTGGTTTCAATGGCAGCGGCGGGGGTGGCGGGGGCGGACATCGGGTTGTCGGCAGCCGGCGGTGCGGCAGTTACGCTGTCGGCCACATAAATGAATTTTACGCGGTCGTCTTCTTTGGCAGACAATTTCACGCCTTGGTATTGCACTTCCTGCAGGCCGGGAAAGGCTCCCTGGCTGCCGATATTTTCAGCAGAGGCAAAAGAGGCGGCGGCAGCGGCCAGTGCGGCAAAAGTTAAAGTGGTTTTCTTCATTATCGATCCTTTCGGTTTGGTTTATCTGTTTAATAGGGCTACGGTTTGACGGTGGGTTTGTGCGAGAGTTTTTGGTGTGAGTTTAAAGGCGGGTTAATAAATAACAGGTTGATAAAATAAAACTGCTGCTTTGGTAAGTTGTGCAAACAACCCGGGGGGGTTCTGATATATGATGTTAAATGTGAATAACCGGATAAGCCGCTTTGCTGTGAATCCGACCGTCTGAAAACGCAGGCTGAGCCGGTTTGAAGAGGCTTTACGGCTTTGCGGGATAAGCCGCAGCTGTTGGGTTGTGCTGCGGCTGCTCTGTCATCAGCCCTTAAAGCTGCTAAAAATCTATGTGGACGTTGGGAAAATGACCGGCCGGCCCGATAAATTCTATGAGCTTTTGCGCCTGCGGCGTTAAACGCGGTGGTAGCGCATTGCAGGGTGTCGGGCGGGGCGTTTCAGCGCATCCGGTGCCGTGTCTGCCATTGCTCCGTTGGCACAAGTGGGCGGCTTTACCGCAGGTTTACTGCAGGAGCGGCGGTATTTATGTTCGGCATCGGTTGGTTTATGCTAACTTATGCCGGCCATGCTTCAAAAATCTAAAGGCAATGGTTTAACAAGCCGTTGAAGCAGCAACAGAATTGGCTATGTATATCTGCGCAGCGGCGCTGCGTATGATTGTATGCAGGCCGGGGCATCATGCCGGCATTTTTTGTTTTGTTTCGGATTGCTCTGTTGCCGCCTAAAACAAGGCCGTCTGAATATTTTCAGACGGCCTGAAGAAGATTTGCAAGGGGTGCCGGCCCGTTTGAACCGTGGCGGCCGGTTATCCGTAAACTTTCAGCAGCTCCACTTCAAACACCAATGTGGCATTGGGCGGAATTACGCCGCCGGCACCGCGCGTGCCGTAGCCCATTTCGGGCGGAATGGTCAGCCTGCGCTTGCCGCCTTCTTTCATGCCGCCAAAGCCTTCGTCCCAGCCGGCAATCACTTGCCCTGCACCCAGCGTGATGGTGAGCGGCTGGCGGCGCTCGAGGCTGGAATCGAATTGGGTGCCGTCTTCCAGCCAGCCGGTATAGTGTACGGTGATTTCTTTGCCTTTCACGGCTTCTTTGCCGCTGCCGGTTTCGATGTCTTCAATAATCAAGCCCATGGCTCTGCTTTCTTAATCGGGTTGGGGCGGCAAGCATAACATAAAAACAGGCATCAGTTGCCTACGCATTGGTGCAGCGGAAAACGGCTTTTGCAGGCGCGCAAATTGTTCTTTTTTTCGTAGCGGTTCCATGCTTTTTCGTGAAAATAAAACACAAATGTGTTGGCCAGCGGCTCAATCAAAGCCACCGCGCCGGAAACGCCGATGCTGCCGGTTAAAACATAGGCTACGCTGAATGCCACGCTGAAGTGTAAAATGGCAAATGTGATGGTTTTCAACATGGTAGGTTCCTTTTAAGAGCCTTTAAGAGGCCGTCTGAAATGATATCGATTGGCATCATAACGGGGCGGTGATGGTTAAGAAATTTGATTCTGCCAATATTTTATTAGTTAAATTTTATCGTATTGAAGATTTCGATAGCAAAGGATAATTATGAAAACATTGAGCATTGTTGCGCTCGACCGCGACACGCTGGCAGACAAACCGTTTGATTTCGATTTCAAATTCAAACTCGCCGAATACGGCAATACTGAGCCGAACAACACGGCAGAGCGCCTTCAGGGCGCGCAGGTTGTGATTACCAATAAAGTGGTGGTGGATGCCGGGCATATCGCAGCCAACCCGCAGTTGAAACTGATTGCGGTGGCGGCCACGGGTGTGAACAATGTTGATGTGGCGGCAGCCAAAGCAGCCGGCGTGGCAGTGTGCAATATCCGCGCCTACGGCAATGATTCTGTGGCCGAACATGCGTTTATGCTGATGATTGCCCTGATGCGAAACCTGCCCGCTTATCAGCGCGACATTGCCGCAGGCGTGTGGGAACAGTCGCCGTTTTTCTGCCATTTCGGTGCGCCTATGCGTGATTTGAACGGCAAAACGCTGGTGATTTTCGGGCGCGGCGGCATCGGCACCACGCTGGCCGGTTATGCCCGTGCGTTCGGCATGAAAGTGTTGTTTGGCGAACACAAACAAGCCGTGGCCGTGCGCGAAGGCTATGTAGCATTTGATGACGCTATCCGCATGGCCGATGTTATTTCGCTGCACTGCCCGCTCACCGCACAAACCGCTGGCATGATAGGTGAAGCCGAGCTGGGGCAGATGAAGCCCCAAGGGGTATTGGTGAACTGCGCCCGTGGCGGCTTGGTCGATGAATATGCGCTGATTGCAGCGTTGAAATACGGCACATTGGGCGGTGCCGGTTTCGATGTGCTTACCGAAGAGCCGCCGCGCAACGGCAGCCCGCTGCTTAAAGCGCGTTTGCCAAACCTGATTGTTACCCCGCACATGGCCTGGGGCAGCATAGAGGCCCGCAGCCGCCTGTTTGATATGTTGATAGAAAACATTAACCGTTTTGTGGCGGGCAAGCCGCAGAACCTGCTTTAAAGCATTGCCGGGCAGGCAAGTTACACAAGCCTGATACAGCGGATGCCGTCTGAAAACATCAAACCTGATAATGTTGTCCACAAATAATAAAAAAAGAAATAAACAATTTATTCATTATCATAGACAGAATAAAATATACCGTTTATCATTATTAAAAACCGTTTATACTTATTTTGATTATTTGACAACTACAATAAAGGGAGGCACCGTGGCCGGCTCATATTCACTCTACCGCTGCGCCGTTTTAGCCACTTCCACCAGTATGCTCGACAGCATACTCGACCGAAACAGCCCGATTCATATGTTGCGTTTGAGTGTGCAGATGGGCGGGGAAACCTATGCCGAAGGCTTGGATTTGAAAGCCGAAGAATTTTATGATTGGATGCGCAGCCACCCCGAAGAAAAAGCGGTTACTTCACCACCCGACATAGAGGCTTTATGCCAAACATTTCACTATTTGAAATCGCAAGGTTATCAAGAAGCCATCATAACCACCATCAGTGGCAAACTGAGTGAAACCGCAGCCGTTATCCGCAAGGCGGTGCAAACAATGGAAGGCAAGCTGAAGATTCATGTGGTCGATACCGGCACCACCTGTATGCCCGAGGGTTTTTTCGCCCTTGAAGCCGTGCGCCTGCTTCAGGCGGGCAAAACAGCAGCAGAAGTGGTGGCATATCTCGAAAAGTTAAAGCCGCGCTGCGAAATTCTGTTTGGCGTAAATTCGCTGACGCAGCTCACCAAAACCGGCGGCCTGCTGCGCATCGGCGCGGCGTTTAACGATTGGCTGGGTTTGAAAACCGTTTTGCGCTTCAACCATAAAGGTGCATCGCATTTGGCCAGCGTGCAGGACGATGAACAATTGATAGAGCGCTTGATCGAAGCCATTATCGTGATGACGGTAGATAAAAACCCCACACATTTGGTGATATCGGGCGGTTATTGCGGCGATTACCAGCTCTACCAGCGCTTTGCCCGCAAACTACACGCGAAAACCGGCCTGCATTTGGAACACGGCATACCCGTTTCCCCTGTGGTCGGTACTTACTTAGGCTTGAATGCCGTGGGAGTGGGCATTGTGGAGCGGTTGCCGGAATAAGAGAAAAGTGTTGACAACAGAGCAGCTGCCATGCAACTCCCCAGTTGCCTGATAAAAATGGTTGGCTCTAGTCTAACAGAGCTATTCTGCTAGTCTAGAGCCTTCTTATTGGTTGGTGATTTGATTTATCTGACTATGCCTACTTCCCATCGAAACAGACGTATCAGCATTGGCAAAGCTCTCGCTAACGTTTGGCTTTCCCATGCTTCCTGCCTTTGCCATTTTCACTGCCGCCGCCGTTTTCAGACGGCCTCGGGATGATGGCGCGCACTGCCCCCCTTACATTACAATAAAGCCCTTTGAAATCACCGAAAGCACATCATGACCGTTCAAACCCGCTTTGCCCCCAGCCCCACCGGTTATCTGCACATCGGCGGCGTGCGCACCGCCCTGTTTTCATGGGCGTTTGCCAAAAAACACCGGGGCAGCTTTCTGCTGCGTATCGAAGACACCGACCTGGCACGCTCCACCGCCGAATCGGTAAACATTATTTTAGACGGCATGAGCTGGGTCGGGCTGGATTACGACAATGCCGCCAACGTTATCTACCAAACCCGCCGTTTCGACCGTTATCGGGAAGTGATTGCCGAACTCTTGGCGCAAGGCCGGGCTTATCATTGTTATTGCAGCAAAGAAGAGCTCGAAGCCATGCGCGAAAAAGCCGAAAAAGAAGGCACCGCCACCTACGACCGCCGCTGGCGGCCGGAGCCGGGCAAAATGCTGCCGCCCGTTCCGGAAGGGCGCGAGCCTGTCGTCCGCTTCAAAACCCCGCTGGATGGCGTAACCAAATGGCACGATTTGGTGAAGGGCGAAATCAGCATTCCCAACGAAACCCTCGATGATTTGATTATCGCTCGCGCCGACGGCACGCCCACCTACAACTTCTGCGTGGTGGTGGACGATTGCGATATGGGCATCACCCATGTGATTCGCGGCGACGACCATGTGAATAACACTCCAAAGCAAATCAACATCTTAAACGCTATCGGAGCCAAACTGCCCGAGTATGCCCACCTGCCGATGATTTTGAACGAGCAGGGCAGAAAAATTTCCAAGCGCAGCGGCGACACGGTGGCCATTACCGAGTTCGACCAAATGGGCATTCTGCCGCAAGCCATGCTCAATTATTTGGCACGCCTGGGTTGGGCGCACGGCAACGATGAATTTTTCACCATGCAGCAGTTTGTCGAATGGTTTGATTTGAAAGACGTTTCGCCCTCGCCCAGCCGCATGGATCTGAAAAAACTCTATTGGATTAACGGCGAACACATCAAAACCACCCCCAACGCCGAGCTGGCGGCGCTGGTGAAACCCCGTTTGGCGGTGCGCGGCGTGGAAACCGGCGGCAAGCCCGCGCTGGAAGAGGTGTTGGCGTTGGTGAAAGACCGCGCCCAAGATTTGAATGCGCTGGCCGATGAGTGCGTGTATTTCTATCAGAAAGCGGTGCCGGCCGAGTCGGATATGCAGAAGCATTGGAATGAGGAGGCTGCCGCGCGTATGCTGCGTTTTGCCGAAAAACTCGAAGGCCTGCCCGATTGGAACGCCGAGACCATCCACAGCCTGTTTAAGCCGTTTTGCGAAGCCGAAGGCATCAAAATGGGGCAGCTCGGTATGCCCCTGCGACTGGCCGTGTGCGGCACGGCGAAAACCCCCGGCGTGGATGCCGTGCTGGCGTTAATCGGCAGGGAAGAAGTGTTGAAACGGATCCGTTCTTGATTGAAACGGCCCGGTAAAGTAGGGATTTTCTACCCGGGCCGCGACCTTTGCAAAATTCATTCAGGCCGCCTGAAACCATATTGAGATGCGGTTTCAGACGGCCTCAAGCATTGCAGGCACCATCACTGAACACGGTTTGATTTTATTGGCCGGCAGGAAAGAAGTGCTGTTCCAATCAGTTTGATAACACCGCTATTTTCTACAACCAGGCCGTCTGAAAACCGCCGCAACGTGCTTTCAGACGGCCTGAAGCCTGTGAAACACCGTTACTCGAACCGTGATTTGATTTTTTTATCAGTTGGCGGGGAGGCGTTGAAACCCTTCCGCTCCCGATTTTGAAAGGTTGGATCATGCGGGATTTTTATAATATAGGCCGTCTGAAAACCGCCGCGATGCGGTTTCAGACGGCCTGAAACCTTTTCAGACACCGTTATTTAAACCATGATTTGATTTTCTGAAACAGCGACATACTCTGTTTTTCAAAATCACCGCCCTGCTGCACGGCGGGTGGCGGGGCTTCGCGGTAAACGGGCAGCGCGCCGAAACTCTGCGCCACCGGCATGATTTCGATGCTGTTCACATTCATATGGGCAGGGCGCTGGTAAAGCCACAAGGCGGTGTCGGCAATATCCTGCGGGCGGACAAACTGCACATTTTCATACAGCCCGGCGGCGCGTTCGCCGTCGCCCTTGAAACGCACGTTGGAAAATTCGGTATCGCCGCACAGGCCCGGCTCGATGTTGCTCACGCGCACGCCCGTGCCGGCCAAATCGGCGCGCAGGTTAAGGCTGAACTGGCGCACATAAGCTTTGGTGGCACCATAAACATTGCCGCCCGGATAGGGGTAGGTGCCGGCAATCGAGCCGAGATTGATGATATAGCCGCTTTTGCGCTCCACCATTTGCGGCAGCACTTGGCGGGTCAGATAGCTCAGGCCGACAATATTGGTTTGAATCATGGTTTGCCAATCGTTGAAATCGGCTTTGTCGGCCCCGTCCAGGCCGAGTGCCAAACCGGCGTTGTTGATCAGGCAGTCGATTTCGGCGAAGCCCTCGGGCAGGCTCTGCAAAGCATGACAGATGGATTCGGTGCGGGTCATATCCATTTCGAGGGGGTGGAACAGCCCGCCCAGCTCCGCCTGCAGGGCTTCGAGTTTGTGCAGCCGCCGCGCGGCTCCCACAACCTGATAACCCGCTGCCGTAAAGCTGCGGCACATGGCTTCGCCGAAACCGGCCGATGCGCCGGTGATGAGAATCGTCATATCTTTCTCCTCGATAAAGTTCAAACGGTTTTGCACGCTGTTTAGAAAACACCCGCCGCCGTGCGGTTTCGGGTATGATAGCGGAACCATAACAACCATAGCAATATAAGGAAACGCCCGCATGAAAACCAAATTGATTCCCGCGCTCTCTGCCGCGCTTATCCTTGCCGCCTGCGCCGGGGAGCCTGATGTACCCAAAGGGCCGGTGTCGGAAGCGCGCACCACCGCTTTCAAAGCGATGATGCCCAATTTCAGCAGCATGGGCAAAATGGTGAACGGCGATGAGGTTTACAACGTGGAAACATTCAAAACCGCCGCCGCTGCGTTTGCCCAAGAGAGCAAAAAGCCGTTTGAACATTTCCATAAAGACGAACAGGGCGACGGCGACACATTGCCGGTAACGTGGGAAAACCCCGATGCCTTTAAAGCCGAGCAGGAAAAATTCCACGCCGCAGTGGATGAATTGAACGAACAGGCGCAAACCGGCAATCTCGAAGCCGTTAAAACCGCCTATAACAATGTGGGCGCAAGCTGCAAATCCTGCCACGATACATTCCGCAGGCCGAAGTGATTTTCAGACGGCCGCCGCATCTTGCGGCGGTTGCCGCTTCTTTGGCCGGTTTGTCGGCATTTAACGGGCGGTAAAACAGTCTGCTTTAACAACCGATGCCGGGTCAAGTTGCCAAAATACGGCTTGTATTTCATATATAGCCGGGTTCGGGATCAGATTCAAATCAAAAATTCTCAACCAACTTTTTTCTTTGGCTTGTTGCAGATCCGCAGCAGAAAGCTTGTTTTCCATATTTTCATGGTGTTCGTATTCTTGGTCGTCCAAAGAAAAAAGTGATTATTTAAAACAGCATGCCAACCCTCAAAGCTGCTCAGCAGAACATCAGTATCAGGCATCAAAATTCAAGGGGCTGTACTAGATAACTAGGGAAATTTAACTTCAGGTTAGAATAATCCCTATGAGAAAAAGTCGTTTAAGTCAGTACAAGCAAAACAAACTGATTGAACTATTTGTTGCAGGTGTTACCGCCCGCACAGCGGCGCAATTAGTTAGCGTCAATAAAAATACCGCTGCCTATTACTTCCACCGTTTGCGCTTACTTATCTATCACAACAGCCCGCATCTGGAAATGCTTGATGGTGAAGTAGAAGTTGATGAAAGCTATTTTGGCGGACAACGCAAAGGCAAACGTGGTCGCGGTGCGGCTGGCAAAGTGGCTGTATTCGGGCTTTTGAAGCGTAATGGTAAGGTTTACACCGTTGCCGTACCCAATACACAAACTGCGACTTTATTGCCAATTATCCGCGAGCAAGTGAAGCCTGACAGCATTGTTTATACCGATTGTTACAAAAGTTATGACGTTCTTGATGTGAGCGAATTTTCACATTTTCGGATCAATCACAGCACACATTTTGCTGAGCGACAAAATCACATTAACGGAATTGAGAACTTTTGGAACCAAGCAAAACGCCATTTACGCAAGTTTAACGGCATTCCCAAAGAGCATTTTGAACTGTATTTGAAAGAGTGTGAATGGCGTTTTAACAACAGTGAGATAAAATTTCAAATTTCTATTTTAAAACAATTAGTAAAGCAGGATTTGTTCTAGTTATCTAGGACAGCCCCAAATTCAATGCGGACTCCTTTTTCACCTTGCTGAAAATGTCCTCTTTTTCTCAAGTCCGGCTTCGGCCGTTTGCTCCCGTGAGCATGATACCAAGCCCACAACGGGAAGCGGGCACCTGCCGGGGCAGGTGTTTTTTCAGCCAAACGCTGAGACATCCATTGATACGCCTCCATTCTCTCAGGCATTACATAGCGCTCATCTGCCGTATAAACACCTTGCTTTTGGAGAATGGCAAAATCACCGGCAGGGCGTACTGTCCATAGTTTTATCAACATTCAGTATGTATGGTTCGGGTTGTGGGAACGGAAGTATAGCGGGCTTGCAGGCAATATAGTGATTCTGTTGCCGCCCGAACGCCGGTAAGCCGCTCACTTCGAGCCACGATGCAGCAACGCCGCAGCTGAAATAAAGCGGATTCGCTGTGTATCACCAACACACGGGAAAGGCTTGGGCAAAATAAAAGCAGGCTTTCCGATATGCCCATGCTGCCGGCGAAAGCGGGAAGGCCGTCTGAAAAGGTTTTCAGACGGCCTCGGCTGTTTTAACCATGCCCCTTAATCGAAACGGATGCTGTATTCCATCTCGCTGCCCCATGATACGTTGCCGACCCGGGCAACGGCCTGCAGGGTGCGGGAGAGTTGGCACACGGGTTTGGCGACTGCCCTGCGCTAAAAATCAGGCCGTCTGAAAAGGTTTTTCAGACGGCCTGTATGGCTTTTTGGCCGATGCCTGCCTAATCGAAACGGATGCTGTATTCCATCTCGCCACCCCATGATACGTTGCCGACCTGGGTAACGGCCTGCAGGGTACGGGAGAGTTGGCACACGGGTTTGGCGACTGTCCTGCACTAAAAATCAGGCCGTCTGAAAAAGCTTTTCAGACGGCCTGTATGGCTTTTTGGCCGATGCCTGCCTAATCGAAACGGATGCTGTATTTCATCTCGCCTCCCCATGATACATTGCCGACCCGGGCAACGGCCTGCAGGGTGCGGGAGAGTTGGTAAACGAGTTTGACCGACTGCTCGGCACTGCCCACGCCGTATTCGTAGCCCATATACAGGTTGTTGGTGAGCTGCTTGCCTACCGTGAGCACCTGCTCGGCGGGGTTGAGCTCGCCGGTTTGGGCATTGCGGCTGCGTTTGCTGGTGAAGCCGAAATCGTCTACCAGGCCGAGTTTATCGTTGACGCGTCCGGCCAAAAATGCGCCGGCGGCGGCGGAAAGGGCGGCTTCATCGCCATCGCTGCCGCTGCTGGCACGGTTGAGAATCAGCCACGAGAGTTTGTCTTTTTCACTCATGGCTTCATCGGCTACCAGCGAAACGCGCGGGCTGTTGAGGCTGCCGAGCACTTCCACGCCCGCGCCTACGGGTGAAAGGCGGCGTTCGGCACGGATATTGAGGTTGGGGTCGGAGAGCGGGCCGACAAACGAGATGTGGCCTTTGGTGATGTCGAGATCCTGGCCGTAGGCTTTATAGCGGCCTTTCACCACGGTTACGGTGCCTACGCCCTGCACGGTTTCGCCGGGTTTGGCAGTGAGCCTGAGCCGGCCGCCGAGGGTAACGTCCAGCCCTTCGCCGCTGAAGCGCAGGCTGTTGTTGAGATCAAGCACCAAATCCATGCTGATGGGGGTGGGGCTGGCGGGGGCTTTTTCGGGCTGCCCCAACACCACCACATCGTCATCGAGTGCGGGCATAGACGATTTCTGGAAGCCGAAGTGGCCGGAATCGGCTTGGAGTGTGCCGTTTAGGGTAACGCCGCCGGTTTCGGTGTAGCGCATTTTGGCGTTGCCGCTGAGGGTGAGGCGGCGGTTGGGTTTGTCGAGCGCGCTGTAGCGGTTGAATGCCAAATCTACATCGACATCGGGCTCGGCGTTGTTCAGGCCGACCGTGCCTTTGAGCTCGACAGTGCCGCCCCGGTGAAAACGCAGGTGGTCGATAATCCAGCTCTGGCCTTGCAGACGCGAGCGCAAAATGCCGTTATCGAGAATCAGGCCCAAATCCTGATTGCGGTAATAAAGATTGTTGCCGTTGAGCTTGCCGTTAAACTGCGGTTGGCCGATGCGGCCGTCTATGGTTGCCGTGCCGAGCAGGTTGCCGCGCAGGCTTTGTCCCACGGGCAGAAAGTTGCGGAAGGTTTCGAGATTGGGCGCGCTGATGCTGATTCTGCCGTTTATCGGTGCAAGTTTGATGTCGCTGCCGAATTGCTGGCTGATGGTCAGGCTGCCGTCTATCTTGCCGTAGCCGGTAACACCGTTGAGTGTGCTGTCGATGCGGCCGTTTTGGAGGCGTGTATTGAGCGCGAGGGAGGCCAAACCCAGCATCTGTTTGCGGTAGGGCAGCTCGATATCGCCGCTTTGACGGCGGATGTTGAGATAGCCGCGTGCATTGCGGCTGTAAGATAAATCCCAGTCGCCGGAGAGTACGAGATTATGCTGCACCGGCGGGGTGTAGAAATTGTGCAGCTGCGCCATGTGCAGGTTGTCGGCACGGCCTTTGGTGGTGATGCCGTTTTTTTTGTCCCACGCAAAATTTTCCATGTTGAGGCTGCCGCCCATCGCGCTCCAGCGGGCAGCACTCAGCGCCACACGTTGGACCCCGGCTTCAAGGCTGATGCGGTTTTGCAGCTTGAGGTTGAATGCGCCGCCGATGTCGAGCGTGCTGAGAGTACCTTTCCATTGCTGTTTGTCGTCCAAGCCGCCGTTGGCATCGATTTCGAGTTTGTAGGGTTTGCCTTCGAGTGCCAGGCTGCTGCTGCCGTGGATGCGGTGGCTGCGGCCGGTGCCGTTAACAAACAGGTTGACCGCGTCAATCACGGTGCCGCCCGCGCTGATGCGGCTGCCTTTGAGCTCGATATTCAGGGGGCGGCTGTAGTCGGGCGAGCCTTTGAGTTTGAAGTCGAGCGAGTCGGCCTGCGCTATGCCGCTGATGCGCAGGTTGCGCGCCCGGCCGGCCAGGTCGGCTTCGAGTTGTTTGGGTTCGCCGGCGATGTAGCCTTTGGCGGTGAGAAGGCCGGCCATGCCGAAGCCGAAGCGGCTCAAATCGGGGGCGTTGATGTCGATATGGAGACGGTCGCCTTTTTTGCCGAAGCTGCCGTTTGCTTTGATGCTGTTGCTGCCCAAAAGAATGTCGGCGGCGGCACGGGCGAGATGTCCGTTTTCATAAAGCACATCGGCATTGCCGCGCAGGCCGATGCCGGATAGGGTGCTGGGGCCGAACTGCATTTTGCCGCTGTATTTTTGGTTGGTGATTTCGCCGTGGAGGTTGGCGGTGCCGTTGATATTGCCTTCGGGAAACTGTGTGTTGAGTTTGGCAGGGTTGAAGTTTTTGCCGGTAACGGCCAACTTTAAGATTTGCTTTTGAAACAGTTCCAGCGAGCCTTCGGCATTGATTTCGCCGCCTTTTTCCGGGCGGATGCGGGCGTGTTTGAACAAGATGGTCTGCTGGCCGTTTGCCGCATCGGTGTGCATTTGGATCAGGCCGTCTGAAAGGGTGTTGCCGGTGTTTAAATTCCAGCCGGTTTCCAGATTGCTGAACGCACCGCCGAGGGTGAGGGTACCGTTGAGGCTGCCGCTCAGCTGCTGCTCTACGGCATCAGCGGCGCGGATATTGCGCAGGGCGGCGGCCAGCGCGAGCTGCTGTTTGGCGGTGTCGATGTTGCCGGCAATGTTTACCGTGCCTTTGTGCATCAGCT
This sequence comes from Neisseria musculi, assembly GCF_014297595.2. Classification (NCBI taxonomy): domain Bacteria; kingdom Pseudomonadati; phylum Pseudomonadota; class Betaproteobacteria; order Neisseriales; family Neisseriaceae; genus Neisseria; species Neisseria musculi. The sequence continues at coordinate 2,221,623 of NZ_CP060414.2, read as the reverse complement.
TCACGGCGATATCCTGAATATCAATCAGGCCGTTTTCGTTGATGGTGAAGCGGCCTGCCAGCTCGCGCACGGGAATACCGCCGGCGTCGGCAGCGGCTGCGTTGTGGTTGGCCAGATCGATGGAGCCTTCGAGCGAGAGCCCTTTCTCAAACGAAGGCACAACGGTGGCATCGAATTCGAGCAGCGATTTGGGCAGGGAAGATAAAAATGCCTGCGGGTTGATGTTGAAGCCTTTTATCTGCACCAGTTTGATTTTGTCGTTGAGTTTGGCGGCAAACGGATGCAGCACCGATTCGGCGTGCAGGCGTATTTTTCCGCCATCGATGCGGATATCGGTTTCCACATCGCGCAGGCTGCCCCACAGGTGGGTTTGGGCATCGATATACTGCCCATCCAGTTCGCCCTGCCCGTAAATGGCGGCATTGAGGGAAAACGGGCTTTTTACGCCGAGGGTGGCACTGCCCGAGGCGTTGTTCCACGGGGTTTGCAGATCGGCCAGTTTCAGGCTGTGCAGTTGGTGGTTGTAAACATACGATGCGCTGAGCCGGTTGAGGTAAACGGTTTGGCGGTCGGCGCGGGAGCCGATGCTGATTTTGCCCGTTTCGAGTTTGTCGAGCGCCACTGCAACGGGCAGGCTCACGCTTTCGGGCAGGCCGGATGCCGGTTTTTTTTCAGACGGCGGCACGGGTTTGGTAACGATTTGAATGTCGCCCGCAATCAGGTGGCGGATGTGCAGTTTGCGTTGCGCGAGTTGGCGCGGATTCCAGCTGAAAGAAAAGCGGCTGATGCCGATGTCGGCACCTTCGGTTTCCACGCGCCAGCCCTCGCCGTGAAAACCGCTCCACAGCGTGCCTTGCAGGGTTTTCGAGCTGATGTTCGCGCCGAACCACGAGGGAATGTTATACAGGCCGTAACGCAGCCCCGATTCGGTGCCGGCCAGCCACACCGCCGCGCCGGCAACGGCTGCAAACGACAGCAGTAAAACCAGAAAAAACGCCCGCAGCATCCGCCGCCACAGGCTTTTTTCAGGTTTTTTTTCAGACGGCCCGTGTTCGGGCGGTTTGCCTGTTTCGGGAGCGGCTGCCGTTTCGGAAAGCGCGGGGCTGTCGGAGGGTCGGTTCATCAAAAAACTTCCTTCATGTTGGCGGCGCAGCGTTTGCCGCGCGCGCTGGTGCCGCTTTACGGTAAAACGAAATCACGGCGGCGCGGCTGCCCCGCTTTAAAATAATGGCGGCATCAGTCTGTTTTGCCGTATTGCATACTGCTTGCCGCCCGCAGTTTTTCGGGTTGCCGGTGCGGCGTATGTTCGGGCACAAGGCCGTCTGAAAAGTATGCGGCGGGTTTTTCAGACGGCCTTTTTGTTTTCAGACGGCCTGGCTGTGTGCCGGGAGATATTTCAGAAACGTGTGCCCAGGCTGATGTGCCAGCGCAGTTTTTTATCGTGGTGGCCGTAGGCAATATCGAATGAAAAAGGAGCCACGGGGCTGAACCAGCGGACGCCGACACCCGTGCCGTGTTTGATCGTCATCTTTTTGAAGTTGGGCGCGGCATCGCCCATATCGTGAAACACGGCGGCAGAAAAGCTGCGATTAATCGGATATTGGTATTCGAGGCTGACCACGGCTAATGCACGTTCGGGCAGCACGGAGCCGTTGGGGCCGGCCAAGCCGATGCTGTCGAGCTCGTAGCCGCGGATGGAAGTGGCGCCGCCGGTGCGGAACTGCAGCGAAGAGGGCACTTGTTTGTTTTCTTTGGCATACACATAGCCGATTTGGCCGCGTGCGATAAAAGTGCCGATTTTTTTGTTTTCGGGCGTGAAATAATAGCCCGCGCCGGCGCGCGCGCGCGCAATGGCGGTGGAAGAAAGCAGAGAGCCTAAAGTGGCGCCGATTTTGCCGTCCAAATAATAGCCGTTTTCAGGGCGCAGGGCGGTTTCGATTTCCTGCCGCTTCCACGAGGCGGTGAGCATGGTGGCGTGGCTGCGGCCCAAATCGTAATCGGTTTCGGGCACGCGGCTGCTTTCGGTGAGAAATTCGATGCCGATGCGCGATTCAATGTGGTTGCGGTCGCGCACCCGCCAAATGCCGCTGCTTACGGCGTGTTTCTCAAGGTTTTGGGTGGTGGAGCGGGTGTAGGATACGTTGCTGGTGAGATAATGGCCGTTGCTCTTGCGCGGCTGGCTGATGCCGGCGGCCAATGTGGTTTCGTATTTGTCGGCATCGACCACCAGCGAGCCGACATAGCCGCGGTTGAAGAGATTGTAGTAATCGTAGCCGAGGCGGCCGCCGAAGCCGTATTCGGAATCATAGCGCAGGCCGGCTTCGAATTTGTGCCGTTTCATTTCTTCTACCGACACCATCACCGGCACGCGGTCGCCCTGCATATTGCCGAAATCGGCCTGCACCGATGCGCCTGAATAGTGGCCGTCTTGCTCGAGCGCCTGCTGGTAGTCGAGCAGCTGGTCCAAATCATAGGGCGAGCCGGGTTGGAACTGCGCCATGCCGCGCACCACGCTTTCGGGATAGCGTTGGGTGCCGCTGATGTGGATATCGCCGAAATAAATGGGCCGCTCGCTTTCCACCAGCACGTTTAAATCGGCGGTGTGGGTGTCGGGGTTGATGGTGGCTTGGGTTTGCGAGAGCTTGGCCAGCGGGTATTTTTTGCGGGTAACCGCTGAGAGCACCGAAGTTTTGCTGCTGCTCCACAGGCTTTGGTCGAAATGGCTGCCCACGGGGAGCTGCCAGTTTTCCATCGCGTTTTTGTAGTATTGCGCCAAATCGGCATCTTGCAGCACATCGCCCACAATGGCTACGCCCACATTGTCGATTCGGGTGCGTATTCCGGGGCTGACATCCACCGTGTAACCGCTGCCTTGGGGGGCAACCGTTACTCTGCCGTTGAAATAGCCTTTGGTTTGGAGCATGGTTTGCACGTTGCCGGGCGCTTCTTCGGCCAAAAAGCCGGCCTGCTCACTGTCGAGTTCCTCTTCCTGCTGCTGGACAATCAGCGGCAGGTATTCTTCGAGCATGGTTTTCACTTCTTTATTGTCGGTGCGGATTTCCACCGGATATTTCACCGGCAGTTTTCCGCCGGCCGCCTCGGCGGTTTTTTTCTCGGTTTTTTTTATCGGCACATAATCTTCGGGCGCAGGGTAGGCTGCAAATGCCTGTGTGCAGGCAAGTGAAAGCGTGGAAAGCAGCAGGGTGGCGGTGTATTTTTTCATAAGGTTCGCGCAGGTTGGAAAACGAGCCTGTGGCCGGGCTGCAATTTTAGCATTGTTTCCACTGTTGTCGACAGAAGGCATCCCTGCCGGATAACGCTGAAAATTGAATTGATTGCCGTATGGTTGCCTGCATTGTGCAGGCGGTTGGGTTTGGCGTTTTGTTTTACTTTGGCTTTCAGAATATCGGTTTAAATGGAATATTTCTCAAGAAATTAAAATTTTATTTTTAAAATAAGCATATTTACAGGTTTTTATGCCGTATTTTTACGGGCATAGTTTGTGAAAGGGTTTTATTTTAGAATATCTGCCTTTCTGAACGTTTATTAAGAGGACGAATCATGGCAAGCGGAAATCCCGTGATAGATGCCGTAAACCGCATCAGTTTGGTGCAGCAGATTGTGGCAGGGCTGGTTTTGGGTATGTTGCTGGCGTGGCTGTCGCCTTCGGCGGGCATGGCGGCCGGCCTGTTGGGCAGTTTGTTTGTGGGCGCGCTCAAGGCGGTGGCGCCGGTGCTGGTATTTGTGTTGGTAACGGCGGCCATTTCCCAGCATCAAAAAGGCAGTGAAGCGCATATCAAGCCGATTATCCTGCTTTATGCGGTAGGAACGTTTTTGGCGGCATTGAGTGCCGTGGTTGCCGGTTTTGTGTTTCCCACCGAAATCGCGTTGGTCAATGCTGGCAATGTGGATACCGCACCGCCCTCCGGCATTGTGGAAGTGTTGAAAACCCTATTGATGAATTTGGTGGCCAACCCTGTGGCTGCGGTTGCCAATGCCAACTATATCGGCATTCTGGCTTGGGCGGTTGTGCTCGGTTTTGCGTTGCGCCATGCCTCGGAAAACACCCGTATCATGGTTGCCGATTTGGCCGAATCGGTGTCGAGGATAGTGAAATGGGTTATCCGCTTTGCGCCTTTGGGTATTTTCGGTTTGGTGGCGGCCACCGTTGCCGAAACGGGTTTCGGAGCATTGGTCGGCTACGCACGCCTGTTGGCCGTGCTGCTGGGCTGTATGCTGTTTATCGCGCTGGTGGTAAACCCGGTGATTGTGTGGACGCAAATCCGCAGTAATCCTTACCCGCTGGTGTTCACCTGCCTGCGCGAGAGCGGTGTTACTGCATTTTTCACCCGCTCTTCCGCCGCCAATATTCCCGTGAATATGGCGCTGGCGAAAAAGCTCGGCCTGCATGAAGACACTTATTCGATTTCGATTCCGCTGGGTGCCACGGTAAACATGGCGGGCGCGGCAATCACCATTACCGTGCTGGCCATGGCCGCTGCGCACACTCAAGGCATCCAAATCGACTTTGCCACCGCGCTGCTGTTGAGCCTGGTTGCCACCGTGAGTGCGGCCGGTGCTTCCGGCGTGGCGGGCGGTTCATTGTTGCTGATACCGCTGGCGTGCAGCCTGTTCGGCATTTCCCACGATGTGGCCATGCAGGTGGTGGCAGTAGGCTTTATTATCGGCGTGGTGCAGGATTCTGCCGAAACCGCGCTGAATTCTTCCACCGATGTGTTGTTTACTGCTGCGGCCGACATCGGCCGAAAGCGCAGAGAGAGCTTGTGAACCTTGCTTTGCAACTTGCCCGTTTGCGCCGTTTCCGCTGCATCTGCGCCGCTGTTTCATCATGAGCAGTGTTTCAGAAGCAGCTTTTCAGACGGCCTCGAAGCATACCCGCAAATCAAGCGTGAATATTGATTTTAGTGGATTGCCCATCCAACCCGCTTTGCCGCCATCCGGCGGCAGCGTTTCAAGCATAAGGAAATTCCAATGAAAAAAGCCGCTCTTGCCGTTTTGCTGCTTGCGCCGCCGGCGCTGGCCGACACGGTTGCCGATGAGTTGTTCAGCGCACGCGCTGCCTATCAGGCTGCCTTAAAGGTGCAAAACGGCAGCAGCCGCCGCATTGCCTCGCTGCAATCGGATATTGCATCCGCTCAGCGGCGCATCAAACAGGCGCAGGCCGATATAGAGAAAATGCAGGGAGAGTTGCAGGAAGAAACCGCCAAAAAAGCACAGGCCGACACTACATTGCAGGCAGCAGGCCAACGCCTGGATGCCGCCTGGCAGGCTTCGCGCGATGCGCGCAAGCAGCCGTAGGCCGTCTGAAACAGCATCTGCCGCAGCGGGCAGAGCGGGGCAGGGCGGCCGCCCATATGCTGTGCGCCGGCGGCAATGGCACATTCAGACAACCAACCGCAGCACCGGCGCGGCAGCACAAACCTTGAATCGGCTTGCTCCGGCTCTAGGCCGTCTGAAAAGCCATTCTGAAAAGCCGGGCGGAAAACTGCGAGGCTGCGGCTTGGAGACGCTGTTTGCAGCGGTGCGGCAGCGCCGTTTCAATGCACACCGGCCACAAATGCAAACTAAGGGCGGGAACCTGCCGCCGTTATCGGGGCAGACGCCTATTCAGAGGCGGCCGCCGAAACCTTTGCAAAATTCAAAAAAACACCACAAGAAGTTTTATTTGCCGCTGCGCCCGCCTGCGCGGGAAGCCGGATATTCAGCATTTCAGAATTTTTTCATCCATACTCCAATATTTTTTATCTGAGTTTCCGCCCGCGCGGGAGTGGCGGCATCAAGGCCTTTCAGACGGCCTTAAGGTGTTTTGCAGCGGTTGCGGGCAATATGCAGGCCGTCTGAAAACGGGTCAGCCTTCATGATATTGCCGCTGTTGCACAAAGCGGATATTCACCAGCATGCTGGCGCACACGGCCGCCAGCAACACCAGGCCGTAATGCCCCAACACTTCTGAAAACGGCAGCACCCTGTTCCAAGAGCGGGCAATGCCCAGCCAGCAGGCGAAAATCCAGCTTGCCGAACTGATTGCGCCCACAATCGAAATCTGCACCGAAAGCCCGTAGGGGAAGTCGGCCAGCACGGTTTTTTCCTGCACATGACGGGCGAGCCGGTGCACCAGAAAACCGTTGGCTGCCAACACGCCCACGCAGATAAATTTCACCCACAGCTTGGGGTTGTTTAAATAACCCGGGCTGGTGAGTATGCCGTAAACCACCAGCGCAATGCCTGTGGCCGCCAGCCCCAACAGCCCCCACAATGCCACCTGCTTGGCCTGTTTGATTTGTTGGATCAAATCCTTATCCAGGGGAGAGGTATAGTTTTTCAACAACAGAAAATCGGTGTGCAGCACTTTGGTCAATACGATGCCCGCCAGAATGAAATGGGTGAACACCAGGGCGGTTTTGAAATATATTTCCATCATGATTCCCTTAAAAATTTGAAACAAAAATCTTGTGAGACGGTGTTTCCGCGTGTCTGCATGAGCCTGCCTCAGGGCAGGCGGCGGTTTTCTGTAGGAAAACTTCGTAATAGATTTTCATGCCCGAAGTGCATATCGGGCACAGCCCGGTGTGTTTCCCCGCCCCGGAGAGGCTGCCGGCGGTCAAAATCAAGCCCTGCCTGCGTTGAAAGACGGAGCTTGCGCTGAAAGGAACGGTAACGGGTAATGAATGTGCGATATTAAAATGGCCGTATGAATCAAAGAGAATTTTCTGAAAAAAGGTTAAAAATCAGTATTAATGGTTTGACAAACATGGAGAAGCCGATGGCCTGCCGGCACGCATACGGCGGCAGGGTTGGACGCGGGTAATAAAGTTTCAGTTCGGGCGAAGGGCGGATACGGAAAAAAGCCCGCCTGCGCAAGCGCACCGGAGCCCCGGCAACTACGCCGGAGGCCGTCTGAAACACTGACAGCCGAACCTCAAAGAAGCATAAGGCGGCGCGGCGCAGGCGGCAGTGCCAAGCACCCCTTTTTTGTTTGCGTTGTTTGGCTTGTTTTGCGGGTTGCTTAAAACGGCAGCAGAGCTGGCTCTTTATTGCCGGCACCCTGCGGCAGCGGGAACGGGGCGGATACATTGCCGTGCCGCGCGGCCGGCCGATGCTGCCATGATTGTTGTTTGAAAACGGGCCGGCAACTGCAGTCAGGCCGCAAGGGCGGCCGTTGCCTGAAAAGCGCAAAACCGCAGGGAAGCATCAGGCCGTCTGAAAAACGGGCAAACGTTCTTTCAGACGGCCTGATGTTTGGATGGATGGGCTACGCGGCATTAAGAAACAGGCGTTGTGTGCCCGATATGCCGGTTATGTTTGCGGAGCATCAGCGTTTTCTGCCGAAAATCAGCGAAAGCACACCGAGAACCACAAAACCGAAAAATAAAATTTTTGCGATGCCTGCCGCGCTGTTTGCAATGCCTCCGAAACCGAAAACGGCAGCAATAATGGCAATAACAAAAAACACTACAGCGTAATGAAGCATGATGTTCTCCTTGAGTGGTTTTTCGAATGTCGGTATCTAGGCCGAACCTGCTGCTTTCGGCATGGGTTTAAAAATAATACAAAACGGCAGATTGATATATTGAAAACTGACTTTCACGGAAATCGGCATTCGGGCAATACCCGTGATTCAATATGCCGGGCAATGCGCCGGTTGCCGCCCGCATATCGGCACCGGCCGGGCGGCCTACACTTTGATATGCGGTTCGGGCGGGTTTTGCCGAGCAGCGGTTTCGTGATGTTCAGTGCCGTATGAACATCATGCGGATGCGTTATGCTTTCCGATATTGCCTGCACGCCCAAACCCCGGCGACAGCACAGGCCATGCCAACGTTGCCGTGCTTGGGCAGCGAAATCACAAAGCGCGTTCCAGCAAACCCAGCATATTCTGCCAGGCCGCTTCGGCATCGGCTTCGTTGTAGGCCAAGTCCACACCGTTTTTTTCACCGTTGCGGGTGGCCTGCGGGTTGGTGAAGCCGTGTTTGGCATGGGGGAAAACATCAATATGGTAACGCGCTTGGGCATGATCCATTTCTTGACGGAACGCCTCGACCGCCTCCATCGGCACCATGCTGTCCAGCCCCGCGTGCTCTATCAGCAGCTCGCCTTTGACGCTGCCTTTACGCGCGGGCTCGGGCGTGGCGAGAATGCCGTGGAAACTGGCCACGGCTTTCAAATCTTCGCCACGGCGCGCCATATCGAGCACCACGCGGCCACCGAAGCAGAAGCCGATGGCGCCGATGCGGCTGCCGTCCACTTCGGGCTGCGCGGCCAGGGCCTGCAGGCCGAGGCGGGTGCGCCCGACCAGCGTGGCAGGGTCGGCCAGAGCCGCGCTCATCCATTCGTTGGCTTGGGCGGCATCATCGGTGAGGCGCGCCCCGCCGTATAAATCCATCGCCATTGCGGCATAGCCTTGTTCGGCCAGGCGTTCGGCGGCGCGTTTGGCGTGTCCGCTCAACCCCCACCACTCAGGGGCCACCAGCACGCCGGCCAAACCGCTTTCGGGCTGTTGGGGCAGGCACAGGTAACTTTGCAGGGTAAGACCCTCGGCGGTGGTGTATTCCACGGTGCGGGCAGTAATCGGCATATCAGGCTCCTCTGTGTTGGGTTTCAGACGGCCTCTAGCTTAAATGATGAAACGCAGGCATTCAAGGGTTGCCGGAAAATGCACGGCATGGTTTTGCGCGGCTTCGCTCATCACTTGATACGCCGCATAGCCGCAAACAAACGGGGCAGGCAGTCAAACACCGGCTGTTGCCGCCCGCCTGTGCGCCGCGCGCGGCAGAACAAAAAAACGGTATATCTGAATGGCTGAATGGCCGCGCGGCAGCGGTTTCAAATTGGGGCGGCACAGAATAAGGCCGGCAGCATTGCAGCGGGCGGTCCCGCCGTGGCAGGGTAGTGCTGCCGGTGGTGTTTGATCAAACTTTTTCCATGCTTACCGCTATACGCGCTTGGGCAGGGTCAGGCATACAGACGGCCTGAAACAGATGTTGGCAGCGGGGCGGCTCGTTGCGCCACGGTAAACGCCCGATAACGGCAGGCCGTTTCAGACGGCCGCACCCACCCACCCGCCTGCCGCCATTGTTGCCGTTTTCAGCAGCCCGCCGCACCGGTTCCGAAAATCAAACCGTCCTGCCCGCGAATCCCGAGCCGTCTGAAAACCATGTTTCAGACGGCCTCTTTCACAACCCCGTTCGCCGCAAATGCTCCGCAGCCGCAAACCCCGCAGCCGTAAACCCATGGCCGGCAGTTTCCGGCCGCTGCCTGCTTTTTCCGCACGCCCCTCCAGCCGCTCTGCCGCGCCGGTGTGGGAATAGGGCCACTTTCTCCCGTGTAGAAAGGCCGTCTGAACATTCAGACGGCCTTTGTAGCTTTGGAAACGGGGTTTAGGGCTGAGGCAGGCTGTTGCAGGGTATTCTGCCCATTTGCGCCGCCGGTTCCGCTTGATACAGAGTGAGTCTGCTTCTATTTCCGTTACGGCGTTGCCGCATCTTGGCTAACAGACAACGGTTTTACCGGCCTCCGAAACGGCAGCAGAATCGGTTTGGTATGGTCTGCGGCTTGCTGCCGCCCGGTGCGGAAAATAAAGTGATTCACCATCATGCAGGCTTGGTTCGAGCCGTTTGCCGCCCGCGCAACGGGCTGCACCGCCAAACTATGCCTGCTGCACGGTTTCTGCAATCCGCTCGGCCATTCTGCGGCTGGCACCCCGGTGTTTGCCCACAAACGCTTCGGCGCAGGCGGCATAGCGGCTGCGCAGCGCGGCATCGGAGAGCCATTGCGCGGCGGTGTACTGCCATTCCTGCGCGCTGAACACCTGCCCGGCCGCGCCCGCTTCCACCGCGCCGCGGGCGGCGGCGTCAAAATTATAGGTGGAGGGGCCAAACAGTGTCGGCACGCCGCAGGCCACAGGCTCAATCAGGTTTTGACAGCCTGTATCCACCAAACTGCCGCCCACAAACGCCACATCGGCGGCCAGATAATAAGCCATCAACTCGCCCATGCTGTCGCCTATCCACACTTGGGTGCCGGCGGCGACTGCAGCATTGTCGCTGCGCTTTTGGGCGGTAAAACCCAGCCGCACCGCCGTGTCGAAGGCCGTCTGAAAACGTTCGGGGTGGCGCGGCACGATAACCAGCAGCGCATCGCCGTGATAGGCGCGCCATGCCCGCAGCAGCAGTTCGGCTTCGTCCACGCCCTTATGTTCGCGCGTGCTGCCGCACACCAGCACCGGGCGGTTGCCGGTGCGGTTGCGCAATACCGCCGCCAATTCACGCATACCGGCGGTGGGGGTGATGTCGTATTTGGTGTTGCCGCACACATGCACATTGGACGCGCCGATTAAATGCAGCCGCTCGGCATCGGCGGCAGTTTGCGCATAGCAGCCCCGCAGCGTCTGCATCGCCGGCTCCACCAGGCGGCGCACTTTCAAATAGCCGTTTTGCGATTTTTCCGACAGCCGCGCATTGGCCAAAAACAGCGGCACGCCCTCTTGGGCACAGCCGTGCATCAGATTGGGCCAGATTTCGGTTTCCATCAGAATGCCCAAGCGCGGGCGGTGCTCCCGCAGAAACTGCCCGACCCACTCGGGCTTGTCATAAGGCAGATAACGGCATTGGGCATTGGGATACAGCGCTTGTGCGGCGGCACGGCCGGTGGGCGTCATTTGGGTGAGCAGCAGCGGCGCATCGGGAAAATAGCGGCGCAGTCCGCGTATCAGCGGCTCGGCCGCGCGGGTTTCGCCCACCGACACGGCGTGTACCCACAGCGGCTCCTGCACGGGATCGGCCTGCGCCCCGCCGAAACGTTCGCCCCAGTGCGCCAAATAAGCAGGAGCGGCCTGCGCGCGCTTTTTCAGATAGCGGCGGATAAAAAACGGGGCAGGCTGCCAAAGCAGCGTGTAAAGCCGGCGTGCAGCGTCCATCAAAGCTCCTAACGGTTAGGGTGCCGCCCGCTGCGGCGGCATCCGTTATCCACAAAACTGAAACTGCGCCGCTGGGCAGCGCGCCAAGATGCCGAGTGCACGCGGCAGCATCGGGGTTTCAGGCAAAAGCAGGATTGATTGTAGCGGATTTGCACACGGCAGATAAGGGCTGCCCCGCAGCAACCGCGCGCAGGTTTGAGACAGTGTATGAAGACGATGCCGTGCTGGTTATCAACAAGCCCGCAGGCACGGCAGTGCACGGCGGCAGCGGCGTGAGCTTCGGCGTTATCGAACAACTCCGCCGCTCCCGCCCCGAAGCCGAATATCTCGAACTCGTCCACCGCCTCGAAAAGACACCAGCGGCCTGTTGATGGTTGCCAAAAAACGCAGCGCGCTGGTGAAGCTGCACGAAGCTATCCGCAACAACCACCCGAAAAAAATCTATCTCGCGCTGGGGGTGGGCCGTCTGAAAACGCTCTTGCCGGTTTCAAAATGTTGGACGGCTTGCGGATTGACTGTTGCGGCCGGAAATTCTGCAGGGTTTGGAATGCACGCCGGGCTGCGCAGGGGTGTTCAGACGGCCTGATTTTCTGCGGGGAAGGCGATGAGGTCTTGGATTTCCATGCGGATGCCGATGCGGCTGCCGATAGGGTGGTCGTGGTGGCCGCCGATGTGTGCGGGCACGGTTTCGCCGCTGTCGAGCTTGAGCGTGTAGATAAAGTGGCTGCCTTTGAAGTCTTTGTCGAGCACTTCGGCGGTGATGGGGCTGTGGTGGTCGTGTACGATGTCGTCGGGGCGGATTAATACATCTACTTCGGTGCAGCTTTGGCAGCCCAAAGGCACGGTGCCGCAGAATTCGCCTACGGTCAGCTTCACGCAGTTTGTGCCGCTTACCCGGCCGCGCAGCATCACGCTGGTGCCGATAAAGCGGGCGGTGTGGGCATCGGCGGGGCGGTGGTAGAGGTTGTAGGGGGTATCCCACTGTTTCAGACGGCCTTCGTGCATGATGCCGATTTTGTCGGCCATGGCGAAGGCTTCCTGCTGGTCGTGGGTAACCAAAACGGCACTGGTTTGTTCCTGCTTGAGCAGTTGGCGCACTTCTTTGGACAGGCGGGCGCGCAAATCGGCATCGAGGTTGGAAAACGGTTCGTCCAGCAGAATCAGGCCGGGCTTGGGCGCGAGTGCGCGTGCGAGTGCAACGCGCTGCTGCTGGCCGCCGGAGAGTTGGTGGGGATAGTGGTTGCCGTATTCGGGCAGGCCGGTGAGCGCCAGCAGCCCGTTAACGCGCTGCGCTTGTGCGGCGGCGCTCTGCCCGCTCAGCCCGAAGGCGATATTCTGCGCTACGGTGAGATGGGGGAACAGGGCGTAGTCTTGAAATACCATGCCGATGCGGCGTTGGTGCGGCGGCGTGAAGCTGCGGCCGTCTGAAAGGGTTTGCCCTTTGAGGGTGATGCTGCCGCTGTTTGGCTGCTCGAAGCCGGCTATCGCGCGCAGGGCGGTGGTTTTGCCGCAGCCGGAGTGGCCCAGCAGGCAGGCGATTTCGCCTTCTGCCAGCTTAAATCCGAAATCCTGCAGCACGGGCTTGGCGCCGAATGAGAGGCTCAGTTGCGAAACGTTTAAAATCATGGGTTTTGCTCCGTGCGCGAAAACAGGATAACGGGAACCAGGCCGGTTAAAACAATCAGCAGTGCCGGCAGCGCGGCGTTGGCGTATTGCCCTTCGATGGTAAACATGTAAACGCGCACGGCCAGGGTGTCCCAATCATAGGGGCGCGTCATCAGCGTTATCGGCATTTCTTTCATGATATCGACAAATGCCATCAACACTGCTGTTCCGAGCGAGCCTTTGAGCAGCGGCAGATAAATCCGCCGCAACACGCCGGCTCCGGTGCAGCCCAGCGAGCGCGCTGCTTCGGCCTGCGAGGGGCTGATGCGTTCCAAACCGGCTTCCACCGCTGCATAAGCCACCGCCAGAAAACGAATCAGGTAGGCGGCCAGCATCACGGCCAGGGTGCCTTTGAAAACGGCAGTGGTGCCTTCGGGTAGTTTGAGATAGCTAATCAATACATTGTCGAACCACGCCACCGGCACAAACACGCCCACTGCCAGCACGGTGCCGGGAATGCCGTAACCCAGCGTGGCAATGCGGGCGGCCACGGCGGCAAAGCGGCTTTTGTCGGCGCGTTTGGCCAATGCCAGCAGCAGGGCGGCAGCGGCGGTGAGCAGGGCGGCGGCCAGGCCGGCGGCAAACGAATGCCAGGCGTTGAGCCACAGGGTGGTATTAAAGCCGTCGTTGCGGGTTTCGTATGCCCAAAAGCCCAGCTGCACCAGCGGAATCAGAAAGGCAAAAGTCAGAATCAGGCTGCAATAGAGTGTTGCCAGCCATTTGCGGCCGTCTGAAAGCGGTCTGCAGCGGTGTTGCTGCGCCTTGCCCGGTTGGCTGAAACGGCGGTTGCCGCGGCCGAGCTGCTCGAGCGCCAGCAACACGAACACCAGCGCAATCAGCAGGGCGGCGAGCTGTTTGGCGGTTTCGAGCGAGTAAAAATCGAACCAGGCCTGATAAACGGCGGTGGTGAAGGTGTCATAGCCAAACACGGAAACGGTGCCGAAATCGGCCAACACTTCCATCAGCGCCAAAATCACGCCGCCGGCAATCCACGGCCGCGCCATCGGCAGCGCCAGCCTGAAAAATGCGTGCGCGGGCGAAAGCCCCAACGATGCACCGGCTTCGAGTGCGCGCTGCCCCATGCTGGAAAAAGCATTGCGCGCCAGCAGGTAAACATAGGGATAAAAGGTGAGGCTCATCACCGCAGCCAGCCCGGTGCCGTTGCGGATGTCGGGAAAAAGCTGCACGATGCCGTAATGCGTGCGCATCCAGCTGTTGAGCGGGCCGCTGTAGTCAAACAAACCGATTTGGGTAAACGCCAACACATAAGCCGGCACGGCCAGCGGCAGCATCATCGCCCAAAAGAAAAAACGCCGCAGCGGAAAATCATACATCGCGGTCAGCCATGCCGCTGTGGTGCCCAACACTGCCGTGCCGGCACCCACACCCGCCACCAGCCACAGCGTGTTTTTCAGCAGCTCGGGCAGTTGGTATTCGAGCAGAAATGCCCAAATTTCAGCGTCAAATTCTCCCAAGGCCGCCACAATCACAGCCAGAGGGATCACAACAAACGCAATGCAGGCCGCCAGCCACAAACGCGGCAGCAGTTTGAATGCAGGGCTACTCATAACTTTTCAGACGGCCTCAGCTAAAAAACAGCGCGTATTATCGTTGCCGCTGCTTCAGAATGCAAACCAAACAAGCAAATACAGCAATAAATGATAATTTATATTGTTATGATGCGGAATGTCATTTAGAATAGCCCCTGCAGTATAAAAATATTTTAAGTAACTATATAGAAAGAGAAAATCATGATGAAAAAAGCCCTTGCCGTTTCTGTTGCCCTGCTGGCAGCCGCGCCTGCGTTTGCCGAGGAGCTGGTGGTGTATTCTTCGCGCGCCGACAACCTGCTGCGCCCCGTGGCCGAAGCCTATCAGAAAAAAACCGGCGTAAACATCAAGCTGGTAAACGATAAAGCCGGCCCCTTGATGGAAAAGCTCAAAGCCGAAGGCAGCAACAGCCCTGCCGATGTGTTTATCACCGTTGATGGCGGCAACCTGTGGCAGGCCACCCAGATGGGGTTGCTGCGGCCAATTGATTCTGCCGTGCTCAAAGGCAATATTCCTGCCAACCTGCGCGATCCCAAAAACCATTGGTACGGCCTTTCCGTGCGCGCCCGCACCATTTTCTACAACACCGCCAAAGTGAAGCCGGCCGAGCTTTCCACCTATGCCGCGCTGGCCGACCCCAAATGGAAAGGCCGCCTGTGCCTGCGCACCTCCAACAATGTGTATAACCAATCTTTGGTCGGCACCATGATTGCCAACCAAGGCCAGGGCAAAACCATGCAAACCGTTAAAGGCTGGGTGGCCAACCTCGCTGCCCAACCCTTCCCGGACGACACCTCCCTGCTGGAGGCCATCGGCGAAGGCCGCTGTGATGTGGGCATTGCCAACACTTATTATTTCGGCCGTTTGTCGGATAAAAAGCCCAATCTGCCCATCGGCGTATTTTTTGCCGACCAACAGAGTAAAGGCACCCATGTAAACGTATCCGGTGCAGGCGTGGCCAAACACAGCAAAAAAGCTGCCCAAGCGCAGAAATTTATCGAATGGCTCAGCGGCAGCGAGGCGCAAAACCTGTTTGCCGACCTCAACCACGAATATCCCGCCAATCCGAAAATCAGCCCCGACCCGAAAGTAGCCAAATGGGGCAGATTCAAACAAGACATCATTAATGTATCCGTGGCCGGCAGCAACCAGAAAAAAGCCGTGATGCTGATGAAGCAGGCCGGATATAAATAAGGTTTGCTTTCAAACCGGGCATGTTTTGATGACAGGCCGTCTGAAAGGCTTCCAGACGGCCTTTTACCCGGCCTTGCTTTTCACCTTGTCAGCCAAACACACAATAAAACACAACGATCCATAACCATCTTGGTGCAAGCACTTCAAAACATTATGGGCGGCAACGCTTGAATCCGACCGCAAAAAATATTATTCTGCACCCCAAGACCTAGGCTTATCCCCAAAAAACCAGGAGAAATATCATGGCAAAAAATCTGAATGTGTTTGATCAAGAATACGGTCTGCTGATCAACGGTGAATGGACCAAAGGCAGCAAAGGCGAAACCATGGTTTCATACAACCCCGCCAACGGCGGGGCGTTGGCCAAGTTTATCGATGCTGCCGATGAAGATGTGGATGCCGCTGTGGCCGCCGCACAGCAGGCATTCAAAACCTGGCGCAAAACCACCGCTGCCGAGCGCGCCGCCATTCTCAACAAAATCGCCGATGTTATCGATGAAAACGCCGAGCTGTTTGCCCTGCAGGAAACGCTGGACAACGGCAAACCCATACGAGAAACGCGTGCCGCCGATATTCCGCTGGCTGCCGACCACTTCCGTTATTTCGCCGGCGTGATACGAGGCGAAGAGGGCACCTGCAACCAGCTTGATGAAGAAGATTTTTCTATCGTGTTGCGCGAGCCTATCGGCGTGGTCGGCCAGATTATCCCGTGGAACTTCCCCTTCCTGATGGCCGCCTGGAAAATCGCCCCCGCGCTGGCCGCCGGCTGCACCATCGTTATCCACCCCTCTTCGAGCACTTCGCTGAGCCTGCTCTCGTTTGCCCAAAAAGTGAACCACCTGCTGCCCAAAGGCGTGCTCAACATCATCACCGGCAAAGGCTCGAAATCCGGCGAATATATGCTGCACCACAAGGGCTTCAACAAGCTGGCGTTCACCGGCTCCACCGCCGTAGGCCGCCGCATCGGTATCGCCGCTGCCGAAATGCTGATTCCCGCCACGCTCGAATTGGGCGGCAAATCGGCCAATATCTTCTTTGACGACATGCCTTTCGACAAAGCCCTCGAAGGCGCGCAAAAAGGCATTTTGTTCAACCAGGGCCAAGTGTGCTGCGCCGGCTCGCGCATTTTCGTGCAGGAAGGCATTTACGATAAATTCGTTGCCGCCCTTGCCGAAGAATTTAAAAAAGTGAAAGTCGGCCTGCCGTGGGAAGACGACACCCAAATGGGCGCGCAAGTAAACGCCAACCAGGTGGAAACCATTCTGAACTATGTGAAAATCGGCCAACAGGAAGGCTGCCGCATCATCACCGGCGGCAAAAAAGTGGAAGGCAGCCTGGCCAAAGGCGAGTTTGTCGAACCCACGCTGATTGCCGCTGACAGCAACGATGCGCGCGTGTCGCAAGAAGAAATCTTCGGCCCGGTGGCCACTGTGATTAAGTTTAAAACCGAAGAGGAAGTGGTGAAAATGGCCAACGAATCCGAATACGGCTTGGGTGGCGCGGTATGGAGCAAAGACATCAACCGCTGCCTGCGCGTATCGCGCGCGCTGGAAACCGGCCGCGTTTGGGTAAACTGCTACAACCGCCTGCCCGCAGGCGCACCGTTCGGTGGCTATAAAACCTCCGGCATCGGCCGAGAAACCCACAAAATGATGCTGGCCGCCTATACCCAGGTGAAAAACATCTACATCAGCACCCGCGAAGAGCGCGAGGGCATGTATTAAGGCCGTTTTCCGCATGTGAAGTATCAGCCCGCAACAAGGCCGTCTGAAACCGTTTTCAGACGGCCTGAATCGTTGGAAAATCCAAAAAGCACGGCAAGACAAACTTGGCAAAACGCTTATCTGCCGCCATTGTTTTCGCAAGCCTGCTGAGCTGCCCCGCGTACAGACGAAAAATCAAACGTTTGGTTTATCAGCAATTGTTTAACTGAGATTTTAATATTTTTTCATCCCGATTCCCTCTGCACAGCGAAGGGCGCGGGGCGTGTATTAAATTTGCTTCCCGGGCATTTGAGAAGCATCTATGTTGCAACAAGGCCGTCTGAAACCGTTTTCAGACGGCCTGAAGGCATTTTGACAAAGGCATCGGCCTTTTATCCGATATACCACCTGTTTTGGCCGAAAATTGAATATAATCACGGCTTTCCATCTCCATACGGCGGGCAGGATGTCGAAGCGCATACGCACCCATTACGACAACCTCAAGGTGGCGCAAGATGCGCCGATTGAGGTGATTCGTGCCGCCTACCGTTCGCTGTGCAAAAAATACCACCCCGACCAAAACCGCGACAATCCCGATGCCGGCCGCATCATGAGTTTGGTGAACCGCTCGTATGCCGTGCTGTCCGACCCCGGGCAGCGGCGCGCCCACGATGAGTGGATTGCCGCACACACAGAGCGCGGGCAGCCGGTTTCTTCACCGATGCCGCCAAACCGCCCCCCTAACCCCGGCCTGTTTGCCCAAGCCCTTCGTGCGCGGCGTTTGTGGCTGGGGCTGCTGGTTTTTGCCGCCTTAATCGGCGGACTGTTCCTGCTGGCCGGCCGGCAGCGCGAAGCCGCCGCCGATATGCCCGTTGTACGCGCCGACACCGCTCCGGCCGGTTATCCCGAATTTGCGCAATATATGGCCGGCTACCCCGTGTTGGCCGAAACGGGCAACGGCATGGTGAAAATCGACAACCGCGCCAACCGCTCTGCGGTGTTGGTGCAGGTTTATCACGAACGCGGCAACAGTGCCGTCCGCACTATCTATATCCCCCCGCGAGCAGACTTTACCGCATTCAAACTGCCCCCGGGCAGCTACCGCGTCCGCTACCGCCCGCCGGAGGGCGGCAGTTGGAAAAATGCCGCTTTCACGCTTTCAGACGGCCAAAACCAAGCGGCGGCGGTGCGGCTGGAAAACAGCCGTGCCGATGTGCCGTGAGGCCGTCTGAAAGCCGCTCGGGTGCAATGGGTGCAATGATGGATTAGAAAGCTCCCGTGATTTCAGATTTATGCAGTGATTGCAGGATCTTTCAGACAGCGTGAACCGCTGCGGCGTTGCCGGGTTTGGGATTGAAAAAAACGGTTTGCCGGCCGTCTGAAAGGCGGCCGGGCAATATGGCCGGTTGGCGTTGGGAGGTCAGGCGTTTGCTTTGAAATAATTTTTTAATGTTGAACGGCATGAATGCCGATCATAAAACACAGGAGCAGCAAATGAACAAGCTGAAAACCGGCATGGGCTTATGCCTGATATTCGGATGGATAACGGTGGCGGGTGCGGAAATTCCGGCGCAAAAACCGATGGGAAAAAAATGATGGTAAAAGCATCAGCATCAGGCAGAAAAACGAAGCGGCAACAATAGCCGAAAAATTTATCAATGATTATAAAAGGCCGTATCCATGAAAAGCACCGGCTGTCTTTACCTGTTACGGAAAATTTCCGCAAAACTTATCAGGAAAGAAGCAGGGCGTTGGAATTGGCAGAACAAGCTCTTGAAAACAAAAAACTTTCCAAATCGGAAAGAAAGCTTTTGAATCAATACAGAGGCATTGAATATGATGCGTTACTGGGCGCGGCATTATTGGATGTTTCTCCCGAACATTTTGATTTCAAAGTAAAAAACCGGAATGGGAAAACCGGAATCATGGTGTTGCGGGATAATGTAAAACCTGAATTTGCCGTGCACGCAGACGGCAAACCCGTCAATATCGAAGTGAAACTGAGATTAATCAAATCAAAGGGAAAATGGCTGATAGACGGAGTCGGAAACGAAATATGAAAAAACGGCTTTAAAATATGGGGCATCGGCCTGCTTTGCCGAACCATAGCCGTTTGCAGCAACTATGGGGCAGGGCGGCCGCCTTGCTTTTGTTTGATTTAATCCGCAATCATCCCCAAGCGGCAATATGCTGTTTCTGCTGCTTGGGGAGGTTTTTTCAGACGGCCTCTTTTCAGATTCGGCTGTTTTTGTCTTTAGAGGCTTCTTCTTCGCCGCTGCTTTGGCGCAGTTCTTCATACACCGCCTGCTGCGCCAACACCGAGCCTTCGGGAGCCTGGGTGGTTTCGCCGCGTTCCCACGGGGCGTTGGCGGGAATTTCTTCGATGTGGATGGTTCTCAGCGAATAATCGGGTTGGTAGTGCAGATCGTATTTTGCGGCTTTAATCACGGCCAGCATCTGCATACTCATGATCACCAGCAAGGGTGCGCCGGCAAAGATAGAGGCCGTCTGAAGGGTGGCAAGGCCGCCGATAAACATCAGTGCGGCAGGCAGTATGCACAGGGTAAATGCCCAAAACAGACGATTCCAGCGGTGCGGTTCGCCGTCCACTTCGTTTTGCACCACTGAGGCGAGAATGTAGGAAATGCTGTCGAAAGTGGTGGCAGTAAAAAGCACGGCCAGCACGATAAACACGCCGATTACAAATTTGGCCGCAGGCAGGGTGTTCAACACGGCAAAGATGGCGGCGGTGGCGCCTTTGTCGTTCAACACCGACACCACATCAAGCGCGCCGGTTAATTGCAGATACATGCCGTAGTTGCCCAAAATAATGAAAAACACCGCGCAGCCGAGCGAGCCGTAAAACATCGAGCCTACGGTCATCTGGCGGATGGTGCGGCCTTTGGAGATTTTGGCGATAAACAGGCCGATGGTGGGGGCAAACACCAGCCACCACGCCCAGTAGAAAATCGTCCAGTCTTTGGGAAAGCCGGTATTTTTGAAACCCTGCTGCTCAAACCCGGCAAACGATTCTGTCCAAGTCATCATGGCTGCCATTTGGGTGAGTGAACGGCCGAGGCTCTCCAGCCCCACATTTAAAATAAATACCGTAGGCCCCACACACAGCACAAACACCAAAAAGGCAATGGCGAGATAAAAATTGATGTTGGAGAGCTTTTGAATGCCGCCGCGCAAGCCCTGGTAGGCGCTATAGGCAAAGATGGAAGTGGTAACCAGCAGCACCACCAGCTGGGTGCCGAGGCTGTTGGCGATGCCGAACAGCTCATAGAGCCCTTCGCCTATCATCGGCGAGGCCAGCCCCAGCGAAGTGGCGCCGCCGCCTATCATGCCGAACACGAAAAACACGTCTATCAGCTTGCCCCAGTTGCTTTTGGTAAAGCGTTCGCCCAAGAGCGGCATCAGGCTTTGGCTCACTTTCAACACAGGCGAATTGCGCACATGGGCGAAATAGGCGATGGCCACCGAAGGCACCAGATAAATTGCCCAAGCCACAGGTCCCCAGTGAAACAGGCCGTAGGTGCTGGCCCAGCGCACGGCATCGGGCGAGCCCGGCTCCAGCCCGAACGGCGGCCCTTGCCAGTAATACACCCATTCCACGATGCCCCAATACATCACGCCCGAGCCGATGCCGCCGCAAAACATCATCGCCGCCCAAGAGCCGGTTTTAAACTCCACCTCGTCTTCGGGCTTGCCCAGTTTGATGTTGCCGATGTCGGAAAACGAAATATAAACTACAAAAATAAACGCCAGCACGCCGAAGGCCAAATAGCCCACACCGAGCTTGCCGGTAACGAAAGATTTGGTAACCGCCACCCAGTCGGCACCCTGCTGCGGAAACACCACCAGCGGCACGGTAATGGCAAACAGAATCACCAACACACCGAAAAACGTGAATGTGTCGATGCGGGTGTCGGGTGTGGCTGTTGCGCCGTGCGGGCGGAAATTTTTATCGGCATCAAACATGCCCAAATGCCGGTAAGACATCTGGCGGCGTGCGGGCTTATAGCGGAACTCGATGCGCTTGGGGTCGGACGGGTTGGGATTTTGCTTGTGAACAGACAATGTTGGCTCCTTAATTTGGTTATGTCGTGAGTGCAATGTCGGTTTTCGCTGAGGGCTTCCTGGTGCAGGATATCGTTATTTTCATGCGGAAGCCGGAAAGGTAAGAATGTTTTTTATAATAAAATGAACAGTTTGTAAACAAAAATCAACGTGCCGCCATCATATTTAAACCATAGTGTTTTGAATTTAAACAAAAATAACAAATTTATTAAAAACTTGCCCGGATCTGGCAGGCCGTCTGAACCATCACCGAATCAGAATCAAAAACCCCGCAAACCATAAGGGCTTTCCCGCTTGCAGCACCGCCCGATAATTGGCTAGTATCAGCAATCTGCCGGAGCGTGCCCGCACGTTTTCGAGCTTACCGTTTTGAATCCCATGTTAAGGAGAACACCATGGCCTACACCCTGCCCGAACTCGGCTATGCCTACGATGCGCTCGAGCCGCATTTTGACGAAGCAACCATGAATATCCACCACAGCAAACACCATCAGGCTTATGTGAACAACGCCAATGCCGCGCTGGAATCGCTGCCCGAATTTGCCGCACTCAGCCCCGAAGAGCTGGTTTCACGCCTGAGCGAGCTGCCCGCCGACAAACAAACCGTGTTGCGCAACAATGCCGGCGGCCACGTAAACCACACCTTTTTCTGGAAAAACCTGAAAAAAGGCACCGAACTGAAAGGCGCGCTGAAAACAGCCATCGAGCGCGATTTCGGCTCGGTTGATGCATTCAAGGCCGAATTTGAAAAGGCCGCCGCAAGCCGTTTCGGCTCGGGCTGGGCATGGCTGGTGTCAGACGGAGGCCGCCTGAAAGTGGTGTCCACCCCCAACCAAGACTCCCCGCTGATGGGCGAAGCCGTTGCCGGCTGCAAAGGTTATCCGATTATCGGTTTGGACGTGTGGGAACACGCCTACTATTTGAAATTCCAAAACCGCCGCCCCGACTACATCAAAGAATTTTGGAACGTGGTAAACTGGGACGAAGCCGCCAAACGTTTCGAATCCCAATAACCTGCCGCACCCATGCAGAAGGCCGTCTGAAAAAATATTTCAGACGGCCTTTCGACAATCCAACCCCAACTTTTGCAATAATCAAAAAACACCACGGAAATTTATCTGACGGCACGGTGGCGGCATTGCACCCTTTCAGACGGCTTTCGGACATTTTGCCTGCCGGAAAAGGCCGGTCTGCTTTCACCTGCGCTACCGCAAGGTTTTTGTTTTGCCGGCGCCGGCGGTTTGGCGTATGCCCGAAATGATGCGGCGTTACCGCGCTTTCGACATTTGCGGCTGCCCTAAAAAATCTCCAAACAGGGATTCGGGAAGTGGGGGGCGGGCAAAAATGAAAAGTGCAAACAATGCCCGATATGCCAAGCCTCAACCGGGCTGCTTTTGCGCCCATTCGGCGGGGGTGGCGGCTGCGGCAATCGAGAGCGCGTGCAGCTCGTTGCTGGCGAGCTGTTCCGCCAGGCCGTCTTTAATCAGGCGGTGGCGGGCGAGGCGGGGTTTGCCTTCAAATGCAGAGGAAACGATGCGGGCGAAAAAATGGTGGCCGTCGCCTTCCACCTCCACATATTCGCACGGCACCACGGTTTCAATCATGGTTTTTACTTGTTCGGGGCTGAGCATGGCGGTTCCTTTGAAATTTTTGGCGGCACGGGGTGCCTGTAAAATGCGGGCATTATATAGCGGATTGGCGCATTTTCAACACAGGGCGGCAGGCCGCCGCCGCAAAAGCAGGGTGAATCTGCAACAGTTGCCGGTTTGCCGCTTCATTATTTTTCAGACGGCACGGGGTCTTTGAAAATCCATTCAGGCCGTCTGAAATCTTCCACTATCGCCATTTCCGCCTGCGGCACCCGGCTGTTTTTTGCAAGTTATTGAAATAAAATACTTAACGGTTTTGAGGCCGGATTCCCGCCGGCGCGGGAATGAGGGCTTGAGCATTTCAGACGGCATGAAGGGTATTTTTGCAAAGGTCTCGGCCTTATAATAAAGGCCGGAATTTTTGCAGCATGCAAAAACGCTGTAAGGATTTTACCTGCCGCCGTTTCGGCGCAGCCGGGCGTTTGGCGCGGGGGTGGGTTTAATCGATATTTCGATATTTTTTATTATCCGGATTCTGCTTACGCGGGCAAACGGTATTTAAGCTTTTCAGACGGCCTGAAGATGTTTTGCAAAGGCCGCCGGTCCGTTTGAAAACATCATTTGGGGGGCACCAAACAACAATGTGGGAAACATTCAACCAATATATTCAAAACGGCCCGGTGAAGGCAGAGGTGCTGGAATCGGCCGTTATGATTGTCGGCATACTGCTGCTGCGCGGCGTGGTGCTTCAGGCGCATTTCCGCAGAAACCCCTCGATGGAAATCGAAGAAAAACGCCGCTGGGTGGTAACCAGCCGCAACATTACCCTGATTATGGCGGTGTTCGGGCTGGCGATTATCTGGGCGGCGCAGATTCAAACGCTGGCGTTGTCGATGTTTGCCGTGGCCGCCGCCATCGTGCTGGCCACCAAAGAGCTGATTATGTGTTTGTCGGGCAGCCTGCTGAGGGCATCGACCAAACAATATTCGGTGGGCGACTATATCGAAGTCAACGGCCTGCGCGGGCGGGTGGTCGATATCAACCTGCTCAACACGCTGATGATGCAGATAGGTCCCAATCCGCTGGTGGGGCAGTTGAGCGGCAAAACCGTGTCGTTTCCCAACAGCCTGCTGCTGTCGTATTCGGTGCAGCGCGACAACGTGCTGGATATTTATGTGATTCACACGTTTGAAATTCCGGTGCCGATTCATTTGGATTCCGATGCCATTGTTCCCGCGCTCGAGAAGCAGCTCGAACGCTTGTGCGCGCCTTATATCAAGGCAATCGACCGGCATTTGGAGGCGGTGCAGACGCAAAAGCTGTTTATCACGCCCGCCGCCGAGCCGCGCATCACCCGCGTGCCGCGCGATGACAAGGTTTACAATATTGTGGTGCGCTTTGCCTCGCCGGTGCAGCGGCGGCTGGAAATACAGCAGTCGGTGTTGGACGAATTTATCCGCGTGCAATACCGCCTGCTCAATCCCGCCGGCAGCGGCGGGTCGGAATCTTCATGAAAGCCAATAAACCAAGCTGTCTGCAAAGATTATAATTATCTGTTTTTAAATTATTTTTGTGGTTTTGAGAGAGCGGGAACCACGGCCGTCCGAATGTTTCAGACGGCCTATAGCGAATCCGCTCCAGCTCCGCCGCAAGGCGCAGGCCGCAGCCATGCCTAACGTCAATCAAGTGGATGCGCAACAGCTTGCAAAATCCGCAAGGCGTTGCTTTCCAAAGCATTCTTTCCGTGGCTTTTGAGAGGGCATCACGGTATCCGGATATTTCAGACGGCCTCACAGACTCTGCCCGGGTTTGAACCCGCTTGAGTGCTTGACAGCAGATTCGGCAAGACAACCGCCCGCAACCAACTGCCTTCAAACGCAGTGTATTGCGGGCGGTTTTTGCAGGCAGATGCCGCTTACCAAATATCGGATTTAATGCGGCGTTTCAGGCCGGGGTGTTCGGAGAGCTTGAATTCAGGTTCTCTGCCCAGTTTCAGCTTGGCCGAATAATCTTTCAACAGCAGGAACACCAGCGGGCTGAGTGCCAGAATCGCAATCAGGTTGATTAATGCCATCGTGCCCATTGTCAGGTCGGCCATATCCCACACCAGCGGCACGCTGTTTACCGCGCCGAAATACACCATGCCCAACACCGCCATACGAAACACCGCCATCAGCAGCCAATGGTTGTTGAGATATTGGATATTCGACTCGGCATAGGCGTAGTTGCCGATAATGGTTGAAAACGCAAACAGAAACAGCACAACCGCCAGAAAATCCGCACCCCATGCGCCAACGTGGTAAACCAGCGCGGCCTGGGTGAGCTGCACGCCGGTGAGCGTGGAGCCGGCGGTATGCACATCGGAGAGCAGCAGGATAAACGCCGTGCACGAACACACGATTAATGTGTCGATAAACACGCCCAGCATCTGAATCATACCCTGCGACACCGGGTGTTTCACATCAGCCGCCGCCGCCGCATTCGGGGCGGAACCCTGGCCGGCCTCGTTGGAATACAGGCCGCGTTTGATGCCGTTCATCATGGCCGCAGAAATCATCGAGCCGAGCAGGCCGCCGCCGGCCGCTTTGAAATCAAAC